>JBPQHD010000001.1:0-4411 GCA_051384485.1 Parachlamydiaceae bacterium
TACTCAAAAAGCCTTGAACGTCAAATGGTTGAGAACAGATTAAGATGTTTACTTATCAATCGAATGTGTCATGGTTAATTTCTGAATGATTATAGATTGCTGTTACTGGCATTCAATAAATTTAATTATTCAACACAGCTGGTAAATATATGGCTGCTATCGATTCCAAACCTGTTCCTCTTGTTCCTCATGACCCTCCTCTCCAAGTAACAAACCCAGCTCATACTAAAACTCGGGTTAAACTTACTGAAAAGTCCAATTTACTTGGGTTTAGAAAATTTGTTCTTGCTGAAAAAATAACCTTAAACAACGCTTCAGACAAACAAATTACAAAACTACTAGCGGAGAATAGACTCGGTTTCTATGACCCTACCACTTCTACATTTAAAGCGGACCAAAGATTCATCGAGCTCATGGAAAAAAAGAAAATAGACAAGGTTGTCTATAGAGAATCTAACGGGCAAAAATTTCAATTTTCCCGAAACAACATTCAAGCTTTTAATAGACAGGAAGCGAAAGAGCTTACACGGGCTGTTAACGATTTCCTACAAGCCCGCGCTCAACTTCGGATGAAGGAAGCTGCAGCCTTGCAAGAGCGAAATAATCATGAGAAAGAAAGTAGCTTTGAAGACAAAGATCGTGAAATCTCTAATAACTCTACCATCTATCGCGAACGCCGATCCCCTGTTGATAGTAAGAAATCCACAATCCACAATGAAATTTTCTCCCCAGCTCAATCCGAACAAGCTGTGATAGATAAAGCTAATGATGAACACGCTAATGAAAAACGTCATCGTGATACGGAGTTTTCGGAGGAAATAGAGAAAAAACATGAGAAAGAGAAAGCGGCTCAAAAGGCCTTCGAGCAGACGAGAGAAAGGGTCCTTGATGAACTTTTTAAAAGATCTTTTAAGGTTTGATTATTAATCCCGTTTTTACGGATGGTCTACCTTAAGATATCCCCCTCTCCAATCATGAATAAAGCGCAGTGCAAAGCGTGTCCAAAGAAATACTAAATCATGCCCTCAAGATCTAGGTATAGCTAGGAAACTTCGTCCTACTTAGAAGCGTATTTAAACAACTTTCAAGCCCTCGAAAACACTTCCAATCAAGTAACCGTCTAATTTAGCCATCTTTTTATATATTTGAATCGAATTTATCTTCATGTGAAAAACAGGAGGATAAAATGCCGCAACCGGCACCATTCAGTAATAGAAAGGCCACTTTTGCCGCTGCCAATAGCCACCAGCCTTTTGTTGTTGATCAGATTTGAATAAACCTCTTTTATCTCTTGCTCATGAAATAAAAAAATTTACTTTTATTCGCGTTATCTACCTTATCGTTAACAACAGCTTTATACCATTTCGGAAAAATAATAGTTTGAAACTTTATTTAGAATAGTGTTTCCTATTTTCTTTATAGGAGATACTCATGACAGCGGGACGACGATTAAATTTACCAAAAACAATTCACGACTATGATTTTGCTCTCTTAGCAAAGAAAGAAAAACATGCAAGAACTCGAATCAGATTATTAGGTTTAGAACAGCTTAAAAATGGCAAAACTGCTAGAGAAGTAGCTCTGCATCTTTGTGTTCATGAAAATACAGTAAAAAGATGGCTAAATAGTTTTTCTAAGCAAGGTTTAGATGGACTCAAAGAAGGGATAGGTAGAGGAGCGAAAAGAAAAGTTTCTAAAGATCAAGAAGAAATATTTCGTGCCTCAATTTTAAAATTGCAAGCAAACCGTAAAGGTGGTCGCATAAGAGGAAGAGATGTTTTAACCTTAATGAAAGAAAAGCTAGGGATTAACTGTTCTTTAGATACTGCCTATGAATCACTTAAGAGAGCTAACTTTGTTTGGATTACATCTCGTTCAAGGTGTCCTAATTCTAGTCACGAAGATCAAGAGGACTTTAAAAAAAAATCGTAGAAAAAGTTAAAGATGCCATTCCTTCGAATGTGAGTTTAGAGAATGTAGAAATCTGGTTTCAGGATGAAGCCAGAGTAGGTCAAAGAGGCACAGTGACAAGGGTATGGGCAATTAAAGGCACTCGTCCTAGAGCAATCAGACAGCAGCAATTTGAATATGCTTATATATTTGGAGCTGTATGTCCAGAAAGAGATGTTGGGGTAGGGCTAGTACTGCCTTCAGTAAACAGTCATGCAATGAAAGTTCATCTACAACATATTTCTGCACAAGTTTCAGAAGGAAAGCATGCTGTTATTATTCTTGATAGGGCAGCATGGCACACAACTAGAAAAGTTAAGGAGTTTGAAAATATTACTTTATTGTCTTTACCGGTGGTATCTCCGGAGCTTAATCCTGTAGAACAACTTTGGCAAATCGAGAACTTTCAAATCGCAGTTATGAGGATTACGAAGACATCGTTAAATCGTGCTGTGGGGCTTGGAACAATTACGTGAGTATTCCAGAAGCTATTCGAAAGTTATGTTCAAGAGAATGGGCTAAAATAAACAATTAATTTTCCGAAATTATATAACTTAGAAAGAAACTTGGCTTACATAAGAAGAGGACACGAAGCTTGCATTCTGGCACTCTCACAAGCAGCTATCCAACTATGGCGTTAATTCTGATATAGTTTCATAAAAGTGTTAAGGTAATTTTTGTTATTAAAACTTTTCTTCAATTTATTTCTGGAATCTTCAAAGCATTGTATCACTTTTTTGTTTTCGGAAATATTTGTTCCGTCATCTAAAATGAGAAAGCCTGGACGTAAGAATAAGCACAATCTTTGATCCTTAATCTCATTGCAATTCTTCATTTTTCTAAGAATTCGATGCGAGAAAGCCAATGCGTTATTTCTTCCATAACCAAAAAGAACTCCTGCAAGAACAGGATTTTTTAACATATTCTTCGCTTGTGGGCTATCGCATAGATTATTCAAAAGCTCATGTGCTGAACTTGATGTTTTTAGAAGAATTTGGAAAAGATCTAAATTTTTTTTAATAACCTTTAAGGTTTCTTTTTTATTAATAAAAATCAGCGCTCCATCTTGAATCTTAAAAATATACTTATTTGATACCTTCCTTATATTGCTTTTTTGCCATTGCTCAGCACCTCGCCATAAAATGTGATAACCAGGCATTTCAAAAAAAATTTTCGTCATGGCATAAGCTGGCGATTTTGAAAGCGAGGGGAGATATTCGATCGCAACAGGCTTCTCTCCACAGAGAGAATAGCCTATCGTCGTGCGATGGATCACATAATCCATAAAAACGTCTAACTCTTCGTTAGATGAAGATTCGTGAGCAGCGCCTAATCTAGAAATAAGTAGAATAAACATAATATATTTTTTCATTTTCTATCTCTATCGATTAGAGGGGCATGAAGGATTCGTACACCATAAAAAAGTGATTGGTTGACCACAAGCAGGGCAATCCATTCCTCAAAACCAAGCAGGAAAATTATCCTTAGCGCAAACATTTTGTGAAAGTGAAGATGATGTTAAAAATAAGTAATGGAATCTGCCTAGCAAACGAAAAAAATGTGAGTATATTTGTTGTCAGCTAGGGAGTACAGTGGAAGCCTCTCTTAATGAAACGGAAAATAAGATTGCAAGGCACATTTAAGTTTTTTAGATGTCAAGCAATGTGTATCGCAACTGTTGAAATGATAAAGGATGGTTGTTATTAGTGCTGTAGCAGTGGGAATCCCTATAAAACATGCGTAAAGCCTTTTGAAGACATCATCGGTAGAATGGGTCAAGGTTGTGATCCTGCTTGGGACTAAAATGAAAAAAGAAGATATTATATTTTGGATTTGCGCGATACTTTTGCTGGTTTACTATGTATATAAAAGAGACTGGGTTAGCCCATTGGTCATCACTTCTACTTATTTAATACTAGAATATTTCAAGGCTGAATAAAAGATGCCTTATTTACTGCCACGCACAGGGATAAATCATACTCAAGGAGAGCATAAAATCTTAGACGCTTTTGCTTAATTAGCCGCTCTTCAGACACCTTTGCATTCAGTTAATCATTATAATGCCAATATTGATGTGCTAGCTTTTTGAACTTACTCGAGGAAACTTAAAAGCAAGAAGAGGCAACCACTCACGCTCTTTTTTCATCTGAGCTTGTGATGTGCAAGTAGAGGAGAAAAAATCCAGATTAAATATCAATATGAGATAATGGAAAATCCATCAGCAAAAAACTTTGGCAATATAATATTCATCCTCATACTGATCATTAATGAGCGCAGCATGTTTCCTGATGCCTTCGATCTGATAGCCATGTTTCTTATAAAAAATTAACCCTCTTTCGTTAGAGGTGCGTACTTTAGCCTCGATACGTTTTGCTCCTACATCGCGAGCATGCTTTTCTGTGATTTTAATAAGGTTACTACCGATTCCATGCCCCCAAAATTCTTTTAGAGTGATGATTCC
>JBPQHD010000010.1:0-87753 GCA_051384485.1 Parachlamydiaceae bacterium
TGGATGGATTTCTTTTTACAATAGTGAATATCCTCACTCGAAACTCGGATATCAAAGCCCCGATAAATTTGAAGAGCATTTTAAACAACAAACAGCGGCTTGATTCCTAATTTTTCTCTTGCCTTAACGGGGAGCATTACACATAATCCTGGCGTTTTTTCTTTCAGTCCATGTGAGTTCTTTTTCAAAATCGTCTCGGCTCTCATATCACTAGTCAAGGCTCTATCAGTACTAATAAGCCAAGGTGATGAAACAACGATGTCTCTCCCATCAATCTCGGTTTTACTGACAATATCTGAAATTCACCCATTTCCCGTACATAAGGTAAATATCTCTTGATGGATTTTTCAATCCAGGCCAGCTTGAGGTAGAGCCTTCGTGGATCAACGTCTATGGGTGGCACTCGTTGACGTTTTGCTCTGGGTAGACAGTGAGCTTCACAGGCGTTAAGGAAAAGTCCTGACAAATTTCATCTCATTCAGGCCTTGCCCAAGAAACTTTTAGTGACCCTTATCACTTGGGATTTCCTCTCTCAGAGAGGAGTTTGATGAGAAAGAGCGAGAAGAAAATCACCTCGAAAATATTCAAGGATTTTTGCTTGAGCTTGGCTAAGGCTTTGCATTTGTTGGAAGACAGTATTCGATTAAGGCTGGAAACAAAGTTTTGTACATTGATTTGCTACTACCATACCATCTAAAGCTGCGCTGTTACGTAATTTTAGAGCTGAAGCCGAGAGAATTTGGCAGTAAAGAAGCTAGCTGGGCAATTGAGCATATACCTTGTCGGCTTTAGCTGATCTTTTGAGGTGTGAAGAAGACATGTCTAGTATTTGCTTGATTCTATGTAAAAGATGAACTGACTTTCAAGATAAATTTAGGATCAGAAGAGACTAATAACGTTTAATTCTTTTGAGCGAAAATAGTTAAAAAAAGGGGAAATTCATTTCTGGCCCTGTTTTCCATTTTTGCGGCTCCTCCGGTGCTTTCCTTGTCGGAACACCACTCGTCAAGGTTAGTGACTGAAAAGCCAGCTTGATTGAGCCAGGAAAAATAATCTTTTAACGCATGGTGAAAAGACCATGTTTGCGTTTCCGGTTTTTTCCCTGGATGCATGTCTATAGGAACTTCGAGGGGAGTTAAATAGCGATCGATACGTCTGTATTGGATTTTTTTTGCATGATCGACTTGCCAAGAAGACTGGCGGGGGATTCTAAAGCAAGGGTGGTTTAATACAATAATGAATGCACCACCTTTTTTAAGAAGCTTCGATGTATTGTTAATAGCGGCAAAGGGATCTTTCATATTTTGTAGACATAGGATCATCGTAGCGACATCGAAATCATTTTTTACGATTTTCAACTCTTTGGTAACATCTCCAACAGCAAACTCATGTGTTTCAGCAATTGCTAATTGTTTAGCATTCCTAATTAGAGAAGGAGAGAGATCAATGCCTAAATAAGCAACTTGTTTAGGCAAATATCTTGCTAAGACACCCTGGCCACATCCTAGATCAATCAGAGATTTAGCTTTTTTAATATTAATTTGTTTAAAAAGGTTGGGGAAAATGACATGTTGATGGTAGTGATGTCCTTTTTCACCGACGGCATTATTGTACCATTTATCTACCTTTTCCCAAGAAGTTGTCTTAGATACTTTTTTCATAAACGAGAACTATACATAAGTTACAATTAATTTTCTATTATTGTTGGTTAAATAAACAGGTTTTGGTATCTAAAAATTATTTATCTAGTAAGGTCGGCTGGCCGATATCTTAAAATATGATCCAAGCTAGGAGTGTCCATGATTCGCTCTCTTTTTTGCTTAGTTTTTTTAGGTATTTTTTCCCTGCATGCTGATCATCCATTTGTTAAGATACCGTCTAATGTGCCAGCATTTTATCAACTGAATATTCAGGGAAGTGCCAAAAGTGAGGGGAGAGACGCTAAGATTAATTTTAAAGAGTATGACATTGATGCCGAATTTTCTGCAACTATCAAGCAAGAGAATGAGGCATTTGCAGAGTTGGTGATCACACCTAAGAAAGCACAAGGTGTATTAAAATTTAATCATGAAACAGCCCACTTTGATTTTTCCAATGAAGAGCAGTTATTCGCCCCTGTTCTTTTTGAGGCTTTTCCTATTCTAAGGTATGTCCAGTTGAATGAGCCCATTAAAATTGCTATTACAAATGATGAAGATTTCTTATCTGCTCCTCAACATACTTACCCTTATCTTCCCCTTCAAGAGCCAAAGCTTTATGCTCAACTTTCTAGCAAAATACTTGAACTGGTTATGAATGGGTCCCAAGTTGAACAGAGGATCAAGTCAAGAACCAAGATGGCTGGGCTAGGTCTAGAGATTTTCTACAACCAAAAAGTTCTCAATCAATATTTGAATGGAGATTATACATTTAGGTTTTCTAAAAACTTATTGTCGCCTAAAGGCTGTAGAATAGCATTAATGGGGGGTGGAAAATTGAAAAGTAATGCGCAGATGGCCAACATCCTCAATGCTAAGATCCAAGGTGTGTTTTTAATCCTTTTTCAAAAGGTCGATTGTTCCAACAAAGCCCTAGATACACGTTATGAATTTAGAGGAAAAATCCGCTTGCGACCAAAAAATGCTCTTATTTCCTATTCAATATAATAGTAATACAGATAGATAGAAGGGCCATGTATCTAACTTCAACGTCCTATGGGCAATAAGATTGATGGTATGGAATTTTGTAGTTTCGTAGAAAACGGTAGGAACCTCTTTAATTTGTTCAGTTATCTATAAAACTGAAAAGCCTATGCATGTTGCTTCTCCAAAAAACCACCTGCGAAATAACCCAAGAACACTTCCTGAATTGTTTTCTCGAAAAGGCTTGGAGGGATAAAAGAAAAGCATAGGCTCCAATAACGCCTTTAAATGGACCCTATTGAAGGGGTAGGTTCTTGAAGTAACGCGTTCCCTAAGCGCCATGGCCCACATTTTCTCTTTTGAGATTCTCCATCATGTACTGGATCGCGTTAGGGGCAATATCAAGGAGCATAAGTTGATGTCCGATTTTTATAAAACAGGCTGAATTTTTCCCCGTTTCACAGCCAACATCCATAATAGTGCTTGAGCGCTTGAGGTATTTTAGCGCTACAATTTAGACCGGTGCGAACGGCGAAGGAATTTGACCTGCGGTTTGATTTTGTATTTTTTCGTTAAAATCTGTCTCTTTCCTGATACTGCTTGAATCATATAACCGGGATTGTACTTGCACGTTCAAAATTACCCTTCATCATTCATGATAAAAAAACGATTCTAATAAATTGTTTCAAATGATGCTAGTTTTGCTTAGTAAAAAATAGGGGGAGATGACTAAGGTGCCTATGAACCACTAATCGTAGGGGAGAGGCGAGCGGCTATAAATTCTTTCAAAATTTCGCGAGAATAAATATTGGCATTTTTAAGTGATTGGACATCTTTAAGACCTAGTGAACTTAGGTTTTTCTCAACCTCTGCAATAAGGTTAGCTTGAATGGCAGCGAGTTCATTTGGAGTTCGATTGCGTAGAAGATTTCTTAGCTCTTTTAGGGAGGAAATGGTGGGTAGTAAACCTAGAAAAAAATAATCTTCTAAGTAAAAAATACCAAGACTTGTAAGCGCTTCTAGAATAGGTTCATGGTCATCGAGAAGCGTAAGTGCAAAGCCGGAATTGTTAAGCGAGTAGACGTGGTTTAATCGCTCTTCAAGCTTTTTATAAAGGCCTGTGGGGGCAGAAGAAGCGTTTTTGCTGTGACCCACTAAGAGTAAAGATGTTCTTAAGTAGAAATCCTTTAGCGAGCCTAGGTGGTCGATGAGGTCGATTCTTTTTGAATTCCATGCAATTGACAAGGCAGGATTTAAAACCCTGATATGCTCTTCGATGGTTTGATCTAAATCATCAATTGACTGCTTGATACTAAAAATATCTGATTTTGTTATTCCCGATAGGTTGAGCACCGCAATCTTATTGCTAATATCTAGGGCTGCTTTTACTAATAAATCTAAATCTTCTTTCCAGTTATGAGCAAGCACCGTTAATTTGTGGATAAGAGGTTCTGATGCTCCAAGGTTTTTGAGCAAGTCTTCTTCTTCCTCAGAGAGGCTCTCTATGAGTTGATAAAAAATGCCTTGATTTAGTCCAACTAAGATAGGCAGAATTTTTGTTACGTATTGCTTTTCTTTAGAAATATGATTTAACAAAAAATGAATTTCTCCTAGTGAAAGTTCACTCCCTATCTGCTCGAGTTCGGTTCTATTGGAAAGCTTTAAAATTTCTTTAGGTTCTTTCATAAGTCCTTAGTGCGTTTAGTGTGGCTGATTGATAGCAACTACTCATAAGAGCTTATTGTACTTTTCAATGTTGGATAGTCAATATAAATGTTGGAAGACTTAAAGAAGGAGGGCCGAGAGGCCCTCTCTTTATCGGCTAGGAGATACGATAACGTGTTTGTAAGCGATTAATACGGTCATCCAGCGGGGGGTGACTAGCAAAAAATTTAAGCATTCCGGAATAGTTCGAGATTTTAAACGCCTGAAAGGCAGGTTGGTCTTTAGATGAGTCTTTAACCTCAATCGTTTTTTTCAATGCCGTTAGGGCAGAAATCATTTTTTCAGGGCTAGAAAGTTTAGCTCCTCCAAGGTCTGCTCGATATTCTCTTCGCCGCGAAAATGTTGCGATGACGATGCTGCCTAGAACCATGAAAAGCATTTCAAACACGAAAACAATACCATAGTAAGCAAAGCCGCCACTTTCACCTTCTCTTCGGTCGCTTCTGGTTAAAACATACGCGATAATCCTTGCAAAAAACATGACAAAAGCATTGACAACTCCTTGCAGGAGGGTCATCGTTACCATATCCCCATTGGCAATGTGGGTTACTTCATGGCCCAAAACACCCTCTACCTGCTCCTCGTTCATTCTTTGTAGCAGTCCAGAGGAAACTGCAACTAACGAATTGCGCTTCGAAGGGCCAGTTGCAAATGCATTAACTTCAGGCGAGCTATAAATGCCTACTTCAGGCATAGCTGGTAAGCCTGCTTTTCTTGATAATTGATAGACTGTTTCTAAAAGTTCTCTTGCAATAGGGTCGCTTGTATTTGGGTCAATGATGCGAATGCCCATCATAGACTTTGCTAAAAACTTAGAAAGTAAGAGAGAAATGAAAGCTCCTCCCATCCCCCAAATTAAACAAAAAATCGCTAGAGTGGGTAGATCAAGTCCCTTTTGTTGAAGAAAAGGCTGAATATTAAAAATGTAGAGAAAAAAAGAAATAACAGCAACGACTAGGAAGTTGACAAGTAGAAATAGGAAAATTCTTTTAGTCATAATTTATATCCTTCTAATAAACCATATTTATTTCCCATCTAATTAACTGAATCTAAAATGAATTTTTTTAAAAAATTATTGGAATTTATTAACAAAATGCACTTAACGAAAGTTAGGATTCTATGTGAATATCTACCAACATCTTAAACCCTTAAAGGAATAAATTAAAGATTTAAAGTCAAGAAGTATCAGACAAGCCACCCATGAGCAAATTTTAGAATTAATAAATTTATTGTTTACTATACTTTTTAATATAAAAATCACATATTTTGGAATTAAGTGGTATTGTAAGGAGGGGTATATGTATAAAAAAAGTATTATTTTTAAGGCTTATTTATTAATGATAGGTATTCTTTCTTTCACTTCTGCTCCGACATTTGCTGATGAAACCTCGAGCCAATTAATCGCTAAGAGTCAGCATCATCATGGAGGACATCATCATCGCCATCATGGCCACTACCATCATAGACATCATCATCACCATGGCGGTTGGGGGATAGGATTGTATTTTGGTCCCGACTATGGCTACCCTAGTTATTATTATCAGACACCTAGCTACTATTATTATGATTCTCCATACTACTATGATTCCACGACTCCTTATTATTACGATTCTACGGTTCCCTACTATTACGAGGAAAGCTCACCAAGTTATTATTATCCTTCGGTAACTCCAAATGATTAGACCAGATTTCAAAGGGGTGAACGAATGAGTTGGCCTTATTAGTGCGTATGAACAATCCTCATACACATTCTCTTAGGGCATCGTTTCTTAAAATGCAGGCATCGCATTTTAGACAGGGAGCCTGGTTGATTGGCTGATAACAGCTCCATGTCATCTCTAAGGGAACACTCAGTTCAAGTCCCTTTTTAACAATTTCACTTTTAGTATAACTTATAAAGGGGGTGAGGAGAAGAGGGGGAGAAGCTACAACCGCCTGTTTTGTTGCTAGGTTTAACACACCCTGAAACGCAACCATAAATGCAGGACTACAATCAGGATAAGGATGGGTGTCATTTGCATTAGAGGCGATATAAATTTCTTGTGCGTTTGCCGCCTCTGCTAACGCTGTTGCATAGGCTAAAAAGAGCGTGTTTCGAGCTGGGACATAGGTATTGGGTATTGAATGGGCAATTTCATGAATAGAGCGGTTCATTGGGGCGTCAATCGATTGGTCTGTCAGCGCTGAGTTTTTAAAAACGGTCGGATCAATAGATATAATCTGTTGAGAGACGTTATAATGGGCGGCAATTTTTTGTGCGGACCGCAGTTCATGATGATGCTTTTGCCCGTAATTAAATGTTATTGCGTGACAATCTCTTCCTAGCGACAAGGCATAAGCCAACATGACAGCAGAGTCTAGTCCCCCGCTCAGTAAAACAATTGCTTTTTGCATTACACGCCTTTAGTATCTGGTGCCCAAATATATTTGTGACACTGAAGGTTTAAGCGACAGGGGAGTTGGTCTTTAAGAATCCATTGAACGAGTTCCCGAGGCTGCAATAGATTAAAAACTGGAGAAAATAAAACTTCTTTTGGACGATCGAAAAGCCTGTATTCCTTACAAAGCTGGACAGCAAAATCAAAATCTTCTCGATGTTGGATGACAAACTTAACTTCGTCATGAGGGTTTAAGCGAAGTAAATTGGGCCAGTAGTTTTTATCTTGCATGTTACTTCCTGGACATTTTATATCTAAAATGACTCGTACACGTGGATCCACTTTTTCTGTAGATAGGGAACCTCCTGTCTCAAGGGAAACATGATAATGTTGATCGCAAAGATCCTTCATTAGCTCAAAGACCCCTGGTTGGAGAAGCGGTTCTCCTCCAGTAATGCACACGTAACGACATCCGTGCCTTTTAATGCTTGATGCGATTTCATCAAGAGAATAGGGAGTTCCTCTTCCAAAAGAATAAGACGTGTCGCACCAAGAACATCTTAAATTGCATCGGGCTAGCCTAACAAAGGTGGTCATCTGGCCAGTTAGGCTAGTTTCTCCTTGGACACTGGGAAAAATTTCAATCAAATTAATTGTCGTCATAGGGTGAAAATGATAGCAAAAAAACTCATACTAAACTAGCTTTTTTTGTTGCCCCATGCCTTCACTGATAGATGTAAAAGCGGCCAATCGACCGTTTCATATTTGTCAAAAAAAATGATTGCAGGTATCCATGTTTGCTTAAATAAAACTGTTTATTATTTTAAGTGTTTTCAATATAGATCTAATTTATAAGGATTATTTAATTTTCTACATTTCAAGTCGCTCTTATAAGTTAGGATTTTGATGATGAAATCTTTGTTAAACGTTTCCGTGACAGGTGGCGCCGGACAAATTGCCTATAACTTGCTATTTAGAATAGCAAGCGGTGAGTGCTTCGGGGTTGACCAGCCAATTTCCTTACGAGTCTTAGAGATAAAGGAATCTCTCAATGCACTCGAGGGCGTAAAAATGGAGCTAGAAGACTGTGCTTTTCCTTTGTTAAAAGAGTTGATCATTAGCGACCAGCCGATGGATGTCTTCAAAGACACACATTGGGCTTTATTGATTGGTGCTAAGCCAAGAGGCCCTGGTATGGAGCGAAAAGATTTGTTGCATGAAAATATGAAAATTTTTGTGGAGCAAGGTAAAGCATTGAATGCAGTGGCTGATAGGCAGGCGAAAGTGATGGTAGTTGGTAATCCTTGTAACACAAATTGTTGGGTTACATTGAAGAATGCACCGGATCTGTCACCAAAAAATTTTTTCGCTATGACAAGACTTGATCAAAATCGAGCGATGTATCGTCTTGCGGTCCAGGCCAAAGTAGATATTACCGAGGTGAGCAAAATGACAATTTGGGGAAACCACTCTGCGACACAGGTCCCTGATTTTGTTAACGCTGAAATCGGCTCTCGCCCAGTGATAGAAGTGATTAATGATCGGACATGGCTTGAGAAAGAGTTTGTCTCAAGCGTTCAAAAACGAGGAGCTGCAATTATAGAGAAAAGGGGAAAGTCATCCGCTGCTTCTGCAGCTAATGCCCTTATTGATTCAATTCACTCCTTGTTGCAGCCTACACCAAGCGATCGATGGTTTTCAGTAGCTATTTTAAGTAATGGCAATCCTTACTCCATTGAAAATGATCTCATCTTTTCTTTTCCATGTCGGACGAATAAAAATGGGGAAATAGAGATTGTAGAAGGTTTAGAAATCGACTCCTATTTGAAGGAGCGCTTTAAACTAACAGTTCAAGAATTAATAGAAGAGCGTGAAATGGTAGGTGCATTATGTCGGAAGTAATTTTTGAAGTAACTAAAGATAGCTTAGAAACAGGGATGAGAGGGTATCCTGTAGGGTATTGTACAACCTCTACCGTTGATCCCATGAAAGGTTTATTTTACTGTGGTCAAGCAGTAAAAGATCTAGCTTATCAAGAACCCGAAAATGTCATTTATTTATTATATCATGGTCGCACAGGGTCCGAAGAAGAAATCGCTACTTTTAAAAAAAACTTACAGACTCGAGCCATTTGCCCTCAAGCAATGATCCAGCATATTCGTTCTTTACCAAAAGTTGGTCATCCCATGAAACTTTTTATTACAGCTCTGCTAATCGCAGGAATGTATGAAAGCAAAAATGACTATAGGGAAGATTGTTTAAATCTTATTGCTAAAATCCCTGAAATTGCTGCTACCGTCATTAACGATCACGCTGGCTGGGGTGAAGGAAAACCTTCAAATCCTGGGCTAGGGTATATGGATAACTTTACCCATATGCTAAATGTTCCTAACGTAAATAAGAAAGAGCTCAATGAAGTCTTTAAACTTTTTAATATTTTGCATTATGATCATGGGGGAGGTAATCTCTCGACATTTGTAGGGAAAGCGATTGCGTCAGGGTTAGAGGACATGTATGGTTCCATTGCTGGAGCCATGTGTGCTCTCGCGGGCCCTCGCCATGGTAAAGCCAACCAAGAATGCTTAGAGTTTAATGAGAAAGTATTGTCCAAGGTGGGAAATAACCCCACAGAGGCTGATGTTGAAAGAGTATTGAAAGAATTTTTAGATAGTAACCAACTCATTTTTGGATTTGGGCATGCTGTATTAAGAGTAGAAGATCCAAGAGCTACGGTGATGATGGAAATGGCAGAAAAGAAATATCCACAAAATAACCTTGTTAAAATTGCTGGATTACTTAGAAAAGCAGGACCGAAGGTCTTAAAAGAAAACCCTAAAATTGCGGATCCATATCCTAATGTCGATTCCGTGTCAGGTACGCTTTTGTCTGCTGCTGGTTTCCATTACCCTGAGTATTTTACCCTCTTGTTTGGTATGTCTCGGGTGGTAGGTATTTCAATACAAATTATCTACGAAAGATTAGTCGCGCGGGAAGGAAAAGGAACACCAATTATAAGACCTAAATATATTTACAAACCGGGAATCCATGAGCTTTACTGATATTCAAGTTATTTTTAACCGAGCCTTTGCAAAATCATTTGCATTTAAGAAAAACTTACTAACGTTTTTTATCTTAGCCCTTTGCGGGGTTTTTATCGTATTTTGCCAAGGGCTACGCTTAAATACGAGCAATAGCTGGGTATCTACAAGCTTGGTATTTTTACCCGTTTTTTTATGCTCCGGGATAATGATCGGTATGGGCATTGTCCTTATTCGAGCCTATTATAATGAAATCAAAAATCGAGAAGTGCCTTACAGTGAACTTGTTGTAAAATCCTGGGAAATCATTCTGGGTGCTTCTTACTTTTCGATTCCGATTATTTTGATTTATCTCCTTCTTTGGATGTTGTTGGGCATTTTTGTTTTACTAGAAGAAATCCCAGGAATCGGCAGTTTTTTTTCCGCAATTTTGTCTTTTGCTCCATTTTTGCTCAATTTAGCTACATTGGTTCTTTGCCTGTTTGTTGTTTTTTTACTTTTTTTTGTGACACCAATTATTGCTTTGAAGGGATTAAGCCGGACAGTTGTCACTGACTCCCTGTTTAAAAGAATGAAGGCAGATGCTTTTTCTAATATTATTCTCTTAATTATAGGAGTTACGCCCTCTATAGTAGCTTTTTTGCTACTTTTAGCAGCCGCATTTCTAACTAAGACCTTTTCTAGTTCTGCTGAACATCCAATTCAGCTAACCCTTCAGCTCTTTTTTATTATGATCCCTTTTGCTGCTATTTTAGCCCCATCTATCATTTTCTTTTATAATTTTGCGATTGAAGCGCATGTCCTTTTAAAAGGAAAAATGAAAGAACCCTCTACAGAGGGGAATAAAAGCTAGGGAACTCATTCGTTTTTAGGTAAATATTGCCTACCCTCCAAAGCAGCGATTCTCTTGCCTATACTGGGATGAGTTGCAAAAAGATTGCTCCAGAAAGAATGATGGTTAAAGTAAAGATGGGCGTAGGGCTGACCTAGCGCGGGCATGTCTTGTTTAGTTTGCCGGGCAATTTTTTTTAAAGCTCCAATAAGGCCGTTGGGATTTCTTGTAAACTGTACCCCCGTTGCGTCTGCAAGATACTCTCTTTCTCTGCTAACCATGCTTCGTAGTACTGATCCTCCTAACCAAGTGATCGATCCCGCTGCGATAAAAGCGAAGGCGATGAGGAGAACAGGATTTTTCTTGTTATCCCTTGATCGAAAACTCGTAAATTGCAAAAGCCTGATGCCGCAATAGAGGACAATAAAAAAGCCTGCGACCATGGCCGCAAGTCTAAGGCCAATTTTTATATCGCCATTGTAAACATGACCGAATTCATGCGCGATGACACCTTGTAATTCTTCTCGGCTGAGGTTTTTTAAAGCGCCAGAGGTAACCGTAATAGCCGATTTGTTGGGGCTTAGGCCTGCTGCAAAAGCATTAATTTCTTTTGCATCCAAAATATAAATCTCAGGCAGGGGCAAAGAGGCTGCTACTGCCATTTCTTCACAAACGTTGTATAGCATAGCTTCAGTAGAATTTTTTGTGCTTTTGGTAATAAGGCGTGCTCCAAGGCTCCTCGCTACATATCCCCCACCTTGTTGCTGGTACATCAAGTAGTTGTAAAAAGCATAGAGAAATGTAATGGTGCAAAAAATGATTGCAAACCAAGGAAAAGAACTTTGATATTCATCATAAAAACATTCTTGCAGAATAGCTTCTAATCCAAAGGCAACAAGAAAGGTCATTGCCAAGAAGATGGCAAGATAGAGACGAGTCCTGGCCTTTGCTTTCTGTTGGGCTTTCCAAAAGTCCATCACCATCTTGGGTTCCTTACTTAGAATGAAACTTTCACAGCATTTCGCGCTTCAGAACTTTCAACATCGTACAATTCGGCAGGATGAAATCCTAAAAAGGTGGCAAATAGGTTAGTGGGAAATGTTTGTTGAGCGATATTATAATTCATGACTTGATCATTATAGGCTTGTCTAGCAAATGAAATTTTATTTTCTGTTGTGCTAAGTTCTTCCTGAAGGCGATTCATAGTTTCGCTTGCTTTGAGGTCCGGATAGTTTTCTGCCAAAGCAAAAAATTTTCCTAAAGTGCTTTTGAGACTTCCTTCTGCTGCCAATAATTCCTTAATCGAACCTGTTCCAGTGGGGCCGCCTTGCTGATCAATACGTTCTTTTGCTGATAGTGCATTACTTCTTGCTTGAATGACAGCTTCTAAAGTGTTTTTTTCGTAGTTCATGTAACCCTTTACAGTTTCTACAAGGTTAGGAATTAAATCGTAGCGCCTTTGCAACTGTACAGAAATCTGGCTCCAGGAATTTTGAACCTGATTTCGTAGGCGAATTAAATGGTTATAAATGCCAATTCCCCAAAAAATAATTAAAGCAACTACTGCAATTATTGCGAGGGTAGTTATCATTTCTTACTCCTATCTTTTTATTTTTCTTATAGCCAAAAGTTAATTTTGGTCTAAGGGTTTTCAGAGGGGAGCTAAAAAATATACTTACCCAAATCAGCTTCTTAAGTAGGAAATTAATTTTTGTAATTCTGAAAAATTTTATGAGACAAAATTAAATTAGATATGATATCCTTTTTTCAAAAAGGTCGCATTTTAGTATTTAAATCTAATTGAAAGGCAGGCATATAGTTATCTTTACATATTTTGCCTCGGCATTATTTGAAGGAAGTGATCATGGATATTCAGTTTTTTATGGAGGAATTTACGAAAGTAATTACTCTGTATCTCGCTTTCCCTGCCGTTTTCGTTTTAGGAATTTATTTTACGGTTAAACTAAGGTGCATACAACTTTCTAAATTAAAATTAAGTTTACATTATCTTTTAAAAAAAGGCGAACATTCTGAGCAGGGGATTTCTCAGTATCAAGCTTTATCAGCTGTACTGGCTGGTAATTTTGGGGCCGGCAATATCCCCGGCATGGCAATGGCTCTTACAGCAGGAGGCCCAGGTGCCCTAGTTTGGATGTGGGTGATGGCTTTTTTTGGAGCATCTATTCAGTATGCTAGTTGCTTGCTAGGGGGGAAATTTAGCAAGAGAGACGAAGCGAATAGAGCGCAGGAAGGGGGGCCAATGTATTATCTTGCCGAAGGACTTGGCTTTAAAGTTCTGGCGTTACTCTTCTCTTTGTTTACGATTGCTGCTGCTATTTCAGTAGGAAATTTTGTCCAAATTAATTCGATCCTTCTACCACTGAATGAGATGGGAATCTCTTCCTATATCCCCGTTATCATCTTCGGAATATTAGCCAGCATTGTTATTTTGGGCGGCGTGCATCGATTTGCAAATGTTGTCTCCTCCATCGTTCCTATGATGGCAATTATGTACATAGGTACTACAATCCTTATCCTTTTTTACCACGCTGAACTTATTTGGCCTGCTATAAAACTCATGTTTCAGTCAGCTTTTGATTTTCAAGCGTTTTTTGGTGGAGCCTTAGGGGCTGGATCAGCAAACGCAATGACTGCTGGATTTGATCGAGGTCTATTTGCGACAGACGCAGGATCCGGCTTGGTCCCTATTTTACAGTCCAACGCGAAAGCAAAAAATCCGGTGATCAACGGTGTCGTTACCCTCGTTGCACCCTTTCTAGTAATGGTTGTGTGTACAGGTACAGGGTTAGTGCTAATGGTAACAGGGGCTTGGATGGAAGGAGGCCTATTGAGCACCAATATGGTGACATGGGCCTTTTCAAAGGGATTAAATCATGGAATTGGTGCCTACATTGTGTTAACGGCACTAGTGATGTTTGCTTACACAACAACCTTGGCTTGGGCAAATTGTGCCGAGAGAGCAGTGAGTTACATCTGGGGATGCCAAAAAGCTTATCTCTTTCGCTATCTTTATATCGGTATCATGCCCTTTGCTATCTTTGTTCCTTGTGAAGTGAGCTGGTTGGTATCAGATTTTTTTATATGCCTGATGCTTTGCACTAATATGATTGGAGTTGCTTGCCTTTCTAAGCATGTGATCAGTGATAGTCAACAATTTTTTCACCCGGAGCCTATTAAGTACAAAAGCGTTGAAATTTTCTAAATAGCCAGGGAATTTCCTTTTTAGCTTTCTCCCTTTCATTTAGTCTAATTCGGATTGACCTTCCATGCGATCGGGCAAAAATCCTCCCGCCTGCATTTTCCACATTTTAGCATAGAAGCCATTAGCGGCTAACAGCTGCTCGTGTGAACCTTCCTCAACAACGCGTCCTTGATCAAAGACCAAGATGCGATCCATGTTAGCAATGGTTGATAATCTATGAGCAACAACAATGGCAGTGCGCCCTGCCATTACTTGTTGAAAATCTTCTTGGATATGTTTTTCAGTAACCGAATCTAATGCTGAAGTAGCTTCATCAAGGATGAGGATAGGCGCATTTTTAAGAATAGCCCTCGCAATAGAAATTCTTTGCCTTTGTCCTCCAGAAAGCCGTGTTCCTCTTTCTCCAACTAAAGTTTCATACTTTAATGGTAAGTTCTCGATAAAGTCATGACAGTGAGCTTTCTTTGCAGCAGCGATCACTTCCTTGTCGGATGCTTCTAAACTTCCATAGCGTATGTTTTCCATAAGCGAGCGATGGAAGAGGGTCGCATCTTGGGGAATCACTGCAATATTACGGTGAAGCGACTCTAAGGTCACTTCTGAAATATCTTGGCCATCAATTAGGATTCTACCGCTTCCTAAATCAAAGTGCCTGAGGATAAGATTAATAAAAGATGTTTTGCCCGACCCTGAAAAGCCAACTAAGCCTACCTTTTCACCAGCTTTAATAAATACTGTTTTGTTATAGAATAAGGTATGCCCTGGGCTATAATTGAAAGTAACTTTGTCGAAAATAATATTCCCATTGGCGACCTTAAGCTCCTTGGCTCCAGGTTGATTGATAATCGAGTGTTTTGCTTGGATGATGGTTAGTGCTTGTTTCGCAACACCGATTTCTTTAAAAAATGTTGGGAACTCTAGACCTGCTATCCAAGCCATCATTGTAATATTCCAGCTTGTATTAAAAATAAAAATGACTTCTCCTGCATTAATCCAATCATGTTGCCAGCTGTAAACTAAGAATCCATTTAATAAAATGCCAGCCACAAGGAAGGCTGTGATACCTAGGTAGATTTTCATTTTTTCAATGTACCAAAGAGATTCCCTGTGTTTTTTTTGCTCGGTTTTTTGAAACTTAGAAACATAGTTCATTTCATAACTATGCCGAGCGAATAACTTAACGTTAATTTGGTTGGTTAGGCTATCTACGATATTTCCAGCCAGCACACTTCTTGCTTCAGCGTGTTGGTGGGAAAGTGCATCGCATTTTGTGGCAAATAGAAAGCAAATCGTCATATGAGCAATGATCCAACTGCCCAGAATAAAAGCGAATGGCCACTGGACGAGAGCAAAGAAATAAATAGCAATCGAAATAGCGACAAGGACGGGTAAAAAAAGACTCATCACAAGTTGAAGAATATGAGTGAGAGATTGAGCCATATCTGCAATCTTATTAGCGATACTTCCGGAAAAGTTTTGATTAAAATAGCTATAGGAATGCTTCAAAACATAATCAAGCATAGCCATCCTTACTTGTGCTTCAAAGCGAGGAATGATTTTTGCTAGGATAATTCCAGAAAAGCGGAAGCATAATTCTACTAAGATCCATAGGCATGCTCCTGAAATAAGGACAGGGGAGAGTAGTTGAAACGCATTTTGTCGTTCTTCTGCATGAGTAGTAATCGTATCGATCAAATTCATAATAATAACAGGCCAGAATGTGTGATCGATAGACCAGCCAAAGCAAAAAAGTTGAGCTAGAAGAAACCATTTCCATTGTTTTTTGAGAAAGTAAAAGATGAATGAAGTAAGGTTCTTAGGTAGCTCTTCCATAAAAATCCGCAGAGATGGTTTTTTCTATTTAAAACTTCTATTTGCTTTTATAAACAAATTAAGTTGCCTTAACAGAACAAGTAAATTTAGATGCTTGAAATCTTTAGAGTATCAAAAAAAAACCTTTTAGTCTTCGAATTTAACGACAAGCCTGTACTTTCTTGATCAGGGTATCGTGGGCAGAATCGATGATCTCTTGAGTTTGGATATCGTATAAAGTGAGAACCATTCGATAAGTTTCGTAATCATAAAAACGATCTGAAGTCACATTCTTAGTGAGACGAATTTTAGCCAAAAATTGAGGAGCTGGAGTACCGTTAAGGGCTGGGCGACTTTCATTTCTATATTTAGGATGGTTTTGTATTTTTGCCATTAGGGTATCCAATTCCCTTTCATCACGAGCGTCGCCAACAAGCACGGAAAAACGACCGTCTTGAACGGCTACTTCTTCAATGATATCACGAATGCTATCTGTTGAAATATAACGATCAGTACGATTGTCAACGTGAGTAATAATGATTCTAGGTTTTCCAGAAGTAAGGTCCCAATCTGTTTTGCTGTACCACCGGCTCATTAGTTCATTAGTGATTTTTGAGGTTTGGATCGTCATGTCGCTAGCACCATATCTCCAATCTAATTTGACATGAGGACAATTGCCAGGCGTCACATCTTTTGCTGTTCGGATATACCGACACCCACATCCGGTAAAAAGGAATAAAAGTGAACATAAGATGAAAACAACATTCATAAAGCTAATCCTTAATTTGATCATGTTTTGAAATAATAACTTTGCCAACTCCTGGATAGGGATGAAATAAATTAATCAGGCAAATCGTTCCTGGCTTGAGGTAAACGTCATGGGCCGATTGGTAGTAGTGATGATCGTATAGAGAGGCGTTTAGCTCTAGATGATGAGAGCCAGGTTCAAGAAGGATAAAAGCAGCATCAATAGTCATAGGAAGAGTATTCCAAGATCGAGTGTCGGCTTTGGAGTAACTATTAAGGAGCAATACTCCTAAATCCGTTAGTGATCCTAAATTAGAATCTTGGTTATTCATATAATTTACAAATGCATCACGCATTAAAAACCGAGCTACGGCTTTGGACACGATGAGGGGCATTTTTTTGTGTAATTCATTTTCAGCTAGTAAGCCAATATCGCAAAATGGTCGTAGAGGGTAGCATTGATGATTGATTTTGGCTAAGAAGGGAATCGGATAATGGGCAATAGGAGAACATAGCTCAGGCAAAGGAATACCTGTTATCGAGGAGAGGTTTGGTTGATATTTATCCTTCTGCATGATCAGGTCTAGGGCTAGATTAGACACAAGTGGTTGAGAGTAAAAAGTGGAAAGTTTGAATGGAGCAAGCCCGTTATGGCATAGAATAATAAGAAGGCTTTTTGAGGGGTGAAAATCTGGTAACGTGCATTCGAAGTGCCCTTCTACACTATTTTTTAAAATTAAAGCGTTACTCAAATCGCCACTTTTTTGGAGGTAGTAAGAAAAGAGAACTTTAAGAAGGAGGTGTTCATCCAAATAAAACTGCTGAGAAAGTGGGTGTGATCGATAAAGAGATTCTTTTTTTTGCGCTATCTCTTCGGCCTGCCGAAAAATTGCACAAGCGTTATTTTCATCATTTTGGTTAAGAAGAGCTAACGCGAAATAAAGCCTGGCCAGGGTTTGTTCGAAATCATCGGCTTTGTAAGGGCCTTGTCGATCATCTGCTAGAAGTTGTTTGGCTATATCCGCAAACAAATCTTGCTGATAGTAGTCGATGGCTTGAAGAGCCAAGTCAAAATCTTCAATGGCTTCTTTTGTCTTGCCGTTGGCAAAACGTGCTGTAGCTCGATTTAAAAACAAAAGAATGGCATTTTTAGATTGGGTAAAATCACGATCTAGACGCTGTTGCTGAATATCACACGAAAGGGATGCCTCTACTCTCTCAAAGTGGCCTTGAGAATAGTTTCTAATTATTTGCTCCTGAAATTTGTTTGAAGAACAACTGACCGTAAGTAAGAGAATAAACAATAGAAGGGGTTTCATAGAGTTACTAATTTAAAGAGGTAGAGATTATTACCCATTTAAAAAAAAACATCAACTATGTTAATTTGTTCCTTTAATCACCAGGGGTGCTGACTAGAGTTGGCTGAGAAAATCATAAGATTTACCCTAATAACAATAACCTGATCTGGATAATTCCAGCGGAGGGAGAGTGAAATGGATCATAAGGTCAAGGCTTCTTCTTTTTATGTTTTTCTGGGCAATGTTCTAGAACATCATGATAAAGCTCTATTTGGACTGCTTATCCCCTACATTGGCCAAAAGTTTTTTGCTAGTTCAGAACCTGTCAACCTATTATTTAAAGCTTATAGTGCGCTTTTTATTGGAATGCTAATGCGCCCTTTAGGAGGGATTCTTTTGGGGATTCTCGCTGATAGATGGGGGAGGGTGAAAACTCTTTCTGTTACAATCCTTGGGATGTCTTTTGCGACTTTAGGAATTGGATTACTACCTTCTTATCAGCAGATCGGTATCCTAGCACCCATTTTGCTGACTTGTCTTCGTGGTATGCAGGACTTCTTTGCTGCGGGTGAAGCTAATACAGCACCTGTGTATTTGTTAGAGACTACGGGCAAACGTTTTAATATGCTTTTCGGGAGCTTTTTTGAAACTTCTACGATGCTGGGAATTATCTTGGCCTCGTTTGAGCTGGCTGTTTTAAGTTATTTTGATTGCCTCGAATGGTGGCCGTTTCTATTTAGTGTGGCAGGCTGTATGGGCTTAATCATTTTCTATCACAGAAGAAATTTGATAGAACAAAGGCAGCCTTTAACATCTACGCATGTCAGTAAACCTGCCTTCAGCGAGATTATAAGATATAGAAAACCTCTTTTAGCCATTACATTAGCATCCACTTTTTCATGTGTGACCTATGTCATGTCTATTTCTTTCGCGAACAGCTTTTTGTCATCAACCGGTGCTTACCATGCCCAGACGCTAACCCAAATTAATTTATTTTTATTGATCATTGATGCTTTCCTATTACCCATTTTTGGGTACACGGCCTTGCGTTTCGGGGGTGAAAGAGTGATGTTGAGTGCCGCAGCCACTTTAACTATTTTAGGCTTGCCTTTATTTTTACTGATGGCAAAGGGCTCTTTTCTTATCGTGATGTTCACTCGATTAATCATTGTGAGCGCTGGAGCAGCTTTTGCAGCATGCTATAGAGGATGGGCGCAACATTTAATTCCTGCTCATGTCCGCTGTACTCTTTTAAGTATCGGATCTTCTTGCGCGCATCTATTTGTAAGCGGTCCCTTCGTTCTTACATCCCTGTGGGCCTTCCAAAAACACCAACTATTAGCCATACCGGGGCTTCTTCTTTCTCTTTGCTCGGCTCTTGCCTTAGCTGCAATTTGGCTTGCCAGAGAGGGGGCTGTTTTAGCAGGGCAGAGGGCATTAACTCAAAGCACGGTCTTGGAAGCTAGGTATTGAGTGGGAAATCAGATAAAGACGGGGTAGGTAGAGGCAAATATGTGCTGTAGGACTCATGACTCTTGTAGAGAGGGCGTGACATACTGCCTCTATATTGTTGTTGGTCGGGTGCTGCTCGTGTTTAGTTCTCAAGTGCGCTGATTTTTTCTTCCACTCCTGCTTCCTTTAACAGTTTTCCTCTTTCAGTTATTTCTATTAACAGCTGTTCTTTTTCTTGGATGTGATTTTGTAAGGTGCTCATGTCACTCGTCATTTTATTGTTTTTCTCAACTTCTTTCTCAAGCGATTGTTTGAGCTCCTCTGTCGCTTTTTGCTGCTTTACAAATAAAAGATTTAAAGCATCATAAGAAGTGTTTTTTTGCACAAGTTCTTCCTGTAGACGATGTACATTCGTAACAGCTTCTTGAAATTCTTGCTCTTTTTGTGCAAGCACGTCGCTTAATTGTTGAATGTATTGTACATTTTTTTCTAAATCAGCTTTTAACGCTAAGGAGTCTTCTAATTGCTCCTTTAATGTTTCTATTTCTCTTTGATGATGCGTAATGGCTTCTTCTCTTTGGGCTAACATCTTTTCACTCTTTGCCATTTGCTGATCTAAGAGTTCTTTTTGCTGTTGTAATTGTTGGGCCGTTAAAAATTGCACTTCCAGCTGTTCTTGTAACAGTTGCTTAGCAACATTAAGGCTACTAAAATCTTCCTGAAGTTTCACAATTTGTTGTTCCAACAGGCTTTTTTCTGCACCCATTGATTCTCTAAACCTGATGTTTTCGGATTGTGCAATTCCCAGGTCCTTAGATAAAGCTTCATTTTGTATTTTAAGATCCTCAATTCTGCTCTTATATAGTGCTTGAGCATCATCAATGGTACTTTGGTATGTCAACAGATATCGATCCGCTTCCTCTGCTTTAGCGGTCATTTGGATAAGTTCTTGGCTGAGTCTATCGATTTCCGATCTACTTGCTACTAAATGATTCTCGTAGTCCTCTTTAATCGCTTTCAAATCCTTCTCTAAGTGACTGATTTTCAATTGCTCTTCTTGGCTGTCCAGAGCTAGAAGGCGAAGCTTTGCTTCGAATTCCTGTTGAGTCATTTCGCTTTGTTGCTCTTCTGCTTTTAACAATTGATTAAGGGTATGGTTAGAGGCTAAGGTCTCCTCCAGTTTTGAGCCAAGGTCCAAGGCAGCCATGCGATACGATTCACTATCCTTTAGCAACCTTGCTCTTTCTGTATCAAATGAGTCCGTTGTTTCTTTCAATTGAACCTGGATAGCTTCATACTCTTTTTGCGTGGCGGCATAAGTTTCTGTGATTTGCTGTACCGTTAGCTTGTTTTTTGCCAACTCGTCCTCTAGCTTGCCAGCGATGGCTTGATGTTCGGATTCGTTTAATGCTAAAACCGTTTTTAATTCCTCCACTTGATTTTCAAGTTGAGCGATCAAACGTTCTTGTTCGTTTATCCTGTTGTGGGATTTTACTTCAGTTGAAAAGAGCTGCTGTTGGATATGCTCATAGTCTGCTCGTGAAGAGTTAAGCTGGCCTTCGAGGTTTTGGGTTAGAATTTGTTGCTGCTGAATCTCATCCAACAATTTCTGTTTCTCTTGCTGTGCTGTAAGATGGCTTTCTTCGTTTTTGAGAAGTGCTGTCTGGAGCTGATCTGCTATTTGAGACACCAAGGCTTTGTTCTCATCTGTTTCTTGCTTTGCGAGCTCAAAACTAATCCGGGTATCTTCTAGTTTGTTTTGCAACTCATCTTGCTTTGAATATGATTTTTTTAAAAGTATTTCTAGGTCAATGATCGACGCTGCATAATTATTTAAATCTCCTGTTAGAGCAAGTTGGTTTTGCTCAAATGACTTCTGCAACTCTTCTTTTACAGCTAGGTTGTCCTTTAATTGTTCTTCTAGCTGATTGACAAGCAATTGCTGTGAAGACAACTTTTGCTCGTAATCTTCCTTAACTAAGATTGTTTGATGGGTGAGTTCTTCATTCTTGGCTAAACTTGCGCTAAGCCGATCTTCAAGTTCTTTGACTAAAGTTTGCTGTGTAGCAATTTCTTTCTCATAGTGATTGCTAGCTTCCGTTATCTGCTTTTTAAGATCTTCTGCTTTTGCAACGTTTTCTTTAAGCTGTTCTTCTAACTGTTCTACCAACGCCTTCTGAGCCAGGAGTTCCTGAGAAGAAGTCGTTTGATGCGTTAGAAGAACAGATTGTAAATCTTCATTAGCTATCAGTGCAGATTGTAACTGTGATGTTAAATGTTTTGTGGCGAGTAAGTTGATCTCAAATTCTTCTAGGTATTTTGCTTTGTAACTTGTGAAAGCTAAAGCTTGTTCTTCAAGATTTTTTTCTAGCTTTTCTTTTTCTGCCTTTAATGCTGAAATTTCTGCGTCTGTTTTTTCTGCGCGAGCTGTTAATAATTCGTACTGTTCTTGAAACGTTATGAGATCTTGTTCTAAGTTGTTTTTCTCTCTTTTTTCATGCTGAAGTGAAGCCATGTGTTGTTCGATCAGAGCCTCACTCTCGGCCTTTGTCTTCGCTAACTCCTCTTTAGCATGATGAGAAGCCAACGCTAATTGCATATTAGCAATCCTTTCAAGCTCTTCTAGCTCTGAGCTTTTTTGGCCAAGCTGCAGGCTGAGCAACTCAAGTTGGTTTTCAAGTTCTTTTGTATGATTGTCCGAAAGTTCAATCTTATTCTGGAGTTCTTGATTTAGAGAAAGATAACTTGTTTTTTCATTAAAGAGAGATTCGCCAACTTTAATTTCTCGTTCCAATGCTTCGTTGATTACAAAAACTTCTTCTTTCAGAGCTTCAATTTGTTTTGTAAGTTCTTGTAAGGTTGTCGCATAAGATTGACCTACATCTTCATGTTGATAAGTAGTGAGGAAGCGATGGATGTGATGGTTTTCTTCTAGTTGATTATATTGTTCTGCTAATTTTTCAAAATCTTTCTTTGCCGCTTGACTAAACACTTCTAGGCCCAGCGTTGCTTTTTCGGCTTTAGCTAATTGATGAATCATGGTAGCGAGTTCTTGCTCAAGTTGTTGTTGAGTTTCAACTTTTTCAGCCAGCCTCTTTTCAATGCCTTGGATTTCTTGACTCAAATCTAGGGCGTAGTCTTTCCACGCACTCTCTGTTGCTTGTAATGCCTGCTCTTTTAATGCAAAAAACTCTTCTAGTCCTTCTTGATGTGAATAGAGTTTCTTAATCACCTCTTCTTTCTCTAGCAATTTTTGTTCAAAAGCAGCTAAGAATTCTTGTTTTTCGTTTTCGGAGGCAAGCCTTAAGGTTTCTTTTTGCGCTTCTATGGACTTAGCAAGTGCTTCAGCGGCTTGCCTTTCTTTTAACAACTGTCCTTCATAAGTGGCTAAAAGGTCAGCTTTTTCTTTTTCAAATTTCTCACGTAGAACGAGCGCTTCTGCCTCCTTTTTGCTTAAATGCTGTTCGAAGTTAGTAGTTAAAAGATCCTCCTCTGTTAAGTGGCTAGCAGTGAGTCGTTCGTTCTCAATTCGCAAGTTTTGGACGATTGTCTCGTTAGATAATCTTTGCACTTCTATTAAATGGGTAAGATTGGCTAGGGCAAGATCGAGAATGTGGGTTTTTTCTTTTTCTACAGCTAAAGAGTCACGCAATTCTTTTAGTAAGGTTTCTCTTTCTTCTAATTGCTTAGTTAATTCCGTTATTTTAGAATGAGGGGCAGGATTTTTCTGCAAAAAAAGCAATTTCTTGAGCTCTTTGATTTTGGCCAGACTTTCATTATAACGTAAAATGAGATCCTCGTCGTAGTGCATGGGTTGGGAAAAAATTTGGGCTTGAGCATTGTGCGCTTCTGGCACAGTTTCCTTTTCCCTTACAATTTCATACCCAATAATCCCTAAGAAAAGACAAGTCACCATACTAATAGCAATGGCTTTTTTACGCTGTGGCCATTTTTTAGAGGGGGAATTCTTATAGTCGTAGCGTTGATATTCTCTAGGATCAGTAGTCATGAGTTTATCCTCTAAAAATTTCATAAATCTTTTTTTTTTAAATGGAATAAAATAAAAATTCAAGACGAAATTTATTTCTTTATCCTAATATAAGGAAATACTTTATTAAAGAGGATAGAATGGCTGATCGTTATCTATATACCAACAGACTTATCAACGAGAAATCTCCATATCTTTTGCAACATGCGCACAATCCAGTTGATTGGTATCCATGGGGTGAAGAAGCGTTTACAGCTGCAAAAGAACAGGATAAGCCCATTTTTCTTTCTATTGGCTATGCGACGTGCCATTGGTGCCACACAATGGAAAAAGAGTCATTCGAGAACTTAGAAGTTGCTGAGCTGCTTAATGATGCTTTTATTAACATTAAGGTAGACCGTGAAGAGTTGCCGGAGGTAGATGCGCTTTACATGGAATTTGCTCAAAGCATGATGTCTGGGTCTGCAGGGTGGCCTCTCAATGTGATTTTAACCCCTGTGTTAGAACCTTTTTTTGCGGCTACCTATCTCCCCCCTCGTACTAACCATGGGGTTATGGGGCTGCAAGAGTTGATTGATCGAGTGAAAGAGGTTTGGGAAGGTGAGGAAAGAGAAAAAATTATCCTTCAAGCGGCAAAAATTGTTGAGGTCTTTGCGGAAAACTTACATTCAAAAGGTGATGAGATTCCATCAAAAAACCAAGTCCAGGAAACTGCTGAGCTTATTTTTAAATTAGCGGACCCTGTCTATGGTGGCCTGAAAGGGATTCCTAAATTTCCGGTTGGTTATCAATATAGCTTCTTAGCTAAGTATTCCTCTACATGGCAGGATAGTCGAGCTCTCTTTTTGACAGAGCGTACCTTAGATATGATGCAGCGAGGCGGAATCTATGATCACCTAGGGGGCGGGTTCTCCCGTTATAGCGTGGATGAAAAATGGTTAGTTCCTCACTTTGAAAAGATGCTGTATGATAACGCGCTACTAGTCCAAGCTTATACTGATACTTGGAAGCTAACTAAAAAACCTCTCTTTAAAGAAATTGCTAGTGAAGTTCTAAACTATGTTTTAAGAGACATGACCCATCCAGAAGGGGGCTTTTACTCAGCAGAAGATGCAGATTCAGAAGGAAAAGAGGGGTTTTTTTATACCTGGTACTATGATGAGATTACAAGATTGCTGGGAACCGAGAACTCTCAAACTTTAATTGATTACTTTGGGGTTACCCCTGAAGGAAATTTTGATGGTAAAAATATTTTATCTCTCAAACTTCGAATAGAGGAATTTGCTCAAAAACATAAGATGGATCCTCAAAGAATCCAATCATTAATCGATGAGCAGAAAGCAATCTTATGGAAGGAGAGGGAGAAGAAACCCCATCCTTTTAAGGATGATAAGATCTTATGTTCCTGGAATGGGTTAATGTTAAATGCTTTTGCAGAGGCTGGCGCTTCTTTTCAAGAGCCGAAATATGTGAGGGCGGCTGTTCAGTCAGCTGAATTTATTCGAAGCAAGCTTTGGCAGGAAGGACGACTACTAAGGAGGTGGAGGGACAGTGAGAGTCTTTATCGCGCGGGACTCGATGAATATGCCTTTTTAATCAGGGGGTTGATTACCCTTTTTGAGATCGGTGCTGGTACCGAGTGGTTTTTGTGGGCTCAGGAGATGACTGAGATTTTGAGCGCTCACTTTAAATCTGAAGAGGGTGCTTTTTTCCAGACAGACGGCTTAGATCCTAATATCATTTTAAGAAAATGCCATTTTGCTGACGGAGCAGAGCCCTCAGGTAATGCAATCCACACGGAAAATCTTCTTAAACTTTATCATTTCACACATAAAGAAATTTATTTAAAGCAGGCGGAAGATGTGATGAAAGCTGTAAAACGCTATATCGATAACTATGCTCCCGGCTATACCTATCATGTCATGAATGTTAATCGTTATTACGATACTGAGTCGCCAGATCTTGTTATAGCATTAAATAGAAAACGAGAACATTTTAGTGCCCTACAAGCCGTTATTTTTCAACATTTCATCCCTCACAGAGCCGTGACATGGCTTACCGAGGAAGATGCTATCCTGCGCGAACAAATACCTGCACTAGCAACACTTGTACCAAAAGACGATAAGACGACCCTGTACCTTTGCCGTCAAGGGGCTTGCCACGCCCCAATCAATGATCTGAACGAAATGATTGCTGCCATTCAGGAAAATTAAAAAAGTTAACTTTTGTTAAAAAAAAGAATCACCAAATGAGCACGAGGCGCTTTTTGTAAAAAAAAACTGTTAAAATTTCTTTCATTGTTAAAAAGAATGGATTTTGATAATATGCTTTACAATGCCACACAGCTCATTTTTCTTCCTTTCACATCGCGACTGCAATTCGGACAGATGATTATACAAACTTAATACCCTAAGTGGTAAGAATATAGGTTAAGAAAAAATTAAAACCCTTTTAAAAACCGTTCATAAGTTCTTTTTTATAATGACGAAAAGTTCACGCGATTACCAAAAAATCTTTAAAGAGATTGCCCACAGTAGAAAGTGGGAAAAACTTGATGAATTTGGCCATTCTGTCAAAATTGATACGATGAGCCCTAATGACAAGGTGACATTAGCAAATCTTTTTTATGAAAAAGGTAAGCAACACGCTTTGGATAAACAAAATGAGAAATCGTTAAGAGAAGCCCTGGACGCTTTTGAGACTTCATTAAAAATTGATCCTTCTAACGGTAAAAGGTGGACAGAAAAAGCTCATCTCATTGTGGAATTAGCTTTTTTACAGAATGACTTCGCCCTTTTTGAAGATGCAAATGAGATGTTTTCCCATGCACAAAAAGTGTTTACTTCTCAAAGTCAATTAATGCCCGTTATCGATTTATATAAGTGGGGGGTTTGTTGTTATCAAATAGGAAAATTTTCTGAGGAACCTTTAGATTTTAAGGGTGCGATAGAAAAGTTTAGAGAAGCATTTGAACGGGGATATGATACCGTTGAATTTTTCTTTGATTACGCGACAGCGCTAGCCGAGCTTGGATCAGCGATTGGACGGATTGAATTCATTTTAGAATCATTTGAATACCTTCAAAAATGTCTTTCTGATGAAGCAGTGGGTTCCAAAGCCTGGTTAAAGTTGGCGTGTGTGTGTAAGCTCCTTTATGTGATTACCAGTGACCCTGAGTACTACACCCTAGCAGATCAAGGTTTTTTCGAGGCGGCTCGTTGTGCATCAACTGATTTATCTCTTTGGATCAATTGGGGACAGCTTCTGGTCCATGAGGGTAAGCTAACGCGTGATCCTGAGCTCATTGCATCTTCTTTGGAAAAGTTCGAAAAAGCAGACGCTCTTCATCCCAATGACCCCGCTGTTTTAGGATCTTGGGGTGATTCATTAATGCATTTAGGCGCTATTGAAGACCGTTTGGAGCTTTTAAAAGAGGCAAAAGAAAAAATAGAAGCGGCAAGAGCTATTGCCCCGGATGACCTAGAGCTTTTATGTTTAAATGCTCATTACTTAATCCAGCTAGGTCGCTATTTTTTTGACGAACGCTACATTCTTCAAGCAATAGAAAAATTTGAAGTCGGCTTAGGTAAAGATCGAACACTTTCTACGTTCTGGCATGGTCTTGCAACTGCTAATTTCATCCTTGGTGAAATTCATCAAGATCACGTTTATTTTGAAAGGGCAGCAAAAAATTGTTCAGAAGCCATTCATCACGGAGGCGGAGAGAACCCGCAATTTTGGAATGACTGGGGATTGTCTAGCTTACGGGTGGGAGAGTTAACAAATGATTTAAGACACATGATTACGGCTGTTGAGAAATTTGAGAAGGCGATTGCTCTTGTAAATAAAAAGAAAGCACCCCTTTCCGAACCTGAATGGTATTATAATTATGGATGCGCTCTCGATTACCTAGGAGATTTTTATTCCAATCCTCAGTACTATGAAAAAGCCATCCAAATTTTCGCTAGATTAATTGAGCAACATCCTCATTTAAAACATGTTCGCTATAATCTAGCATTGGCATTTTATCATTTAGGGGACGCAACGGGTGATGTGGAAAGTCTTGAGCGCTCCATTGAACACTTCAAAACTCTTTTTCAAGGCGATTATGAAGATGAGGTCCTTTGTAACGACATGGGGATTACTTATCTGACCTTGGCAGACCTTTTGATGGATTCCATTCTTCCTCAAAAATCTGAAGAATATTTTGAAAAGGCAGAGCAATTCTTTCTACAAGCCGTTTCTTTAGGAAATTTAATTGCCAATTATCATTTAGCGTGTCTTCATTCTCTGAAGGAAAATCACTCTGAGGCAATGTTTTACATCGTACGAGCTAAAGATGCCGATGTTCTACCCTCCGTTAGCGACTTGTTGAGAGATGATTGGCTGGAAGGTTTGAGGAGTACAACTGGTTTCCAGGATTTTCTTTCGCAACTTTCTTCGCATGAAGATTAATAATAATAAAAGAATGCAACTTTATTACTATTAACTTCAGCATTGATTGTTTTTTTTGGTTATCTGTTAACGTTCTCTAGAAAATCTAAAAGATGTGTATTAAACATTTAGTGCTTGATGCTTGTTAGTTTTCCTCTTCTCTTATTTCTGGCATATAGCATTGTGCTGTACATGATTATAACGACGTTATATGCACCGCCTCATTGCTTCCAGATGTTTATCTAGAACGTTTTGGATCATTCATACAATAAAACAGTCCCTGGTCTTGGATGGTTGCATTTTGAGGAACTTAACGGATTTTAAGCTTGAGAAGGATAAAGGTATATTGCTTACAACATTTAATCGGTTGTCGCGATTTCCATAGGTGCCTAGAGAGGGGTTTGGATCGCTCTTTGCCAGGTGGTTAAACTCGACAAAAGAATGCCACAATAAGTGGAATTGGGAGGCCTTAGCCTCCCTTCTGGAGAAATGGAAATTATTTACGCTTACGCTCATTTTCTGTAAGATAGCGTTTTCTCATACGAACTGCATCAGGGGTTACCTCAATTAATTCATCATCTTGAATATAGTCAATGGCTTGCTCAAGTGTGAATCTACGGGGAGGGGTAAGGAGGATATTCTCGTCGCTTCCTGCTGCTCTTACGTTTGTTAACTGTTTACCTTTGGTCACATTAACAAGAAGGTCATTATCACGAGCATTTTCGCCAACAATCATTCCTTCATAGACGTCATCCCCAGGAGATGTAAACAAGACCCCGCGGTCCTGAAGGTTAAAGCAAGCATACCCATTTGTTTTTCCCGGACAGATTGAAATCAACACGCCACGCTGACGGCCTGGTATCGCTCCCTTCCAAGGGGCAAAGTTTTCGAAAATAGATGTCATAATGCCGAGACCGCGAGTGGCTGTCAGAAATTCATTGCGGTAGCCCATAATCCCACGAGTCGGCATCAGGAATTCTAGTTTAGAAATTCCATGCTCATTCGCTTCCAAGTGTTGCATCTCACCTCGACGCCGAGAGAGTTCTTCAATGACAGCACCGGAATACTCTTGGGGAACTTCAATATGGACACGTTCGATGGGTTCGAAAACTTCTCCATCAATTTTTTTTATGATAACTTGCGGTTTTGAAACGCTAAATTCGTAGCCTTCCCTTCTCATTGCCTCGATAAGAACAGAAAGATGTAATTCTCCTCTTCCTGCCACTGTAATTTTATCCTGATCTGTGACGGATTCTTCGATTTTTAAGGAAATATTCGCCTTTTTTTCTTTCTCAAGGCGCGCACGAATTTTGTTCATTGTGACATGCTTACCGCTTTTGCCGACGAATGGACTGCTGTTGACCGTAATATCCACAGAAAGAGTCGGTTCGTCGAGCTTAATTTTTGGAAGAGAGCGCGCATTGCTTGGGTCACAAAGAGTATCACCAATCATGATTTCAGGAACACCTGACAGAATCACGATGTCGCCTACCGTGGCTTCGTCAATTTCGACTTTTTCAAGTCCTAAATAGCCTTGAATTTTAGTAATCGGGGCCTTGGTTTGAACTCCCTTGTCATCGATATGAACAATCTGCTGGCCTTTTTTAATTCGACCATTGAGAATTCTTCCACACGCTTGTCTTCCTAAATAGTCATCGTAGGAGATAGTAGATGCTTGCATTAAAAAGGGTTCATCAAGAGATCCATCAGGCTGAGGAACAGCTTCGACAATTAACTCAAAAAGTGGTTTCATGGAGTCTTTCGAGTCATTTAGCTCTTTCATGGCAAAACCACTGAGCCCAGACGCATAACAATATTTAAAATCTAACTGTTCATCATTGGCTCCAAGTTCCATGAAAAGGTCGAAGGTTTCATTTAAAACACGGTCAGGATCAGCGTGAGGGCGGTCGATTTTGTTGAGAACAACGATCGGTTTTAAGCCCATTTTTAATGATTTTGAAAGAACAAAACGAGTTTGAGGCATTGGTCCTTCCTGTGCATCTACGAGCAGTAAAACTGAATTAACCATGCCTAAAATGCGCTCGACTTCACCAGAGAAATCCGAGTGTCCTGGGGTGTCAATGATATTAATTTTAAAGTCTTCAAAATAGACGGAAGTATGCTTCGCAAAAATCGTGATACCCCGCTCCTTTTCTTGATCATATGAATCCATCACTCTTTCTGAGACAAGCTGGTTGTCACGAAAAATATTGGATTGTTTAAGGAGGCTATCTAAAAGGGTTGTTTTGCCGTGGTCAATGTGAGCAATGATAGCAACATTGCGAATTTTTTCAGGATGATGCATATATACCAATATTTAATAAAAAATTTTCCAAATCATAACAAATAGATCATTCTTATTCAATCAAATAAAAGATTAGATGCAATCTAAGAAATAATTATTCCATAAACAGAAATTTCAAAAATGTTATTGTTACATTATTTTACTTGTCTAATATCAACTCTAACCGTACACTTTAGGAGCTTGAAATGATTAATAATCCTCAGTGAGAAGCGTTTGAAATAGATAGAGATAGCTTTTAGTTGTTTTTTAATTTGAGACTAATATCGATCGAAGCGGCATCCTAATTTTTTTTACGTTTCTTTAACCTATAAGCAAGTTAGGTATCGCGTGACAGATGATGAAGACGATCATTTTGATGGTAATGACAGTCATAGACGGCAAATTGATGATGAGCTGAACGCTCAGTTGCTAGAAGCCTTCCATCAAGAAACCTCTCAGATTTTGCTCCATGACGTAGCTAAAATCGCGAGTAATTATGATCCTATTGATTTGGCTCATGCTGTGACACGATTGCCGCCTTCCTCACGTGTAGTGGTTTATGAGAACCTTCCTGATCTGAATGCTAAGATCATCTTCATGATTAACACAGGGAGTAATACTCGGTCTGCTATTTTCCGCCAATTAGACGATCAAGAGATTAAACGGTTGATTGACCGAATGCCTCCAGCTGAAGCGGTTTGGATTTTAGATGATATGTCAGACCGTCGTCTAAAACGTATTCTAGACCTTCTAGACATTAAAAAAGCTCTCAGAATTAGAGAGCTTCAGAAGCACGATCGCCATAGCGCTGGACGTTTAATGACAAACGAATTTTTTTCGTTTGAGATCAATACTACTATTGGTGAGGCAGCCGCTCATATTCGCGATAACCCTGGCATCTCCTTGACGAGGCGTATTTTTGTTGTCGACAAAGAGGGGGGGTTGATAGGTTTTGTTCCTGCAAGAAATCTGATTGTTAACCCCGATTACCTTCCTTTGAGGCAGGTGATGGGGCCTGTCCTTCAAAAAGTGAATCCTGACACCCATCGTGATGAGGTGGTTGACCTTGTCGAGCGCTACAAGATTCCTGCGCTACCGGTTGTTGATAAAGATGACAAATTATTAGGGGTGATTACTTACGAAGATGTTGTAGAGGCATTAGAAGACATTGCGGATGAGACTATCGCAAGTATAGCCGGTACAGCAGAAGATGTGAGTGAAAATGAACCGATTCTAAAAAGGCTTGTTTGGCGAGCACCTTGGCTCCTTGTCACTCTATGTGCAGGCCTGGTTACCTCTACGGCAATGACTCATTTTAATACTCGTGTTTGGTTTACTTTCGTTCCGTTCTTTGTTCCTTTGATTACAGGGATGTCAGGTAATGTTGGTATTCAGTGCAGCACGATCTTAGTGCGTGGGATGTCGTTAGGTGAGCTTTCCCCTGGGCAAAGAAGCACAGCGATGGCTAAGGAGCTGGCAATTGGTTTTTTAATTGGTGTCATCTTTGGGGCTTTGTGTGCGATGGTTATTTTTTTACTAAATATATCAGGTGTACATCATTTGGGCGACCAACAATACGCCATTATCACGATGGTAGGGTGTGGAGTATTAGGCGCTTGTCTTACAGCTACATCCCTTGGAACTTTTTCTCCCTTCTTCTTCTATCGCATGGGGGTAGATCCTGCTGTGGCATCGGGGCCCATTGTGACAGCTTTTAATGATGTACTTTCAACTTTAATGTTTTTTTTAGTCGCTAGAATGGTATATTCCTTTTTTTAATGAGAGTTGGTATGACAATCCTTCAAGAAAAAATTGTAAACACGATGTCAAATCTAAAACGTTTTTCTTTTACTGAAGTAGGAAAGCTATTGGCCATACGTTCAAGTGTGCAATTTAAGAATTTTATCGAGAACATCAAGGTTGCCAGTTGTTATTACGCTTCTTGGACATTTCTCAAGGCCGATCTTTTATTAATGAGAAGCTATCTGTTCAATAATCCTTTTTCTATTTCTAAGCATTTTTTACGGCAAAAAGGCGAAGAGGATATTTATGCCTATGGTGAAACCCCCTTAACAACTCTAAATTTAATTATGAGAGAGTGTCGAGTAGAGTCGGGTGAAACTGTTTTTGAGCTGGGGTGTGGGAGAGGGAGAACCTGCTTTTGGCTTAATGCTTATTATGGATGTAAGGTTGTTGGTATTGATCAGATTCCAGAATTCATTGACCGTGGTAACCAGATAGTTGATAAATTAGATCTATCTTCCATTTCGTTTATCCAGCAGGATATGTTGGATGCCGACTTATCCTCAGCAGATACTATCTATCTATATGGGACATGTCTTCAAGACGATTTTATCAAAAAATTGACCAAAAAGTTTGCCCAACTTCGTAGAGGAACCAAAATCATTACCGTGAGTTATGCCTTATCTGATTATGACGCTGATTCTCATTTCGAGTTAATGAGGTGCTTTTCAGTAAAGTTGACTTGGGGTGAGGCGGATGTATATCTTCAAGTGGTCAAGTAGCTGTAAGTTTTTTGAATTACAGCTACTTGTGTGCGATTAACGAATAATAGAAGCGACTGCTTCTGATCGGATTTGTTCAGCTCGTCGCTCATCTTCTAAGCGTCGTGCTTCCATGTCCTCCTGTTTGCGTTTGCCATCTTTAAGATCGTCACGCGTTAGTTTACCCGTCTCAACGGTATGCTGCTTCGTCGTTTGTTTGCTTGAATCTAAACTGCGTACCATCTCAACTCCTTGGTTGCCACAGTTGCCTGCAACACCACTTAGATCTTTTGCGAGGTTAGCCATAGCGGCAGTGCCTCCTGTTAAGCCTATAGCAGGTACGGCAAAGCCTGCAAGGGCTGAGGCTCCATTAAATAACGTTGCAGCTGCTAACATGCTAATTTGTTTCCAGCTTGGTCTCATTGCTTTTGAAACTTCTTTAGTCCCATGATTCTGAAGCCAATCCACTTCTTGAGTCTTTGCTTGTTGAAATTGGGAACCCAAGATATGGTTAGCGACAATCATAATTTCATGGGCAGCACGTGATTCATAGGGGTCTTTGCTGGGGTCAGCAAGCTCTTTTTCCAGCTGTTCGTGCAATGATTGAAAATAAGCATCCCACTTTTCGTGGAGGTTCTTTTTTTTCTCATCAATTGATTCAATTTTGCTAGGCATGATATACCTCACTTGTGGCTTTCGCCATCTTTTTTAAAATATCGCTGCTGGTTTTCCACAAAGTATGCAGTGTTTTATTGGCTTTTTGTGTATCCATCAGCAAATCGTGAATTTTTGTATGGGCAAGTTCACGTGATTCTTGCCTTTCAAAGAGATTTGCCTGGTCTGTTTGATGTGTCATCTTAACAATACCGGAACCTAATTGTGTGGCAGTTCCAACAGCTTTCAAAGCAGCTGGAATAACAGCAAGGAAGGCTCCAAGGCCACCGGTTGCAATTGTTACAGCTGCTATGACAATCGAACTTGCTCCTGCACAAATATTTGTGCCTTGGCCGATCCAGTTAAGTATTTTGGATGTCTTACTGCGTTTTTCTATGCTTTCACATAGTTGATCGATTTCTTTTTTTAACTGCTGACGATACCTTTGTGAAAAAGAAACTTCTTTAAAGCTTAGCGCAGCATGATTTTTAAGAAGCTCCCTTTGTTCATAAAGGCCCTTTAGAACATCCCTGTCCGGATTAAAGGAAGAGGGGAATAAATTTCTTGGGTGTTCATCTTTTTCTCCCTTTGCTAGGTCGTCTTCAGCCTCTGTGGATTGCTTGGAGACTTTAGCCGTCAGCTCTTTTTCCTCTTCTTTTGACTTTCCAGTTGTTTTATGAAATAGCTTTTTTCGACGCGCGTTAAGATTTAATAAGTCGTCTTCATCGGTTTCGTAGGCTTCTGTAAAAAGACCTTTTTCATGGAGTTCTCTATGTCGTTTTTCTTTTAGAGCCTGCTCAGTTTCTTCTTCCTCTCGCAAAATCTCAGCACTCAGCTCGCTAGTGGTGAAAAGGGACTCCTCTTCTTCGCCACGAGGTTGTTCTTTTTCTTGCGAGGGCAATTTGGCATGATCACTAATAGCGAAAGTTGTAAAAACTTGCACAGCTTGAGCTGCTTTTTCTTCAAGGTCTTTACTTGGCGGTGCCAAAAAGGGTTTGGCACTTAATCGTGCAGATGTCCCTATATCTAGGACAGCATTAGCGGCTGTGGAGAAAGGGTTAGCATCCACATAGTTGGTGATTCCATCCGGCACCATCCATACAGGCTTGGCTTGGATTGGCGGTGTTTGTGGTGTTGTGGAGGAAACGTTTGAATTGTAATCCGGCTGGCTATTTATAACTTTTGTTACTGCCATGTGACACCTCTGGTTCTTTCCAGGCTTGTTTTATTAAATTAATATGGACAACTAACTGTTGGTATGTTTCATCTTTAATAGCAATTGTACGCGCACTTTCTAATGCTTGCAAGGCTCTTGTCACATCTTTTAAAGAAAGTAGACATTCTGCAGCATAAAAATGAGGAAATGGATTGAGGGTATCCACATCGATCAAGGCTGCAGCTGCGTAAGCTTCTAAGGCTTTTTCATATTTTTTTTGCATTTGTAGGCAAGCTCCTAGCCCCATCCAATAATTAAGTTGATCTGGCTGCATAACCGTAAGCAGGGAAAAAAGAGAGCGTGCTTCTTCAAAATGGCCATTGGTATAGAATTGGTAAGCATAGGCATAAATTGCTTCAGGTTGATCAACGGGCCACTCTTCACTCATGACGTTAACCTTTCCCGGCGATCTCTCGAGCTTTTTTCAATTTATCTTCATGTAAAGGACGTAAAATGCTTCTTGCCATTTGATAACTTTCATAACGTTCATTTGTCAGTCTAGAGACTGTTTGTAAACGCATGTCATTTTCTACGTTATAATCGTCTACAGTAATGCGAATATTCTCTACAAGACGGTCTCGCTCTTCCTTGGTAAACTTAAACTTGTTATCTTTAATATCGGCTCCAAGTTCTTTTGCTTTTTTTAAAAGATCCTTGACTTCTTGGTGATTGGAACAATCAAGCCTGCCTTTGTCATCTGTATGTGTATTAATCGCTCTTAAAAGTTTGTGCAGAGTTCGAACTTTTTCTTGGGATTCCTTTAGCTCCGATAATTCTTGACGTGTTTTGTCTTTTAAGGTCTTTAGCCGCTCAGTGTTAATAAGAAGAATTAGAGAGTCGAGTGAAAGGTGCTGATCGTTACTTCCTTCTCTTACTTCCTGAACAGGCTGAAGTAAGTTTGTGAAAACATTCTGTTTATCAGACATAAATACCCTCCATTAAAGATAATTAGTTTAATCTTCTCGGCTTTTTTCTAGCAATAGAACATTGTAATTATATATAATTTTCAAAAATCAAATACTTTAATTTTTAATTGGAAATGGTTCATGAAACGAGATAGTTGGGGTTCGAGATTAGGATTTATTTTTGCTGTCGCAGGCTCAGCCGTTGGTTTAGCTAATATCTGGCGCTTTCCTTATGTTGTAGGTAATAACGGGGGCGCTGCATTTATCTTGGTTTACCTCATGTGTCTTTTTGTGATTGGATTACCTGTATTTATAGCCGAAATTATTATAGGAAAAAGGTCGCAATTAGACCCAAGTGGTGCTTTTAACTATCTTGGAAAATCAAAGATTTGGGGTGGGGTAGGGAAACTGACTATCTTGACGGGTTTTCTTGTCAGTTCCTTCTATAGTGCAGTTGCTGGCTGGGTTTTAGGTTATCTTATAGAGGCACTAAAAGGAAACCTAGTTAAGATTGAAAGTAAGCAAGCAGCTGTCGACCATTATTTAACATTAGTCTTAAACCCTATTTGGGGGTTGAGCTATCATGCTGCTTTCATCCTTGGTTGTGTGGTGGTTCTTTACTTTGGGGTGCGACAAGGAATTGAAAGGTGGAATAAGCTGTTTATGCCAGTTTTGTTTATTATTCTGATGATTCTGGTTGTAAAAGGGCTGTTCATGCCAAATGCATGGCAAGGGCTCCATTTTCTTCTGCACCCTGACTTTTCTAAAATCACCCCTTCTGTGTTTCTAATCGCTCTCGGACAATCCTTTTTCACCTTAAGTGTGGGGCAGGGAACATTAGTGACTTACGGAAGTTATTTGCCTAGAAAAGAAAACGTTTTGAGCAGTGCATTGCCTGTTGTTGCCATGGATACTCTTGTCTCTATTTGTTCTGCTTTTGCAGTATTTACAATTGTGTTCTCAGTCGGCATGAGTCCTGATTCTGGACCGGCACTCATTTTTCATACCCTTCCACTTGTATTCAGTCAAATAACCGGTGGATATATGATGAGCGTTCTTTTTTTCTTGCTGGTGTTCTTAGCTGCGGTTACTTCAGAAATATCTGCTTTAGAACCATCAATCGCTTATCTAGTGGATGAGAGAAAGTGGTCAAGGCATCGCGCGGTGATGGCTTGCGGCAGCTTAGCCTTTTTAGTCGGTGTCCCAAGCGCCTTATCTTCCAGCCTTTTAAAAAATTGGTCCGTTCTTGGGTTGCCCACATTTTTAGACGCGATGATGTTTTTGTGTAGTGACTTATTGATTCCGATTGGTGGCTTTGCTTCTGTAATCATGGCCGGTTGGGTATGGGGAGCTAGGAACTCAATTGCAGAGATAGGTGAGGGAATCAGAAAAAAGAAATGGCTTTATGTTTACTTTGCCTTTTGCTTTAAGTATGTAAGTCCCATTTTAATCATCATTGTTTTTTTGAGTGCTCTGTTTTCATAAAATGAAAAAGTAGTCTTAACTAATTTTAGCCCTTTAAGTAAGATAAACCTCTTATGCATAGTAAATTTATTGAATCCCACATCTGCCAAGAAGACGCTATTTTTGAGACACCCCTCAGACCGCAGTTTTTACACGATTTTGTTGGTCAAGAAGCAATTTGCCAGCGCCTAGAAGTCGTGATTGATGCTGCAAAAAAGAGGCAAGAGAGTTTAGCTCACTGCCTTTTTAGCGGTCCCCCAGGATTGGGTAAAACAACCTTGGCTCATATTTTATCTAAAGTAATGGGCACAAACCTTGTGACAACGGCAGGCCCCATTTTAGAAAAGCCAGGTGATCTGGCGGGAATCCTGACCAATTTAAAAGAAGGTGATGTCCTTTTTATTGATGAGATACATCGATTAAATCGGGCTGTTGAGGAGTATCTTTACTCCGCTATGGAAGACTTTGTTCTTGATCTCATAATAGACTCAGGACCTAACGCTCGTTCTATTCAAGTGAAATTGAATAAATTTACTTTAGCGGGTGCAACCACAAGGATTGGTTTATTAACAGCGCCTTTGCGGTCACGCTTCACATCAACTTTTCGCTTGGACTATTATGAGCCAGAAGCCTTAAAACGTATTTTAAAACGAGCGGGTAGGATTATTCAAATAGAATTGGATGATCATGAAGCCTTGGAAATTGCTTGTCGTTCAAGAGGCACGCCGCGTATCGCTAATAACCTATTAAAATGGGTTCGAGATTTTATCCAAGTACGTTATCATGGAAAAAAAAGTTTAGCTATTATTAAAGAAGCTCTGGATTTGCTTGCTATTGATCACTTAGGCCTTGATGAGCTAGATAAAAAAATTTTAGAAGTAATTATTGATTTTCATCATGGGGGGCCTGTCGGATTGAATACGATCGCCGCGGCTGTGGGAGAAGAACCGGAAACAATCGAAGAGGTGCACGAGCCTTTCTTAATGATGAAAGGCCTATTAGAGCGCACTCCAAGAGGGAGGAAAGCAACTGCGCAAGCTTATCAGCATTTAAGCAAACATCCAATTATGCCAACTAGGGAGAATCTCTTATGAAGTCAAAAATGTGTACTGCTTTATTAGCGTTTGTGTTTTATGTCGCTAGCCTGCAAGCGGGCATGCTAGATGATTGGGTTAGCTACTTCTGGGCGGGAGAAAGCGCTAAGCCACCTGCTATTAAGATTTTAATTACTCATGATCAGCCTGGTGTGGTTCTTGAGGTAAAAGGAAAGTATAAAATCTTTGACCCCAAAAACAATAGCCACATCTCAACCAGGTATATGGGCAAGCGCAAATTTGTGCAGGCGCAAAATGACGGTTTAAAATGGGGTGAGGGGTTTCCGGGTGTTCATCAAATTAAGGTGGTCCCTGACGACACCAATACAGTGACTTTAATAGATGGAGTTGAGTATAAGGGCTCAATCTATGTGTATGACGTTGGGGGGGCAATTAGTATTGTCAATGAAATCAATGTGGAAGATTTTCTGAAAACGACCCTAGCCTCCCAATTTGAAAATGGCACATTACCAGAAGAAGAGCTATCCGCCATTGCGATTACTGCACGTACAAATGCGACTTATCAAGCAAAAAACCCTAAGAATACTTTTTGGGATGTCGAAGCGTCAAAAGTTGGTTATGAAGGACAATCACATACCCACGCTCAAGGCTATGCGATCAAGAAAGCAATTGATAAGACGCGTTATATGGTGATGCTGAAGGATCAGAAGTTGTTTCCTGCGGTTTGGGGCACGGCAACTGGAGGGAAAATTAACCAAGAAAAGGTTGTTTTCTCTAGGATTACCCTCTTTGAGGCAGAGGAAATGGCTAAGTCTGGAAGTAATGCTGCTCAAATCCTAGAAAAAGCGTTTCCAGAGACAGTCCTAAGACTAAGCTATACATCTTAATGTAAAGGGGTCGAACGGGCCCCCTCTCATCTCTCATTATTAAACATCACTACGGTTTGAATTGAGAACAAAGCTGCCTCTCACAGGTATGCTATACTGCGATTTGATCCGTTTTAAAAAGATGCCTTCCAGCTCAAATTCTTCTCCCAGCTTACCAAAGCGTTGGCTTAATTTAATTTTTAAATGCTTACTATTATTCTGGTTGATTTCATCAACATTTACTTTTATCGGTGCTTTTAACGCTTCGGAGATCGTTTCTGGTAGCAAACCTTTTTTCTTCATTAAGGAGATTGCTTTCATGCGAAAGGCGTCTAATTCATGCTGTGATGGTCGATACTCAATATCAGCATCATTAAAAGCTAGCGACCATAAAATCTTAGGGTCTGCTTTTTTAGCTGTCTGCTCTTGAGAAATTTTCTTGTGAAAACTTACTTTTGTGTTCGTTTCTGATAGCACTACATTCATGGTTTTTTGAATTGATGGTGCTAATTTGGTTCGATAAAGATCTCTTCTTGGGAAAGCCTCGAATTCCTTGGTTGTCTCTAAAAAAGGTTTGGCAGGAGACGAATCTCCCTTAATTTTTTTTGCCAGAGTTTTGCTGCTGAAAATTCTTTTCAAGTAAGTTTTTAACTTGCGGAATGGGCCAGTAGGCTGAGGAGCGGAGTCAATAAAAGAAGCTTCATTTGTTTTCTTTAAAATCATATTAAAAAAAGCCTTAACATGTTTAAAATTTTAATCAGCTTTTTCAAAAATAAGGTCTATCTCCTTGCTAGATAAAGCTCGATATTCTCCCGAAGGCAGCTTCCCTAAGTGCAATCCTCCGATACGAATGCGAGTTAATTCCTTGACTTGAAGGCCGATAGATTCAAGCAAAATGCGGACTTCTCGTTTTTTCCCTTCAGCGAGAGTGATCTTGACAGTTCCCTTTCGCACCTTGGATACTTTGAGAGGTTTAACAAACACACCTTCAACGATTGTGCCATTACTAATGGCAACTAAGTGTTCGTGCGTGATTTCTTTGTCTGTTTTAGCTACGTATTCTTTATCAATATTGCTAGAAGGGTGGATGACTTGATTAGCAAAGTGCCCATCATTTGTTATAAGTAGAAGGCCTTGGGTGTCTTTATCAAGGCGGCCAACCGTAAAAAGCCTTTCAGGTATATCTGCTAAAAGGTTTAAAACGTTTTTTGCTGTAGGGCCAGGATGGTTTGAGCAGACATAGCCAATAGGTTTGTTAAGAATAAAGTAAACTTTTTTCTCAAGCTCAGAAATGGGCTCGCCATTGACAAGAATTTTATCATTTTCAATATCAACCATAGTTTGGGGAAGTTGTGTGATTTCTTCATTTACTTTTACCCTTCCGGCAAAGATAAGTTCTTCACACTTTCTTCTAGAGGCTACCCCGCTGGCCGCAAGGACCTTACTTAAACGCTGTTTTTTCATCAATTTATTATTTGTTTGCAATTGGTACTAGCATATTAGTAATATTTAATGATGTCAATCCTCTTCTGAGGTAATTACCTAATCTAAATGATTTTTTAACAAAAATTTAACACTTTTTTTGAAGACTGAAATTCATGATTTAACTAAGATTGAAATTCCTGAAAACAAAGGACTTATCATGAGCTATTTTTCCAAAATCACTCTAATGCTAGGCACGGCACTATCTATTCATTGCATTTCAAACGCATATGAAGATGATCCTTTAAAAATGAAAATGCTTAATGATCTTGATTTTATTACAAACACTCTCAAAGTGCAATATACACCTATTGAATGGAAAGTTTCTTATTCAGGCTGGGATGTAGATTTGGAAGCAAATAGAGCCAAGGCAGAAATAGCAAAAAAAGAAAAGATTTCCATAAAAGATTATCAGCAAATTATAAAAAATTTTTTAAATACTACCAACGACTACCATGTTGCAGTAAAATTTTACTCGACAGAGAGTGCCTCATTACCTTTGAGAATTAAAGGGGCTGAAGGGCGCTACTTTATAACACAGATCGATCGCACCCGTTTATCTCCTATTATCTATCCAATAACAGAAGGGGATGAGCTCATTTCCTATAATGGTATTCCGATTGATGAGGCAGTATGCCATTTTAAGAAGACAGAGGTAGGTGGTACAAATGAGTTTGCTGCACAAGCCTTAGCGGAAGTTTTCTTTACTAATAGAAGTGGAATTGAAGGTCATTTGGTACCAAAAGGGCCTGCTCTGTTAGTTGTAAAAAACCAGCAAACTGGAAAATTAAATACCTACCAGATCATGTGGCATCATCTACCGGAAAAAATTGCCAGTCCCTTTAAGAGTCAGCTACCCATCGTCTCATTAGTAGGAGGAAAGATGAAGCAGGAGGTTTCCTCCCTTCGTTTACCCTTAAAAGATCATGCCATTTTTAAACAGCTGATGTTATCGACTCATTTTGATGTTTTCAACGCAAAAGCAAGCGATGACCTAGGAGCTAGACAAAGTTTCATTCCAACCCTAGGGAAGAAAATTTGGGAGGCTGACTATCGATCTCCTTACTACGCTTATCTTTTTGAAACCCCCTCCCAGCGTCGTATTGCTTACATCAGATTGCCCCATTTTGTGGAATGGGAGGACAGTCTAGAGCACTTTAAGGCAATTATTGACTTCTTCCAATCATCGAGTGAGGCACTAGTGATTGATCAAGTTAACAATCCTGGTGGCTCACTGTTCTACCTTTATGCGCTTATTTCAATGCTAAATGAACACCCCGTTGCTACGCCTCGACATATTATTTCACTGACACAAAAAGAGATTGCTTATGCGATTCAGGTTCTTCCCATCCTGGAGTCTATCAATTCTGACGAAGAAGCGAGAATGGTACTAGGAGACGTTATGGAGGGTAACCAAGTTACATACCAGACAGCACAATTTTTTATTAATTATTTGCGATTTATTATCTCTGAATGGAACGAAGGAAAGATCGTAACATCTCCTACCTACTTGTGGGGGATTGACCTTATTCCTCCTCATCCTGAGGTTCGCTACACTAAGCCTATTTTAATCCTCATTAACAGCTTAGATTTTTCAGGAGGGGATTTCTTTCCTGCTATTATGCAGGATAGCAACCGAGCTATATTGCTAGGCACCCAAACTGCCGGAGCAGGTGGATTTGTTTATTCTGTTCAATTTCCTAATCTTTTTGGCATTGAATCCTTTAGCTACACAGCTTCTTTAGCGCAAAGGCACAATAAGCAATTTATTGAAAATCTAGGGGTTTCACCTGATATTCCTTATGCACTTACGGTTGACGATTTACAGAACAACTATCGAACCTATGCTGCTAAAATTTTAGAAACGGTTGATCAAATGCTGGAGAAAAAGGAGTGAGCCTATTTCATTAAACTGCTATGCTAAGAGATCCTTAAGCCTCCAGCTGGATTTTCTTAAAAGTTTTTAATGTAGGCTGCTTGATGAAACGTTTTCCTGACCCCATTAAAGTTCCTGGGGAAGTGCCCGCTGCGCGTCAACGACGAGTGAATGCATTAGTGCATTCGACTACCCAGGGAATTTGGGTTCGATTATTGATTGCCATTGTTGAGTTGGTTGCAGCAGTTACTTGCGGTAGTGCTGCTTTATTTATGGATGCTCTTGCCACAACAATTGATGTTGCCACAAGTACCTTTTTGATCTTTTGCTTCAAATTTGCAGATCGGCCACCTGATAAGAACCATCCTTTCGGACATGGTCGCTTAGAGCCATTGGCAGGCTTGCAGCTAGGTATCTTATTGATGGTGATTGGTACTGGAATGGGGGTTTACCAATTCACCAACGCTGTCACCGAGCACGCGCACACCATCAATGCCTATTTGTGGATCATTCCATTTGGGGCAACATTACTACTTGAGTGTTGTTATCAATTGATGATGCGATCGGCAAAAAAGCAGCATAGTCCTGCCTTGGCTGCTGATGCTTGGCATTATCGTATTGATGCGCTAACAAGTTTTGTAGCAGGGGTTACACTCATTTTGGTGGCGATCTATCCGTCCATCAGCGCAATGATCGACAATCTTGGAGCGTTTTTTATATCAATCATGATGTTGGTCGCAGGCTATAAGGCAGCGAGAAAGAATCTTAATCAAATTATTGACGCCACACCTGAAGCTGATTTCTTTGACAAGGTAAAAACAGCAGCTCTGAGAGTAGAGGGGGTATTGGCTACAGAGAAAATTCGCATCCAACACTATGGGCCTGATGCGCATGTAAATATTGATATTGAGGTAGAACCTTCTTTAACTGTCGAAGCTGCTCATACCATTAGCCAAAAGGTCAGAGTGGAAATCCAAAAAGAGTGGCCATTTGTTAGAGATGTAACCGTTCATATTGAGCCTTTTTATCCTAATGACCATTAAGTTTTTTGAAAGGCTAGCAATTATTTAAGAAAAAAAATAAGATGCGATCATAGATGAATTTAGTGTAGAGGGCTATGAAAGAAAAAGCTGTCGAGCTATTAGACCGCATTTTTGCTGTTGCTGGAGCTTTTCTCTTCTCCCAGATTCCCCAAGTTTATCAACAGTACACTTTATTGCTTTCCGGTCATTTAGCAGAGCTGTCATATCAGGTTGCAGCAATGGAAAATGCAGCAAAGTCTACTGGCAAAACTTTGCTTCAATTAATTCAAAAATTTTTATCTGCTAGCGATCCTGATTTTTATAATCAGGGGATACTGATGAATCGCACCTTTGAAAGATGGAATATTTTTAGTGAAGCAACGCTAGCATTTAAGGAGGCCACTTTTTTAAATCGCCCGTTTGTTTTCATTAAATATTTGGATTGGCAATTATTGAAAGAGACTCTCAGCCAGCTTTCAGTGGGGTTTTCCTTAACGATTGAATCATTAATTTATGCAATTATAGGTCTCTTTTTTGGCTACCTGTTATTTCAGTTGCTAGCTAATGTGTTGCGTTTGAAAGCAGAAAAAGTTGAATAGCCCCTTATCCCTTTTCAATGATAAACGGGCAGCTAATGGATGATGGAACTTTTCTTTATAATCGTCCGAGGGACAGGCTCTGCATTCCACTGGATGGTTGATACTACTTATTGAACGGACATCGCATTGCTTAGTATTATTTCTACACTTATCGTTTAGTGTTTAATGCTACCGTTACTATCTTCAATCTTTTTCAATTGCTGCTATTAGCCATCATAGTTTAAGTGTTCGTATAAAGAATTTAGTCCTAATCAAAAAGAGAGGTAATTATGTTTGGTAGATGGTTTTTTTTATTAATTTTTCCATTCTCATTAGTGCTAGGAGAAGATAGTGATCACGAATTAAAAGTACATGGCATTGGAAAAATGATGCTTAAAACGAATATCGCAGATATTAAAATGGGCATTGAGGTAGAGGGAAAAACCACCAAACAGGTTGAGAATGAACTGGCAAGCCTTCTAGAGAATCTTGTCAGTCGTTTGCAGAAAGAGCAATTGGATAAATTGGAGACGGGGGCATTGGAAGTTTACCCAGAATATACTCAAAGTTCACCTCCGGAGATTAAAAGCTATAGAGGCCGTGTACTTATTAATTTTACTGTCGTTACAGCTGACGCAGGTAAGGTGATTAGCCATGCGTTTGACGGGGGCGCTAATTTGCTTTCTCAAGTAAGGCTAAGGCCATCGGATGAAAATCTAGCTGCCGCTCGTGAACAGACTTTAAAAGAAGCGGCAAAACACGCGATGAGTGAGGCTGATATTATTTTGAAAGCACTCGATCTAAAATTGAAAGAAATTGATGCAGTTACCATCTTTCCTGCTGAATCGATGGTACCATTCTATAGACAGGAAATGGCCTTAAGTTCTGCCAAGCGCACATCAGAAATCACTGTGTTAGAAGGAGAACAAAGCATTCAGTCTCAAATTGAAATAAGAATTAAATTTAAAGACAAGTAGGTTGAAGAGAGGTATCGAAGCCAATCGATACCCTCTTGCTGACAAAGGAATGGGGTTAAAGCTAGAGGGGGAATGCGATTGCAGGCAAAGCGAGGCCTCTTAGCCATTTAGGAATTAGTGCTGTTGAGTTAATTTCAACCAGGTAGTTCGGGCTTCTGAACCGAGATATTTGTTAAGAGACTGATAGTGAACCGGCCATTTATGATGATCTTCAGTATCAAGAAAAGCAATTTTGCCATCTTTACAAAAAGGAAGATTAAAAGCATAGACGCAATCATCTAGGCCAATCTCAGTAATGATCGTATAGATTGCCTTTAAAAGCTCCGGGGTCATGAGTAAGCTTTTCCACATAGCATAATTGGTTTCTCTACCATGGATGTGCATATCGTCTGCGATTAAGATAAAGTTCTTTCGATAGCTATTTAGAGCTGGTGCAGGGATGGGAGGAAGAACATATAGCCATTTTTGAGGTACTTTGACCAAATCATCAAATTGATACTTATCAATGGCTTCTTTTACTGCTTTGGCTCCTATAATCCTCCCTCTTAATTTTTCGACTTCATCAATTGGATAATCATCCGGAACAATTTTTAAAACATAATCCTTTAAGTCCTTATGACGACAAAAAATAGTTTGACTATGGGAGGTTGGCCCGCCCCCTAAAGTTTTAAACCCTGCTCGTTGCAAGGTTACAGCATTTTGTGTCACTCTTTTTTTGTGAAAAATGTGATTTAAAGGTTGGATTAGAGGGTGATTTTCCGGAATCAAAAAGGGTTTAACTTTTTGCCACGTCCTCTCTGAGATGTAGGGATGGGTTGTGTAGTCTGTAAAAGCTTTTTTAATGAGAAAATAGGGATTTGAACTATCGAAAAGCTTGCGTTCGATTACGTTTACATTTTGTTCAGAGCGGACGAGACGATCTCGTAGTTGTATGAGGTCGTGGTCGTAAATATAAATTAAGTCAGAAGGAACAGAAAGTTGTTGATGATCAATAGCTATGATTCGATAGTAGGCAAAAGATTCATTGATGACTAATCGATTCGAGGGGGTTATGGCTATCAAATTGTGATTTTCAATACTTTCTAACTGTTCATGATCTAAGAATAATAGATGGCGGTCAGAATAAATCGAAGGGATAAAGTCTTGTGAGTTGGAAGCAAAAATTAAATACTGTGTGGATGATGAAGGATCTTTTTGCCATTTCAACTCATATTTCTTCTTGCCAATTTTGTTAAATTCAACATTCATGACTCTTTGAGGTTTTTGTACAAAAAACCTAAAGGGCTCTGACCATTTACTTGCCTCTCCACTTTGAATACTTTTTATGCGTAGGTAATAAGGTTCATTGGGATTTAAAAATGTTTCAGCGATATCATCAATTTCGATTTGCTCGCTAAAGGGCGAAATTTGATCTAAGTTTGAAGAGACTGAATCAAAAGAGGGCGTTGAAGAGATTTGCCACCAAATTTTTTCTGGGATCTCTGATTCATAGGATAGGGAGAATCGGGGTTTTTCATAGCAAAAAACATCACTGTTATTAGTCACCCTGATGGTACATTCATCTATGCCTTCTGGGGGGGAGTCAAATGCGATAAAAGATTTAAATCCGATTGAAGCCCTGATAGATTGTTCAAAAGAATGGACTTGATCTCTCTTGGAAAGTTTTGTCCGATAAGCTAAGAAAGGATCGATCATGAGTTGAGGCTTGTTTGCTTTCTGAGAATTATCTAAAAGGTAGATTGCCAATTGAGGTGAGCAAGAAAAAGGTCTCTCGTTATTCTCAGAAATGCCAACTAGGTAGTAATCGGGGTCGTAGGGATCTCTAGAAAAGTAATGTTCTTTTCTAAACCATACTTTAGGTTTTTCTAAGTCTTCTTGTAGCCCTTCATCAGATACCCATGAGCAGTCAAGTGCATCGGGATCCCTTGAAAAATGTTGTTCTCTAGACCAACTTTTAGAGGACATCTGGTTTTTATTTTGAATTTGTAATTGGCTTGCTAGATAGGGGTGAGCAGTGGGTTCCAGTTTGCATAGTAAATGGTTAGGAGTGGACGCATCTGTGCCGTTAATATTTAATAGTTGTATCAAAAAGAAAAACAAGTGGCGCTTCATCATAAACCCATACTATGATTTACAGGCAAGGATAAGCCATCTTAAAACCATATAAGTCGCCCAGACTAGCGCTCCTGTAATTAATGCAGCAGCTAATGATTTTCCCAATTGAGCCGTATCGTAATAAAATAAAAGGAAACAAAGAATCGTTGCAACTCCAGAAACTATATATCCTGTGCGATCAATTAACTTACTATTGTCCATAACATCTCCAGAAATTCATTTTTCCTAACCTTAACGTTAAGAGTTTTTTTTCACCAGTTTGATCTTTTAAATTGAATTTTATGAAACAAGGCGATAATTTTATTTTTTTTTATCAAGGGTTCTATGAAAACATTACATCAAATTTACAAATGGATGCATACTGCGTCCTATCTCAAATCCCTTTTTCTGCTAATCACAAGGCTCTTTTGGGGGATTAGTTTTTTTATCGCAGGATTCTCAAAGTTTCAAGACATGCAAAAATTTAAAACCCTGCTTGTATCGTTTGACATTTATCAGCCAACGTTTAATGCATTTTTTGTAGCTTCAATGGAAACCCTCTGCGGACTGCTTTTAGCTATCGGCTTCATGGCACGATTAGCTAGCTTACCGTTAATTGCTATCCTATGTACTGCTTATGCTACAGTGCATCAAGAAGCTATAAAATTCATTTTTACTGAGCCATCAAAATTGATGGGGTCTTCTCCTTTTACTTTTTTGTTTGCTTGCTTATTAATTTTAATTTTTGGCCCAGGCAAATTGGCTATTGACTACCTCTTAGCAAAAGATCGGGCCTAAAAAAGACCAAGCATCAGTTTGCAAAGCTTTTTAGCATATAAGGCATGGTAAAGTAGGCCTTTTGAACCCATCCCTGTAATAGCGAATAGATTTTGCCCATAATGGCCAATTATAGGCAAGTGATCTGGTGTAGAAGCTCTTAATCCCGCTTGGCAATTTAAAATTTTAGCATTTGCTAGGGGAGGGAATAGCTTAACTAGCTTTGGTAGTAAAAGCTCTTTTGCCACTCTTATGTCAGCAGCAGTGGATGTAAATTCCCTTTCGAAGGTGGCACCTCCAACACAAGACAGCCGGTTAGCTTTCATCGTGAGATAGGCATCGGCATTTAGGCTAAAAGGTAAAACGGGTAGATTTGGCCAGGAGAATTCTAATAGCTGTCCTTTGATCGGCTTGATGGGTATATGACTGAGTTCTTTAAAGGGAGGTAGCTTAGCGCCCGTCGCTATGCCAATCGCATGGAAATCCTGAAGTTCGTTAACACTTTGGATTTTTTCTTGAATAAATGTCCCACCTTTATTTAAACAGGCCTGCCATAATCCCTTAATATAATTGATGCAGTCAATAGTAAGGCCTGATTTGATCAATAAGCTAGGTTGCAAGACAGTCTCATCAGTTAATAAGGAGATCTCTTCGGTTTCAAGCCATTCGCAATCGGGGTATTGCTGTGCTCTAAAACGATACTCTTCTCGTTTTTCTTCTCCAAACGCGATTCTGCAAATACCCTCGGCTAAGACAATAGGCTCTGCAGTAAACTTTTGGGCTAACTCGAGCAGCTCAAGGGTAGCGGCTTGACCTTCGATTCCCAAACGGTTTAATTTGGCATGGGGACCTGTATACTTATGAAGTAAGCCCGCTGCAATCTTTGAAGCTTCTCCTCCAACACCATTAGGATCGAATAGGGTGACACGATGCCCATGTGATAAAAGGTTCCATGCTAAAGCAACTCCACAAAATCCAGCTCCTAAAATAGCAATGTTCATAAAAATTTTATTCTAACAAAAGTTTGAGGTTGATATTTTAAATAAAAAAGAAGTTTCTACTATTTTAAACAAAGGTGCTTTTTTTGTGGCAAAAATTCGACCTGATGACAAAAGAAAGATTATACAATTTTTGGCCTTAATTGGCTTAAGTGTGTTTACAGCAGCTATTATTGCTTTATTTTTCATTACCTACTATGGTCCTTCTGGCCGTTATACTATTGATAAAACGCTTCTTTCGCCAAATTTACTTCATGGATTAAACTATAATGATAGTAATCAGAAAACAGGACACTTTGATCGCTTTATTTTTGATAAAATTGTATTTTCTTATCAGTCCATCAATGACAGGCTTTGGCATCAATCAGTTATTTCAGAGACAAGATATGCCGATTTTTACCGCTTGGTCAAAGATGAGGTGAGTATTAATCAACCAGGGGCAGAAGTGGTTTCGGCCTTTATGAGAGAACCTATTTTTACATTAAAATTAATCGTAAAAACTGAAAGCCCAGCTTCATGGCAAGCTTCGGAAAAAACGTTTCAAGAGGTTCAATTTATTAAAGACTACTTTAGAGTGGACTTGCACGAACAGACAGTCGGTGTTGATTGGGTCTATTTTTATCATCCTGGCATTGGCTTAAAAGCACAACAATTATTTTTTAATTAATATGGGAAAAATACTCTTTCTTGGCACAGGATCATCTTTAGGAATTCCTGTTATTGGTTGCCAATGTGCAACTTGTCAATCTCTCTCTCCGTTGAATAAACGTTTGCGCTCCTCTGTTTTACTAAGTAGCCAAGGTAAACGATTGCTTATAGATGCTTCTCCTGATTTAAGAGAACAGGCACTTAGATATAAGATTAGTAAGATAGATGGGGTGATTTTTACTCATGCACATTATGACCATACAGCAGGTATTGATGATTTACGAATCTTTCATTTTATTAATAAAAAACCTCTGCCCTGCTTAGTTTCTACTGAAACGGCGGAAGAGTTAACAAAGAGATATGAGTATATGTTTGCTCCTCAGCCTTTTGAGCATCAAAATGCATCGAGGCTCCAGCTTGTTCACCTTTCGGGCGATAGAGGAGAAAGTGTTTTTGAAACAATTCCCTTATCCTATTTTAGCTTTGAGCAGTTATCCATGAAGATCAATGGCTTTCGTTTTGGTCATTTGGCGTATGTTACTGACATTAAAAACTATCCAGAAACAATCTTTGAAGATCTAAAAGGCGTTGAGATTTTAATTGTAAGCGCCTTGCGTTTTACTGCTTCACCTATGCACTTAAACATTGATGAAGCCATCGACTTTTCTAAAAAGGTTGGTGCGAAAAAGACCTGGTTTATACATATCGCTCATGAAGTAGAACACGAGAAGATGCGTTCCTACTTGCCTGATGGTATTGAACTTGCTTTTGATGGCTTAGAAATTAATTTTTAAACTTAATGACGGACATGAACAACCTTAATCAACAAGAAATTGCAAAAGAAGACTTAAAAGCCCTCCTTGTTTCCGTTTATTTGAATTCGTCGCAAAAAGGCGTTTGTGATGAGCATTTACGTGAGCTTGAGCTGTTAGCAAACACTTATGGTGTAAAGGTTTTAGAAACAGTGACATGCATGATACGTAAGTATGATGCCTCGACTTTTATTACTTCAGGAAAGCTTGAGGAGCTAATAGCTACTGCAAAAGCAGTGCAGGCCAACCTAATTATTTTTGATGATGAAATAGCTCCTAGCCAACAACGCAATCTTGAAGCTGCTTTTAAGTTACCTGTTATGGATCGTACTGAGCTGATTTTAGAAGTTTTTGCAGAAAGAGCACAAACAAAAGAAGCCCGACTGCAAATTGAGTTAGCTAAAGTCAAATACGAAGCTCCCAGATTAAAACGGTTGTGGACACATCTATCAAGGCAGCAGGGGACTGCAGGTGGTGGAGGCAGCGGTGGGGGAGGTTACTTAAAGGGAGAAGGAGAAAAGCAAATTGAAATCGATCGACGTCTTCTTAAAAAAAGGATAGAGCTCCTCAATCGCGACATTCAAGAGGTTCAAGCGACAAGAAGTTTGCAAAGATCACAAAGAGAGAAGACGGGCATCCCTACTTTTGCCATTATCGGGTATACTAACGCCGGCAAATCCACTTTGCTAAATGCCTTAACACAAGCAGGTGTGCTAATGGAGGATAAGCTTTTTGCTACATTGGACACGACAACGAGAAAATTCACTTTGCCAAATAACCAAGACATTCTATTGATTGATACGGTGGGTTTTATAAGGAAGTTACCACACTTATTGGTAGCAGCCTTTAAAAGTACTCTTGAAGAAGCTATTCAAACAGATATTCTTTTACATTTGGTAGATGTTAGCCATCCCATGGCAGAAGAGCAAGCTCAAACGACATTCGAAGTTTTAAAGGAGCTGAACGCCGAAAACAAGCCGATGATCACAGTCCTAAATAAAATTGACCAACAAGTGGACCCGATCAAAATTCAACGTCTTAAAATGCTTTTCCCGCATACCGTTGAAATTTCAGCACTTCATCATATGGGATTTGATGCTTTACAAGAACAGATGGTCGCAGAACTGGAAAAGCAGCGCAAAAAAGTGAAGTTGCGTATCCCTCAAAGCGAGTATGCAATTGTTAGTGAAGTGATGCGTTTGGGGAATGTTCTAAAGAGAGATTTTGATGAAAATGACGTCATTATTTGGGTTGATTTGCCAAGACCCCTAGCATCGAAGTTAAAAAATTTTGAAGAAATATGAATCTAAGTTTGAAGAGATAATATGGTATCACCAATTTCAGGAAAAAGCCCTTATCTAAACCGGGTAACTACCTCATCATTAACGCCAAAGCGTTTAAACATGGGTGTTGAATCCCCAGAACAGACCGATGAGACCGATAGCAATGATGATGTCGATACAAGTAGCAGTAGTGTTGAGGAAGAGGTTGAATACTCCTATTTTTGGGGGAGCGTCACTGGGCTATTCGGAGCCATTGGTCAGACTGCAAAGAAAACGACTGAGAATGCTTTTCTTTATGGGGCAAATGTTATGGCAAGCCGTGTTAGGAAGGATGACGAAAGTTACCTTCGCGACCTATTGGGAGATAGCCAAATAGAAGAGGCGCTGAGGACTTTTATCCCGGAATTATGCCAAGCGGTAAAGTGTTTGACACCTGATCTCTTCGATGGTAGGAACGAGCAAACAATCGCGGAGCTGGCAGAAAATCTTAGCCTGCATATTCTTGCTAACTTCTCTAGAAAAATTTTCCCTCCGTCCCAAAAAGAGGAAATTTCTGAGGAGCAGGAAATCCTTAAAGAAAAAGTGCCTAAGGAGCGTTTTTTTGGGGAATTAGGATACTTTATCCTTAGGCTCTTTTGGGAGCATTTATATGAGATTGATCAAGTTGTTGAGGAAGAAGGGGAAATTGATGAGGATTTATTTGATCCTCTAGTTAAGGAGCTTTTAGATATCGCTTTACCCAGCGAGACTTACCTGATGAGTGCTGGAAAAGCTGTTGTCTCTATTCCTAAGCATCTTAAAGCCTTTCTATGTAGTAGTTATAAAAAAACCTTTCATGGCAATCATCAGGAAGAGGCTGATCCAAAAGGTTCAGAAAAGCAGTTTGATACGAGAAGAATTAAAAACTTTGATAAACTGATGCAATATGGAAAAGAAGGTGTCTTTTTCTTTTTAAACGGCTTTGCTTGCCATATCATTCAGGAGGAAAATGCTTTTTTTCAAAAAAGCATTCAGTCTGAGGAGCTTCCTTGGATTTTAAAAGTTTTACTGCAGCCCTTAATGAATCAAATACAAACACTAGTACCCAATGAATATCAAGCATCCTTGCCGAGAGATAGTGAAGCCATTGAGAACTTAATCGTTGCCTTTTTTCTTAATATCCTGAGTAGTTTAGGTAGGCGATGCGATCAAAAGGTCCAACCGAGCGAGCTTTTTAAACAAATTTTTCTTCAAGTGTACGTGGCTTTTCAGGAGGGCCTGCAGGAAGCTAATAAGCAGATTGAACTTAAAAAGAGAAAAAAGCCTAAATATTTTAATGAGATAGTTGATCGAGTCTTGGAAACATTAGCGCCGGAACATCATGAGTTTTTCGGCTTGATTAAACGAAGGTTCCCTAGGGTTTTTGAGATGATAAGCTCGATTATCATGGATCTATTCGTTGCCTTCGAAATGAAAGAGATTGAGGAGTTTGAGCAGCGGTTTAGAACCCTGACTTGGGAACCAGAGAGAATCTTGAAATCACATGCCACCCTTAACCAGGTGGCGGATGTTCCAACAAAAGAGCTATCGGAAACGTTTGGGAACGAAGATCTACTCATAAACGTGCTGCATTTTTGCGAAATTTTGAGTCAGAAAAGTGTGGCCGAAATGACGGATTTAGTGAACGATCGGCGTTTGATTACTGAAGCGCTGACCGATGAATACCCTGTGCTTAATCAGCTTTCACTAACGGAGGAGGTTTTGAAAGGGTTTGGCGAGGCGCTTTTGTCTGATAAATGTAAAGAAATCTTTGACTTTGCTCAAAAGTGGATTTCCTCTCTTCTTTTCAAAGGAACAGTCTTTTTTTTAGCGAACGCTAGCCCTAAAAAAAAAATTCCCACAAAGTACTTGCTGCCTACTGCAACCAAAAAACTAGTGGTTTCGCTATCACAACACTTTCAAACGATCCAAGGCAATATTGCTAACTTAGATGGTGATGAACAACAGTCATGGCATGTCCTTTTTGTGCCACTTTCAAAAGAGCTGATTAAAATTTTTATGTTGGATTGCCAAAATTTAGGTCAAGCTCTACCTGTTCCTGAATGGCTACAAGAACCCGTTGTACAGTTGATTTCAAATCAAATTTTACCTCGACTTCTGTGTAAGTCCTATCGAGAAATTTATACTTGGAATGAAGAAAGGCTGGAGAATCAAGAAAAGCTCAGCCATCTTTTCGGCAGCGAGAGAATGAATGAAGCAATACGCATTCTATCTCTTTTTGTTCCCAATTCGATTGCCTACTTACTTAGGAGTTCGTATAAAGATCTAGCGACAAGTTTTCTTGAGGTTATTCAAGATCATATTAAAGAACCACGTGATCAACGCCGGCTCTTTGAGCTCCTTTCTTTCTTTTTTAGATATATTGGTAAGGGAGAAAACGATTTTAGTGACTTATGGGGGTTTCTGACGAATTACTGTGAGGGAGCCCTGTTAAAGGTTTTTGCCGATTTTTTTACAAAAATTAACCAGATGGAAACGCTTTATCTTGTTGATCCTGCCAAATGCCATGAGGGCGGCTTTCTTATTGGTCTCATTTTTAATGTTATGGAAGAGGCGACTGCTCATTTCAATATGATTAACCAAATTAAAAATGAGGAGAAAATCAAACATGCTTCCCGTGTGCGCGACAGCATTTTAATTCAGGGGTTTAATGCAACTTCCCTTTTACATGAAGCAATGACACCGGAAAAACGAGTCGTATTTTTTAAAGAGAAAGCTCAGGAAATTTTGCGATTTCTTGAGTTAAACCCTGCGCTTCCCCTACCTGTTCCCAATTTAGGCAAGGGAGTGTGGTGGGGAGTATTTGTTGACACGTTGTTTCCTAAAGTTTGTGAGGCTGTTTTTGAAAAAATTAAGGATCCCTCAACAATTGCGAGTATCGTTTTTCGTTCATTGAAAAATATTAATGATGCGTTAGATAGCATTGAAGATAGCCGTGCCAATGATGCTCGAATTGAAATTCCGGACGACCATTTACAACGCGTTTTAGCTCAACTAGCTAGCGATTTAATTGACGCTTTAGTACAGCTACAGCCCTCAGTATTTGGCAATGAGTTTTTGAAAAAATATAGAAATTTTCGCATCAAGGTAGGTGAAGCAATCGCTGCTTCGATTCGAGGAAAAATTGAGGGATATACATTAATAGAAATTGTCGATCTTTTAGTTGAATCGGCCTTACCGAGCCTGCACCAGGGTAATTGGGTGGCTAAACGTCACTCTCCTAACTTGAAGAGAAGAGAGGTAAAGGATCAATTTGTCACCACCGTGAGAAGATCTGTTTCGGGGGGAGTAAAAAAAGGCGTCGACTTTGCATTGCCCATGAACAAAAAGGAAGAAAAAGCAAAACGAGAAAGGGATAAAGAAGATTTGGAAATAACCATGCATGAAGTTGTTAATGAGTTATCCACCCTTTTTGATAAGCAAGGCAAGCTAACCCTACAGGCGGGATTTCTAGGTGTTTGGAATCAATTGCAGGATTATCTTGATCAGGAAATTGAAAACAACTTTGGGAAATTTGGTCTTAAGGTAAAACAAAAATTAGATTTAATTTTTCACACCTTTTTTTCCTTTTTTATCTATCCATTGATTAAAATTATTTCTTTCCCTTTTATTAAACTAACCTGGTTGATTGTTAAGTGTTATTTCAAAAATCAAGCTAAGCTCAGATCAGAGGATATTTGGCGTAAAATTAATGAAAATTTATTTTTTAAAATGTTCGATGCATTTTTAAAACTATTAGACGATCGAAATCCTTCTAATATGTTAATTAAATCTTAATATAATATTGTTTGTCCCTAAACAATTAGGTTGTTATAATCCAAGATAAAAAATCATAATAACCTTTATGACATCAATAAACAGCTCGTCTTCAAATAGGCTCTCTTCTTCTAAGCTTTCCTCAAATCGGATGCAAAAGGGCAAAGATAAAGTAAGCGGGACTGATTCATCCAAAACGTCTGAAGTAAGCAATGGGTTTTTTTCCAGCATTAGACAGATGGGGCTCAATGCTGCTGTTGGGGTTGCTCGTCCCTTGATTACTTGGTCAGAAGATAAGCATGCTAAGTTTCTGAAACAATTAACGGGCCAGGATGTCGCTGCGCTTATTAATGAAATTGCACCGCAATTACCAGAGTTTTTTCGCCATCAACTATCGACTGAGATGGCTGACTATGTTGAGAACAACCCAAAGGCGACTCATCAAATTACTAAAGCTTTAATCACTCGAATCGTTGCAAACCTAGCGACCTCTCTTTATCCTGATGAAGCAAATGCTTTTTCCAAAAAACAACAGTTACCTAAGACTGTTACATTGGAAGAGTTTTCCCAGGCTATTTTTGGAAGACTAACCGAAATTGCACTTGAAGAGTTTGATAAAGTTGATCAAAAAATAAAGCAAGGGCAATCGACATCTATAGAAGAGGACCTTTTTTTGCCTCTCGCTAATAGGTTAGTCGATTTAATGTTTTACAATAAGGATGATGCCAATATAGGCATAGGAAAAATACTTCGATCTTTTGCACGGCGAGTGTCTTTAGATTTATCTAAAAAGTTATTAGAATTTTATAGACCATTAAACCTCTGGCTTTCTTCTAATAACGGCACTCAAGTAGAACCTTCTTCGCACGAAAGCTCATCATCGTCAGCGTCTTCATCCGCGCCTGCTATTGATGTGGATAAATTAATACGAGCTGCTGAACCGATTTTGGTTTTTATAGGAGAGAATGTAACTAGGAAGTGCCAAGATGAAGATAGAGAAATACTTCAAGGATTGACAGGTACTGAGGATGTTGCTGAATTGCTCAATTTTGTTAATCCTAAAATTGTTGATCTAGTACTTAATTTTGAAAGTGTACAACAATTTCTTGATCAACTACCCATCGATATTAGCCCTCTTCTCGATAAGCATAAAAACATGGTGAAAAGTGTCAGTAATGCTGTTTTACTACGTTTGATCAGTAACCTGGCACAGGAGTTTTTTGCAGATGAAATCGAACAAGGGAAAACAGTCCCCGTTGATAAATTTATTGCGAAGATATCGGTCAAACTTTCAAATATTTTCGAAAGTTATATTACAGGATCACAGGCTAGCCGTTTATCTATCGATGTGAACCCGTTTCAACCTGTTGCAGAAGAATTGTTAAAGGCTATTTTGCCTAAAAACCCTATTGTTCTAGCTTTTTTTAATCGCCATCAGAACCGTTTAACCGAGCACTTTGCTTTAGCTTTAAAAAAATCCTATGACAGCATCGCAGTAAGAAACGATGCAATCGATTACCGCCAGCGTTTGAATGATTTAGTGAACGACAATGAGCTTACCGACCAGATTTTCAACTTTTGCCACAACGTAACTAACCTTGGAAGAAGTTTTATAGCAAAGATTTTTTCGGATAAGACTGTGATTATGGAGCAAATGAAAGCAAGTTTTGCAGACCAGGATCTTCCCGAAGAGCCTATTGAGGGGGTGGCATCAGGCGTCAGTAAGATTGTTCGTTATCATAAAAGAGTGATCAAAAAGTTTGTAGAAAAAAAGGCTTTAACCCTTTTTCTCAGCAAAGATGAGACAAAAGGCTTAATCGAGTCGATCAGTAAAATTCCCGAAAACATCCAATCTTCCCATGACAAGGTTTTAAAGCATTTAAAAAAGGACCTATCTGGGGTCATTGTTGATACGGATTTTTTAGATAGAGTTGCCCATGAATTGATCCAAGATTTTCCTCAGAATCCTCTTGGCTGGATGGCAACAACAATTCAAAATGCCCTTCAATTAACTCTTTTCAAAGGCATTGTACACTTATTAGAAAAAGTTCCTAATGACAAGAGACAACCCATTGAAAATCTCTTTCCTGAGGCCCTACAAATTTTATTGGATGCTGGCACTGAAAAGCTACCTGCAATTGTAGAGGGACTAAAAGAAACTGATGCAGACACGAAAGAACTTTTGGATCCACTGGTGGAAAAATTAATTCAGATTTTTTATGAAGATGAAGCTGCTGACGGCCTAAAGCTGAAGGATCACCTACCCATTCCCGATGAAATGAAGGAATTCGTTGAGGATACGATTCGCGCAAATGCTCATAAGGCTCTTCTCCCTATTATCACCGCTTTTACTCCATGGATTGAGGCTAAAGAAGAGAATCGAAAACGTCTCTTTGAGTCTTTTGGTAATCAGCATGCATCTGAAGCTTGCCGGGTCTTAGGAGCTATGACTAGTAGAGCAATACCCTATAGCTTCCAAGAGTTTCATCAGTCATTCGCTGAAAGCTTTACCGAGCAATTTTCTTATCTATTTGCTGAGCCGGGAGTAGATGCTTCTCCCTCCCTTAAGCCTCTTGAAAACATGGTTCAGCATTTAATTAAGAGTTTAGCTGAGAACAAGACCTCGTCCATGCAGGCTTTACTCTCTTTTGTCCAGGATTTCTCAGAGGCTGCTTTTTTAAGATGTTTTGCTGATTTTGCTGAATTATTGGCTAGGTTAGAACAAGAGTCACATGACCACCCAGATGGCAATTTACTCGTAAGAGGAGCGATTCGTTTACTGGATGAGGTAAAAGAACATCTTAAAACGATTGCCAAAGTTAAAGCTGATCTCAAGGAGTACCGCGCTGGAAAGATTGATCAAAAAGATTTTTTGAAGTCTTTTGAAAAAGCTGGGCGATTGCATCCTGCCCTCAAAGGAGGAGGAAATCTAGAAGCAAAAATTGAGTTTTTTGAAAGGCTTTCGAAAAATATTTTTAAGATAGTGGGGGTTAGTAAAGAAACTAACCTACCTATTCCTCAATTTTTAAAACATCCAGTTTGGGATGCTTTTGAAGAAACTTTAGTGCCGAAACTGCTCAGTAACCTTTTTGAAAAAATTCAGGACCCTCATACTTTAAATCTTGTGCTGATTAGCCTTTTTGAACAGATCAATGCTGAAGAGGACGATCTTGACGTAACGATTAAGGATGAGGATATCAGGCACTATAAAGATAAGTCTCAAGATAGACTCGAAAAAATCTCGGGTGAGTTGATCCAGGCCTTGGTTCAGATGCAACGCTCAGCGATCACAAATTGGGCTTTAAGGAAAGAAAAAGTGCGGACCTTGGCAGGACAAGCCATGGGACAACCCTTAAGGAAAATGTTAGAGGAAAAATCAATATTGGAAATCGTGGATGATCTTGTGGTCAGTCTTATACCAAGCCTTCACCCTGGCCATTGGGTGACTGTGGATACTCTGAATGATGGCACATTGTATAAGAAGGGCACTTTTTTGCTACAGGATCAAAAGGGAAAGCAGATTCCTGAACCTAACTTTGATCATATTTTTCCTCGTGAACCAGAACAAAAAAAAGCCTGTGATAGGGCTTTAACAGAAGCAAAGAAAAAAGCTCAGAAGGATGTTGTTCGCGGTATTGCGCATACGATTGACAACCAGACTCAATATATCTTCCTTGGTGTATTTAGAAAATTGTGGCAGAAGGTACGTAGTTGGATTAATAAAGTCTTGATGAAAATAGGCAGTGCTCGTTTAAAAAAAGTTGTTAATTCTTTCCTTGATGGGGTAAGTGATTATCTCATCCGCCCTTTCCTAATGGTAACCACTTACCCAACTTTAATTATTGTAAGGAGGTTATTGAGATTTTACTTTGTTCACCAAAGTACGCTCAGAGCAGAGGATGTTAACCACACCATTCACCAAAATGCTATTTATCGATCGATCGAGGAGATCATCAAGTTGATTCTCAACGAAAAGGACGTCAGTGACAGTAAAGAGAAGGAAGATGTCAGTGACGGTGCGGATAGAATGAGTAGTGACTCGCTTGATTTAGATGATGACATGAGTACAGTAGGAGACTAGCTTGTTTACATACGCTAGTTAGGTGGGGGTTTATCCTTTTATTCTTTTGCCTAAAACCGTATACTATCTCATTTATTTAGAAGTTTTCGATGGTTATGAAGCAAAAAGAGAAAACATTCAAAATCGTGACTCTCGGTTGTCGTACAAATCAGTATGAAGGCCACGGATACACAAATCAATTAGAAGCCCTGGGATATAAGCAAGCCCAAGAAGGAGAAGAGGCGGAGCTATGTATTGTCAATACTTGCACTGTCACGCAATCTGCCGATGCCCATAGCCGTCACGCCATCAATAAACTTCATCGTGAGAATCCAGCAGCTCAAATTGTTGTGACAGGATGCTACTCTGAAAACAATCAAGAGTTTGTCTCTAAGTTACCCGGTGTTTTAAAGGTTATTCCCAATTTAAAGAAAGAAGACCTGGTTAGCGATCTATTTCCAGATCTTGAAGTTCCTGAATTTGCCATCAAGCATTTTTCTTCCCATACGCGTGCCTTTGTAAAGGTCCAAGATGGGTGTAATTCGTTCTGTACTTACTGCGTCATCCCTTATGTCCGTGGTCGTTCACGTTCAAGGAGCGTAGAAGAGGTTCTACGGGAATGCGAGGAGCTTATTAGTAACGGCTTTAAAGAAATCGTTTTGACAGGCATTAACATTGGTGATTTTGATGGAGGAAAGGAAGCCGAAAAAACATGCTTAGCCGATCTTATCAGAGCCTGTGACGCTCTGCCCGGCCTAGAGCGTCTTCGCGTTTCATCGATTGATCCTGACGAAGTGGATGAAAATCTACAAGATGCCATTTTAAATGGGAAGAAAACATGCTCTTCCATGCACATTGTTCTTCAGTCTGGGTCAAATGTGGTCTTAAAAAAGATGAACCGCAAGTACACAAGGCAAATTTTCTTAGAGACAGTTGATCGTTTAAAAAAAGCTGATCCTCTGTTCACTTTCACTACCGATATTATTATAGGATTTCCGGGCGAAACGGAAATTGATTTTGAGGAAACATTAGCAGTGATGGAAGAGGTTGAATTCGCTAAAGTGCATATGTTCCCCTATAGTGATCGTCCTCGAACGCGGGCTAGTCTAATGCCTAATAAAATAGAACGAGGCATTGTTAATCAGCGCAAAAATCAACTATTGCGTTTAGCGGAGAAACAAGCATTTGCCTTAAGAGAGAGGTATCTCGGATACGAGATGACCGTACTCACTGAAAGCTTTGACGAGAAAAAACCAGACGCGATTTTTGGCCATACAGAAAATTTCTTGCCCGTTTGGATTCCTAATTTTATTGAGTCTAATCAAATAATAAGGGTTAAACTCATCGAAAATACTCCCGAAGGCTTAATGGGAACGATTGTTTGATGAAGATTAACATCCGTTCACGCTTAATGCCGTTTAGCCATGTTCCGGGCAATCAATTTCAGCTTCCCTTTTCATATTTAGCCATTCAGATTTTCCCTACACGTATTCGTCTTTTGTCTCCAAAAGAAGAAGTATTGGAGGAGTTGTGCTTAAATATCCAAGGTCCTGTGGTTCAATTTACAGCCATCCACAACCTAGAGAAAGGGCATATACAGGTGCATCTTGCGATCCCTTCGGGGATTGTAAGATATACTATTTTTGCCAATGAGCAGCATCAGCCCTGCATCTTCATTTCGAAGCTGCCTTCCGAAAAGAATTTTTTTTCATCTAACCCCAAGCTACTTAAACAAGTGTCGAGTCTTGACGTTGTAGCTTCGCCAAAGGAGAGATTGCACCTTGGGATGCACAAGGCACTTGAATGGGAATTAGTCAAAAGAAGAAGGGACCTTAAAGAAATCCTACCTGTCTGGCATCGTTTAGGACAGATACTTCCGCAACAAGAAATGGTTAAAGACCATCAATCTTTGTTTCAGAGGCTTGAAGAAGCCATTAACCAAAAACAAAAAGAATCCGTTTATACTGATTTTCTTCATTTGTTTTTAGCGGGGTTTAATGGGATTATGTCACCTCGCAAGAGGGATTTAGATTACCAAGGATTTAATGTGCCTCCGGTGAATCAAATAGCGCCCTTGGCCCTTTTAACAAAAGGTAGCGAGCTTATCCGCTCTTTATTTCTAGACATTAAGGATAATCAAATTCATCTTTTACCTCTACTGCCCAATGAGATCATTAGTGGAAGGCTCACTCATTTAGAGTCCCATTTAGGGAGCTTTAATTTTGAATGGAGTAAAAGAGCGCCAAAAAAATTGATCTTTAAAGCTACGGCGAACGGCTCTTTGTCGTTCATTTTTCCAAAAAAAATTCACAAGGCGCGACTTCGTTTGAACGATAATGATAAAGGCGTTATTGTGAAATCAAATAGCCTTCTGAATTGTGAAGAGGGAACCTGCTATTATTTAGATCAGTTTGCGCATTGATTTAAATTCAGTCTTCATTGCAAATCATACCAGAAGCCGAGTTATGACATTAATGTTTTACGATCCTCATGCTTATCTAGGATTGCATTCTTCTTTAGAAGGGGCTAAAAAAGTGGTTCGTCTTTATCGCCCCGGAGCTACACATATCTATATCGAGTTGAAAAAGCAAATCGTTGAAATGACTCGTATAAGTGAAGAGGGTGTTTTTGAGTTAACCGTTCCGTTAGAAACTACCTATGAAAACTATCGAGTATACCACCAAAACGGTCTTTTAGCTCATGACCCCTATGCATTCTTGCCAGCCATAGGAGAGATGGATCTTTACCTTTTTAATAAAGGAACACACTATGAGCTATATAATATTTTAGGAGCAAAACCGGTGACTCATCAAGGAGTTGAAGGCGTACGTTTTGCTGTCTGGGCGCCTTCGGCCAAATCCGTAGCACTGATTGCTGACTTTAATTACTTTGATACAAAAATAAATCCTATGAGAGTGATAGGAAGCTCGGGTGTTTGGGAGCTTTTTGTTCCAGGGGTGAAGGTTGGAGAAAAGTATAAATTTGCCATTACAACTCAAAATGGGATGGTGAAAATTAAAAATGACCCCTACTCCTTTCAAAACGAACATCGACCTTTAACGGCTTCGATTGTTGCTGATGTCGATGGTTTTGCTTGGGAGGATCAGCATTGGTTAGATAAGCGTCTGCATTCTTCTTTTCAAGATCAACCGATGAATATTTATGAAATGCACGCAGGATCTTGGAAGAAGAATAATGGTGAAACATTAAATTATCGCGAGCTTGCTCAGCAATTAGTGCCCTATCTAAAGGAAATGGGTTACACCCATGTTGAGCTGATGCCTATACAGGAGCATCCATTGGATGAATCTTGGGGGTATCAAGTGTCTAATTTCTATGCGGTGACAAGTCGCTATGGCTCTCCTCAAGATTTTCAGTGGTTTATTAATCACCTGCATCAACATGGCCTGGGTGTGATTCTAGATTGGGTTCCTGGCCATTTCCCTAGAGATGACTTCTCTTTAGCGTATTTTGATGGAACTGCTCTTTATGAACATGATGATCCGAGGCAAGGATACCATCCTCATTGGCATACTCATATCTTTAATTTTGGGCGCCACGAAGTTTCTAACTTCTTGATTGCTAATGCTCTTTACTGGTTTGATAAGATGCATGTCGATGGCTTGCGTGTGGATGCGGTTGCCTCGATGCTTTATCGCGATTACGGGAGAGAAGATGGTGAGTGGATTCCCAACGTTTATGGTGGTAGAGAAAACTTAGAAACAATCGAATTCTTTAAACATCTTAATTCCAAGGTTCATGAGAGATTTCCTAGGGTTTTAATGATTGCGGAAGAATCCACGTCTTTTACGGGAGTGACCCATCCTGTTCAAGAGGGAGGACTTGGCTTTGATATGAAATGGAACATGGGGTGGATGAATGATACACTGCGTTACATGTCTAAGAACATGCTTTTTAGAAAATATCATCATAATGACTTAACTTTTGGTTTATTATACGCTTTTTCCGAAAAATTTCTGTTGGCACTTTCGCATGATGAAGTGGTTCATGGAAAAAGAAGTTTAATTTCTAAGATGCCTGGGGATATTTGGCAAAAATTTGCCAATATGCGCGTTTTAATGGGATATCAGATCTGTCAACCTGGGAAAAAGTTAATTTTTATGGGAGCAGAAATTGGCCAGTGGAATGAGTGGTGGTGCAAAGGGGAAATCGAATGGTTTTTGCTTAACTATTCTACACATAAAGGCTTAAAGCAGATGGTAGCTGACTTGAATCGTCTCTATCTTCATTCACCGGCGCTCTGGGAAAAAGACTTTGATCCTGCTGGGTTTGCTTGGATTGATTTTTCCGATGTCAATAACAGCGTCATCTCCTACTTAAGAAAGGGGCACCATCAGAAGCTTTTTTGCATCCATAACTTTACTCCAAATTATCATGCTCGCTATTATGTTAGCCTTAAAAACGTTAAAGAGATACGAGAGATATTTAACTCCGATAAGGAAATCTATGGCGGCAGTAACAAGTTGAATGCTCAAGTGGAAATTACCACGGACGCCGAAGGTTATGCTAATGGCATCATCATTCAGCTAGCGCCGCTTGCGACAATGATTTTTGAGGTTAATTTTTGGTAACACATCGCGATTATGAGCACTTATGCCAAGAAATTTGGCATCATAATAAACTTTACTATGTCAATCACGCACCTATTATTTCAGATAAAGAATTCGATCACCTACTTAAGCGGCTCGAAGCCATTGAGAAAGAGCATCCAGATTGGGTGAGTCTATCTTCACCGACTCAAAGAGTTGGCGAAATGCTTAGTAAGGGATTTAGCACTGTCACTCATCGCATTCCTATGCTTTCTTTAGCAAATACCTATAATAGGGAAGATGTACAGAATTTTATTAAAAGGGTAAAAAAAATTCTTGACAAAGAAGATGTTGCCTTTTCTTTAGAACTTAAAATGGATGGAATTGCCATCACTGCTCGCTATGAAAAAGGGGTATTGGTACAGGCAGCAACAAGAGGGGATGGTAGAAAAGGGGAGGATATCACCAATAACTTTAAAACAATCCCTAGCGTTCCTTTACAGTTAATAGGTGATCATCTACCTGAAGTGCTTGAGGTAAGAGGTGAGGTGTTTATGCCCCATAGTGAGTTCGTGCGTTTAAATGAGGAGAAAAGATCTTTAGATGAACCTTTATGGGCTAATCCTCGTAATGCCGCAGCAGGCTCGTTAAAATTGTTAGATCCCAGGGAAGTGGCTAAAAGAAGGTTGTCGTGTGTTTTTTATGGTATCGCTGAAGATTCTTCAGCCTCCACTCAATTCCAAAATGAATCGTTTGACTTTTTAAGAGCTCTGGGGCTACCTACTGTTGAGCATACGAGTTATAGCAAAGATATTGAGGGTATTTTCGCTTTTGCCGAGGAAATCGAGCAGCTTAGACCTCATCTTTCTTACGATATCGATGGAGTCGTGATCAAGCTAGACTCTTTAAAGGACCAATCAAAAGCGGGGGTGGCAGGGAAAAATCCAAGGTGGGCGGTTGCCTATAAATTTGCCGCCGAACAGGCTTCAACAAGGGTGGTGAATATTACAGTGCAGGTCGGCCGCACCGGTGTACTAACACCTGTTGCAGAGTTAGATCCCGTGCTTCTTGCTGGAAGCACGATTTCCAGAGCTACGTTGCATAATCACGATGAAGTGATGCGCAAAGATGTGCGTGTTGGTGACTATGTAACCATAGAAAAGGGGGGGGATGTCATTCCAAAGGTGGTAGGCGTTAATTTTGATCTTCGTCCGTCTAACACGCAGCCTTGGCTTATGCCTACCTATTGCCCTAGCTGTGGGACCAACGTTGTTAATGTCCTAGGAGAGGTAGCAATAAGGTGCCCAAACACGGATGCATGCCCTGAGCAAAGATTAAGAAGGATTATCTTTTTCTCTAGCAAAGATGCAATGGATATTGAACATTTAGGAAGTAAGGTTGCTGAGCAGCTTTTTGTGAAGGGGTTCGTGCGTACTCCTTCCGATATCTATACTTTAACAGAAAAAGAACTTGCTCAGCTTGATGGCTTTAAAGAAAAATCGATCGATAACTTACTTTCAAGTATCGAGAAATCAAAAGATATTTCATTAGCTCGTTTCATCATGGCTTTAGGCATTAAACACATTGGGATTCAAACGGCAGAGCTGCTTGCTAACAAAGCTGGGACCATTCAAAACTTGCAAATGTTCACTCAGGAAGATTTGATGCGCATAGAAGGCATAGGGGAGAAGGTGGCTTCTGCCATCATGGAGCATTTTCAGCAAAAACACAACCGCGAAGAAATTGAGCGGTTGTTGGCACTGGGGGTCTGCCCAAAGCAGCAAGAAATTATTCAATTCAACAACCATCCTTTTGAAGGGAAAACTTTTGTAATTACAGGAACTTTAGAGCATTTTAGTAGACAGCAAGCCTCAGCGATCATTAAAGAGCGAGGAGGAAAGGTTGCAAGCTCGGTAAGCAGTAAGACAGATTATCTTCTAGTAGGAGAAGAACCTGGTTCAAAATGGGAGAAGGCAAAAGAGCTTGGGGTAAAGATTATTGTTGAAAACGAATTTTTAAAACTTATCCAATAGGCTATTCTTGTCCCTTTGGTTCACTGATTTAAAAAATTAATTATATTTATTTTCCTAAATTGCTTTAATCTGTATACAAGCAAATAATGCTAAATATAGAAGGAGCATACTCATGAAAAAACTACTGCTAACTGTTGCCGGTATTACAACGGCATTAGGCCTTGTGTCCTGTGATAGTGACCACCATGATCGCAAAACGCCCTCTACTCGTGAAACACCACCAACCACTACGACACCTCCAGCGGAGCAAGGCAATCCTAATGATGCTTCTCAATAGGAGCCTATGATGCGTAAATGGCTGTTGTCCTTTTTACTCATAAGCCTTTGTTCCTGTGATCATTATAAGGAAAAGAAGTCAGAGATAAAGCAGGCTTATGCTGAAATTCATTCCTTAGAGGGGAATCAGGTAAGTGGGACGGTAACGTTTACAGCATTAGGCGGGGGAGTTAGGGTTGTTGCTAATATTGAAGGGTTGAGCCCCGGGCCGCATGGCTTTCATATCCATGAGTTCGGTATTTGTGAGGATGATTTTTCATCGGCAGGCAGCCATTTTAATCCAGGCAAGGAGCCGCATGCAAGCCCAGATAGCTCTCGCCGCCACGTTGGGGATTTTGGCAACATTATCGCAGACCAAACAGGAAGAGCGCACTATGATCGTCTAGACACGCATCTAAAACTTGAGGGAGAGTACTCAATCATTGGTAAATCTGTTATTGTTCATTTAGATGAAGACGACCTTAGATCACAGCCGACAGGGCATTCTGGTGTGCGTGTGGGATGTGGTGTTATTAAAGCTAAAACATCCCCTACTGTTCCTAATACTCAGAACTAAATGGTTCAAAAAGCCTGTATGTTGGCTCAATGCAGGCTCTTATGTTGTACTGATTCTATTAGCAAGTTTGACCTACAAAAAGCTTTTCCTCAAATGGAAGAAAATGCTAAGAAGATGGTAAACATTTTTAAAAGCATATGTCTTACCTCACGGTCATTTTTCCTATTATATTGTCCTGTTACTTTTCTTTGGCCTATGGCCAAGAAAAACTTACTTTGCATCAAGCATTGCAAAGCGGCTTTAATCATTCCTTTGATTTAAAGAAAGCTGTTTTAGACATCGATATTGCTGAAGTTAATGCCCAGCAAGCTTCACTTTTACCCAACCCTCAGTTTTCAATTAATGGTGAAACTTCTAACTTCGTGCGTGACTACCAAGAATACCCTTCGGTATCTTACGGATTAGCGCAACTGATAGAAACTAGACAAAAGAGAAGGGCACGTCGTGACGTTGCAGCAGCGATGCAAGGGTTTGCACAAGCAAGCTATTCTCAATCCAAGGTGGAATACGGATTTTCCATTAAAGAAGCCTTTATCGGTGCTGCTCTCGCCAAGCGTCGTGTTGATCTTGCGTTTCAAAATAGGGCAATTCAAGAGAATCTTTTGAGCTGTCTTAATGAAAAACCAGAGGCAGAAAACGTTTTAAAATCTAGTGAGATTAAACAATTCAGTGCATGCCACATGAGTGAACTTGCATGCAAAAGAAAAACCCATGCCTACGAAGAAAAAAAGCTAGAACTTGCTTATCTAATAGGTAAACATAACACCGATTTTGACCTGGATGATGCCCTTATTGATCGAGTAGAGGTTCCACAATTCTGTTTTGACGAAAAAGAAAATTGTTTTCTTAAGGTTAAGGATTGGCAAGTAGAAGTAGCTTTGCAACAGGCATTTCTTGAAGAAACTAAAAAAAAACCGGATCTTTCAGTGAATGCTGGATTGTTTCACGAGGATGGCTCACAGCCCTCTGGTATTTTTCTTGGTTTGTCATTTGAACTCCCCATTTTTAGTAATCATGAGACAGCCATTTCAAAGGCTTATTTAGAAGTAGAAAAACAAGAAGTTAGCCGCCAAGAATTTTTGAAAAGAATGGGTTTGGCTTTTACAAAAAAAAAGCTAGCCATTGAACATGCCTATGAAGAGTTGCTTTGCTACCGAAACAAGATTCTTAGCAAAACACATGAGAGCTATAGCCAGATATTAGATTATCACCAAGATGGGAAAGTGGATGTGTGCGAAGTCTATAAAGCTAGGCTGGCCTGCCTTGAGCAGGAAGAAAAATACCTTGAGCTTATAGAAAATTATCAATTATCCCTGCTCGAATTTCAAAAATTGATGGGAAGACTTCCTGAGATGTAGCGAAAAGGATGCGCTGCAACCCACTAACAAATTACAAAAAGTAAAGCGTTTCAGACGCTCTTGTCAAATAGTTAGGAGAGACCAATCATTAAAATATTCTTTTTAAGCCATCGATGATCTCTTGCTCTTTATTGCACGACACTTTTAATTTAGCACGATCTAAATAAAAAGAACCATTTCTTAACTATAAGGCCTTTTTCCCTCCTTGATTTTCAGTATCTTTCTCTTTTAAAGTTAAAAAAGATTGTCACTAATCAATAAATTACGGAAAATGGCATTCCTGATAAGGCTTTTTTATGAAAAAACCTAAGCTTTATTTGTTTTATCTTTTTGATAATTAGCGGATTGTGTTTTGTTGCGTTGAAGGAGAATGCTGCCTACCAATGAAGTAAAGTTAAAATTAGGTTATCATTTATTAAGTTTTGTATTTTTTATAGAGGCGCTGAACGCTTGATCATCAATATTTATTGGGGTAGAGAAGTATGGCTATTAGCACATTTAATTTGTTTTCAATTGGCATGGGCCCTTCGAGCTCCCATACTGTAGGTCCAATGAAGGCTGCAAGATTGTTTGTAGATTTCTTACAGAATAGTGGTATTCTACAGCAAGTTGCAAGGGTTAAGGCTGATCTTTATGGTTCGTTGGCTCTCACTGGAAAGGGACACGCAACGGATATCGCAGTGATGCTAGGCTTTTCAGGGGAAACACCAGAGGGTATTGACCCCAACACAGTTTCTGAAAAAATTAAACAGATGACTGGGCAAAAAACTTTATTTCTTTTAGGAAGCCAAAAAGTCAGTTTTGATCAAACTAAAGACCTTCTCTTTCATTATGATAAACAACTACCCTATCACCCTAACGGGATGAGGTTTACTGTCTATAATCAGCATGGAAAGGAGATTGTTTCGCAAGTGTACTACTCTGTGGGTGGAGGTTTTATCATTGATCATGAGACGGCGAGTAAAGATAAAACGTTAGGAGATGAAGAACACAAGTTGCCGTATCCTTTTAAAACTGCTGATGAGCTTTTAAAGCTCTGTCGAGAAAACAATTTCACCATCACTCAATTGATGATGGAAAATGAGAAAAGCTGGCGGTCTGAACAGGAAGTCCATGATGGCATCTTGAATATTTGGAAGGTAATGGAAGCCTGTATGCAAAGAGGGTGTCAGGAGGAGGGCATTTTGCCTGGAGGGTTAAATGTACGTCGTCGCGCTAAATCGATTTTAAGCCATCTAGAAGAACAAAAGAAGAAAAATAAAACACATGCTGCCGAGGTGATGGAATGGGTGAGTCTATGGGCGCTTGCCGTTAATGAAGAAAATGCAGCGGGGGGGCGCGTTGTTACAGCCCCAACCAACGGGTCTGCAGGAGTTATTCCCGCAGTAATTAAGTATTACAAAGAGTTTATCGAGGATGGTAATGATGAAGCGATCGTTACTTTTATGCTGAATGCTGGGGCGATAGGCATCCTTTATAAGGAAGGAGCATCTATCTCTGCAGCTGAAATGGGATGCATGGGGGAAGTCGGTGTTGCTTGCTCAATGGCAGCGGCAGGTTTAACAGCTGTCTTGGGAGGGACAAACGAGCAGATCGAAAATGCAGCAGAGATTGGAATGGAACACAATCTTGGCCTCACTTGTGACCCAATTAAAGGTCTTGTACAGATCCCATGCATTGAACGCAATACAATGGGGGCTATCAAAGCAATCAATGCTGCTTTGCTCGCTTTACGAGGTGATGGATTGCATCGTGTTTCTTTAGATCAGGTGATTGCGACCATGAGAGCGACCGGCCATGATATGAAGGCGATCTACAAAGAAACTTCGCTGGGAGGGTTAGCGGTTAACGTTCCTGAGTGTTAAAAAAAGTTTATTCATTAGCTGTAAATTGCTAAGATAATACTTTATCTATGTTATCGGCTTTGTAGTTATGAATCCATTTGAATACAGAGAATCATTCGAAACATCTAACAAGAATCAAAAGATTTTTGGTATTGTTCATCAACCTTCAGCAACTAAAAATCCTCCTGTGGTTGTAATTTGTCATGGTTTAGGCGGACACAAAACGGGGCGTTACCGAGTTTATGTTGATCTAGCAGAGGAACTTGTTAAGTCAAATATTGCAGTCATCCGTTTTGATTTTCGTGGGTCCGGAGATAGCGAAGGAAAATTATGCGACATTACCATCGAAGACCAGATCAGCGATGTGATTGCAGTTTTAGACTATATTAAACGAAATTATCCTTTTGATTTTAAACGATTAGGCTTTTTTGGAAGGTCTCTTGGCGCTGCCATTGCTATTCTTGCTGCTGCCAAAGTTCCAGAAGTTAAAAGTTTAGCCCTATGGGCTGCCATATATGAGGGTAAAGAATGGCAAGCTCAACTTGAATCGGTTCAAAATGGGGAAATTGGTGAAAAAGATGCTATTGAACTCCGAAGGATTAACGGCCAGGTTGCTTCTTTGGAATTTTATTCTCAAATGCTTAGTATGCCAATCAATTCCGCGTTACGTCGATTAGATCATGTGCCTCTAATGCTTATTCATGGGGAAAAAGATAGTATTATCTCTATCAATCATGCGCTTGGCTATAAAGAAGCACGTAAGTGTGCAGAAGGGAAAACCTTGCTGATCAAGCTCCCTCAAGGAGATCATGATTTCACATACACGGATGAAAGACAAGCGGCCATTATAGAGACAAGCCAATGGTTTAAAAAAACTCTTGAGGTACAGCATGAGTGAATCCATCCTTCAAGAGCAGAGAAAAGAGCACAGACTGCGTTTACCTAAATCTTTTGAGTACTTTTCTCAGCTTCAACTTATTGAAATTCCAGTAGATAAAATTGATCAGGAGATCGAGAGGCTGTTTCCTTCTATCTCTAATCAAAGACATCGAGTACCGAAAGTAGCAAAAGATCCTCTGAGCCATCCTATATTAAATATTGGCGTCGTTTTTTCTGGAGGGCCGGCTCCAGGAGGTCACAATGTGATTGCAGGTTTATTCTATGGTTTAAAGCAATTAAATACTCAAAATCGCTTAATCGGTTTTTTAAATGGGCCTATCGGAATATTAAAAAATGATTATATCGAGATCGACCGAATGATGGTGCAAGATTATCTCAATCAAGGTGGTTTTGATCTCATCGGTACAGGCAGAACAAAAATTGAGACATTAGATCAATTAGACCAAGCCGCTGATACCATGAGCAAAAATCAACTCGACGGGCTAGTCATCATCGGAGGGGATGATTCAAATACGAATGCTGCTTTTCTAGCAGAACATTTTTTGTCTAGGCAACTGCAATGTACGGTTATTGGTGTGCCAAAAACAATTGATGGTGATTTACAAAACAGGGAAATTGAAATTTCTTTTGGATTTGATACAGCGACAAAAACGTATGCTGCGACGATTGGGAGTATTCTGAACGATTCTAGATCACAACAGAAATATACTTTTTTTATTAAAGTAATGGGGCGCTCCGCCTCCCATGTTGCTCTAGAGTGTGCCCTAAAAACCCATCCTAACCTCACCTTAATAGGGGAGGAGATAAAGGAGCGAAATCTTTCTTTAGCTGACCTTGTTTCCGAAATTTCTGATTTAATAGAATCAAGGGCTAAGATTGGGAAACCCTATGGAGTGATTATCATTCCTGAAGGAGTTGTCGAATTCATCCCTGAAGTGAAAACGCTGATTCAAGAAATTAACCAGTTCAATGCAGAGCCAAGTCAAATTACCGATCTGCAGAGCTTCTTGAGTCTTAAATCTAGAGAGTGCTACTCTACTTTTCCTCAAGCAATTCAACAGCAGCTTGTTATGGATAGAGATCCTCATGGTAACGTGCAAGTTTCAAAGATCGAAACGGAAAGATTATTAATCGAACTCGTTCAAAAGGAACTTGAGAAAAGAGAGGAAGCTAACCAAACTTCTTATCAATTTAACCCACAACCTATCTTTCTAGGTTATGAAGGACGCTCTTGTTTACCAAGCAATTTTGATTGTCAGTATACTTATGTTTTAGGGCTTATGAGCGCATTAATGGTCGATCAAAAAATCACAGGCTGTATGGCTGTTGTTCAGAGATTGGCCCTTGATGTTGAAAATTGGCAGGCCAAGGCGGTGCCTCTTGTCTCGATGCTTCATTTAGAAAAAAGGGGGGTTAAGGTTAAACCTGTTATAAAAAAAGCGCTTGTCGATCTCAATAAGCAACCGTTTATCACGTTTGCTAGGCAGCGAAACGCATGGAAAGAAGATGACGACTATCAACAGCCTGGTCCCATTCAATTTTTTGGACCAGCCGAACTGACTGATGAGCCACCTGCTATTTTAAGAATGGACTAACGGTTTTAAAGAAGAAATCAAATTCTCCTTGTTATGTTGTGAGAAATCTTTTATAAAAAAAATTAGCTTGTTGTAGTACAGAGGCCATTAATTTTTTTATAAAGGTTTGCTAATGTCAAGGTTTACTTTTATTCTTGTTTTGTTTCTCGTCGTTCTGTTTGGTTTTCTTGCTATCAATGGAATGAAAAGCTCCTATAAGCTTCTTCCTATTCAAGAGTCAAAAGCGGTTGACCAGGTCCGTTTTTCTGATTGGCATCAATTTGTGTCTAATCAAGATCATTTCTCCGTTAAATTGCCTGTAGTTCCTCAACATGTCGATCAAGCTATCCCTGACCCTGTTACAAATAAAATGAGAGTCTATGACACCTACGTATCTCAGACTGACGACGGAACTATTTTTATGATTAGCCTTATTAAATTTCAGGCTCCAAAACAGGCTAATGCTGACTTTTTCCAGAAGACGATTATCAATGATATGATTGCATCGAATCCAAAAAATCAACTAAAAGATATTCATGTTAGCCAGTTCCAGGATCAGCAAGCTTCTACCTTTAAAATTGAAAACGATTTAACGATTGTTTTAGGAAAAACTTTTGTAAATAACCATATCTTATATTTATTAACTGCAGTTTTTGATAAGGATCAGTTCAGTAAAGAGGATTTTGAGTACTTTATCGATTCATTCCAACTGAATCAAACTAAACCAACCGCAAAATAAGGATAAAAGATGATCCTGCCTCTTTGCTTTCAGCTAATCCTAGGTTCTTTTGGTACAGGCTCTACAGTTTCTCCACCGCTGACTCCCTTACAAGGTCCTCCAGCACCACAGCAAACTATGCCGAAGCAACGAGCCCCTGATGCCCACATTGACATGCAGCTACTACAGGAAAAAATTAAGGAGAGAGAAAAGGAGTCAGAAGTCACAGGACCTTTGTATGTTTATCCTGGTGTTGTTCGTGTTAAGGATGGCAAATGGGTTGGCTATGATTATCTCTATAATCTTACTTCTAACATTCCGGTTGAAGTCACTGTTATTAAGCCAAAAGAGGTTTCGGTTCCGTTCACTGAAGAAGCCATTCGCGACAAAATCGCCAACCTATTTGAAGATGCCGGCATAGACACGAATGTGAATATTGAGGGTGGAAGGCCACCTGTTGCCTTTTTTAATATGATGGTTCTTATTTACCCGGTTAACGATGGTTTCATTGCATTAACAGATGGGCGTTTATTTGAAACGGTTTCTGTAAAAAGAGTTACTCCTGCTCCATCAGAAGGTGTGTTGCAAGCAATGACCTGGGAACAGCAAAACTTGTTAGTTGCTTCTAGTGAAAGCTTTATGTCCTTGCTTAATCATAACATCGAGGATATAGCAAACAACTTTCTTGAGCGCTATCGTTTTTTTGAAGCGTTTAAGAAAAGAAGAACTGAGCAGGATTAACGAATTTGAATATTTTAATTACAGGTGCGAACGGTTATATAGGTTCACGTCTTCTCCAGCTTTTGCTTGATAGGGGCCACCGTGTTTATGCGGTCATGAGAAGCAAATTTCGTTTCTCTTTTGAACATCCCTCACTGACCGTCTTAGAAATTGATTTCTTATCCGAATCACCTATTGCCTTGCCCGAGCAAATTGACGTTGCCTACTACCTTATTCATGCGATGAGTTATGGTTCTGACTTTCCGGCTAAAGAAGAAAAGATTATTAATAGCTTCCTTTATGCTTTAGAGAAGACCACTGTAAAGCAACTTGTTTACCTTGGGGCTTTAAGCCATTCATCGACAACTCTATCTGCTCATTTTGCATCTCGTTTGAACACAGAAAAAATGATTAAAGAAAGTGGGATTCCCTTTACGATTCTCAAAGCGGGAATCATTATCGGTGCTGGGAGTGCTTCTTTTGAAATTATCAGGGATCTAGTCGAGAAGTTGCCTCTGATGGTGGCTCCTAAGTGGATTGACAATCCATGTCAACCCGTTGCGATTGAAGATGTGCTTTATTATTTGGAAATCATTTTATTGCAACCTAAAGCAATCAATCAGGTTTTTGAAATAGGAGGCCCTTCTAGGCTTAGCTATAAGGAAATGCTCTTAGAGTATGCTGAGATTAGGAAGCTAAAAAGAACAATTTTTGTCGTTCCCGTCTTGACTCCTCGACTCTCATCGTATTGGCTCTATTTCGTTACCTCAGTCAATTTCCGTCTTGCTCAAGCTTTGGTGCACAGTTTAAAAGTGAGTACAAAATTTGACGGTGCTCTTGTTCAGGAGATGTTTCCTCATCAATGCCTTGATTACCGGGAGAGTGTAAAAAAGGCACTAGATGTCATTGAGCAAAACCCATTTGTCCCAAGCTGGAAAGATGCCTTAATTTCGAATGAGTTAGAGCACAAACTTTGTCATAAAATTTCTATCCCTGTGACAAGCTGCTTTATTGATCGTCAAGAAGTGCCTTCTTCATTATCTAAGCATGAACTGATCGAGCGTGTTTGGCAAATTGGTGGAAGGAAAGGGTGGTATTACATGAACTGGGCTTGGCGTCTAAGAGGAGTTATAGATAAAGTTTTTGGTGGTGTTGGTTTGCAAAGAGGGAGAGGGAGCGATACTGCGCTAAAGGCTGGTTGTTCATTAGATTTCTGGCGAGTACTTATAGCTGATAAAGAAGAAGGTCACCTACTATTATATGCAGAGATGAAGCTGCCAGGGGAAGCTTGGCTAGAATTTAAAGTTAGGGGACAAGGCAATCACTCTTTACTTATCCAAACAGCTTCATTCCGGCCAAAGGGAATAGGGGGCAGATGCTACTGGTATTTTCTATACCCCTTGCATTTTTTGATTTTCAGGGGTATGGCTCAAAATGTTGCAAAATCTTAAGAGCTTTCAATCTCTTGTGCTTGCTTGGTTCAGCCCGGATCCTTCAAATGTTTTTATATAGTACTTATGAAGGTAGTTATGCGCTATCTCATTCAGGCATACGTTCTTCACTTTCACTTAATGGTGATATTTTTGCTTTAGCCTTAATGTAAATAAAGCTCTTGATGTAAATTCATTCTTTTTCAAAACTCTTATTCTTTATGAAGCTTCGATAAGCCATTAGGTTTCTTATGTTTAACTCTAGCTTGATTCAACCCCAACAGTGCCTTATTCCAGTGGATAGGAATCCGTTTGATGTTGGCAATAATGAAATACGGCAGCTAACTCCCAGAAGAAAAAGATATATTCAGGCAAGAAACGTTGCTCAGGATCAAAGGATTAGCAGCATCGCTGAGTCAATTCACGACTACAAAGTTGTTATAGATGAAGTTCGAGAAAGATATAAAGCTTCTGAGCCTGAAGATCAATGCTTGATCAAACCTTATCTAACCATTCTTTACTTCGAGCTTGGTCAACTTTTTGAGGAGCAAAAGCAACCTCAAGTAGCTTTAATCTATTATGAACAGGCAGGTATCTATGGTCACTCTATTTCTATAGCGCATGCCAAAAGGCTTGGATCTAAATGCCGTTTTGTATCGATAGAGGAAGCTGACGCAAGAAAACCAGTCACGAGTAGAAGTTCGCCTATTGATAAACTTGCTCTTGTTAAAGCCCTCCATGAGATGATTGTTCTGATAGAAGGCGACGCTCGAAAAGGATCTGGAGTGCTTGCGAAGCATGAAACGTTAGGCAATGTTCTCATTACGGTGAAACACGTTGTAACACCTGGTGCAATTGCTTATGTAAAAGGTAAAGCAATTTTCTTAGACACTTTGGTAAAACATGACATTGGACCTAATACTTTATTCGTTCTAAATGATCTGCACGAGCCAGAGAGTACAGTCTTTTCTCGAGTGCTTGCATATGGAAAATTGCAAATAGGAGAGAAAGTTTATTTTGGTGGTTATCCGTTTAAAAAAATGGATGCTTATCTTCATATGGGTCACGTATCCTCTTTAGGGAAAAATGGGGAAATGAGTATTGATGGTGTAGCGGTCCCAGGGATGTCTGGAGGACCCATTGCTGTTGAACGAGAGGGCAATCTCTATATAGTGGGAACAATTGCTTCAGAAACGTTTGACCCTATAGAAGGGTTTTCAGAGGCACTAGAAAAAATGTACATCGACCAGTCTGACATCCAAAGCCAATATGACTGGGCTCAAGAAATGAAACAGCGGGCAGTAGAAGAGATTCGAGAGAATCCACAGTTTACAAAAATTACTAGAGGTAGTTTGTATATCGCCGATTTAGATGGCCTAAGAGATATGGATCCCCTTTGTTTTGTAAAAATGTGGGATGATTTAAATAAACAGGGAGTTCTTTCTGATGATGGCGGAATAGATCCGTCTAAGATCACCCCGGGGCAATTGGGTTTACGAAAAGAATATCAGCAATACGAAAAATTCTTAATCAATCGCTTGGCAGCGTCATCAACAAGCCTTGCATCAATGGATCCGTCTAAGATCAATCTGCCGTTCGCTTGGCAAACGCCGACTGATTCTGTGAATACAGTAGGCCTTTCTTTAGTTCAGAGCCTATCTACTGGAGTAATAACAGGCAATTTATTTCAGGGACTTCCTGAAATTACTTTTAATGCAATGGAGTCGAAAACTGAATCGCTGGACTCTGCTGCTACTGATGCCCAGGAAACAACCGAGTTTGAGATTGGAAGAGAGAACCGTTTTAATAAAAATACAAAAAAGATAAGAAAAGAAGCTCGTCTATTAAGAGAGGAAGCTAAACTGGCAGGCACTTTCAAAAATAATGGAACCCCACCTATCCTTTATCGTTTCGTTTCTAAAGAAGATGCAAAGCACATCAAAAAGAATGGAATAGAGCATGTAGGAAATGATCTGGATGAAATTCCTTTTCTTACTAAGCCCGATATAAGGATGGCACGGTCTGTGGGAGCTGTTTCAACTGGAAAAATAGTAGCCATTTACACCGATAAGATTCCCAATTTAAAGACAGAAAATGTCAGAAAGGCAAGTGAAAGACAAACGGTTATAACATATAGGATTAATACATCAATTCCTAAAGAGGCGATTGAGATTGTGGGGGAATAGGCTACCATGCAATGATTGCGTTGGTTATCAGCTTATCTGGGAGGTGTCATTGCTCAGCTTAGAGTTTTATTCTTTCCAAAAGGGGCAGGAGGCAGATGCTATTGGTATTTTCCACACCCCTTTCATGTTTTGATTTTCAGGGGTATGGCTCAAAATGTTGCAACATCCTAAGAGCTTTTAGTCTCTTTTAATAGCCTGGTGAGACTAGCCATCTCTATCGCAGCGTGTGCTCCCTCAAAACCTTTGTTCCCAGCTTTTAGCCCTGATCTTTCTAATGCCTGATCGACTGTGTCTGTGGTTAAAACATTAAACAGAATAGGAATATCATAATCGTATGAGCACTTAGCAATCCCAGAAGAAACCTGAGAGCATACATAATCGAAGTGAGGGGTGGAACCTCGTATCACAGCTCCAAGGCAAACGATAGCGTGATAGGTTCCCTTCATGGCGCATTGTTTAGCAACCAAGGGGATTTCGAATGCACCAGGAACCCAAACAATCGTTATTTGTTGTTGACATACATCAAATTGCTCAAAAGCCTGCAAAGCCCCTTCGAGAAGATTTTTGGTGATGAGCTCGTTGAAGCGAGAACAAATAATTGCGAATCTAAATCCTTCGTCTTTCAGCTTGCCTTTGATTTCATTCATGTTGTAGCTCCATCGATCGCGCGTAAATCTATAAAATGGCCAAGCTTTTCTTTTTTTGCTAGTAGATAATTCCGATTCTCCTCCGTTGCGTGGGATAGGAGAGGAATCCTTTCCGTAATACTTAAATTATAGCCTGAAAGGCCGCTATATTTAGCTGGGTTGTTTGTCATTAAGCGAATGGTGGTAATTCCCAAGTCCACAAGCATCTGAGCTCCGATGCCATATTCTCTTGAATCAGCGGGGAACCCAAGCTCTAAGTTAGCTTGAACCGTATCCATTCCAAGGTCTTGCAGATGATAAGCTCGAAGTTTATGGCCAATTCCGATGCCTCTTCCTTCATGGCCTCGTAGATAAATAAGAACGCCTTGCCCCTCTTCTTCAATCTTTTTCATGGCCAAGGCTAACTGTGTTCCGCAGTCACATCTTTTGGACCCAAAAATATCTCCTGTTAGACATTCTGAGTGAACACGAACAAGAATATTTTTTTGATTTTTTACGTCTCCCTTTACAAGGGCAACATGTTGGATGCCATCTAATGATGATTCATAGACATAGGCTGTAAACTGTCCATACTGAGTAGGAAGCTTTGCTTCAGAAACACGTGTGACTAGTTTTTCTCGCTTCCTTCTGAAACGAATAATTTCTTCAATGGTTACCTTTGTGAGTCCATGTTGTTTTGCAAAGTGATCTAGATCTTGAGCTTTAGCTACTGTTCCATCATCATTCACAATTTCGGCTAGTGCGCAAGAGGGGTAGAGCCCTGCCATTTTTGCAAGGTCTACACCGGCTTCAGTGTGACCAGCTCGTTTTAACACCCCTCCTTCTCGACTTTGGAGTGGGAAAATATGGCCTGGACGGCGCAAATCTTCGGGACATGTGTTAGGATTGATTAAGGCTTTAATAGTCAGCATTCGATCTGTGGCAGAGATCCCTGTAGTAACGCCTTTGTTTGCATCGACGGAGACAGTAAACGCCGTACGTTTGGGGTCGGTATTCTCTGCTACCATTTGGGGTAATTGCAATTCTTTTAAACGACCTTGGCTCAGTGGAAGGCAGATAATGCCACTGGTATAGCGGACCATGAAGGCAAGAGTCTCCGGAGTGACTTTCTCTGCAGCAATCATCAAGTCTCCCTCATTTTCCCGTTGTTCGTCATCAGTGACAATCACCAATTTTCCGTTACGTAAATCCTCTAGTGCTCTCTCAACGTTACAGCTCATTTTTTCGTCCTATGCCACTTAGCTTTTCTACATATTTAGCAATAAGGTCTACCTCAAGGTTAACCCGATCTCCAATGCTTTTAATACCTAAAGTTGTATTTTTTGCCGTATAAGGAATTAAGGCTACAGAAAAGAAATTTTTTTGGACATTCCAAGCAGTAAGACTGACACCATCTACAGCAATTGATCCTTTTTCTACTATATAAGCGATAATTTCGGGAGGTGCTTGAAAGGTGACTTCATATGAATGATCATCTTTTTGTTTCTTAGAGACTATAGAACCAACCCCATCGACATGCCCTTGAACAAGGTGACCATCTAAACGTCCCCCAAGAATCATGGGGCGTTCTAGATTGACCACAATGCCAACTTTTAAATCCTCAAGACAAGTTTTGCGCAGGGTTTCTTCGACAATATCCAGGGTCAAAAGATCTTTATCTTTTTGGATGCAGGTTAAACAGCACCCATTGACGGCAATGGAGTCTTTGACTTGTATTTCCCGAGAGATGTAAGGCGCTGCAAGGGTCAGCCGTTGGCCATTTCCAGCTGGGAAGAGGCCTTGAACAGATCCTAATTCTTCAATGATCCCTGTAAACATGATTCCTTTATGAAAAGGGTTGGCCGATAGATAGTGAATGTTTGAAATCATTATGCCAAAGCAGGGCAATTAGTTAAAGAAATATAGATCACTAATGCTTAAAAGTATAAGGATTTATTGAGAAAAACGTTACAAATACAAGAAATTAACTTACTGAATAGTTCAAATTACACGCGACAACTCTTCTTGGCAAATTAATCCCTCTTTGCTAGGATAAGGTTATAAGTGTTGATTTGAGGCTTTTGTCTTTGTCCAAACCCATCAGTTTTTTTCAAGTTTTAGTCTCTCCCTTCTTCTTCGTGCAGTCGTTTCTATACGTGAGAATCAAGCGGCCTACTGACTTTGCTTTTAGAGCGGGGTTGTGAATGGGTAAGAAATTTCTTCAATCAATGCAGGTAAACATCCAACATGGAGATTTGGAAACATGAAAAAAATTTTCGTAGGCAACTTGCCATGGAAAGCGACTGAAGACGAACTTAAAAGGCTATTCGAAGCTTTTGGTGTTGTGCTCTCAGTAAAGATTGTGCTTGATCAATATACGGGTAAATCTAAAGGGTTTGGCTTTGTAGAAATGGAAGAAAGTGATGCAGCTGAAGCTGCAATAAGAGAACTGAATGAAAAGCCATTTTTAGATAGAACCTTAAGAGTGAGCTTAGCGCTTGATCGTCCAGCAAGACGAGAAGGCAGTGGCCACCGTAGCCATTCTGGCTTTTCTGGTGAAAGATCTTACCGCTCACGCGATCGTTAATTTCTTCCCTATGTCTTTGAAAGCGAGTCGCTCGCTTTCAAAGCTATTTTCCTAATAAGCCTTTAATTAGGCTCCTTGCCTCTTTTTCCAGCCCTCTAATAGGGTTAAAACTCTTTGCTTTCTCATCTTTTGCATTCTTTTGAGAAGTGCTGCTTTCCCAGGGAAGCGGCTGCGTGGTTGGAGACGGTACTTTTTCTTCATTCAAGGATCCAGAAGCAACATCTAGCACAGTTCCCAAGACGGACCCACTTGTTGTATTACTCTTCTGCGCTACCAATGCAGCAATACGAGCAGTTGCTTTTGTCGTGTCAACTTGAGGCTTAGATAAATTGCCTTTAATAGGGATTTGCAGCATATAGTTTTTGTGTAAGCCTTCAACGTGAAAAGCTTTATTAATGGCCGCGCTTGATAATCCAACAACAAGTCTTAGTTGATCGTCATTGAAATCAATCGCCCCCCAGGATGCGACTGGGTATTTTTGGGCGATTAACATATCCATGCGCATTAAAGTGAGAATATTTTTATGTAAACTAAAGTATAGGGGAGTAAACTGAACCTGTACATCGTTATTTACCCCTAGTAAAGATACAGTTTTCGCAAGAGCGCTCTTTTGGCTTGTTCTAATCAAGGGAAAGGATAGTGTACCTTGAGCGACTGTAACCTGGTGAAGGGAAAACGGCTTTAATGGAAACCTAAATTGGTGTGGAGAGATCACTACTTCAATGGGGCCTTTTGCTGAAATAATAGGGGAAAGGAAGGGTAAAAAGTCTTTTAAAATAGCGCTTTCAAACTCAGGTGTGACTCTAACTTTTGCTTTTAAGGGTTCATTGAGTAGGAGAACGTTATTTTGAATTAATCCATTTAGAGCGAAAGATCCGTTATCACCTTGGACAGCCAAAGCTAATGAACCGTTGTCGTCACTCATTTGAAGATGTGAGGATCCGTTCAAGGATGAGCCAAAAACAGATTGCACTTTTTGACACAAGCTGGCGTCAAGCACTGGACATAGAGCTTGAACAGGAAATTTGTGCAGATTGGCTTCTAAGGCGATTGCTATAGGGGTTAAATTCCATTGATGAGTTAATGAGCCTTTGAGAAAGTTATTATCCGCTTTAATATTAAAGGCTACGTCCCGGCTAGAGCTGTGAGCAATAAGGGTTCCTTCAATATTTTTTAAATAATTACGGGAGTTATAAAGCTGCCAGTTGGCGTTAATTTGTCCGTCTTGATTTAAATTTGCAAATGCATCGCCTTTAAGAAGATAGTCTAAGCTGACTAGATGAAGATCGAACAGATGAAGGTTTAAATCTCCTTCCATTGAATCGAGGGAAAACTCATCATTTCTACAAGTTAAAAATCCATCACCATTAAGAATAGTCTTACCTTCTTTAGAGTAAGCAGAACCTTTCAAGTTGAGCTTGTCATTGGCAACTCTGAATGGAATATTTATTTCGCGAATGTTGACGGTGTCGTTAGGCAAGTCCTTAATCAGGAGTCGGCCTTCTAAATTTTTACAAATATGGTTAATCTCTAAAGTAATTTTAGGAAGGTTCTCCTGTTCTTTTTCTGGGGTGATTTGCGATTTAATTTTTAGGCCCTCTTTAACACCCGTAATTAGGAAAGGGGTTGAGTTGAATAATAGATGGCCTTCAAGATTAGCATTCTCTTCAAAGCACTTAGAAGATACTAAAAATCTTTTTTCTAGCTGAAAAGAGAGTTGATTAGAAAAAGGGTAATGATAAAAACCGGCTAGACTAAGATTGATGAAAATATTTTTATTTGCTGATGGAAATTGAACATTCACACTTAGCGGATCTAACTTCAAGCCATCATTAAAGGTGATAGGAGCAATCGTGATTGCTAATTCTCCTGCAGTAGCGTTTACTCTCTGCTTATCAAGAGGCACCTTTAGGTTATCGAATTTGATTTCAGCTAGAAGGGATTGGTTTGAAGGAAGAGCAAGCCCTGTCTGCTTAAAATTCCCGGGGGGAATATTAAAATGAATCTGGCTTTCTTTAGAAAAGAGAATATCCTCGGAGTCAAAAACTCCTTGAATGTGTGCTTTTGTGGTTGCAGAAATAGCGTCTATAAATAAATCATTTTTTTCTGTAACAATTTTGATTTCCTCAAAATGGTCACCTAGAATCTTCCTCAAAGTACCTTTAAATGCGGGAAATTTGATTGCTAATAACTGATCCAAGAGAAGGGTTGGAAAGTTAAGAGCCTGAAATTGTACAGATCTTTTATCGCCGTATAAGGCATCGATATTAAAGGTGCCATTAAGATTATTTTGTTGCGTGCTGCCTGTTCCCTGTAAAGAAAAATTGGTTCCCGAATTCTTCAAATCAATATTGATATTTTTCAAATAAGCAGGTTCAAGAAGATCATTGCCTTTCCAATCTCCTTTTGTTAAGGCATACTCTAGGTTGGTATTACCTTCGTTATCGGTAGAAATCGTTGCATTAGCATTTTTCAATACTAATGTTCTTAAGGAATTGTGGAAAAGAAAGGTAAAGAGTGGGAAATCTCCATCCAAACTATCTGCAGAAAAAATGACAGAGCGATCAGGCGCTGTTATCGTAATTTTCCGAACTTCTTGTTTCCCTAACCAGCTTAAATTTAGGCTTTCAATTGAGATGTGACCAGGAATTTTTTTATTGATGGTGTTTAAAAGCAAAGATTTTCCAAACGAACTCGATACAAAAGTGGGGAATAACAGGATGAAGCAGATAAAGAGACCTATTAAAACGGAGAAAGTAATCCCAAAAATTTTTAGAAATTTTTTCATTTAACTACCTTTGCATTCATGCGTGTTTTAATGATGCGGACATCCTGTATTTTTAAAAGCCTATATTTTAAATTGTTAGAATAATAGCATTTTTAAAAATATCAAAACCACAAGTCTTATGATCTTTTTCCAACTCCTTTCCTACTAGGCTGAGAGACATTTATTTATCACTTTGGGATTGTCAGTCATATAGGTCTTTCTGTTTTTTATTGGAGGGGCCATCTAATCTCAATGACAGGGGCGAAGGGATTAAGCGTTCCTTAATTCTGCATTATCCTTATTTAAACAAATCTCTGCATTTGTTTTTTGCTTTCTATAAAAGGATGAACAGCCTATAGCCGAGAGGGAATTAAAGTTAAAAATGAAAGAAGTTATAAGCGAAAAAGATTTTTGCAAATTCTTCTAGAAAGCGATAGGCCATTTTGAATGAACGTTGATGATCGAAGGCAGCACCAATTCTTTTTCTTAAGTATGTATACCCACAGAGGTCAAGAACATCAATAATCTGCTAACTACGGGTTTTTTCCAGAGGCTTATATTTTTATGATCTTATTCAAAGTACTAAGAAGTATGAAGCTATGAATGAGCAAAAACATTGTTAAGGTATCATGAGGGGGCTTCCGGATATTGTTGAGAAGTGCCAATAAAACGATGGGGCTTTTTGCGATTGCCATTTTTCAGCAGCACCTTCACTCATCCAAATAGAAAGATTACCACGATTTTTCAGAGATTTGTTATACACGGGCAAGTTCCGTACTTTCTACTGGGACACTTTAAGCTTTGTGTCGATTAGTAGCGTACAAACTTATGACAATGCTTAGGCGGGTTTTTAACGTCTGATAATATATATTATGTGTATTTTAGGGCTTAATAAGGAGAGCATGGGATTAACCATGCTCTTTGAGGACTTAGTGCTTATGGTATTGGTTTGGATTTTTATTAAACTTTTCCATGCATTCTTTGCTGCAGAAAGCAATATTCTTGCCTTCCTTTTTGCTTTTGAATTGCGCTGTTTTAGGATCAACATTCATGCCGCATACTGGGTCTTTTGATTCTGTAGCCATAAAATACCTCCTTAGAAATGGGGTTTATTCCCTAGTTTGAAACTATAATATTAATTTAAATAACGCAAACAGATGTAATTAATTTGTACAATATTTATAATATTCAATAATAAATATTGACGGGATTATGAAATGATCAGGCTAAATAAACACAATTTTCCATACTTTATCCTAGTTAATCCGATGTCGAAGCAAGTCGAAGGCAAAGAGCGAAAAAAGATAATCGCCCTTAGTCTTGTTGTATTTATTCTGAGCCTCGGGACTATCCACTGTGCTGCAAATTTATTTTTTAGAAGGTTCATTAAAAGAAAATTTGGCCCCACTAAAGCAAGCCAAATTTTTGAAAATACCTATCCCGAAAAGAAGGTAAAAAATGATCTACAAAGTCATCTTGTTTCTTTTTCAAAACTTTCTGATGGAAGCCGTGTTGAGAAAAGCAAGTCCGGCAGCGGAAGCCTTTTCCAAAAAAATACAGAAAAACCCCAGGCTACTACTTCTTCTCTTTCTGATAACTCTAGTCGATATGAAGAAACTGAGGAATCTTGCTCCATTGATTTCTCGCAAAGTGATCAAAGCCTTTCGCAAAGTACGGATGGTCAACCCACTAAGGTAAAACAATCACTTTTTTTTCAGCGATCAAAAAACAGGAATGATGATAGCGAGTACTCAGAATCAGAAACCGATAGTTGTTTCTCTGTTATTATAGATAAGGGAAAAGAAAAAGCTTATTCGGAAAGCTTTGATTCAGATATGGAAGATTCAGATGAGGAGGATTTTTCACAGATAAGGATTAAAAATTTCAATTATAAATATATCAATCTTAGAGAATTGAAACAAAGAGTTAGTGCAAGAAAACGATCTCTAGAAATGCAAGAGGTTTTAGATTCCTCCTTAAAAAAATGGAAGACAAATAGGTATAACTTTCTCAGGTGTAGCTCAAGCTCCTTTGTGAATCCCTTTGCTGAAATATTTAAAAGTTACCCTATCATTTTCAACGGTGAACAATCGACAAAATCTATTCTTTATGAGACAAAGGAAAAAAAACATAAGCGACGAAATACCAATTAAGGTAACCATAAGTGAGTAAAGCGCCCATCATCATCCTTGATATAAAAGCAAATTTGACGCTAGACGACGTTATTGTATTTTTAAATAACGTAACTGAAAATGGAGACAAGGTCTTAAAAAACTTGTACGTTGCCCTCCCCCATTCTTTACTGAAAGAAGCTTCACAACGCTTTAGCTCCTCTGGGATATTGTTTGGAAGCTCTTTTCTCCACAATACTAACCCTAACTCTTTCACCGGGCCAATAGCAACTTCCTTGGTTAAGGAGATCGGAGCCACGTTTACTTTGATTGGATCTATGAAAGAAAGATCAAAAGTGCCTAACCGGGAGATCGCCGATAAGCTTGAAGCTTGCCAAAAAAGCGACCTAATGCCCATTTTCTGCATCGGAGAAACATTGGAGGAAAGAAAGGAAGATAAAACCATCGAAATTCTCAAAACTCAACTACACGAACTCTCTTCTCTTCAGCCAAAACCTTTGATGATTGTTTACCAAATTCCTTTTGCAAGCTTTAAAGACTACTTGCCTAGTGAAAGTGAACTACAAGATGCCTACCGAGCTTGTAAGGAGGCATCAAGTGACCTGTCGCCTTCCTGGCAAGAAAGTATTTCATGGATCGTAGAATTACCGATTGACCTGGCAGGTTTCTCCAAAGGCACAAACAATGTTCCTTTTGACGGTTTTTACTTTAGAAAAGCAGGTGTATTCCCCCATGCTGTGCATTCAGAAGCCCTTAAGCTTTTTCATCTACATGCAGAATAAGCCTGACACTTCATCATGGTTAGTGGGTCTTGGATAAGTGCATGCAAGGTAGGTATTATTATAAAGGCCTGTTAAATGCCGAAGATTCTTTAAATCATCTTTTTCAACAAATAAGCTGATTAAATTTATCCAGCAATCAACTATCGCTGTATTGATGATGGTTGCAAATCTTTCCTTATAAAATTTTTTCCAGGATTAAGTAGAAGCGTCAACTTATCCCAAAAACATTCACATTATCCGCTACAGGAATGGCAATTCTGCTATCATTAGTAAACGTTAAGGAGGTAGAACTAACTCCAGAGGTAAATAAAAGCTAATTCGCTGTCTTTCAGCCGATTAGAAAATTTGTAGAGATAATGGAGTTTAATAAGTATTAGATTGCAAGGAGATATCACCTACGATTAATAAAACTTGGATTTATCCATAAAACAAAAGGTGGTTCACATCACGTCTTTACAAAAGGCTGAGATAATTTAAAACATTTTGTGAATTTACTGATCCACTTCGTCGTATCATTTATACCACGAATACAGTAGAATCAATTACACAGATAGAGCTATTTTTCCCACCGACGATGCTTTATTTAAAATGCTTTTTTTAACAGCTCTAGATGTATCTAAAAAATGGACGATGCCCCTTCGGGAAGGGAAAACAGTCATTTCTCACTTAGCAACGGCTTATGGACACAAGCTAAGTTTAGTGAATGACTGAACTGATTTACACAGAAAAATTGATAGTCTCTAAATTTTACCTTTACATATAATTTTTTACTATGCCCCCATGTAGTAAGTGCATTTGCTCATTTACAAACTCTGCTACTCTACTTTCTTGAATACCCTGATAAATACAAGCGTCTGGAATAAAACCATTTTTTACTAGCAAAAATAACTCTTCAACTAGCAAATTATTTATGTCCTTAATCTGTGGGTATAAATATCTGATAAAAAACTTACCGCGAGAAACAATCTCCTCCTCTGCCTTATAATTGTTGCCTGTCGACGGATCAAAACAAGTGATAGAGCACGCTTTATCCGTCTTTATTTTATAGGGTATGAATATAAAGCAGGCTGGACCACTTGCCCTAAAATAAGGGTAAAAATCATGTCCTTTGGTACCATAAGACCTTCCTAACGGGGTATGAGGTCTTCGGCCTCCACCTCTAATCATGGCCTGACCGATACTTAATGCAAATTCGTTCTCTTTCAAGTAATTGCGAACAGATTCAACTTTAGTAGGATTAAAGCCTAACTCCCTTTCATCCGATATATAGCTGTCTTCAGTTTCTTCTAATAAGGGGTAACTCATTAAGAGAGGTTGTTTACCTGTCCAGCAAATTGCCCAGGTACTCTCACAAAATCCCGAACATAAACAACAGCAGGCTAGAGAACCAAAGATGCCCTTTACCAATGCTGTAATGCGCTCACATACATCGGCTTCTTTTTCATATTGAACCATCTTGCATATCACGCCTCTATGAATCGCCATTTTTTCATCTACAGGGTTACACCCTTTATAGGTAAGAGCTAAATGCTGGGGCGTGTTTTGAAAATTCGTTGTAAACATACTTATTTCTCCTTTTATGTGTAAAATTTAAATGTTTTATTTGTGTAAATTTATATTATAAGTTTGAGAAAAATTGCACTCTTTTTATGGCTGTGTTGAATAATTCCCAGTTGAACCTTCAAGAATGCGACAAAATGTCAGTCAAGACGTTGCTAGCTAAAAAATGTTTGATGAAAATAGATAGAAATAAAGAAACTCCTTGTTTTTTCCGGCAAGAGAAAACAAAGGAGTTTCGATGCGCGAACGCAACTGG
>JBPQHD010000011.1:0-198140 GCA_051384485.1 Parachlamydiaceae bacterium
AAAACTCCTGAGGACGACCAGCTTTTGCCTTTGCTTTCGTCGTTGATACCTTGAGTTCTTTGATCATTTTTGGATCGATAAGAAAAGTTAAGCTTCCTCTTTGAACTAATTGTTTGTTATACTCTGACCAGTTGCGTTCGCGCATCGAAACTCCTTTGTTTTCTCTTGGTGGAGAAACAAGAAGTTTCTTTATTTCTATCTATTTTCATCAAACATTTTTTAGCTAACAACTTCCTTACTGATATTTTGTCGCATTCTTGAAGGTGCCACTGGGAATTATTCAACACAGCCATAGCTTATATAGAAAGGGTTTTATTTCCAATGGTGATGGTTCAAACGGATTACGAATTAACCCGGTTGTTCCTGGGACCAACTATCTATTTAAAATCTTTGTTAAAACTTATAAATTTTTTTGATCCTGCTATTGTAAAAGACAGCTAAAAGAGTCAAAGAACTGTTATATAGCAATGTTTGTTGAAGATGAACGATCAATGCATTTTTCCTTACTGAAAATTTGTCGTATTTCTTCTCTAGAAGCGGTTGTAAAAAAAAGATACTCCGAACCCTCCTCTTTCTTTTAGTACAGGATAATATTCCTAGGGCTTGCAATTGTTATTTTTTATTTCAAAATTTAATTTTTGTGTAATACAACTTTTAATTAAAAAATTTTTAATATATAATAATTAGAAAATTAATTTAATTGTTTGGTTTAAATGATAGGCAGCCATTATTTTAATTTGTCTTTAGAGCAGCAGACATTTTCAATCACAGAATCTACACAAAAACCTAAAAAGCGCCATAGCGCTATTTCTACTCTTAAGAAAATAGAAAAAGTTTTAAGAGAAGACTCAATATTTATCCACCTTCCCTGATGGCCATCGCCTTGCTCAGATGTCACAGACTAGGTCAGTACAATTACTCAGAGATAACGCAGAAGAGATTCGTAATGGATATGTTCAAAAACAATCTAAATTATGCTGGCTTTGGAGGAAGATTTTTAGTAAACGCAAGCAGGTCGAAGCCATTTATAATCGCATTATCAACTTAACTCCTCCTACAACAGATGCATTACCAATCTCAAATGACTGTATTCCTCATGTTTTGCAATTTTTACCTATTGCTGCTTTAGGGAATTTTGGCCAAATTAACAAGCAGGCAAAAGAACACGCTGACCTAGTAATGAAAGCTATCGCTTGTAAGTTCGGATGCAAGGATGATGATATCAATTTAGTAAAAAAATACTTAAAAAAACTCCACGCTAGCCTTCAATTTTTATCAAAGGAAAATTGGAGGTATGGGCCTGAAAATCAATTCTCAATTCGCGATTTAATCGAACGCGATAAACGTGGCAAGATCTTAGTCAAGGAGAGCATTAATCGACTGAGGCATCTATCTATAGATGATTTAGCTAGGCTATTTGCCAAGGATGCTCCTATTAAGCTGCTAAAAAGAGCGATTTTAACCCCTCAAATCTCAACTGGAGAAGTATTTACAAATAAGAAATCAGCAAATAAAGCACTTCTATATGCTGTTATGGAAAAAGAATTTGAAGTTGTACAGTTCTTGCTTTCACATGGAGCAAAGGCCAGCCTCATTTATATGGATAATAATTATTCACCTCCCAAAGATAGGACACTACTGTATCTTGCTATCCAACAAAAAACGCCTTTGATTACAGAGCTGCTACTTAAAAATAAGGCAAAAATCACCAAAAAATTACTTTATTATGCTGCTCGAGTGCCTGATAACAAAGAAAATATTAAACTTTTATTGGAGTATGATGCAAAGCTAGATCGATTGGATAAAGAGATAGCGATTTCTACAGCTATTGAAAATCAAGATTTACCAAATGTTCAAGTATTGGTTGAAGAAATAATCAAATATAAGAAATTGGATTTTGAAGCTGCGTTGTTGCACGTAGTCAATTATGGAAATGCTGAAATGGTAAAGTTAATAATCAAAATCGCCACCGCTAAGGTGGGTTGGGGAAGCGACATTTATTTATCACCTTTTTTTCATGCAATCGCTAATCAAGATATTGATCAGGTAAGTGCTTTCATCGAAGGCGGAATCGATCTTAATCAGTCCGATGAGGACGGACGAACAGCTTTACATCAAGCAATTCGCTGTGGCACTCCTGAAATTGTAGAACTGTTAACTAAGCATGGAGCTGACCCAAGCCTAAAAGACGAATCCGATCGGACCCCACTCGATCTGCTATTAGATGAAGATGTAGGATCCCTGTTCGATTTTGCGTTTATACTATAGAAAAGCGTTTGAATGAGAACTTTCTGCTGATCTTAGTTATGATGGCGCTTTTGGCTTTGATTGAATAATAACCAATATGGTTAGTTACCTTCTTAGCGCATAAAGAACTTCATGAAAGTTGTCAGTTGCCTGCTTGTACAATTAATCTTTCAATCTGAAAATGGATGATAATGATCAAACCAAAATTCCTCCAGATATTCATTTAGCTTACAAAAAAAGCTATCCGAAAGTTCTTCGCTCTCTTCATCTGTAAATTCTTCGCTCTCTTCATCTGTGTCAAGAATTGGGGTAGTTTCTGCAGGAGGTCTTATAGGGTTTTTAGAAGCGTAGCAAACAATTTCATGGCTAGCTAACCAATTATATATGACGATTACTGATTTAAGTGTTACTTTAAGCTTCTTTGTGTTTTTTCTAAATGTAGAAAATCCTAAAGCACGCTGCCCAGCTAGCTTATCCCTATTAACTTCTAGTTGTTGAGTAGCTACGTACATTGCCTTTTCGGCAACAAAATTTCCGGCACCTGTACCAGTAACGCTCATCGGAAATAAGTCTAATAAATCGTCATAGAAAACTGTACCTTTTTGTTCACCATCAGCTGATGGATAACTTCCATGCCTCATATCCAATAGTACGAGAAGGCCTGTTAAAAAAACTAGGTTATTTCTTGAGGCTTCAAGACCAAAAATTAAAGCATTAAAAAAATCTAGAAATTTATGCAAAGCTCCTTGTTTGAGAATTTTTTGATAGGGCTCTGCAATTGGGTATGATTCCGGAAAAGCACAATACAGTTGTATCGTGCCGAGTTGATTATCTGGAACTTTTCTTGGTCCTTGAGCTTCTGTGTAAGAGATTACTTTCTCCTTAATAGCATTAAGAATGCCATCGATACCGATAACGTCATTATAACCTCTGTAAGGCAAATCCCATCTTGTCACATTCAACCCTAAATCATTTGTAATCCATGACTTAAGTTCTTCATCGATAATAAATAGTCTTTCTCTTTCTGTAAGCAGTGTCCTGACCCTGGAAATTCCAAATTCATACTCTCCTGGTGAAAAGGTTTGATTACAGTCTAGGGTAGTCTTAAACTTCGCAAATTTTCCAGCACAACTCGCAAAGTATTTTCCTGGCAACTTATTTATAAGACCAGGATTAGGCTGTTGATAAAGATAATTAAACCAATCTCTAACAAAGAGCCTGCATATAGTCAGAAGCACGTTCCCCTTTACATTGCCATCTTGGCATGTAATTGTTGTTCTACATGCTGGTAGGGGATTATCGTCTCTCCAAATATATGCTTTATAGCCTTCCTCTTGAAACTTAGAAAAATCATCGTCTGAGTCATAGGAATCAGGAATAATTGCTGATGGGTTTATTTTCAGAATTGCCTCATGAAAATTTCTTTCAGTCCCATCCAGAAGGATTTTCTGATAGTTGTAACTAATTGATGCTGTCTGTAATTGAGAATAGGATATAGGATTCATAAAAAATTCCTTCGATGCGACTTAATTTGTCATACAATTTTATAATTGTTTGGTTTTAACCCTGCATTTTCTAAAAAATGGGGTACTGAATTTTCCGCCTAAATGCCGCATAAGCCCTCCGATATCTTTCCGAACAACATTTGATTGTACTGGTTGTTAAAAAATCGCTTTAGGGTACGACGACGTTTCTTATTTACACGCCTACAGTACCAAAAAATGGTCTCATTTTCAAAGAATAAACTTTCGGAATGAATTAATATACTCTTTCTTCTTCTGATGTTGAAATTTTGAATTTTCTTATTTCCAAAGTTAAAAATAAAATCCCTGTTATGGAAAGAAGTAAGTTATAACAACTAATTGGTAGACCTAGAAAATGCCAACTTGTGTTTTTGCAAGATTGAGTAGTGTTTAGCATGTTTTTGAAGTCTTCTATGCTATTAACCTTAGTGCTGATCTTACAAAATTCGCCGACTATTTCAGCTTGAATCAATAAATGATAAAAAGACAACATGGCTAATGCCAGTAGAGATAAGAAGGTAAAGATTCTTATTAATTTTTCTTTTTTTAACAAAAATAAAATAGGCAACCCTATTGCTAACGCAAACTATGGCAATCTTTGCAACTGGCACAAAAGACAAGCTTTGTTGCCTAAAATGATTTCTTGATAAAAAGAGCACCAAAGAGCGAGTAGAGAAAACAACCAGAATAAAGGGTACTGAATTCTAATCATAAGGCATCACTTCAATATTGCAAGTCTTTCCTCTGCTAACTTCTTCCACCTCAGTCCTTAGTGCATATCCAAAAAACTCTTTCTAATTTCGTTCCAATAAAGGCCGTATTTTTTCATAAGTGCTTTGAAAAATTTATCTACCTCATCATCGAAAGTAACGATCATAGCTAGCTTTTCATTTTTTTCGCTTTTCTCTAATAGCTCTGAAGCTATTTTCCCCCAGCGTTGAAGATTTTCTTCAACATGGCTATTTTGATAAATCTCTACAAATACTCCTAGTAAGACATTTTGCTCCAGCTTATCTATACCGGCAAACACGTTCAAAGGTTTTCTTTTGGGGCCATAAGTTCGCAGAAGCTAAAGAGTATGACTGGTCTTTTAAAGAAACACCTTCACATAGTGAAATTCTACTCCCTGACGGTGTAGATCAAAAGTTTAAAAAAGCCGAAATTCTATGGAACCATGCTGAAAAAGTAGAAACACGAAAAAATTCACAGTCTATATTGATGGTCTTTTGGCTTTACCAGATGATGATATAATTACACTGGAAGAGAAAATCAATTTAGCAAAACATTTTTACTGAAAATGTTTGTTGATCGTGGTTTAGCAGTCCAATTTACGATTCATCCTCCGAATGAATCAGGAAAAAATTGGCATGCTCATTTTATGGTAACGACAAGAAGGTTTGGTGAAACGGGAAAGGAGCTAGATGAAAAGGTTAGAGACTTATTACAGGTCAGAAAAGGTAGAGTAATTGACCAGTCTGCTTTTAACAACGAATGGGCTAAGCATCAAAATGAAGATTTTGAAAGAAAAGGTTTACCAGTAAGAGTAGATACAACAGGTATAATCGCACAAATTCATATGGGCCTGTGCGAATGAGAAAGCGCTCATTCTCTCTTCTATACGAAAATCAACAGAGAGTAGAGTTGAATGCAATAATCTTTGAACCCATCAAAAATCCTTGCAAAATTGACTGAAAATTACTGTGTATTTAACTATGAAACAGTTTTCAAATATATTGAAAAACACGTTTCTGAAGTTTATAGGGGTTGGGTTGAAAAACATTTTTTTAGACAAAAAGATTTGGTCAGACTTAAAGATGAAAAGGATAATTACATCTATACATCAAAAGAGGTTATTAAAGAGGAAAAATTTTTATTAAGATTAGCAGAAGGAATTCGAAGCGAAAATATTAAAATTGTTTCTAAAATTAATGAGAAGCTAACTACCCATCTATCCAAAGAGCAGAAAAAAGCATTTAATCAAGTTATTAAAGAGAAAGGGTTATCATGTATAGAAGGACATGCTGGCACGGGTAAAAGCTACCTTCTCGCATCTTTAAAAGCAGCATATGAAGAAGAAGGTTATGTAGTTAGAACTTTGGGGCCTGATTCTGCGACCGCTGAAGTGCTAAAAAGCAAGGGAATGACAGATTCAAGGAATGTGTATGATTTTCCGTTCAATTTGAAAAACTATCTCTTCTCAAAGACAAGGAGGTCTGGATCTTAGACGAATCTGGAAAACTTGGTAACCAGCCTGCTACTGAATTATTTAAAATAGCAAAAAAAGTACAATGCCAAGTTGATTCTTTCTGGATGTTCGGCTCAAATTTCTCCCATCAAAAGGGGGAATATTTTTAGTTACCTATCTAAAAAATTTGGTGCTTCCATCCTTGAAGACATTCAAAGGCAAAAAGAAATTTCAGTCAGCTTGGCTAAGGGGGGAATGGCCGCAGCCATTGATAATCTGTCTAGAAATAATAAAATTAAGTGGGTGGATAGCCGGGAAGAAGCTATAGAAGCCTTTTCTTAATCAAGAACATCTTTTCCCTGTTCGTAAAGAACATCTGGACATATATCCACACCATTAGGCCATACAATGGTTGTTCCGTCACATTTAGCCTTTTTGAAAAAATTAACTTCTTTTAGTGGTAAAAAAACTCCCTTTGCTCTCTTTAATCTTTCTTCGAAATCTATCACTTTCTTTTTTTTATCATTAAAAGTGAGCTTTATCCTATAGCCATCTAAATATTCTACTTTTTTTACAGTATGCATACTATTCTAGTGGTTTAATTTTTTTAAGATGTCCGCTTTTTTTAATCATTTTCCAATTATATTTTAATTCTTTTTGATGAATAATTGTCCAAGCTGTTATTAATGCTGATTTTTTACTGGGTAAATCCCCCTCAATTATTTGTCCTGAATCGATACTAAAAATAGCTCTATAACTCCCATATTCCGCATGAAAATGCGGAGGATTATGATCGTCATAAAACATTTTGATAGTTATTCCAAAAAATCTACTAATCTCTGGCATTTGGAAAAAACTTTTTTTTGTTTTTTTCGAGCCAGTTCTCCATGATTTTTTTAATAAAAGAAGATTTGCTTATTTTTTTTTGCTTGCAAATCATTTCAATTATTTCAAAATCTTTTTGATTAAGAGAAACTTGAATTCTTGGGCTTGTGGTCATATCACTTCTTTTTATTTACAAGTGTACCACATGTGTACCAAAATAACAATGGAATCTAATATCTATTTCTAGTCTCTACTAATGTACCACTTCCGCATTTCATCAACCGCCGTCATGAATAGGTGTATTGAAGGCATATAAATCGTAAGAGACTCTAATTCTAGAAACTCCTTCTTTAGTTAAGTTTTAATTGCAAAAATTATCAATTTTAATAAATCGAAAGTTTCACTGTAATTCATTTATCCGGTATTTGATGCGATCGATGATCCAGCAGGGAGCTGACATTCATCATTTAGTTGATGATGGGTGGTCATTACTACATCATGCGCTAGGTAACCCCAAGATGCGCTAGGTAACCCCAAGGTTTTAGAAAATTTGTTTACTTATGGCTTGGACATTCATTTCTTAGATGCCGAGGGAGGCCCTTATTATTCCATGCTCTGCATTACCAAGAAGTTTTTGACCTTATTAGTCGCAAAAGGTGCCAATCAATACCATAGAGATGCAAACGGACAACCCCTGCTCCACGAAGCAGCAAGTGATGAAGAAATTTCTCTTGATGTGCTAAGTAAGGCACCCAGTCATGGGCTTGACCTAGAAGAACAGAATAATAACAGGAGCAGGCCGTTATTCGGAGCATTGGACAATCCTGCAAAGCAACAACTCCGTTTAGCAAGAGGCGTCAACATTCAACATAGAACAAAAGGTGGCACAACCATCTTTGATCTAGCGGAAGAGATTAATGACCCATAGCTTAATGAGTTGTTAGCAAAATATAGACCATAAGCTTTGCTCTAAAGTATAAATTAGAAAACTTTGCTGTTTTAATCGCATCAAGGTTTTCTACTAGGCTTCAAACTGATATAAAAACACCATCTTTCCCTATTGGATATTAATCAGATTTAAACACTTAAGTTGCCACCCACACTTTGCTTAAAGCGACTTTGAGAAAGCCATCTACTGCCTATAACACGAAGCCCCCCTACATCATGAAGTGCTATAAGAAAAGTTTAGCTACCTTGGTGCTAAGAAACATGATCCTGACTGGATGCCCTGCTCTTCTCTAACGTATTTTGTAGCTGTACATTGCTAAGGGAAAGTGTTTTTCAAAAAAAGAATGTAATTTTTACAGCAATGAAATATAAGCTAGCTAACGTTAGTTTTAATAGGAGGAATATGATGAGTTCACCAATCTGCCTTGCATCCGGCCTTGATTATGTAACAGGTATCCGAGGGCTAAAGCAAGAAAATGTTAGCGTTATTTATGCCGCTTCTAGATCATTGTATTGGATTAAGGGTAATTCGCTTAACGAACAACCTTTCAGTATTTATTTTCACTGTTCAAGGCAAGTAGATACCATTGATGAAACAATGACAACTGTTTATCAAAGAATCATTACAGGTAATGCTCATACTTTACTTAAGGAAAACCCTCATGGCTGTGCTGTAGGGAATAATGTTGGGCATTGCGGAAACGTGCGAAAAAACTTAACAGAATGCCGCTGCCCTATCCTTAGTAGAAAATACCACCCTGAACGTAGAAAAAACTACGAAGATATGGTCATTGATCAAGTGACTCGTTTAATTAACGAGCGAAAGCAATTTAAAAATTTCGATATTCGCATTGCAATGTTGGCTACAGGCAAGCTACACGGTGAGCTTTGTCTCTTAATTCGGCTCATTGATACGTTAAAAAAGAAGGGTTATGCTGGCAACATTCACGTCTCACTCATTGATACAGAGTATGCGTCAAGTATTCAAGAAAGCCATCAAGTTGCTCATTTATCCCAAAACCCATCCTTTTCCTGGACTCAACTGCTAGGCCACCGAGGAGATTTCGAACAGTTCTTATCCGAAATTTCTTTATGCCTGCCCTCCAACATCACGGTTGATGGAGATTTTTTTGGAAGTACAGATGACTATGTTTTTAATGCCCAATATTATAAGCATGATTTAATGATTGGAGCGGATATTGAAGGATTGGATCCAATCTTGAGCAAAGTTAATGGCCTTGCGAGCCGTACCTTGATACCTGCTTTTGCGCTTGTGAAAAGAAAGGAAAAGAACCAACTCGTCGCAAAATTATGTAACATTGCAGGCCATCACGAGTACTGCAGGGCCACATAAGCAACTTAAGCGAATAGCAATCGCCTAAATTTGTGTATTTCAGAAGAATGGAGCTCACAAAAGTAAGGCAATTGCCATGCCTGTGTTTTTTCGGCCTGCGTATTTTCCGCTCGATCCCATGGTGAGTAAATACGCATGGCTCGCTTGCCCCCTTTAGCACCTTTGGATAGCACCCCTTTTTCTAAAAGAACAGGTTTTGAGAAAATATAAACTCCCCCTTGTTCGTTATTTTTTACCCCTATCATTAGTCGATCAAAAGCATCCTCAATATCATAAGGTGCAATAGGTCCTAAATGTGTTCGTTTCCAAAAAGTAACAAACTGACCGGTTTTTTTGGGTGTGGTCTTTCCTTCCCTATACATCACTTTCTGGCTTTCAAGCTCAAAACGCATCGCATTATACTCTTGGCTCTCTGGCTCCACGATTATCTTCTGAATAGATAGCGCTAAGGGTATGAGAAAAATTTGATTTAAACTTTGCAAAATCCCCGGCATCTTTCCTTTATTCTCCATAATAAATTTCGCTACACTCATTTTTGCTCTATTTTATCATTTAGGTTATTCCTGAACAGTAAAAAGGGCGTTTAATGTGAGCGAACTTATATCCCTCTGCCAAACCTATTTTCAAGCCAATCTTGTTAAAGCGCGGTCAGACCAAGAGGCTTTGAAATAATGGTTCAAAAAGGTGACCGTGCAGAAAGCAAAAAAATTTTAAAGATGGCTATTGACCCGCCATCAACCAATGATTAATTCCCAGCTCTTTCAAACTTCTTTAGATCAACCGAGACAACGACTCATCTACCTATGATGATCAACGGCTGATTCGCCAAGTCGATTGTTTGGGAAGGATGATTAAAGCCTCTCCCCCAATGGCTATGAGAGATTTTGGCTCAGAAATTTGATTACATATACTATCTTGAACACCAAGCTCAACGAGATAGTTGCTACTATCGTATAGTAATCCACTCGTTGTAATCGTTGCCTTAGGGAAGCCCAAAATAGCGCAATACTCCCCCTCTCCCCCCTCAATGAAAATGGTGCTATCCCTAAGAAAGAAGATCTGCTCTCGATCCGTATGGGCAACAAGAGGTCTTTCTAGAGAGCTATATTTTTTTAATAGCCTCAAATTGCCCAAGGTATGATCCATTCTACCTCCTGTCACCTGGACTAATAAAATGGAATTTGCTCTTTGTTGATCGCAAAAACGGATACCCTTTTCTAAATCCGTTAGATCTTGATCCTTAGCAGGGATGATGGTCACGCCGAAGTTGCCGTCAAAGGCATTTTGCTCGTCATCTCTTATCCCCCAATATTGAGGATCTTCAATAGAATCAAAGTCACCAAGTATATAGTGAGGGTAAAGATTGAAATGCTGAAAATGGTTGGCAGCGCCATTCAAAGCCAAAATTTTCCTACCAGTTGTGTATGCAGCCAACTCTTCTTTTTGCACAGGATAGCCATTTGCTACAATTAACCAATGTTGAGCTAAAAGATTCATTGGGAAAAAGACTTTCAAGCTTAAAATAAGTATATTTACATAAAATAATTTACGCTTTGTCGTCAAGATGGTCGCTCGAATAGATTGATTTTAAATAAACGAAGCAGTAAAAACTCCAAAAGAGAAATTGTTTCATTAAGGAATTTATGAAAGCAAGATATTTTGTTTCTAACAGCCCTCGCATTCCCTCTCTTTACTATTTTACCTCTTGAGTCGGTTCGTATAAGATATAAATATTGATAACAAAAGAGCTTTTATGAATTTGTTTGCAAAGTTTAAGATGAGTTTTATTGCCAGCTGTTGCCTCTCCTCATCTTTATTCGCTAATTACCTTGAGCCTAAGTATGAAACGCTTCGGCAGGAGGGCCCCTTGGAAATCAGGCATTATGGGCAGCTTGTAGCTGCAGAAGTAACCGCGAAAGGGGATAGAAAGACGGCTTTAAAAAGCGGCTTTAAGCAACTTACTCATTACATCTTTGGTGCCAATTCGCTGAATCATAAGATTAGTATGACAGCTCCGGTCACTGAGCAACCAACGGCTCCTTTTAATATTCACGATTCTTTCTCTTCGCTTCTTAAACACTCCAGCTGGAAAATCCACTTTATCCTACCTTCTGAATATGCATTTGATCATGCACCGCAGCCCAACCATCACAACATTAAGCTCGTTAATATCCCTGAATCTAACTACGTGGTTATTCGCTATTCAGGAAAAACCGGAGACAATCATGTTCTCCCTCAACTGGAACAACTCAGAAAGTTCATCAAGGAAAATGGCATTCGGACAAAAAACCAACTGCTTTTTGCCTATTATAATCCCCCTTGGACATTACCCTTTTTACGAAGAAATGAAATTATGATCGCCATTGAATAATTCCAAAGAAGGCTACCTTAAAAAGCCACTTTTTATTATTCTTTTGCGTATTAAAAATGGACAGGTATCATATGAGGCAATACATCTTCTCGTTTTTTCTTTTTTTTAGCTTTTTTAACTATAGCTTAGAAGCCTCCTCTTTTTTTCAAGCTTCAGCTAACCAACCATACCACTTGTCCATTGGAGCAGTTCTTTTCAATGACAAAGGCCATATTGCCTGCCACCGTTTTAAAAATATCCTGGGGCATAGAGATATCTATATTTTAATGCGTGAGAGCATGGAAAATGGTGAGGAGATTTTGAGCACGTTAGCTAGAGGTCTGCAAGAAGAGTTCGGAGCCACCGGTCAACCAATCGTCTTTTTAGGTGCACTTACAGGCACACTCAACAACCTCGGCTCTTCATTTGAAAAAACAACCCTCTATGTTCTCTGCCAACTGCAAAATTGGGATGTTTCTACACGTGATCCAAATGACCCGGAAGCCATTAGCACGATTGAATGGCTATCTCCCGAACAACTCATTAGCCTTATGGAAGAACAAGGTAGAAAGTTTAAAAGAGTAGATGCTGATGAATCGGAAATTATTAGACGAGCAGTACCCTATATTCGAGCCGCTCTTTCGCAAAACTAAGATGAACCCAATGCTCTTTTTTTTTGTGTTTTTTCCATTTTTTTATCTCAATTGCTGCCGAAGAATATGAAAATAGCCGCATTCAAAGTAATCATTACCACAGACAACTATGTGAAAAGCTATTTTCATTGTTAGAAAACGTTCCAAAAGATCGTTTGCATCATTCTCTGCAATGCGCCTCAATTGCCTTAAAAGAAGGCGGCAACGAGAAAATGGCTTTGGCCGCACTCTTTCATTCGATTGGCCATGTTCAACAAAAAAAGCCTGAATCCTCTTGTGCTCTTGACGATTGCCTACTTAGCGCAGAAATTCTCAGAAGCTACTGTATTTCTGAGCATATTTGTCAGCTCGTATTAGGACATCTTCAAGCAGCAAGGTATCTAAAACTGAAAGAACCCTATTATCAAGCTCTTCAAGTTAACCCAATGACATTAGAAGAGGCTACCCTCTTCGAAATCGATCCTTTATTCAATGAAAAAATGCGGTTGTGGGACCTGCATGAAAAGGCCCATACTGAATTTTCAGCGCTTCCTCTAAATCTGTATAGAGATTTGATCATCCACCACCTGAATAATAGAATCTCTATTTGATCATCTTTTATCCTAAGCAATTAAAAAACGCGTGAGTAAGAGAGGTTTTTAAAGGTGAGACGCTCTCCATCTCTTCAGAACGAAACTTGCTCAATCCTCTGAGCAAGCAGCCTTGCCAACCAAGAATTTTAAACACCTATCCACTAATGACCCTGATCTCTTAGTCGCAACCAACTTCTGATGGCTATGAAGAGGAGTATCAGTTTAAACCAGGAACACAAAACTTAAAACAAGTATGCGTTTCCATGGTGGACAACCACTTCGTTTGCTTCAATATGAACTAGGAGATGATCAATCTGTTGTACTTATTAAAGATGAAGTTTATTCCAAACAAACTGATCTGGCCGAGTGAGTCTATCAACAAGTAAGCTGCTGTTGTGTGAAATTCGCTAAGACCCTCCTGAATCAACTGGAGCGACACCTTAAGTGGGACAGGTCCTATCAGAGACCCCTACTACAAAGGTACTACAGACTACAGAAGCTATTTCCCATTCATGAGGAGAAGGCGTTAACCCTGGATTTGTTGTTAGGAGGATTGCTCCAGCAACAAATTTAATCACAGGACATTTCCCCATTCTTAATGTTAACGTAGTATTAATTCTAATTTTACGCATTCTCTTAGGAAACGGTGAAATTGTCATGTCAGGAGATGTCAACCTAAATGCCGGTGATCAAATTGCTCTTGCTCTTGTCTTTATTGCGAATGGACTAAACTTAAAACCTCCACTTATCAGGGACTACAACGCCTGGGGTTGTCTACTCTGTTTATTCCTTTTTCTAAGGCAAAAAGGCAAGATCTTAAACGGATCTTGCCTTTTTTTTCTCTTAATTTCCTCTTTTTGCTATTAGTTATTTTTAATCAGATAGCTGCCTCCTCTATGAAAATTGAACCCCTCTCTTTGGATCACCAATCGATCTTAAAACCAAAGTTTCAGGCAATGGCCTTAGAACTTTCGGAATATAGCTTTGCCAGCCGTTATCTTTTTAGATTTCAGTACAATTTTGAAGTTTTAGACGACGATCGCATGCTTTGGTTAAGAGGCCGCGCTCGTGATGGGTCCACTTACCTAATGCCGACAGAAGATTTTTCCCTAATTCCCTATGATTATTTATTAGCCATGCAAGAGTGGGCAGGCTACTTCTATCCTATTCCCGAGCGTTGGATTGCTTCTTTGGCAAAAGAAAGATTTTATATTACCTTTGAAAGAAGCGATTCCGATTACCTGTTTAAAACAGAAAAAATTGCTCATTACTCAGGGAGAAAGCTAAGTGCTAAGAGAAACCTAGTGAAGCAATTTTCTTCGGCTTATAGAGCAGAGATTCTACCCTACAGCCGTGATCGATTAGAAGATGCGTTAACCGTTCTCATTTCGTGGCAAGAAACATTTCAAGGATACACATCCGACTTCGTTCCTTGCCAAGAAGGACTGCTACTAGCCGATCAGTTAGGTTTACAAGGTTATATGGTCTATATTGATAAGCAACCTGCCGCTTTTATTTTAGGAGAGGTTCTACACTCTACTTTATTTGACATTCATTTTGCTAAAGGTCTTATCAAGTATAAGGGGATTTATCCCTTTCTTTTTAAAGAGCTGGCCAACAAGTTCACATACGAAGAGGTTAGATATTTAAATTGGGAGCAGGACTTAGGCGAAGAGGGTCTTCGTAAGTCTAAACTCTCCTACCAACCGGAACTGATTGCCCATAAGTACCGTGTTTTCCCACTTCAAAGAACAGCTTCTGCGTAGCAATTGTCCGTTTCGTACAAAATAACTTTAGTCACCACGATGCCTGATCCCTCGAGACAAAGAGGGCAAACTTGGCGCAGGAGATGGTCCGCAATATTTTCTGCCGTAGGATTAAAAGAACAGATAAAAGGGTCTTTTTTACGAGGAATATTGTGCAACATTTCAACGACCTTAACATCCTTGTCACAGACTAGGAAGTTGTGGTCCCAGTGTTGATCAATCCACCCGCCCACAAGGGCTTTTAGCACTGAAAAATCAATTACTCTTCCCAATGCATCTAGTTGGGGTGCTTCAGCAAAAAGATGAGCATAGTAATTATGTCCGTGAACCGTGGCACATTTCCCCTCGTGGCTCATCACACGATGACCCGCACAAAAATGAATTTTACGCACACACCTTATCTTCGAACTCAAAGCGACACCTTGATTTAACAAATTTGAAATATTTTAATCTTTTTATTAAAACTCTACAAAGGTAAAAAATCTTTTATCTTTAAAGTCCTTTTTGCAAAATCAGCTGCTTTTAAAAAATTGCTGGACAAAAGAACGATATCATTTAAAGGACTATTCCCTTATAATGAGCGGTTTATAGCTGTGTAGAAAAACTTAGAGCTTTTAGCCAACCAAATTGTAAAGAAAAGCTTTAAATCTTTCCTCCCAGCCTTTCAGTAAACCAACTCAAGAGGCATATGAATACGATTGCAGATCAAATTACAGAAGCCTGGCCAGAAAACATGCCCCCCTCACGCGAAGAAAAAAAGCAAGGCCTTGGCACTTTTATGGGGGTATTTGTTCCAAGTGTTTTGATGGTGTTTGGTGTTATTATTTTTTTGAGAATGGGGTGGATTGTAGGCCAAGGTTTATCAACCGCATGCTTAATCATTACCCTGGCCTCGTTCATTGCTTTTGTCACCACACTTTCTATGGCGAGCATTTCTACTAACATTGAAGTGGGTAAAGGGGGTGTTTACTATCTTCTTTCTCGATCCTTAGGCATTGAAGTCGGCTCAGCAGTGGGCATTCCCCTTTATTTAAAACAATGCTTATCGATAGCCTTTTGCGTCATCGGTTTTGCCGAATCCCTTCATGATTTAGTTCCCCACTGGCCAATCACCACCATCGGCATTGGAACCCTTTTTGCACTAACCCTGCTGGCTTATTTTTCACTAAGTGGAGCGTTGAAAGTTCAACTTGCTATATTCATTATGATTGTGGGTTCCCTCATCTCTTTTTTCATGGGAGGGAAAGAACTTCTTCCTAATGAGGTTCCCATTCTACCCGATAATTACCAACCTGTCGGTTTTTGGACGGTATTTGCCATCTTTTTTCCTGCTATGACAGGGATTGAATCAAGTGTTTCACTGTCTGGAGATTTGCATAATCCTGGACGTTCTTTGCCGCTAGGAACGATTGGAGCCCTTCTTGTAGCCTATATTATCTACATGCTCATCGCCTTTTTCCTTTCACAGAATGTTCCTTTTGAATTCCTTGTAGGCCATCCTTTCATTATTCAGGCGATTTCTAAAGTTCCTGCATTGATTATCTTAGGTATCTGGGGAGCTACGATTTCTAGCGCTCTAGGTGGACTCCTTGGAGCACCGCGTACATTACAAGCTCTAGCAGAAGATGGAGTTGTTCCGAAATTTTTCGGAAAAAATTTCGGGCCATCACAAGAACCAAGAATCGCTACACTCACCACCTGCTTAATTTCTCTTTGCGGAGTCTATTTCGGTAGCGTTAACCTCATCGCTCCTTTATTGACCATGATTTGCCTCATCTGCTACGCGGTTCTAAATTTTTCTGCTGGACTAGAAACTCTTATGGATAATCCTAGCTGGCGCCCCCGCTTTCGTTTTCACTGGAGTATTTCTATTTTCGGGGCAGGCCTTTGCTTGATTGTCATGATGATGATTGACCCTGGCTATGCGATCACTGCCGTTACTATCGTCACATGTATTTATATTCTAGCGACAAGAAGGCAACTGCGTAACTCATGGGATGATATTCGGGAAGGAATCCTTTTGTTTATCTCTCAATTTGCCATCTATCGTCTGTCACTGAGCGAGTCCATCTCTAAATCATGGCGTCCTAACTTTTTAGTGTTTGCCCGCAGTCATGAGGGAGCACTTTTGCATTTTTCTCAAGCAATTACACAAGGCAAAGGATTCATTACCATGGCCTCCTTTGTTACTCACCCATTAGAAAGTGAAGAGGAGAGAAACGGCATTAAGGATGAACTTCTTAGAAATCTAAGGGATCAAGACATCCAAGCGCTCGTGCAAGTGGATTATGCTAAAAAGGTTTATGTCAACATGCATCGCATGATTGAAAATTATGGGCTTGGGCCCTTAACTCCCAATACGATCGTATGTGGCAGTCACAATATTGATGATCTTGAAAACCTAGCTTCTGTCATCTTTAAAGCCCATCAAAGACACTGTAATATGGTCATTTTAAATAGCGAGAACGAAACATTGGATTCTAAGCTAGACGCAGGCGATATCCACATTTGGTGGCATCCATCCCACAAGGGGAACGGGGAATTTATGCTTGTCTTAGCTTACATGTTGACTAGAAACCCTCAGTGGAAAAAAGCAAGAATTTGCTTAAAAGCACTTGTTAAAAACGAAATTGCAAGGCAAGCAGCCTTTGAAGAGTTTCAACTTCTAAGTAAGACTAAACGGCTACCTTTTGAGATTGAAGTTTTAGTTACTCCCTCGCCTAGTGATGAATATCTCAAGTACGTGCCCACGTTTTCTAAGGATGCTGGATTAATTTTCTTAAGTTTAGCACCACCGAGTCAAGAAACATCGTCAATCGAGTATGTGAGTTACCTTAAATCGATCACGGAGTTCACGCAAGAAGTGCCAACAGCTGCACTGGTTTTAAGCTCTGAATTTACTCCATTGCAAACGATCCTTAATTAAATCACAGGGGACCCACGGTCCCCCTCAAATGCCAGATCACCTCTAGAAGTGGTTTTTGTAGTACCCTCATGAGTAAAACGAATACCAGTGTCATGGCTACCTGCTTTTTGAGGAAGGTACCACTTGTTGATTAAGTTCTTTTAAATGCGTGATTTTTAGTCGCTCTCATCTTCCTCATCACTGTCGGACGACCAATGATTTACAGTGAGATTCTCAACCCTCAGCTCGCTGATCGTTAAGTGAAACCTTTTCATTCTGCTATTCCATTCAATACCAGCAAACTGGAACGCCTGATGGTTAGGAATTTGCCCGGAAACTTTTTTTAGTTCAACTAAGTTCCATCCAAATGTCTTGTATAGTCCTAGGGTGTCCGCCTGTTTTAGCAGTTCGTATGTCACTACAAGGTCCTTAATGGAGTCATAAGAGCTATCATGGAAATGTGCTTCTATCATTTTTTCAATGCTTGCATAGTCCTCCCATCTTACATTGGATGTTTGTCGGTTAAGGAGGCTTAATTGGCCAAGAAGAGCCAAACCTAACAACCTAGCGCCTTTTTCACAATCCTTTCTATCAACACCTCTTTCATCCACTTTTTGGTCATCTCTTCCTCCAGGATCCTCTTTATTAATTAAAGCCCTCGCATAACTTATTAATAGGTTAAATAATTCCTCATGAAATTTGAGGCTGAGCGTGACCTTCCGTTTGCCAACTGCCTGCTTGTAAGCTGCTAAAGATCGAAAAGCTTCCTCGAACACCTCCTTTTTACCTTCCAACCACTCGATTCTAGCAGCGCGTCCGCGTTTGCATTTGGATGTTTCTACAACAACCAACTCATCAGTGACTACAGATTTAGGTTTTTTACGCTCCCTGCTAAAAAAGCCTGTTAGGCTGTCAATAGTCATATCCACCCTCTTCAAATAGATGTTATTTCGATTTCATTCAGTTTAATTAAGTTTCTGCTTGGATAGACGTTTCCTCTTTTTGATCATAGCTATCATGACTCATTTCAAGATCCATTTCATCCGCTAGTATTCTTTCTTTAAAATGGTATCCTTCCGTGTGCTTATTCCACGTGATCTCAAAAGGTAATTTTCTATGAGGATCGATTTCCATATAGACAGCTTTTAAGCTAACTAACACACTTCCAAAGGCATTATATATCCTCTGATCTTTAGCTAGCTCTAGCAACTCATCTTTAAAAACGATGTTCTTGCTAATAGTATCTATGAAAAAATCATCGGCAAGCGAGCTTATAATTTCTTCTATACTCGAGTAGTTTTTCCAATCATCCTTTGCGGCATTTTGACTAAGGTAATCTAATTGAAGTAAAAGAGAAAACCCTAAAAGCCTTGCACTTCTTTTACAATCATCTCTTTGATATAACTTAACCGCATAATCTTCAAAAATATAGTACAGTTGTTCATAAACTTTGTAAGAAAAACCAAGATCTCCTCCATCCACAATTTTTTTTAAATACTCAAAAGCGCTCTCAAGGTCTTCTAAAGATCCCGTTTTTTGAGCTTTTTCTCGTTTGCACCTCAATACCTCCACCAAGACTGATTCATTAGTGACCGGTTCTTCTTTTGGAATATCAAAAATGGATCTTTTGCTGCTGAGATAATCGTGAGCATCTAAAGACATGACCAACCTACAAAGTGATGAGTTAAAAAACATGATTTTTAAGAAATTTTACCGTATAATTTTTGGGAATTTATGTGAATCTATTCCTATGCTATTGCCCAAAGACATTAATGGATGTCCTTACTTAATCCTTGCTCCCATGGAAGGGGTTGGCGATCGCACCTTCCGCAAAGCCATGGCGTTTATAGGCGGTTTTGATGAAGCTGTCACCGATTTTTTAAGGGTACCCTCCAACGCTCATATCAAAAGTCTAGCCAAAGAATATGAGGCTAGAGAAACTTACCCTATACCTCTAGCCGCTCAGATAATGGGATCGGATCCTCACTTAATGGCGGAAATGGCTTTAGCGCTTGAGTCCCGAGGAGCCCCTCGTATCGATATCAACTGTGGTTGTCCTTCCAATACTGTGACAGGACGTGGTGCGGGCTCTAGCCTTTTAAAGACGCCTCATTTTTTATACGAGGTAGCCAAAGAGGTTGTCAAAGCTGTGCAGATCCCTGTCACGATTAAAATGCGCTCAGGATATGAAGATACGAGCTTATTCAAAGAAAACATTCTTGCAGCTCAAGAAAGTGGCATTAGCTATCTTACTTTACACCCACGCACAAAAGTAGAAGGTTACGGACCACCAGCCAACTGGAAATTGATCGCGGAAGCTAAAAAACTACTAACTATCCCCGTCGTGGGTAATGGAGATATTTTAAATGCTTATGATGCGGTCAAGATGGTCCAGGAGACAGGTTGTGATGCTTTAATGATTGGTCGTGGAAGCGTGATTAATCCTTTTGTCTTTCATGATATACGCTCTCATTACGCCAAAAGCATTTTTGAACCATCTTGGCAACAATTAGAGGCATTTTTAAACCGTTATATCAGCGAGATGCCCATTGAAATGCCCACGAGAACAAGGATTAATAAAATGAAGCAGCTGATGGGCTTCCTGTTCAAAAACAATTCCCATCTTGTCAATTTACGGCAAACGATGCTTAAAACCACTTGTACAACTCTGCCATCTTTTTTAGATGTTGCTGTTCCATTATTAAAAAAAGGTTGGCTTCATCCCGATAGCAACTAGGAGGAAGCCTTCCTTTCTAAAGAATTTCAGCCGCTAAAGCCGCTAACTCCGATCGCTCTGTTTTTTCTAGAAAAACATTACCATAAATTTTATGCTCGCTAAACCTTCCTACCGTGTAGGTTAACCCATTCGAATCTTTATCAAGGTACGGGTTATCAATCTGTGTCGGATCCCCCGTCAAAATCACCTTCGTCCCCTCGCCAGCTCGCGAAATAATCGTTTTAACCTCATGAGGAGTCAAATTCTGAGCTTCATCTATAATGATAAACATTTTAGGAAGCGATCGTCCGCGAATATATGTCACGGCCTCCATCTCTATTTTTTTGCTTTCCATGACCCAGCGAAGCGTCTCATTGGCTTCGTGACCGGAAGAATCGCATAAAAATTCTAAGTTGTCATAGATAGGCTGCATCCAATTAAACAGCTTTTCTTCCTTGGTCCCTGGCAAATATCCAATGTCCCTGCCTAAAGGGATTACAGGTCTACTCACTAAAATTTTTGTATAAAGGTTTTCATCGAAAACTTTTTTCAAGCCGCATGCCAATGCTAAAAGAGTCTTTCCTGTCCCCGCCTGACCAATAAGCGTAACTAATTTGATATCGTCTCTCAATAAAACATCAATGGCACAGCGTTGTTCAACATTTTTAGGCTTTATTCCCCAAATGTTACCCACCTTAAGAAGGGGTTCGATATGGTTTCTCAACGGATCATACTTTCCCACAGCAGATGAATGCTCAGGGGATGTCATTATAAAGTATTCATTGGGGAAAGAATTAAGATCTGTTCTTTCCAGCAGTCCATCTTTGTAGAAAAGATCGATTTCATGCTTGCTAAGCTCAACCTTGCTGATCCCTCGATAGATCGATTCATAGGAAAATTTCAAGTTTTCGTAGTCCTCAGCCTCGATACCCACTGCTTCTGCTTTAATGCGAGCAGCGAAGTCCTTAGACACAAATATTACATGGCGCCCCTCTTTCTGAAGAAGATAAGCCGTCAAGATAATCCTATTATCATTCACGGTTAGAGTAAAAAAATTAGGCATCTCTTCTTTCATTTCAAGCTGAATTCGAATCGTTGATCCATTAGGAAGCTTAACCCCCTGGTGCAGGTTACCTTCTCCAAGAGTATGTAGAGAATCAAGTTTTCTAAAGACAGCTCTGGAATTTTTGCCCAGTTCATTAGGTAAACGTTTCATTTTGTCCAATTCTTCAAGAACTGTTACAGGGATAATGACTTCACTTCTAGGAAACTTGATAATAGATTCTGGGTCATATAAAAGAACGTTGGTATCAATCACAAATGTTTTTTCTTTCATCTGCTTCCTTCTTTAAAACTCGATTAAAGATATAAACTTTTGACCATCTGTTTATATCCGTCCTAGGGCACTCTAATCTTAAGTCAGATATAGAAAAAAGATTATTTTTTAGCAGCATGTTTTGATGAATTTCTCATGATCCAATGAGTTAGATCACAAAATTAGCGAACAAACGCCTCGAGTGCTAAATTCATTGACAAAAGACGCGAGCATTTTATAAAATCAATGTAGATGTTAAAGCATCTTTATATAATAGGTATTTTATGTTTGTTAATGATAAGTATTTTAGCTTTCCTCCTTTTTTATCCACTAGCTGGGAACATGTCCTTGCCTTAAATCTTGAGCATGACGAGCTCATTGTTACCTTGACAACAGGCAAAACGATTAAGATCCCCGATGTGGCAAAAGATCAACTGGAGTCTATTTTTAAAGCTCACGGTTATTACCTTGAAAGAGAAATACACCGAAAAAGAAATCATGAAGTCGAACAAAAATTCCATTCGTCTCCTTTCTTTAGCAACTCTCAATCCAATGAATTGCCCCTCCTTCGCTTTGGCATGGGTGCAACAGACGGCTTTGGATCTGCATTGCAACATAATCCGGCTCAAGCGAACTCTCCCGAGCTGCCACCTGAAATTTTAGAAAAAATTTCGGCCATAGCAAAAGTGTTAGCTCCTGAGGATCTCAACCTTCTACCAACACCTGAGGAGAACTGTAACTGCTTCCATTGCCAAATAGCAAGGTCGATTCGCATCGGCCTCGGCTACCAATCTACCGAGATTGAATCGGTGTCTCCGAGCGAGGAAATTGTCACGGATGAAGACCTACAGTTTCAGGACTGGGATGTCATCCAATCCGGTGATCAGCTTTTCACGGTGGTTAATAAGCTAAGTCCAGAAGAGAAATACAATGTTTTCCTCGGAAAACCGATTGGCTGCACATGCGGAAAAACAGGTTGTGAACATATTCACGTCGTTTTAAAAAGCTAAAAGCACAAAACTTTGCATTTACTGCTTTTTTTATTTGCCATCTATGAAGATGAAGTCGTAAAATTCACCCCTTAAGAACGAGGAGTTAATTATGCGTAAGGGGTTATTTTTTGCTTGTGCTTCTGTTTTTTGTTGCGTAGGCCAAATGTCTTTTGCCGCAGCTGAATCTTCGCAAAATGTTTCCACATTTAGCCCATTCACCGGTAAAGTCATAAGCAATAAAGTAAGGCTGCGTAACCAACCAAATTTAGATGGACAGATTATTAAAGAGCTGAAAAAAGGTGATATGCTTGTTGTTCTGGGAGAGTCTGATGATTTCTACACCGTTCAACCACCCTCAGATATTAAAGCTTACGTGTTTAGAACATTCGTTTTAGACAATCAAATTGAAGGTTCCAACGTGAATGTAAGGTTGGGCCCGGACCTTGAATCGCCCATCATTGCTAAATTGAGCTCCGGAGATCGTGTTGATGGCCTTACTCTATGTTCCACCCACAATAAATGGTTTGAAATCACCCCGCCTGCATCTGCGCGATTTTACGTTGCTAAAGACTATATCGAAAAAATTGGCGATGCTTCGCTAATGGCAAAATTACTCAAAAAAGAAGCTGAGCTTAGCAAGTTACTTGACTCAACCATCCAATTAAGCACTTTAGAGATGGGAAAAGACTACCCCGAGGTTAACTTAGAAGCTATTACCAAAAACTACCACTTCATTATCCAAAATGGCCACGAGTTTCCAGCTTTTGCTACTCAGGCTAAAGAACAATTGGCTCAGCTGCAGGAAGACTACCTCAATAAAAAAATTGCTTATTTAGAAGCAAAGGCATTTGAAAAGCCATCGATTAGTCCCCTTGTTGTAGCAAAACCAGAAACTGCGACTGTGGCTCCTGTAACAACAGCTACCTTGCAACCAGCGCCTTCATCACAAGGAACTCTGTTCCCTATTGCCTGGGCGCCCAAGGAGGAGTCTATTTACGAGTTTTGGCTTGGACAAAATGGCAAGGGTTCTGTAGAGGATTTTTATGCAGAGCAGAAGAAGAGATCGCTAACTTTGCAGGGTAGGTTAGAACTCTATAACCATACGATCAAAAATAGACCCGGAGACTATGTTCTTGTCAGTAAAGATCATAACCAACCTATTGCCTATCTTTACAGCACAATGGTTGATTTAGATGACAAAATTGGCAATGAGATTACCTTAGAAGTTGTAGAAAGACCCAATAATCACTTTGCCTATCCTGCTTACTTCGTCTTATCAGCTAACTAGAGCATGGAAATTCATGAGTGGGCCACCGGAATCCTATCGGCCGACAATCTTGACGAAAAACTCTTCAAGCCCGAGCTCCTTACAGATGAGGAGCCGGGACCTCCTATTTTCTTTAAAGAACCATGTCGCCCTCAACATATGAGGTTTAATAAGAGAAGCAAAGAGGAAAAGCTGCCCCCTTTCCAGGATCTGCATCAAGAAGATAAGCGGGCGATTTGCCTTCATCGCTTTGCCGGCCATGAGCTTTTAGCCGTAGAAATCATGGCTTATGTTTTGCTGGCTTTTCCCGACGCTCCTAAAAGCTTCCGCAAGGGTGTGGCTCATGTACTTCAGGAAGAACAGGAACATGTTAACCTTTACAGAGCACGGCTACACGCCATGGGTGTCCATTTTGGTGATCTTCCTCTTTATCGTCATTTTTGGACACATACCCCCTATATCACATCCCCAATTCATTACGTAAGCATGATGAGTTTAACATTTGAGATGGCCAATTTAGATTTCGCTCCTATTTATGGCAAAACTTTTACTAATGTGGGAGACCAAGCTTCAGCCGAGCTAATGGCAACGATTCTAAGAGATGAAATTTCTCATGTACGTTTTGGCTGGCAATGGCTGAAAAACTTAAAAATGAAAGATGAATCTGAATGGGATGCTTGGGAAAACGTGCTGAAAACAACTCTACTGACGCCGAAAAGGGCAAGAGGCTTTTACTTGCACCCAGAACATCGCGAGAAAGCAGGAATCTCAAAAGAGTTTATTACCAACCTCAAATTGTACTAATTAATGCTCCTCTTCGATGGTCGGTTTTTCTGTTACCACAAACTCAATTCCTCCCGTTAGCGAAGCTATTTGATTATAAATCCAAACTACAAGGAGAGAGAGCATTAATGTTATACCCCCATAAAAAAAGGGTGCTAGGAAAGCAAAGAGCGCACTTTCCCAATCCCTAACAAACAAAAAATAAACCGCATAAGGGAAGAAAAATAAAGCCATTAGAGTAAAATAAACTAAAGCAAAGACCTTGCTTGTTTGAAAGATGGATAGATGACTTAAACGTTTTTTCATAATGACCTCATTAGTCCTAACCCATAACACAGGATTAGTTTCTTGTCTCGCATTCTTCTAAAACCATCACTCTCGGACTTTTCTCAACGACGTTAACTGTTTTTAATTCAGCATCTTGGCTTAGAGTATGCTCCTTAAGTTTACGAGCTGTTACTAGCACACGGCTTTCTAACGTTCCTACCGTTTTATTGAATGACTCCACTGTTTGATCAAGATTCCTTCTTACCCCCTCAAAATGCTCAACCATTTTTGCAATCCTCTTATAGAGTTCTGCACCTAGGTCTGAAACAATTTTTGCGTTTTCTGCGACTAACTCTTGACGCCAACCATATGCAACAGCTCGCAATAAGGCAATTAAGGTGGTCGGAGTGGCTAGGATGACTTTCTGCTCAACACCACACTCAATCAATGAAGGATCTTGTTCAAGTGCTGCGCTAAAAAAAGTTTCTCCTGGTAAAAATAAGACAACAAACTCAGGAACCGAGGGTAGCTGATCCCAGTAAGACTTTGCCGATAGTTGGGAAATATGAGTGCGTATTTGACGAGCATGGTCTTTAAGCTTCTGTTTTTTTAGCTCCTCATCCTGAATATCTAAAGCTTCTAGGTAGGCTTGTAAAGGAGTCTTCGAATCGACAATGATACTTCTGTTATTTGGTAGCTTGATAATCATATCGGGACGAAGCTTCTTTGCATCCACGCTAAGAGTCGTCTGCTCGAGGAAATCGCAGTAAGCGACCATCCCTGCCATCTCTACGACTCTTCTCAGCTGCATCTCTCCCCAGCGACCTCGAACATGAGGAGTCCGTAAAGCTTGCACGAGATTGGCCGTTTCTTTCTGAAGCTGTGATTGTGTAAGAGCTACATGACGAATTTGCTCATTGAGTGTCGCAAAGGATTGCGTGCGGTCCTTTTCTATCGCTTCAATTTTTTGATCGAATTTAGCCAATTTTTCTTGAATAGGCTTTACAAGGTCATCAAAGGCCTTGTGCTTGATGTTAAAGTCTCCTTTAGCCGATTCTTGAAGCTTTTCAAATTTAGCAGCTGCTAGCTCTAAAAAGGCATTAGCATGCCCTTTAAAGATGTCAGAAGAAAGAGCTTTAAAAGCATCGGAAAGTTTTGCCTGAGCGTCCTGTAAAAGAGCCATCTTCTCGGTAAAAACCTCTCTTTCTTGTGAAAGAATCACCTCTTTTTCACCTAATCGCTGCTTCAAAACATTTTTTTCCTCAGTAACCTCACTCAGCTCACATCCTTGCCTTAAAAATCGAGCATTAAGATCGCTATACAATTTTTCATCGTTGCGTTTCTCCACTAAAAGCAAACTGCACCGGTTCCAAAAATATAAAAGGCAGGCTATGGCTACAAGGGAAATCACCAGCAATACAATTTCAATCACAGTCATCTTATTGATCCATTCATGATTTTAAGAGCTATAACACTTGATTATATTAAACCTTTTTCTGCTAAAATGTCTCTTAGAAAAATTGGAGCCGCATGAATACAGCAATAAAAAAAAACCCTGAATGGACCGTTCCGTTAATGGTTGTTTTAGTATTAACACCGTTTTTTTCTTACTTGGATCTAAGCATCACTCGTTTCTTCTACTCGATTGGTAATGATCCTGTTGAACATTTCGTCTCCCATCCCATTCTAGATTTTTTGTACTCATACGGTCCTATTCCTGCACAAATCACTGTGGGAGTAGCCTCTTTCATCCTTGTTTTTTCCTACTTAAGAACATCGCTTGCAAAATGGCGAAACCCTGCTCTAACACTAATTCTCACGCTCTCAATGGGAGCAGGATTAATGACCCATCTAGTATTAAAAGATCATTGGGGAAGACCGCGCCCTAAGCAGGTGAAGGAATTCGGGGGCTCACAGGACTTTCGCCCTTTCTACAAACCAAACTTTTTTAAACAGCCTATGCCCTCTCGCTCTTTTCCTTGTGGGCATTGTACAACAGGCTTCTTCTTCTTTGTTCTTGCTCTTCTAGGTAAACGCTATAAAAGCAATCCTATAAAGTGGCTGGGATTTATCCTTGCATGGTCACTGGGAATCGCTTTGAGTATAATGCGTATTGCGCATGGCGGGCATTTTTTTAGCGACACCGTCTTTTCTGCTTTGATCATGTGGTACACCTCTTTAACTATAGATTGGCTCGTTTATTCAAATGAAAACGCTTACACAATCGCAAAAGCAAGTGTATGACTTTGTTTGCGATACGTTTCAGCAAACAGGACGCACACCCACTTTCCGTGAAATTCAAAATCATTTTAACTTCTCTTCTCTAGGAACTGTCTATAACTTTGTCAAAATCTTAAAACGAAAAGGATTTTTTTCAGACGATCGACATGCCGCCATCTCCCTAACGACATTTAAGCAAGAATCTAGTCAAGAATGCCTCATTCCATTTATTGGATTGATCGCTCAAGGTTTTCCTATTGAAACTTTCCCTCAAACCAAGAATGTCAGCCTTCCTTCTTCCTTAGTTCAAAACCCTGAAAATACTTATGTACTAAAGGCAAAAGGAGAAACGTTGAGTGAAGAAAGAATTTCCGATGGCGATCTTTTGATTGTGGAGGCCCGCCAAGAGGCACATTATGGCGAAATAGTGCTTGCAACGATTAATAACTACGACACCATCATCAAACGCTACTATCCTGAAGGCTCTTATGTAAGGTTAGAAGGCAGCCACGATCAGCATCAACCAATCATTCTCGAAAAAGATGAAATATCCATTCAGGGCATCTTGGTTGGTTTGTGGCGCCACTATTGATTAATTTCAAAAAAACTTATTAATTTCATTTTATCACTCCTCCGATTACGATTTGTCCGTACTTTTCATTCAACTGGAGTTATTATGAAATTACCCATTTTTACTTTATTACTGCTATCTCTTTTCACAACAACATTTGCTTCTTCGCCACAAGTGATGGTAAGACAGGAAGACAACCCGACTTTTTACATTCAACCGGATCGTCAATCGATCCATTGGCAAATCTCAGATACCGAACATTTTGACTGGATACATCCCTCAATGGAAGGAGTTACGGAAGAAAATATGATGAACTTGCCCGAGGAAGCTCGAGCAGAAATGATAACAGGCCAAGACTACTACTTTCGCTGCAGGACGTTTGACCAAGATGAAATTGGACCCTGGACGAATGCAGAATCTTTTAATTTTTGGATGGATGTTCCAATGCAAAGCGCTTGGGTTAAAAGCCAAAGCTTAGATCAAGATACTTGGGAGCATGTGCTTCCTTATCTCCTCCCTTTTAATCACCCCCTTAAGAAAAAACTTGATGGTATCTTTACTAAGCATCGAGCAACCGCTTCAGCCAAAGCGCTGGAAAAAGCCGGTTTTAGCTCTTTAGATTTCCGGCAAGGCGATCACATCGTGGTTGCTGTGCATGATAAATTAAAAGGCTATCTTGTAAAAGCCTATCTGGATAATCAAACGGATATTTCTGATGTTGATGAGTTAACCAAAAGAGTAACAGGTGCCTTAACCACCCAACAAGCTATCGACGACTTAGATTATCATCACTTTTTTAAAGTGCCCAAAAAATGGCTCTATCCTCTTCCTGATACCCCTAATGCAACAGCAGAAACTCATAAGAAGCACTTTATCCTGATCGTAGAGGATATAAGGCTCGTCAGTGATTTAACCAACCAAAAAAAATGGAAGAAGCACATCACCAAGGAGCAATTGAAAGCGCTCTATACTTTACTTAATCGGGCTGGCTTACAAGATTCTGTATTTATAACCAACCTTCCATTTTCTAAGGATGGCAAAATTACTTTTGTGAATACAGAGCGTCACGATAGCTGGCCTGTGCCTTTTTACAAACTAACGCATTTTCTCAGCCCTGAAATGCAGACATATTGGAACCATCTCATTATGACAAATGGGCAAAGCTAACCCATTAGCCATCTTGCCACATGGTAAGATGGCCTTCAATCCATTTCCTCATTATCTGGCTCAAAATCATCTAGGATAGCAACATCTTTTCCTGTCACCATACGAATAATAGAAAGCCCCCATGCCACAATTAAATATCCCCAAGAGGTGGCAGCAAACATCACAGGAAAATGATTGAGAATGCCGTAAAAAAACATCACGGCGATAATCACGGTGATCAATACAAGCTGAAAAGAAGCCACGCGAATGCGCAGAGTTTTTAGGCTAGGAAATTTCCAACGGCTAATCATAAAATAACCGATTAGGATCAGAACGCAAAACAGCAGCCAGGCTCTTGTTTCTTCCGACATCGTTAAAAGAGATCGCATCTCTTCCGATACAAGCACAAGATTAGCAGACACAACAGCAGCAGCACCGGCTGGTATCGGAAGCCCTGTAAAGTTTTTTTTGCCGGCTAGAACGAGCTCTGGATTATCCTTATCCCTTAAATTGATAACATTAAAACGTACTAATCTGAGCACCCCACAAACGGTATAAATCATGGCGGCAGCTGTCAAAAAAAAGGATAAAACGGTGCCGGGGGGAATAGATAAACTCTTTAAAACGATAATAGAAGGACCGACACCGAATGTGATGACATCAGCCAGCGAATCAAAAAGCCCACCAAAGCTACTTTCAGCCTTTAAAGCTCTTGCTAAAGCGCCATCAATCAAATCTGCAAAAGCAGAAAGGAGTAATAAACCAGCTGTAGCCGTAAGAACATGAATATCTACAGCTCCTACAGGGGTCATGTTCATTTTAAAAATCACAAACAAACCACAGGTAAGAGCAAATGCTGTGACGATATTGGGAAGTACGGGAAGCTTGCGCATTGTATTCATCTTCTTTCTTCTAGAAATTTTTGTTAGTATTATATCGTTTATTTACTTTTTTGTTAAATCAAGAGATCATTACTCCTAAAACCCTTTGAATTGATAAAAGAGAGATCAAAAAGCATGGATGCTTCCCCTTTTAACCAAATAGGATATGAATATAACGGATACAAGGTTGTGAAAGTTTTGCCCATCCCTGAGTTACAGTGTATGTTACGCGAATTGGTCCATGAGAAAAGTGGCGCCTCAATCATGCAAATTGAAAATGAAGATGCTGAAAACCTATTTTGTCTTTCTTTTCAGACCCTACCAGACAGCTCCAATGGCGTTGCTCATATTCTGGAACATACCGTGCTTTGCGGCTCCAAAAAATTTCCTGTAAAGGATCCTTTCTTTTCTATGTCCCGGCGAAGCTTAAATACATTCATGAATGCTTTAACAGGATCAGATTTTACCTGCTATCCGGCTGCTTCTCAAATTGACAAGGATTTTTATAACTTGTTAGAAGTTTACTTAGACGCCGTCTTTCATCCAAAATTGCATGAGCTTAGTTTCCGACAAGAAGGCCATCGATTAGAGTTTGATGCCTTTGATGATGCTGCCACACCCCTTGTTCATCGAGGTATTGTTTTCAATGAAATGAAAGGTGTCATGAACTCGGCCAGTTCTCGCCTTCATGAGCTTTTATCCGCCCACCTTTTTCCTCACCTTACTTATGGTTATAATTCGGGTGGGGATCCCAAGGCAATCCCCTATCTTTCCTACGAAGAGTTGATTGCTTTTCACAAAAAATATTACAACCCCAGCCGCTGCTTATTCTTTTTTTATGGCAATTTGCCATTGAAGGGCCATCTCGATTTCCTTTTAGAGCAAACATTAAAAGATGTTGAAAAGGCCACTCCCTTACCTGCCCTGCCCCCACAACCGCGTTACAAAGAACCTGTTCGCATTTTGAGCTCTTACCCACTAGCTCCTCATGAAGATCTCGACGAAAAAACCTATATTGCTTTCGGCTGGCTAACGTGTCCCCTCGTTGAACAAGACATCTGCCTTGCCTTAGGAATCTTAGAAATTATATTGATGGATACAGATGCCTCTTTGCTCAAGCGTAAGCTGATGCAATCAGGTCTTTGCAAGCAAGCAAGTTCTGCAATTGACAATGAAATCAGCGAAGTCCCCTTTACACTTATTCTTAGAGGGTGTCGAGAAGAAGACGCGGATGAAATCGAAAATCTTATTTTTACATCCCTTCGAGAAATTGTTGAGGCAGGTATCCCTACTGATTTGATAGAGAATGCGATTCACCAGGTAGAGTTTCATCGAAGCGAAATTACCGGCGACCATTCACCTTTTGGCCTTTCTCTCTTTTTCCGCTCAGCCCTTTTTAAACAGCATGGAGGCAAGCCGGAATATGGCTTGATGATTCACTCCCTTTTTGAAGAGTTACGTAACCGTGTGAATTGCGATAAAGATTTCTTTTTAAAATTAATTCAAAAATACTTTTTAGAGAATCCTCATTTTGTACGCATCGTCAGCCATCCCGATAAGGAGCTAGAGCAACAAGAAATTAAAGAGGAGAAGCAGGTTTTAGAAGAACTTAAGGAACATTTAACCGTGGAAGAAAAAGAGCGCCTAATTGAAGAGGCAAAGAGGCTAAGATTCTTCCAAAAAGAACAAGAAAACGAAGACCTGGATGTTCTTCCTAAAATTGACCTTAAAGACATTCCCAAAAAAGCTCGTCAATTTCCTTTAGATCATCAAGTGATTGACCATCTCAATATTTATCATCACAATTGCTTTACCAATGAGATTATTTATGCCGATCTGGCTTTCCATCTTCCGGCTATCCCTGAAGAAGACCTTTTCTATATTCGGTTACTCTCTGTTATTTTACCACAAATTGGAGCCGGCAAGCGTAATTTTGAAGAAAACCTGAATTACATCCAAGCACATACTGGGGGAGTCTCGACGTATCTTTCTTTGAATCTGCAAGCACAAGATTCAACGCAGTTTCACCCTTCTTTTCACATTCGAGGTAAAGCCCTTCATCGAAAAGCAGAGAACTTATTCTTGCTGATGAAGGAGATGGTGGAGCAAGCTAATTTCATGGACTTGGAACGCATCAAGACCATTTTAATCAAACAAGTCTCCGGTATCGAAAGTGGCTTAACCTCTCAAGCTTTAAGGTATGCGATCAACCTTTCATCAGCTGGTCTGAATCTTCCCTCAAAAATAGCTGATGAGTGGTATGGACTTCCCTATTACTGGAAGCTTAAGGAGCTCGTGAATCAGTTTGAAGAAAAACATGAGCTCCTCCTTAACAAACTAACTTCTTTAAAAGAGAGCTTATTTTGCGGGGAAACCTGCGACCTTATTATAAGCTCGGATGAAAAAATCTTCAGCGCTTTATACAGCAGAAATTTTTATGGTCTTTCAAAATTAAAACCACGCTCCTGTACGCCATGGCAATGCGACTATCCATTACTTCCCGTTTCATCGCAAGGGAGGATGATCGCTTCCCAAGTGGCATTTAGCGGAAAAGTGTTTCCGACCGTCTCCTATACCCACCCTGATTCTGCGGCACTTAGTATCGCTTCCTATCTATTTGATAACCTTGTTCTGCACAGGAAAATCCGTGAAGAGGGTGGCGCCTACGGAGGAGGATCCGTATGTAACTCTCTTTCAGGGAACTTCTACTTTTATTCTTATCGAGATCCTAATATCTTTAAAACTTTTGAGGCTTATCAACTGGCCGTAGAAACAGTTGCAAAGGGGGATTTCGATGAAGATGACCTTGAAGAAGCAAAATTTGAGATGATTCAAAGTGTAGATTCCCCTGTGGCACCAGGAAGTAGAGCCATTGTAGCCTATAGCTGGATGAAGGAAGGGAAAACCTATCAAATTCGGCAAAAATTTAGAGATGCTATTTTAGCTATGACTAAAGAGGAAGTGATTAGTGCGGTAAAGAAACAGATTATTCCCAATTTAGGCGAAGGAGCTGATGTTGTTTTTGCAGGAAAGGATCTCTTAGAAAAAGAGAACCTGCTTTTTGCCGATGCCGGTCAGAAACCTTTAAAAATCCTATCTCTTGAGGAGCCCATTACCTAATGGGCTTGTTGCATCTATCGGCTGTTGAGAGCGGTCACATGCTCTCGCCCCTCATCAAAAAACAAATTAAATTAATATATACATAAAAAATAATTAAAGGTTAGAATAATTTGAAAACTTAAATCAAATTATTCATGAAAGTTGAAGGCTTTAATCATTTATTTAATCCCTTTTCTCAAGGGACCGTAAAGTTAAAAAAATGGCAAAAAGGAGTTGCGATAACCAGTCTAGTTGTGTTAGCACCGCTACTCTTATTCCCCGGTTTAATCGCCTTTTGGGGATTGACTTATTATTTTAAGGCCTCCCAGCTAAAGCTTCATGAGCAAGACAAGCAGAGTACGGCCAATCGAACAAATTCTGTTTCTAAAACGTCCCTCTCCTCCCAACAAAAAAATGATTTTTCAATAAAAGATCTCGTACCCGACACGACTTCTCAATCCAAAAGCATATTTTTATCAAGTAGGAGTGAAATCCTCCCGCTACCCTTTTCCAACCTTTCTGAAGCCGAGCAGCTTCAAGAAGAGTTAGAGTTTCTACATGATTCCGGCCGCATGCAAAGTTATTTTCAAAACCTTCGCACCTCTGCTGCTGGCAATCGGATCGTTTTTTTAAGGCTAATTAAAAATCAAACACATAACTGGCTAGAATATCTTCGCTATCTATCCCTATCTCACTTTGAGGACTTTAGTGTTTTGTTTGGAGTGACCTTAGAAGAAGGCAAAATTGATGATCTTTCCGATTTCATAAAAACCCTCGATCTTATCCACTTATCTGTGGAAAAGCATCAACTATTAAACAATACCTTAGTAGACACACGTCTCAAACTTTCAAAACAAAACTTATCTACTCATTTAGAATTAGCCCTTAAATATGATATTCCTTCGATAAGAGAAGAATATACGAAATGGATTTTAGAAAATTTGAAGGAGATCGGCATCGACGCAATTGATCTGTTTGAAATCGCTGATCAGTATCAGCTGGAGTCGATCAAATCACAACTCGTACAAGAAATTATTCTGATGCATCAAGAGAACGCAGGCTGGTCTCAATTGCAAAAGATCACCTTAGAGAGTTGGCTACCAAGAATTAGCCATCTAGAAGTTTTGAATAACCTTGATGACAACCTTGAACCATTGCTACGATTATGTACTCATTTACGCACCTTAAAAATTAAGGTGTACGAGAAAGAAACAATCGATTTATTAAAAAAATTTCCCAATCTTCAAAAGATTGAGTTTGTAGCATCTGAAAGCGAATTCTTTAACGATGAGGATCTGCGAGAGTTACCTATCCATCCAAATGAAATATCCCCCTGTCAATAATATCAATCTATAGTGACTAGCTCTTTGGGCAATTGCTTATTGCGAGCATGGTAGGTGGCACCTACCGACTCAATGACAGCACCCCCTAAACAGACATCATCGTTATAAAAAACAACCGACTGCCCCGGTGTGATGGCCCTTTGCGGCACAAGAAAGCGCACACGAAGCTTGCCATTCTCTATCGATTCAATGACTGCTGGTTGATCAAGTTGCCGGTAGCGAATTTTTGTCTTACAGGGAAAAGGGAATAGAGTCGGGGCATCGCCAATAAAGGTGAGATCTTTAGCTGTCAACTCATCAGCAAAAAGAGCTGGATGTAGCGCCCCTTGTTCCACATAAACAACATTTCTAACTAGATCCTTACCAACGACAAACCAGGCGTCCCCTGCTCCCCCAATGGCTAATCCTTTACGCTGACCGATGGTGTAGAAAGGAATGCCTAAGTGGCGGCCGATGAACTTGCCATCTAGTGTCTCAAAATTCCCGGGTTCGTATTGAAGATGTTTGCTTAAAAACTCTTTAAAATTACGCTTTCCGATAAAGCAAATGCCGGTGCTATCTTTCTTATTTGCTGTGACAAGTCCTGCCTCTAAGGCTAAGCGTCTTACTTCTGCTTTCTCTAAATGCCCGATGGGGAAAAGAACCTTCTGTAGAACCTTTTCGTTGATCGCATGCAAGAAGTAGGTTTGGTCTTTCTGAGGATCTTTTCCTTTAACCAAGCATTGCCGACCATCAAGCAAAAGATTTTGGCAGTAGTGTCCGGTCGCTAAGAAATCGGCGCCTAATTCTAAAGCCTTTTCTAAAAAAACTTGAAATTTGATTTCTCGGTTACATAGGATATCTGGATTAGGGGTATTACCTAATAAACATTCCTTTAAAAAATGATCAAACACCTGCTGTTGGTATTCTTTGACAAAATTGACAGCATAGTAGGGAATACCAATCTTATCACAAACATTCACGACATCTTCAAAATCGAGAGCAGCTGGGCAAACCCCATCGTCTTCTTCTTCCCAATTTTTCATAAACATACCAATCACGTTATACCCTTGCTGTTTAAGCAGTAACGCTGATACAGAAGAGTCCACCCCTCCAGACATCCCAACAACTACAGTAGGCTTTGCCATTGAATACTCTTTTTATCAATTTTAATTTATTTATTCTAACCAATTAAGAATTACTTAAAAAGAGTTTAAAAAGATCTAACAAAAAAAATCTTCATCGTAAATAAATAAAATGATACTATTTTTTGATCAAAAAAAGGGAAATGCTATGAAGGTTGATTGTTGTCATCATTTATTCAATCCATTTTCACAAGGGCCTGTTAAATTAACAACTTGGCAAAAGGGAGTTGCGATCACAAGCTTAGTCGCGTTAGCGCCGTTACTTCTCTTCCCTGGTTTAGTAGCTTTTTGGGGCTTGACCTATTATTTTAAAGCCACTCAGATCAACCTTCAACAGCAAGATACCGAGAATGCGGTAAGTAGAACACACGCAATTTCCAGAAAAACTCTCTCCTCAACCGATAGCAACAATGATACTCATGCTGAAGACACAAGCAGCTTATCCGGCTCCGAAGAAGCTAAAACGCCCTCTTCACCCAACAGCATGCCTTTACCACCATTAGTTAGTGACGATTCTGACATTGACGAAGATAAGCCTGTGCTCCCAATCTCGAATCTTTCTCCATTAGACCAGTTACACCGTTCTAGAAAAATACAAAACCATTTCAACGATCTTCGTTCATCTAACAGTGATAAGGTAGCAATTTTTGAAAGAATCAAGGAGCAAGTGTCTTCTTGGCAAAAATACCTAGGCTATCTCTCGCAACATCAATTTGAAGACTTTAATTTTTTACTTGGCATTGCTTTGGATACGGAAAACCCTGAAATCTATATAGATTTTATCAGGGCACTCAATCCTGAACAGCTTAATAAACACCTAGAACTCCTGAATAACTGCCAGATTATATTTGAAGACAACGTCCTACCTGTTCACAAAACATTACTTCGGCATATTAGCCCCTACTTTGAAAGCATGTTTTCTAGCGAAATGCGCGAAGCTCAAACCAACGAAATTCACCTCCAAGAAAGGGAAGACTATGAGTTATTTAACGAGCTGCTTCCCAGCGCGATGAGTTTTTATCTTTTCGATAAAAAATTAGATCTTTCAGGAGATAATTTAACGCAGTACCTAGAACTAGCTGCCAAATACCAACTTTCACAGCTTGAAAAAGCTTGCAAAAAGTGGATCCTTCACAACTTGAAGAATATTGATCCCTGTAACCTTTTTGATCTAGCTGATCAATATGGTTTGGAATCCGTAAAATCAGCGCTCGTAGAGGAGATACTTCAAACGTACAGAAAAAATGTTGGTTTCACTCAATTACAAAAGAAGATGTTATCGCAATGGTTACCGCGAATTAAGAAGTTGGAAGTTCAAAAGGACCCTGGTAATGAACTTCAACCCTTGCTCAAATTATGTGCTAACTTACATACTTTAAAAATTGGGCTTTATGGTAAGCAAACAATAAAATTATTAAAGGAATTGCCGTCACTTAAAAATCTTGCAATAGATAGCACCTATCATTGGAAAGCTTTTAGCGACCAAGATATAAAAGATCTTCATGGTTTGCCTATTACGTCGATTAACATAATACACTCTCCGTTAATTACAGACCGAGGGCTAGAGTATTTAAAAGATTTACCCCTTAAAAGTCTCACTATAGCACACTGCAATCAAATAACTGATGAAGGTTTAGCCCATTTAAGAAAATCGCCCCTTGAAGCTCTTACTTTAAGTTTTCAAGATCAAATCACAGACCGAGGGCTAGAGCATTTAAAAGGTTTACCCCTTAAAAAACTCGAAATAGAACGCTGCGGGCTTATAACTGATGAAGGTTTAGCCCATTTAAAAAAATTACCCCTCAAATCTCTTCGTGTACTTCTACAAGATCAAATTACAGACCAAGGGCTAGAGTATTTAAAAGATTTACCCCTCGAATTTCTTTCTTTATCTCTCCTAGGTCAAATTACAGACCAAGGGCTAGAACATTTAAAAAAATTACCCCTTAAAAAACTTAACCTCGTAAAATGTCAACGCATAACTAATGACGGTTTGGCTCACTTAAGAAAATTACCCCTTAAAAAACTTAACCTCGTAAAATGTCAACACATAACTGATGACGGTTTGGCTCACTTAAGAAAATTATCATCTCTTAAAGCTCTTACCTTAAGTTCACTAGATCAAATTACAGACTATGGGCTAAAGCATTTAAAAGAACTGAAGCTTAAGTCGCTTACTTTAGGATTTTTAGAAAAAATTACTGACCCAGGGCTAGCCCATTTAGCCAAATTATCTCTAAGCTCATTTACAATAGAACAGTGCGATAGAATCACAGCTAGCCATATCTTAAGTTTAAGAAAAGCAATGCCCCATACGAACATCAAATTTCGTTCTTAAAATTCTTTACTATTATTCTGAGACATTGGCTGCACTAAAAAGAATACCAATTATAGAATATCGCCACCCCCCTTTTGGAGATAATCTTTAATACCTTTCAAATGCCAGTTTTAAAGCGTCAGCCAATAAGAAGTTCTTCCTACATCTTGCTGGCAAAATATCTAGTTTAACTAAAGGCCTTCTCTAAAAGATGTGTTTCTTTTTCTTTTTCTAGTTCAAGGTGCGATGAGATCTTTCCAAGAACTCAGGTTTTAAGAAATGCTGGGAGAAATCATAAGTAATTGGAGACTGATACATGAATTTTTCGTCTCAAGAACACTTAAAAGATAAGCTATACATATGGCCCTCATCAAAAAGATGACTGATAGACAGTTTTTTTACATCCTAAAATCTTCGCCTAGGTAGGTTCTTCTTACCTCTTGATCGTTGATAAGAGCATCGACCGTTCCTGAACGAATCACCTTCCCCTCAAATACAAGATAGCTGCGATCAACAACAGAGAAGATCTCTCTTGCATTATGGTCAGTGATTAATACGCTAATATTCTTTTTTGCAAGCAATGTGATCAGATGCTTCACCTCTTGAACGGAGATAGGATCGATATTTGCAAATGGCTCATCTAACAGCAGAAAGGTGGGAGAGGTAATGAGTGCTCGTGTGATTTCTAAACGTCGACGTTCTCCACCCGATAGTGCGGCCGCTTTCTTTTTAGCCAGATGTGTCAAATTGAGCTCTTCCAAGTGCATGCCAAGTCGCTGTTTTCTTTCAATTTTGGTTAACTTTAAGCTTTCTAAGATACAAAGTAAGTTCTCTTCAACAGTCAGATCGCGAAAGACCGAAGGCTCCTGGGCAAGATACCCCATCCCCATCTGGGCGCGCTTGTGCATGGGCATCTTTGATACGTCCGCTCCATTGAAGATGACTTTGCCTTTATCAGGACAAATCAACCCAATGGTCATGTAAAAAGATGTTGTTTTCCCAGCACCATTAGGACCTAAAAGGCCAACGATTTCACCTTGGAGAACCTGGAAGGATAATCCAGAGACAACTTTGCGACCCCCGTAGGTCTTTTCTAGCTCTTGGACTTCAAGGCAAACTTTTGGTTTCATGTTAAAAATTCCTCGTCTCGTGCTCTTGGGATTGAAAACGGTTTTTAATTTTCTCTAACTCTTGATCGATAAACACAAAACGGACATCGCCTATTCCACTCACAGAATCCTTATCCGTTATCCTATCTCGTTTAATCTTAAGAATAGGGGCACTCAGTTCAAGATTGTTTAACTTGTCGTATAACAAGACTCGAGTATCCCCTCCAGAGAGAGTCAACTCTCGATCTCTAAACTCATATTCCGCAAGGTCCGCAAGGATATACTGAAGAATGTTGTCTTCATTGAGAGAGAACTTGTTAACAATACGCACTTCCCCATCAACGATCAAGCGTAGTGGTGTCTTATCTTCTGAAGAATAACATAAGCGCATATGGTTAGCGATGATACTCCCATGCTTATCTTTGAAATAAGCCGGTTGATTAGGTTTCGAGTAAACTTCAATCGTTTCAGCTTCTTTATCAATGATTAAAGATTCAGACGCCAAAAGGTGGTGTTTGTCTTTGTTTTTATCCTTCATGGCAAGCTCAACATCATTTTGACATACAATTTTAGCCAATTCGCGAGCTCCATCTTGCTCCTTAAGATAAAGCGTTACGGGACCTTGAGCTTCTATTACTCCTAGTTCATTCCCTTCAATCTTAACCTGTTCATTTAGCACAAGAAGTTGTTCTAAGTCATTCCAATGCATTGATTTAGCTGAAAAACAAATCGTCTCTTCTTCTCTTATGATTTCGCCACTTGGATTGGAAAAAAAAATCATTCTTTGAGCTGGCAATAAAGTGACACGATCTGAAAAAATCTTATCCTTGCCATTCAATGTAATTTTGCACAACTCCTGATCGTTTAAATGTGTTAAAACAATCTCCTTTTCAGAATAACTTGCAAAATCCCCAAAAGCGGATAGTTGCTGGCCATAGTGGATCTCAACTTGATCCTCGGCGACTAGCAAACCGTCAAATTCTCTGGTCGATAATTTCTTCTTGGTTGGATTCCACAGGACCCTCATGTTAAAGCTATAGATATTCAAGTACTTAAGAGGATCACAGAAATGCACCTTCACGTCATTTCTAGCGATAAAAGCCCCTTTTCCCGCCTGACAGTCAATTTCTGCTTGATCAGCCTCAAGACGAGATTGATTCTTTAGGATCAACTTAACGTCTTCTTGCAGAGAAATTTTTGTTAGCTCCGCACGATCATTAGTATTAAAGATCGCCATTTCTGATAACACTTTTCCAAAAGCATGGTTGAGCTCGACAGAGCCTTTCAACGTTAGTGTCTGCTCCGAATAATCGGCATCCAGTGCTTTAATGCTAACTACGTCGGCCTCTAAGTTGGAGAAAAAGAGAAAAAGAGAAAAAATAAAAAATTTCATTGAAAGTAGGATGCCTTGACATTAGTTGCTTTAAATTGGAGCTGTTGGCCGAAAGTAAAGATCGCTTTCTCTGCATTACTAGAAAAAATGGGTTTGAAAGTATTAAAATGACTAGGCAAATTAGGGCCAGGAATTAGATAACGTTCAATAGTAACATTTTTCGCTTCCAATTGCTGTGTTTGATAGTGATAAACCGCATCAGTGCTATAAATACATTGAACTGTCTGCATTAAATTCAGATGACCATCATCTACAAGCCAAGAAGAGTCCTGCATTGGATCCTCATCTTGGATTAAAAATTGGCCATTTTCCTGTTTAAAAGCTTTTCTTCCATCCTTAAGAACAACAAAAAGCGCCTCCCGTATTAAACAAGAAACGTTGTTCATCTTTTCCACAATCGCTTTTTTCTTGACCATTTGCTCATAGCATAAGGAAGAATGGCTGCATTTGATACGAACAATCTTACGCTCGTGCTTATCCCCATTGATAAAAAATTCTTTAACAATCTTCGCGCGGTCCTGCCTTGCACTATAAGGCTCCAAAGTAGGATCCATCGTTAGGTTGCTAGCTAAAGCTAACGCCTGATAGTTCTTTTTATCAGTTTCTTTAATATCAACCAGCTGCCAGGTTAATATCAAGCAGCCGGCTATCAAAAAAAATAGCGTTATCATCGTCGCTTTCCCAAATACCATAAAAAAAGCTACTGTTGAACGATCTCGTAAATAGCTTCTAACTGGTCTAGCAATGTTGGCAGGGATTCCAAGCTCAACATGTTTGGACCATCGCTTTTTGCATGCTCAGGATCTTGATGAGCTTCGATAAACAGTGCGTTCGCACCAGCTGCTATAGCAGCTTTAGCAAGAGGGGCGACAAACTGTCTTTCCCCATCTGTACTCTCACCTTTCCCTCCAGGTAATTGAACAGCATGGGTCGCATCCAAGCAAACAGGGTAGCCTAATGTTTGCATAAGAGGGATAGAACGCATATCACAAACCAGATTATTGTACCCAAAGCTCACTCCCCTCTCTGTTAGCAAAATTTTTTCATTGCCTTGAGAGGTAATTTTTTTTACCACATTTTTCATATCCAGGGGGGCTAGGAACTGACCTTTTTTGACGTTAACAACAGCTTGTGTAGAGGCTGCTGCCGTGACTAAATCAGTCTGACGACAGAGAAAAGCCGGTATTTGGATCACTTCAAACACTCGCCCACAGGCTTTTGCCTCCTCAGGGGAATGGACATCAGTAAGGATGGGAAGCTCGAGCTCCTTTTGGACTTTCTCTAAAATCCGTATCCCCTCATCTAATCCCGGCCCTCTAAAAGAATCAATAGAAGAGCGATTAGCCTTATCATAGCTAGCTTTAAAAATGAGATTTGATTTTCTCTTATCAAAAATCTTTTTTAATGCTTCCGCTATCAACAGTATTTGCTCTTCTCCTTCGATCACACACGGTCCGCAAATCACAGTTAAGGGTTCCTTTTCACCAATAAAAAAATTACCAACAGGCACCTTACGAATCGTCATACAATCACCCTTACTTCTTTAGTTGTTGAAAAAGTTTGTAAAAATTTTCTGATGTTTAATGTCCTCAACACACCTTCATCATAAAAAGAAATTTCCTCCGTGAGATCCAGCAATGGCTCAAGGACAAAACGGCGTTTATTCCACTCCGGATGAGGTAAAACCAGCTCTTGAGATGAGCGCCACTCCCTTCCTACAAAGAGTAAATCCAAATCGATCACTCGAGGAGCATCCTTAGGCTTAGGCTCTTTACCCAACTTTTTCTCAATGAGTTGAAGCTTGTAAAGTAATTCTTCTGGGGACATCTTTGTAAGAAAAACGCAAGCGGCGTTAATAAAAAAATTTTGCTGAATCAAGCTGACTGGCTCCGTTTCATAAAAACGAGAATAGCGGAAGCCGCTTATCCCTTCTAGCTTGGCAATTTCATCCAATGCCCTTCTGATATTATCGATAGGAGTACCTAAATTGCTCCCGAGAGAAATAAATGCTTGTTGCAACATAAATCAGACTAAAATTGCATTTGTTGGCCAAATATTAACGAACTTAACGGATTAATTCTAGAAGAATAGAGCTAAAAGACAAATGAATATCCCTGAACTTAAAATAATGTGATAAGACATAGAAGTCAAAGAATCGAAAGTCAAATCGATCGCTCCAAACATCGAAAAGGGTGTTAGAAGAGATTCTCACTCATGGAAAGAAGGAAGTAAAAAGGCAAAAGTGAAAGAAGCAATCTTCAAAATGACCTTTTCTACCCCTTCTTCTTTAGTATCAACTGCTTTTTGGCCTGCCTTTAAGCATCATCCTATCCTTCTGCAAATAGATGAGGATAGAGGCTTTTAAGCTCCTCAGGTGGCTGTCTTAAAAGTCCTTTTTCCCGCAGCTCTCTCACCATTGACTCGGGGGGATTGGGAATGGTGCGCATCTCGATAAGACGCGAGTTTAGGTTTTGCTCAACATTAATATCGGGATAACTCTTTAAATACTTTTCTTTCTCCTCTGCGGTCATGCCTTTTGTCGCTTCTGTAACGCAGCTCTCAAAAGGTTTTAACGAAAAACCGGCAGACCAGGAAGCAAAGAAGATGCTAGCTAAACGTTTTTGACGAGCATAAACCCCGCCTGGATTAACAACCTGATGGCGAGTCGCTCGTATCAATCCTGCCGTTTTGTGTTGAACCTGCTCTCCCGTATTGACGAGAATATAGCCTTGAGGAATATTCACAGCTTTCCATTCACCTTCTTTAGTCATTAATTGCAATCCCGGTACTTTTGAAGGAGGGAGCAAAGTCAAAGCGTTCAAATCCTCATGCGCGGCAGCCCAAACCGCTTGAGGATCATCGTCAGGTCGTGGTGCAGGATAATGAGCTAAGCGGATCAAGTTATAAGCATCTTGCATGCTAGTCGTAATATCCTCAGTAACTTCTCCTAAAAATTCAGCTAAAAACCCCATGAATAAAGCGGCAAGCTTTGTAAATTCCTTATGATAGTTAGACATGACCTCTTGAAATTTTTCTCGTCCCTTTGGCCAATCTGTAAAGTTAGGCGGAATAAAATAGGTCTCTTTTAGATCTGCTTTTCTCGCCCCTGCTGCAGTTTCTCTTCCTTGAGGAGAAAATCCTGTCCCATGGTTTTTACGCCAGTCTTTCATTTTTTCTTCTTGTGGTTGAGAAAAGTATTTTTCCATTTCGACGTTAGCTGCATCTACAAGAGGAATTAATGATTCTGCTTTCACGGCTACGAATCCAACATCTCTCAGCCCTTCGCCAAATCGCCTAATAAGCTCTTTTCTTCGCTCTCCCTCAGCTTGTTGCAGATCCACAAAGTCAAATAGGGGAATATCGGCATCTTCAATGATGGAAGCCGTGGCACTAATAACATCAGAAGGGCTCAGAAGCTTATCCTGTTTTTGCTCAGCCGCAGCCATAGAGTCGCAGGCGGCTGGTATAGTGGTAACTTTTTCCTGTGAAGTACCCAAAGGAAAGCCCGATAAATTTGTCCGATTAATTGGAGAGCTCATACTGTTAAACCTCTTTAATTAAAGCGTTAAGGATGAAATAGACAACATCGGAAGCTAACAAATATTTCAATTTTCAGCAAATATTTTTTTGACAAATAAAAAGGTCGATTTGTTCTGAGAAAGATGTTAGCTAACCGAAATTTAAGATACTTGGAGAGCGAGTCCGCTGAGCTGGGTAAAAATTAGATTAAAATTTTAATGAGCCTGAAGGATTACGCTAGAAGAATAGAACCCAATTAGCTAAAAAGTAATCTTAAAAGAAATAGTAAGAAGCAGGGATGGAAGCCAAAAAACCAAAATTCTACTCATTAGAAGAGAACATTAAGCGCTTGCTAAAGCAGGCTGATGGCAAAGATATCGATCTTGAAACTATCCTCCTCACCCTTGCAGGAAAAGGCTATGCTATCCTGTTAATCTTATTTAGCTTTCCCTTTTGCTTGCCCATCACCATTCCCGGTCTTTCTACACCTTTTGGCCTTGCGATTATTTACATTGGGCTTCGCCTAGCATTGGGTGATCATCCTTGGCTACCTAAAAGGCTCCTACGCAAAAAGATTCCCTTTTCTTCCATTCAAAAAGTTTCCGATATGACCATCAGGGCAACTAATAAATTGCAATTTTTAGTTAGGCCAAGATGGGTCAGGATAGTAAAAACTCCTAAATTGTATGTCCTCCATGGCTTAATCATTGCTCTACTCGGATTTTTCCTTTGCCTCCCCCTACCTGTTCCCTTTTCCAATACCGTTTCAGCTCTACCTATTATCTTTTTTGGGCTTGCTCTTTTAGAAGACGATGGCCTCTTCATCATCATCGCGTATTGCTTTACCTTGCTGTGTCTATCTTTCTTTGTTTTATTGGTTTGGCTAGGCAAATCAGGCATCTATTATATCCTTCGCTCTTTTAACCCCGTATAAGGAGGTAATCAGCGCCATCAAACCTCACATCCAACCTTCTTTTTCTTCCACACACTCTTTTTTAATTGAAATTTAGCACTGGATTTAGCTAGAATATCAACTTCTTGCGGACTGATAGCTCAGCGGATAGAGCACCCGCCTTCTAAGCGGGTGGTCGCAGGTTCGAATCCTGCTCGGTCCGATCTTTTTCAAACTGCCATGTCTCTCTTTTAAATCATTTCGGCTCTCTTTGAAACAATCTATCCTAGAAAAGCGATATTTATCTTTATCTAAAAATCCTACTTCCCTATTCTATGAGCTAAAAGATCTATTTGAAATATGCCCAGAGTTACTCATCCAAGTTTACCCGTGGCTTCTTCTTTCTCCGTCCCGAGCCACTCTGATCCGAAAAACCTATCTCAGCTATCGGAGTTACATAGAGAATGGCGCGAAGATGACGATTTTTCGATTTTTAAATTTTTTATCAAAAACGCAGAAGCTAGAGCACTGCAGTTAGACAAGAGTGTCGATAGGCACTTAAAGTTCGACCTTCTTAGAATTTTAGGGGACTGGAAATGGTACTGTGTTCAAGCAAAAGAAAAACAGACACTGAATACACAACGACTTAAACATTTAAAGACGAAAAAATCCCTCTCTGATGTTCAAGTCGCTGCCAAAAACTGTTAGCCACCAATGATTTATTCTGGACGGCTGCCGTTTTCCTCGAGAATTTCAAGATTAACACGGATGCCATTGCGGCTAGCCACAGACATCAGCAAGGTACGAATAGCATTAATTGTTTTGCCTTTTTTCCCAATGATTTTGCCGATGTCGGACTTTTCAACTGAAAGCTCAATGATGAGCGTTTGTGTGCCACCAATCTCATTAATCTTAACTTTATCGGGGTGATCAACCAGATTTTTGACAATGTATGCTACAAACTCTTTCATAACTCGTTCCTTGTCGAAGTTAGTAAATCCTTTCGGCAGTTAGTAGAAACCATAAAAACACACTACTAAGCCTTGATCGTTAGATTAGCTTAATAAAGCGATATTAATCTACAAAAAAAATCCCATTAAAACCCCATTCTCCTCGAAAAAAATTTTTTTGCACTCTATGCCATTACGAAGAAAAAAATAATATTTTTTCCCCTCGTTAAGTATTTGTGGCTCAAAATCATCCTAAGGACTCCCCTCAAAATTAAAAAGAGTGTATCATTTCTTAGAGGTAAAAAAAATTCTAACAATAAATAAAATGTTTAACAAAAACAAAAAGGATTCATTACAAAATAGAAATAACTCGGTTAAGCAAGCTTAATTTTCAATCATGAGTGTTACAGGGCCATCATTGACTAATTCAACTTGCATGTCAGCTCCGAATTGACCGCTTTGCACGACAGGGATCTCTTTGCTTATAGATTCAATAAAGTGCGTATAAAGAGGCAAAGCGATTGAGCTGGGCGCGCTCTCCATAAAATCAGGCCTTCGACCATTCTGACAATTACCGTAGAGGGTAAATTGGCTTACGACCAGAAGCTCGCCTTGTACATCTTTTATGCTAAGATTCATCTTCCCTTGATGATCATTAAAAAGACGAAGAGAAGTGAGTTTGTTAACTCCCCATTGTATTTGCTCTAAAGTATCTGCTTTGTGAATGCCGACTAAAGCTAATATTCCTTTGTTAATAGCACCGATGATCTTATCATTAACGCGAACGCGAGCTTCTTTAACTCGTTGTACTAAAATGCGCATAAGGATGGTTTTTTAAATGTTTTTGTATTAGAGATGCCATATCGGACGGTATTGGAGCTTCTAAAGCAAGCTCCTCATCCTTCAAAGGATGCGGAAGCCTTAGTTTAAAGGCATGCAGAAAGGGACGATCTGCTTTATAATGCGAATTGCTGGAAGTGTTGCCGTAAAGAGCATCGCCCAAAACGGGAGTATTTAGGTAATTAAGATGAAGGCGAACCTGATGCGTTCTACCGGTAGCTATTACCACTTTCACTAAGCTCAGCCCTCCTTCACTGTGCAGCACATCCACAAAAGAAAGAGCCGGCCTTCCTTGAGGTACAATCGCCATTTTTTGTCTGATTCGTGGGTGTCGGCCTATAGGAGCATCTACTTTTCCTCCCTTAGGAGTACCAATACAAATGGCTAGATATTCTTTATAAACCCTTCTCTCAGCAAACAAAGAGGAGAGTTTTTGTTGCACTTCTAGATTTTTTGCTGCGATTAAAACGCCGGTCGTATCTTTATCTAAGCGGTGAACAATTCCCGGACGCAAGGTAGCCAAGCTCTCTTCAGACCAGCATGAAGTAGATTGGCAGCGATATAAAAGCGCATTAGCAAAAGTATCTTCCCAGTGACCTGGAGCGGGATGGACAACAAAATTTTTTGGCTTGTCAATCGCTAAGATTGCTTGGTCTTCATAAAGGACATTCAACGGAATATCTTTGGGGACAAGATTAATTTCCTTGGAATAGGAAAATTGGATCTCGATTTCATCACCTTGCTTGACTAAAACGCGTTTTTTAACAGGCTCTCCGTTAACTAAAACTAATTTTTCTTCGATGAGATTTTGAAAATAACTTCTAGAAAATGAGTTAAACCTGGAAACTAGGTATTGATCTAAACGCATCCCACTTTCATGAGATTCAACTAAGGTAAGCTCTTCTTCATTCATGGTTGTGGAGGGGAAACAATATCAAGGCTTTTTTATGATAGGAATGATCGGGGACGATTTTTTTTAATAAGCTCAAAATATTCTCTTGCAACAAAAAAAGGGCATCCAAGTCAGCAATTGAGCCTACTCTTTTACCTAAATAACGCTGTCCCCTATATACAGTTTCCTGAAGATAATCGGGATGAGATTGAATAAATAAAGCCAGGAGTTCTTTCTTTACATTGGAGAACTTTTCTGCCAAATCCTTCGATAAAGGATAACCTAAAAACAATTCTACATCCATTATTTACCCACTAAAGGCACGCTCACCCTCTTTCATGATCTTTTTCAATCTGGCTTGATCATCACGCATTTTTCCAACAATATTCATCGCTAACCCTTCCATCATCGCTTGATAAACTTGGGGGGCTTTCTGTTGCAGTTCGGATATTGAGCCAACCGTTGTATTTGAACTGTAACCACTATCTCCACTTCCGGATGAGCCAGTGGTAGATGAGGTACTTGTTGGGGAGGAGGGCGTTTCCGCTGTCGATGGAGTAGATGACCCTGTAGGTGTAATATCGCTCATTTTAACCTCTAATAATTTAATTTCACTCTTTATTATAAAACACTCAATATTTATTTTTCTATAGTTGTAGTCACGTTAATTATATATTGATTTTTCTAAACTTTTCCTCACATCTTCAAAATTAAAGCCCTTCCGCACCAACTTTGAGATTAGCTTTCTCCTATCCTTATTCCCCCTCATTTCTTTTTTAATAATTCTTGTTAGGAGTTCTTCCTGAGCCTCCGGCGTATACGACTTTTTAAGATGATTCTGGAGAAGTTCTTCCGGAATCCCCTTCTTGATTAACTTATAACGGATAGCCAAAGGGCTTGAACCCGCCCTCATCTCTTTTTGAATCAACCGAACAATCCAGTCATCATCATCAAGATACCAACCCGCTTTCAACTCATCAATCAACGCCTTGATTGTCTTCTCGGAGACCAATAAGCTTTTTAAAAGTGCTTCCAATTCAAACGACGTGTATGTTTTGCGCGAAAGCTTAGCTAGACAAAAGAACTTGGCCGATTTAAATTCTAGCTGCTCCCAAAACTCTTGAAGTTCTTCTGATGAATTAAAGTGCTCCACCCTCTTTAATGCATTCTGAGGAATGATCTTTTTATGAACAATGGCAAATTCCTCATCGTCTTTGAAAAGACAATGAAGATTTTGATCCCAGGGGTGCGCGGATATGGAAAGCTTCATTCTATTCTTTTAACATTAAAATCTTCTTAACTTCTCTTGGTGACAACCGTATCCCTTTAGCCGAGACCCCCTTAATAAGAACTTCAGTTAAATCGCAAACCATAGAGCCTGTTTTCTGCTTAATTTTAGGGATAAATTTTAATTCAACCTTAGGGTGCGCTGCGCTGCTTAAAAATTCAAGATGCAACCCCTCATCTAAGAAGCGATAGGTCTTGTCCAAAATAAATTTATCAACAATAAACCGTTTAGCATAAGCATGGCCAGTCCCCGTGCGATAAACAGCAGAAAAAACCGTTCTCTTGTCGGCAATACCGACATAGACCACTTTTTGCCCTCCCTTTTGTACATACTGCTTTTCAGGGATATTGATGACTGTATATGAACCATCTTTAAACATGACAAGTAACTTATCAAAATTCGTGCACTCAAAAGAAAATGAACCTGCTACCTTCGTACCAACAAAACCGCTTTCAGGATCAAAAGCAACCTTTAGATTTTTTGTGGCAATAGCTCGTATATCGATTTGCTCGATGGCTTCAATACGCGTTTTTCTGGCAAATTCTTTACCATACCTCTCAAGAAGAGAAGTTAGGTATTTCACCGTAAATTTTTTTATGTTTTTCAGCTCTTTTTCTATCTTGTGCAAGTCATTTTCCAAAGCAAGGATATCGTTTTGATTTTTTTCCATATCGAAGCGAGAGATCCTGCGGATAGGGATATTCAAAAGGTGTTCGCGATCATCGTGGGTAGGAATGCGGCTAAGCTGCTTATGGAAAGGAGTAAGGCTTGCTTCAACAACTTCATGAATCTCTTCATACCGTTTAACGGTTTCGATTTTCTTATAGAGCCGATTTTCGATAAAAATCTGCTCTAATGTCTTTTGAAAAATCTTTTCGCTAAGGCGACCCCTCTCGATTTCAAGTTCTTCTCGCAAGTAACTTTGCAACTTGGCCACATGAAATTGCAACACCTTATCCACCGTCGGCTCCCAGGGCAGGTTATCCTTGATCACAACGATTTGAGAGTTTAAGGTGACCTGACAATCTGTGTAGGCATAAAGAGCGTCTAATAAATCATTGGCGTACTGTCCACGAGGCAATTTAATTTCAATTTCTACTCGTTCAGCGGTGTAATCATCAATAGATTCAATTTTAATTTTGCCCTTCTTCGCTGCTTCGTCAATAGAACGAATCAAAGATTCTGTTGTCGTTCCGTAACAGATTTCCCTAATAACCAAGGTTTTTGGATCTTTAATTTCAATGTGAGCGCGTAACTTAACTTTTCCTTTACCCGCTTCATACTGAGAAGCGTCCATGATCCCCCCTGTCGGAAAGTCAGGAAGAAGGGTATAATCACGTCCTTCTAAAATAGCAATCTCAGCCTCTAGCAGTTCGCAAAAATTATGCGGAAGGATATAAGTCGACATGCCAACAGCTATACCGCTGGCTCCTAGCATGAGAATCAATGGAACTTTTGCCGGTAGTACCACTGGCTCTTTATGTCTGCCATCATAGGAAGGCAATGTCTCCGTTAAGTCAGGATTAAAGAGGGTTTCGATCGCTAAGGGTGATAATCGCGTTTCAATATAACGAGCTGCAGCCGATGGGTCCCCGGTAAAAATGTTTCCAAAGTTCCCCTGCCTATCTAGTAAGTACTCTTTATTAGCTAAATTCACCAATGCTTCATAAATAGGAGCATCGCCATGGGGATGGTAAGCCATTGTTTGCCCTACAACATTCGCCACTTTATGAAGTCTATCGTTGTGCATCGTCCATAAAGTATATAAAATCCTTCTCTGAACTGGCTTTAAGCCGTCAACCACATTGGGAATAGCTCTGTCTAAAATGACGTAAGAAGCATATTGTAAATACTGCGACTGCATGAGATGTTTAACATCATCCATTTTGCACCTCACTGTCAGAATTTGGTGACACGATCTTGCTGATGGCTTGCAGCTCCACCTCCTCATTAATGAGATTTTGCATGATGAAAGCCTTGCGCTCCGGCGTATTTTTACCCATATAAAATTCTAAAGTTTGCTTAATGTCAGAAAAATGCCTGATCGTCACAGGTGTTAGACGAATACCTTTGCTAATAAATTGCTTAAACTCATCAGGAGAAATCTCTCCTAATCCTTTAAACCTTGTCACTTCAACACCCTTTTTTAGTTGGGAAATCGCACGGTCCCTCTCCTCTACCGAGTAACAGTAGAAGGTGCGTTCTTTGTTACGCACTTTAAAAAGGGGGGTCTCTAAGATAAAAAGATGCCCATTCAGCACTAGACTTTCAAAGTAGGTCAGGAAAAAGGTGATCAGAAGGTTGCGGATGTGCATTCCATCGACATCGGCATCCGTCGCCAATACTACCTTATTATAGCGAAGTAGCGAAGTATCGTCTTCGATGTTTAAAGCGCTCATCAGGTTGTACATCTCTTCATTTTTGTACAGCTGATCCAGCTTCATCCCAAAAACGTTAAGGGGTTTTCCTCTTAGTGAAAAGACAGCTTGAGTCATCGGATCACGGGATGCCACAATCGAAGCGCTGGCAGACTCACCCTCCGTTAAGAAAATCATGGTCTCTTCCCCGAAGTCTGAATCATCGTTAAGATGGTATTTGGAGTCTCTTAGCTTGGGAATTTTAAAAGAAATTTTCTTTTGTTTTTCTTTTGCTTCCTTCTTAACAGCTGCAAGCTCTTTTCTCAACTTTTCGTTAAAGATAATACGCTCAATAATCTTTTTAGCTGTCGGCTCATTTTGGTAAAGAAGCTTCACAACCGCTTCTTTAACCTCTTGAACTAACGGTCCTCGTATCTCGGTATTACCAAGTTTGTTTTTCGTCTGCGACTCAAAGATGGGGTCTTTAACCTTCACTAAGATAGTTCCTACGATTCCTTCGCGCACATCCATCCCTTGAAAGTTTTTCTTAGCGTACTCATTCACACCTTTTAAGATACCTTCCCTAAAGGCTGAGAGATGAGAGCCCCCATCTGATGTGTATTGGCCGTTGACAAATGAAAAGTAGGTTTCCCCGTAGCTTTGGGTATGAAGAAAGGCAAATTCTACCGTTTTTGATCGATAGTGGAGGGGTTCATACAGGCGGTCTTCTGTGACCTCTTCGTTTAGTAGGTCCAACAGTCCATTTTCCGACTCAATTAACTCCCCATTAAAATAGAGTTTAAGCCCTGTATTCAAGTAGGCGTAGTGCCAAAGCCTTTTCAAAACAAACTCTCTTTGAAAGGCAAACTTTTTAAAAATCTCTTTATCGGGAATGAATTCTACGTAAGTGCCATCCTTTTCTTTAGTTTTAAACTCCTCTTTTTCTTTAAGGACGCCTTGAGAAAATCGAGCTTCGACAGCCTTACCCCCACGATAGCTCCTTACTAGAAAGTGACTAGAGAGGGCATTAACCGCTTTTGTGCCTACACCATTTAGTCCTACAGAAAACTGGAATACATCATCATTATATTTAGCGCCTGTATTGATTTGGCTTACACATTCAACGACTTTGCCAAGAGGAATACCACGGCCATAATCACGCACGGAAACTTTCCCTAGTTCTTCATCCAGCTGAATTTGCACTTTATTGCCATGTTTCATGATGAATTCATCGATGCTGTTATCGATGACCTCTTTAAGCATGATATAAATACCATCATCTTGATGCGTGCCATCCCCTAGTCTTCCTATGTACATCCCTGAGCGTAAACGGATGTGCGATAGAGCATCTAGAGTTTTAACCGTATCTTCGTCGTATTGTTTTGCCATGTGATTATGTTGATCGCTGTTATTGAAAGTGACATTTTGCCAAATTAAACGAAGGAAGAAAACAAAAAATGTTTCCCATAATCACGATTACATTTTAAATTTGGTGTGAGATAGGATAGCGATCTAATTTTAACGTCTTTAGCTTCAAAGGAAATTCTTTAGGTAACTTATGACACTACAAGCAGAAAAAATGATGAAAGACCGCGAGTTTTTTGAAGGCAAAAATGTTTTGATTACCGGAGGAACAGGAAGCTTTGGAAGGGCTTTCACCAAAAAGCTTTTGACCTTGTTTAACCCTAACAAGATTATTATTTTCAGTAGAGATGAGTGGAAACAATGGGAAATGAAAGGTTCGAGTCCTCTCTTTCAGGACTCAAAGATGCGGTACTTTCTAGGTGATGTTAGAGATACTAAAAGGCTATCACGAGCATTTAATGAAGTAGATATTGTGATTCATGCGGCAGCGCTAAAGCAGGTTCCGGCAGCAGAATATAACCCTACGGAATTTGTAAAAACAAATGTGCTAGGCGCCATGAATGTGATTGATGCTGCTATCGAATGTGGCGTCAAAAAAGTATTGGCTCTTTCGACAGATAAAGCCGTTAACCCTGTCAATCTTTACGGCGCGACTAAACTGTGTTCTGATAAGCTTTTTGTCGCAGGTAATGCCTATGTGGGAGCAAGAGGGTATCCTACTTTCAGTGTTGTACGTTATGGCAATGTGGCTGCGAGCCGCGGTAGTATCATCCCTTTATGGCTTAAGATGGTAGCCAAAGGCAAAAGATCGCTACCTGTTACAGATCCTAGAATGACGCGTTTTTGGATCACTTTGGATGAAGCTGTTAATTTTGTGATCGAATGCGCTCAAGTTTCGCAAGGTGGTGAAGTGTTTGTTCCCAAATTACCAAGTGTTAGAATCGTAGATATCGCAGAGGCCATTGCGCCTGGAGAACCTATTGAGGTATTAGGGGTTAGAGAAGGCGAAAAAATCCATGAACTGATGATTGGTGTGGATGATTCTCGTCATACCATTGACTTTGGCAATTATTTTGTCATCGTTCCTGAATTTACGTTTCAGGATAAAGCTCTATTAAACCGATTTCTTGGTGAAAGAAAACATGCCACTTTGTCAGAGGGCTTCGTTTACTCTTCCGACAATAATCAGCAATGGCTCTCTCCAGAAGATATTCAAAAGCAAATCAAGCAACTGAGCATGCATGATGATGACTAACTGTTTTGCACCTTACTTAGTAAGTATTGAAATAATCTCAAAGAAGGTAGAGTTATGAACTTACACGATCCTATGTGTCGTTTTCGACAAGTTGAGCAAGGAGATTTAGACGCAAGTCATTATAGAGACCATTCACAACTTTAATACTCTCTTGCTCAAGACCCCCTTAGAGGCTACTTGTTTCGTGGGGATGAGGTCATCCTAGATCTAGGATGTGGAGATGGTAAAATTACAGCACAGATGGCCGAGAAAGTCCCTCGAGGTCAAGTTCTAGGAACGGATAAATCTTCTTCTATGATCGAGTTAGCAAGGCAAACTTTTCCCTGTGATCTTTATCCAAACTTAAGCTTTGCAATAGAAGATATCAAACAGATCAATTTTAGCCATTCTTTTAATCTTGTCACATCATTTAGCTGTCTCCATTGGGTAGAAAACCAAGTAGTTGCATTAGAGAAGATTAAGCAAGCACTCAGCCCTTCAGGAAAAGCGATTATTTTAACTTTCTCTAGATGCTCTACTTTTTGGGATCCCATCGAGTTCGTTGTAGATGGGGAGAAGTGGAAAAAATATTTTTCTGCCAACCACCCGACCGTATCATTTTCTTAATGAAAAAGATTATGAGGGAATAGTTAGGGAGGTAGGATTAAAAATCATCCATATTGAAACCACAGCCCATGTGGCTAAATTTCAAGGGAAGAAAGGCTTTGAAGATTATGTAAGAGGCTGGCTTCCTTTTCTCCTCAACCTCCCTAAATCTCTTCATGATGAATTGTTAGAAGAAATTGGTCATCAATCCCCCGAGTTTGCTCCTTTAGATAAAGGTGGGTATGTTAACCACCCTTATCAAACGCTTGTTATGTTTTTAGAGCATACGCATAGACCATAACTTCCTTAGCTAGGATAACCCGTTTTAGATTCTTATCCATACAAGCCTATTACATCATGCGGTCTTGTAACATAGAAATTCAAAAAGCAACCTCAAAATTTATTATTTTCTAATAAAAAATTATTAAATTTAATGCTAAATAATTTTCTAAAATAGCAAAATTATTTATAATAATAGTTAGACTCCTTGTAACAAGGAGAGGTGGCTCAAAAAGCTTTCGAATTAAGAAAGCAAGTAGCTGAGGATGATTTCAAAAAACGGTCGAATGAGTTTTAGCAATTGTCAGAAAATCTGACAAAACAGTGTCTATTTAAGGATATTTATGTTCTCATCTTTAATTGGACAATCAAACCAATCTTTACTCAATCTCTATCATGCTATTAGTATTAATCAGAAAAGTTTAGAAATATTACTACAAAAAATAAGTTTTCCGGATCTTAAGTTACCGACTTGTTTTACAAATCAGGACGATCCTGCAGGACTTTTGAGGCTAGCGGTATATTATCAAGATGGTACAGGGATCCCGCTATCAGATTCATTAGCTGAAAATTATGGCCTAATGGCAGCTAAGCAAAAATATGTCGAGGCCTATCTTTTTCTTACCAATTTTTACTTTCAAAAGAAACAGTACGGAAAGTCTTATTACTACTGCCAATTAGCAGTAAATAAAGGAAACGACTTAGCGTTACTCTACTTAGCCGATTTCTATACCTTAGGAGTGGGCGGTGTAGAAAAATCTCCTAAAACCGCCGTTGATTGTTATCGTCGAGCTCTTTCCATCAACCCCGATCGATCTCTCACCTGGCAATATTTAGGCAACGCCTATAAAAGTGGGCTCGGTGTAGGAAAGTCCACGGGAAAGGCCAATGAGTGTTATAAGAAAGAATTCCTCATCATCCGCAAAAATGTTGATTCTTACCCAGCTCTAGCCTATGACTTAGCCCAATGTTATTTTAACGGACGAGGGACTCCCCAATCATTAGAAGATGCCATTGAATGGTTTAAAATTGCTGCTCACGAAAACCCACGCGCCTACTATTGGTTGGGATCTATTTACGTAAGGTTGAAAGATCTCAACAAGGCCATTGACTATTTTCGACAAGGAGCTCAGCATGAAGACTCCGCCGCTCAGTTTTCTTTAGCTATTTTTTTATTAGCCAAACATCGAGAAGAAAGTTTGGCAGTCTTCTATCTTAAACATATTATAGATAAGAGGCAGATATCAGGGAGCAGGATGGGAATCGCCGCGGAATCGTTAGGAAATTGTTACGAGTTCGGGTATGGCGTAGAAAAATCTGAGCCATGTGCCCTATATTACTACCGATTAGCAGCCCATTACAATGACTACTATGGTCTAAAGAGGTTAGGTACAGCCTATTTAAAAGGAGAACTAGGTCTCCCCGCACGACCACATACAGCTGATTACTTCTTTGAATTAGCTAAAGAACTAGAAAAGTAAGTTTAAGGTCTATATCAATTCGCAGCTCGCTTCTTTAAGTATATCGTGTTCAGCTTGAAGTGAGAAGGGGTTAGCGTATTCACCTCTACTAGAGACAAGCTCTTCATCTTCCCTATCGATTGATACTTTTTAAAAGACTTAATTTTAGCTTAGTTTCGGCCAAGCGGACATCTAAAGACCATCCAGGATTATCGAGTGTATCATATTCGTCTTTTTCTGATTGATACCATTCCTGAAATCTACCTAATGCTGATTTCATGTTGTCATCCTTTGATGTGCTATCTAATCATCCTAAAAAGGTGTCGAAGATTTCGTTGAAGTTACCTGGCCCGCTAGAAGCCTCAAAATATGCATATTCAACCCTACAATGAAAGCAGTCATCATCAGTTCGTTTAACGACTAGTTCAGAGAAAGGCTCGTCTTCCCATTCCGTTTCAGGTATAGCACTTTTTACTTTCCAGCGAGGATTTTCAAGTGTTTTAAGGTTAACTCCAAAGGCATGCTCCAATCTCGATTGTATTGCGATTCATATCAACCTTGTATTTTTTTTGAAGTTGTATCCATGCTAATCCCTTTAGTTCGTTCCTAATAAAAAGAAAGGTTTTCCAAAAAGACGTAACCCAAGCATCTACTCTTTAGAAATGATGATGCTCCCAAACTTCATAAACAATCATAGGGTCCTGTTCAACGTCGCGCCCCTTATCCTCAAGCCATTTATGTTGAACGACATATTCATCAGCAAACGAAGGAGCATCAAAAAGAAGGTGCTTATTGAGATGCTCTCTATATGCCACTAATTCCTCCTGATCGCCTAGCAAGATTTCATTAAAAATTGAAGAATAGATGTTATTGCTCTTACAACAAAGGAACCCAACATCATAACCAACTTTAGTCGCTATTTGTTCTAAGGAGGGTGCGGCTGTCTCACCAGCAAAAAGATGAAGCAGTGATAGGCCTGGGCTATTTTTTTGAAATTCAATGTATTGTCCGTAAAAGCCCAATAATTGATCAGAATCTTCTTCATTAGAAAAATAATTTATTAAACTGCCCTCAAATCCTTTATATTTCTTCACTAATTGCTCAGGTGTCAAATTTAGAACACGGTTAAATTTAACGATGCTGCTCCACCACTCATAAGCCGGAGAATACCTCTCTATTAAAATCACTTCTTTCATTTAACTTGGCCAAGAACGATGCCTAACCTTCTGCCCACCTCAGGAAAACTTCTAAAATTTCTTCCAGGTTTTTTGGCCCTCCAAAGCCCTGAAATACATCCTCTTTAATTCTACAATGAACCCAGTCATCATCGGTTCTATCTGTAGTCAGTTTACCGAAAGGCTTCTTCTGAAGCCTTGTCTCTGCCAAATAAACTTTCAAAAACCATCCAGGGTGATCAAGCGTATCGAGAGTAATTTCATAATGTTCATCTTTTTGTGATTGATACCACTTCTGAAACCTGTCTAAGGCCGTACTCATTTTGTTATCCTTTGTTTGATCTATCGAATCGCCAACTTATTTAGTTAGCCTTTAATCCATCTTAGGAAAATCTCAACAATTTCCTTGAAGTTAGCAGGACCACCGAAACCCACAAAATAACTACGGCTAACGCTACAACGAACCCAATCATCGTCAGTTCTTTTTAGCACTAGTTCAGGAAAAGGCTTGCCCTCACATTCTGTTTCTGCAATGGCAATCGTTACTTTCCAACCCGGATTCTCAAGGGTATTAACATTAACACCATAAGTATGCTCCCAATCGCCATTGCATTGCGATTCATACCATTCTTGTATTTCTTTTAATGTTGTATTCATACACACACTATTGGCTCCTAACACAGAAGTTTTCAAAAATACCTTTCTAAGCTTGCAAGAATGCATCAGCAGAGTTACACAGATTTTCTGCTAATACTTACTCTGCCATGCAAGTAATGAGATCCCACTCTTTGTAGCAAAGCGAAAAGGACCTTTTGAAACACATGGCAGGGGAATCGTGCTTTGCGCGTTAAATTATCCTTTGTAAGGAGTCCTTTCAAGAAGTGACGAACCAAGCAGGGAGAAAACCTCCATAGCGATGAAGCTGCTAGTAAATTACTGAAAATATAAGACATATGCATACCGATTAAAGATTAACCTTCCCATTTTTTTAAAAAGAAAAGTTGTCGTCAATAAAAAAATTTATGTTGCATGTGTGAAAAGGGCAAAGAATATTATCAAGCTATTGAATTATAGCTTCTTATACTGGCAAGAGTAATGAAAAAAATCGAAAAAGAGGCTAAAAAAAACTGATCTTAAAGGTATTACATCAAGCAGTTTACTGACTATCCAGACTAGAAGGATTGCCTTGGACTTTTTGTTTGCCTATCAAACTATTCAATTCTTTTAAACTTCATGATTGCCATACCTCACCACATAGGCAGGTGCGCGTTGGAAACGGCTTCATAGCATATTCACAGAAAGCTGAGACGTCATTTATCAGCTAATTTTTGTAAGACAGCATCGATTACTTCAATCTCATTTGCTTTAAAGGCCGAAAGAACCTATGAATAACCTTCATGGTGCATCCAAATAGCGTTGATGCTTTTTTGATAAATGAGTAGTTGGCAATAATCAAACTTTTAATTATAAAGCCTTCTTTGAGAACATTCTATCGGGAGCCTTCTGAAATGCGTGTGGGGGTTATTGGAATTAACCATAAGTTAGCTGACCTAAACTTGCGTGAAAAGCTTGCCAAAGCTTGCCAAAGGCGTTTTGGCATTGGCAATTCCATCCATGAAGGCCATGCTTTTTTACTGCTATCAACCTGCAATCGTACCGAAATTTATTTTAGCTCAGACAACCTTGCCCTTACCCACACTTACATTTTAAGTATTTTAAGACAGGAAGTATTAGAAGAGTTTGAACAAAAACTTTATTCCTACTTCGGCAAAGACTGCCTCTTTCACCTAAGTTTTGTCACATCCGGATTAGATAGCGCAATCGTAGCAGAAACCGAAATCCAAGGGCAGGTCAAAAAAACCTATGAAGCTATTCTATCCACCCACATCCTGCCATCCGAACTGCATTACCTATTTCAAAAATCCTTAAAAATCTCCAAACAGGTACGCAGTCAGCTTCTCAACGGTAAAAAAATGGCAGAGGTCGAGCACGCTGTCTACCAAACAGGAAAACATTTTTTTAAAGATCTCTCTGAGATTAACGTTTTGTTTGTAGGAGCCTCAGAAATTAATAAGAAATTACTCCATTTCTTCGCCTCGAAGAAACTGTCAATCACCCTATGCAATCGCACACTCGAAAAAGCACAAGCATTTGCCGAAAGATACTCCCTTCAGGTGCTAAATTGGGAAAATCTCCACCACTGGCACACCTATGACTGGATCATCTTTGGTACCAAAGCCCCACATCACTGCCTTCAAAAGGAGAACCTACCCGAAGTTCCCTTCTCTAATAAATTGATTGTCGATCTCTCATTCCCAAGGAATGTCGACCCCAAGCTTGCCAAAGACCCTCGCATTGTTCTTCTGAATATCGATCAGATCAATCGATTGCTAAAATTTCGTAAAGCCCAACTCACCAAGCAGATCGAAGAAGCCACCTATTTTATCGAAGACTCAGCAACACTTTACAGTGATCTCTTTAAAGCAAAAGAGCAGCGTCAGAGTTCTCTAGAAATTGCCTGCATTTAGTTAGGCCATCTCTTCGGAATGTCTACGGCCGTAGTATAGCAAATGACAAGTGGCTAAAAAACAAAATAGGCCACCTAGCAACATCACTTCTATTGAGCTAGATGCCGCCCAAATGATGGCGCCAAGCGCAGGAACAATGCACCCTCTGATCCCAACCGTTAACACATTGATCGTACTAAAAGCCGAACTTTCTTTTTCTCGAGCAAAAGAAAGACCCGACATATGCCAGCCCATTTCGCTCCCCGCCTGCATCACTCCATAAAAAATATATGCCATAAACAACAAAGCTAAATTGTAGGGAGCCGCAAGCAGCAATAAAGGAAAGCCTGTTGCTAATAAGGTGACAAACCCACAAAAGGTATAGATGCTCGTCCTACTGAACAATTTCGTCCATAGAGGTGAGGCCAAAGTGACTCCCACCCCCTTACAGATCGCTAAGGCAAAAGACATTTCAACGTAGGAAAGTTTTAATGTATCTACAAAAAATACGGGTAAAGCAGGCTGCATAATCATTAAACCAGCTCCACCTAACATAAACCCAATTTGAAAATGAGCAAAATCGGGACGCTCAACAACCAGTTTCCAAGCCTGTTTCCAAGGTTTAACCACTCCTTCTTTAATCAGTGTTGGATACTTCAGCTCCTCCTGAGAAACCTCATGAGGCGGTGAAGGAGAGGGTATTCTCTTTAAAAGCCAGGTAGAGGCCAACCCAAGCAGAGACATGATAGGAAAAAGAAAACGCCAAGACTGTTCAAAGCGATCCAGAAAGATGCCTAAAATAAGCGCCATCAAAGCCGCACCGCAATAATCAATAATGCAAGCATATCCTAACGTTTTTTCGCGCTCTTTCTCTGGCAAGTTAAGCTTAAATAACTCCATCCACCCAGGAATCGTCGCTCGATAAAGCATCATGTAGAAAGCAAAAGCTAAAACGATTAACCAAGAGTTCATCCAGGGCAAAAAAAGAAAGGGAAGGTAGCGAATAATATTAGACCAAATCAGATTAGACACAATTTTATCGGGCCGTTGATGAATGGCTTGGCTCCAATAAGGAGCAAACAACGACGACATTGGCTTCAAAGCAACAAGTAACGTGATCTGCAAAGGATTAATATGCAGATCTTTGTAGAGGATGAAGGTGAGTAGATTGATGAGAGACCAAAAAGGGGTCCCAAGAATCCTCGTCCATAAATAAGTGGAGCGCGTGACATGTAATAGACTCGCCGATGTTTTAACTTGAACTGTCATAGCGCTCCTTACATCCGCTTAGAAATCAGCTTTACCGGGGTATCTTGGGAAAGGAATGACATCACGTATATTTTCCATTCCTGTGGTAAATTGAACCAACCTTTCAAATCCAACACCGTAGCCAGCATGAGGGACTGAGCCATATTTTCTAAGCTCTAAATACCACCAATAGTTTTCCTTAGCTAGATGCAACTCTCTCATCCTAGACTCAAGATAATCAAGGCGCTCTTCCCTCTGGCTCCCACCAATAATCTCCCCAATCTTTGGCACCAATACGTCCATTGCAGCGACTGTTTTGTTATCATCATTCGCACGCATATAGAAGGATTTGATATCTTTTGGGTAGTCGGTAATGATGACAGGTTTGCCAAAAAACTCTTCCGCCAGATAGCGCTCATGCTCTGACTGAAGGTCAAGGCCCCACTTCACAGGAAATTCAAAAGCTTTGTCAGCCTTTTCGAGAATACGAACAGCATAGGAATAAGATGCTCTTTCAAATGGCGTATCAACGATTTTCTGTAATCTTTCAATCAGGCCATTGGAGACATGCTTGTCAAAAAAGTGCATATCTTCAGAACAATTTTCTAGTAGATAGTGGAAAACATACTTGAGATAACTTTCAGCGTTATCCATGTTATCATTAATATCAGCAAAAGCCATCTCTGGCTCAATCATCCAAAACTCTGCCAGATGCCGGGAAGTATTAGAATTCTCAGCACGGAAAGTGGGGCCAAAAGTGTAAATATCACTCATGGAGCAGGCATAAATCTCACCGTTTAACTGCCCCGAAACAGTCAAGTAAGTTGGTGTTCCAAAAAAGTCTTGTGCAAAGTCTATTTTCTTCTCTGGCGTTTTAGGAACATTGTTTAAATCGAATGTGGTGACCTCAAACATCTTTCCGGCCCCTTCACAATCTGAACTTGTGATAATGGGTGTCTGGATATATAAAAATCCTTGCTCCTGAAAAAATCGATGAGTAGCAAAAGCAAGAGCATTGCGAACTCTTGTCACAGCACCGATGGTGTTTGTTCTAGGTCTTAAATGTGCGATTGAACGTAAAAATTCAAAAGAATGCCTTTTTTTCTGCAAGGGGTAGGTTGTTGGGTCGCAACTTCCAATCACCTCTATCTTCTCAGCATGCATTTCTAGCTGCTGATTTTTGCCAGGGCTTTCTACCATTTTTCCAGTGATAGCAACTGATACGCCAGTAGACAGCTTTTCCATCAGTTTTTCATAGTTGGACATCTTGGCATCCGCCACTACCTGGAAATTGGAAAGCGTAGAGCCATCGTTGACTTCTATAAAGCTAAAAGTTTTTTGATTGCGGACTGTCCTCACCCATCCTTTAACGGTTGCTTCCGAACCAACTAGCGAGGGACGTCCTGGCTTGGGGTATTTCAATTGTTTAACTTTCAAACGCATTCTTATCTCCGTATAAATTATTTGGACATCTCTCTTAAAAGGGCGATTTCTTTTTCCCAAAGTTCTGGACCATCAGGTGTTTCTAGATACATCGGCAAATGCCTTGTCCTCGGATCGTTAACAAGAAATCGAAATGCCTCTAGACCGATTTCTCCTTTTCCAATTGGGCTATGGCGATCCACACGCGAAGCCAAACCTTTTTGCGAGTCATTTAGGTGGAAAGCATAAAGATGCTTTAACCCCACAACACGGTCGAACTCTTCTAAAGTTTGTTTCCAAGCTTCAGGTGTACGGATATCATAACCTGCAGCAAAAATATGGCATGTATCAATACAGACACCGATTGGTAATTGACTTTCTACCCTTTGAATAATGTAAGAAAGATGTTCAAACCTCCACCCCACTGCTGAGCCTTGCCCAGCTGTAGCCTCGAGCAGTAAGCGCAAGGAACCGAAATCAAACAGGTTAGCCATTTGCAGCAAGCTTTCCACAATACGGTCCAAACAAAATTCAGCCGTTTCTGTTAAAGCTGCTCCAGGATGAAAATTTAAATAATCCAGGCCTAAAGACAAGCACCTTTCGATTTCTTCTTTGAAAGCCGTGCGGCTTTTAACCAAATTTTCCTCGCTAGGGGCGCCCAAATTAATAAGGTAGCTGTCGTGACTCATGATTTTCTTTAAGCCCGTTTCTTCCTTTGTCTTTTTAAAACGGTCGATCTCCTCCAAAGGAATCGCTTTTGCTCTCCATTGTCGTTGGTTAGCTGTAAATAACTGAACAGTATTAGCTCCAATTTTTTGCCCGTTTAGTAATGCATGATGCACGCCTCCTGCTGCAGAAGTATGGGCTCCGATAATGATTGAGGGGGTGCTATTCATTTTTCTTCCTCATTGTTTAAAACTAGAGTTCGCAATGATTTTAACATGAAACTTAATTACTTTCTTAAGGAAATTTTGAAAGAGATCGCGACGCAATCCCCCTGGCTTTCTCCCTGGGGAAGTTCAATCATCTAATCGAAGATTGACTTTAGAAAAAAAATGGGCGATATTTCTTGCCATGAAGAAAAAAGACACCTCTCATACGATCTTTCGATCAGCAGCTAAATTTTTTTCAGGAACTCTTTTGAGCAGAGTTAGCGGAATGCTGCGCGATATGTCGATCGCCTACGCCTTCGGGACAGAGAGTGCTCTTGCAACCTTTTTTATCGCCTTTCGCTTCTCTCATTTAGCAAGAAGACTATTTGGAGAGGGGTCTTTGCCCACGGCATTTATTCCTTGCTTTGAAGAATTGCGCTTAAAAGATGAGAAGCAAGCACATACTTTCTTCTTTCAGCTGGCACAGCTACTTGCATTAGGTTTATTTGTGCTCATCTGCATAGCTATTTTCAGTTTACAGCTGCTTTCACAATTTTCCCCTTTTTCCCCGGATAACCAGCAACTGATCTCATTAACCTGTTGGATGCTACCCAGTCTTCTATTTATTTGCTTATACGGATTAAACACAGCCTACCTGGAATGTGAAAAAAGCTTTTTTACTCCTAGTATTGCTCCCATTGCTTTCAATGTGATTTGGATAGTAGCAACCTTCTATCTAATGAAAGAAGCACCTTTTCAAGCGATGCAAGGACTGTCTCTTGCAGTCGTTATCGGCTGTTTCGCCCAGTGGGGAGTCACTCTCCCGAAAGTCCTTTCATCCCTTAGATCCAAGAATGTCTCATTCTTCGGTTCATTTACCCTCTTTTCTCCCTCAGTCAGATCTTTTATAAAACCTCTTTTTCTCGCTAATATCGGAGTAGCAGCTTCTCAAGTGAATAACGCCTTAGATCCCTTATTTGCTCGTTCAGCAGCTCTCGAAGGTCCCGCTTGGCTGTGGTATGCGATCCGCTTACAACAACTTCCTTTATCACTCTTTGGCATTGCTTTAGCTGGAGCTCTACTTCCTCCCCTATCAAGAGCTGCTAAAGCTAAGGACTACCCCACTTTCTTCCATTTTTTAGACTATTCAGTGGGTAAGTCTTTGCAAGTCATGATTCCCCTCACCTTTGCAACTCTTCTAGTAGGGCAAAGCGCAGTCAACCTTATTTTTGGCAGAGGCCACTTTGTAGCAGAATCAATCTTAGGAACGACTTATTGCCTTTGGGGCTATAGCCTTGGTCTTGTTCCCATGAGCCTTATTCTGCTGCTTGCCCCTAGTTTCTACGCTTTAGGAGACTATCACCTACCCGTCAAAATATCTTTACTGAGCGTCGTCGTTAATATTCTGTTAAATGGTCTCTTTGTCTTTTTATTCAAACTAGGAGCAGAAAGCGTTGCGATAGCGACCAGTGCAGCAGCATGGATCAACTGTGCGATCCTGCTTGTATCCCTCTATCAACGAGGATACCGCCCAAGGTTCATACAAAAGGTTTTGCCTACCCTCGCCTACACATTGGTCGCTTCAGTAGCACTCCTCTTGTTTGACCTTTATTATTTTCAAGAAAGCGCCAACTATCAAGCTATCCTTGGCCAATTACCTACTTATGAGGGAAAAATTCCCTTCCAACTTCAGAGATTTGTGTTACAAGGAGCCGTTTTCTTAATGAGCTTTGCCGGAGCTTTACTGGTGGTTAAAAGAAGTAAAGTGATTAAATTGAAGGAAAACAAGATAGGCTACTCTGAAGAGTAGCCCCACAAATAAATACTAGGTGATATGAGCTAAAAAGTCACAAATTTTGTGAAGATCGATTTCGATTGGCCATGGCATCTGCTCAGGAAGAGGAAGAGACGTTAGCTGACCTGAGAAATTGCCGCGATCGAGGGATAGATACTCAGGAACATTGCGAGTTGGCAAATCTAAAGATTCATTAATCGCCTTCATTTTATGAGATTTTCCTTTCACGGAAACAACCATACCAGGACGTACTTGAAAAGAACGACGGTCAACTTTTTTGCCATCTACAAGGACATGCCCATGGGACACGAGCTGATGCGCACCAAAGATAGTAGAGGCTAGCTTTAATCGATAAACAACTGTATCTAATCGGCACTCTAACATCTGAGCTAAATGATTTGCCGTATTTCCTTTTAAGCGTAAAGCTTCTTTATAGTAACGTACGAGTTGTTTTTCGCTTAACATCCCGTAGATTGCTTTTAACTTTTGCTTCTCTTCTAACTGAAGACCGAAGTCAGATTTTTTACGACGACGCGCACCGTGAACACCTGGGGGATTTGGTTTATGCAGCAAGGGATTGCGCAGTCTTCCAAATATATTAACCCCGAAACGACGCGCAACGCGATTTTTGTTACCTGTATAACGAGCCATTGATTCTCCTGTAATTCGACTCTAGAATTTTAGAATGAGATTGTCCCACAAAAAGTTAATTTTTTGCAAGACCATTAGTGAACTCTATTTCGTTACAAATGTCTGCTTAAACTCTCACCCAATTAGTTGCTAAAATTGTTTTAGAAAAAGTATATGAAAGTTCATGCCAGTATCAAAACACAATAAGGTTATCAAGAATTAATGGATAAATCAAGACTTGAGCATCTAAAAAAAATAGCACAGGAGATCAGTAATGCGCCAAGCACAGTCAAGCAAATCGAATTGTTGACGCAAGGATTTGCTCTCTTCTCCCAGGAAACAGAGCGACTTGATGGAGCATACCGTTCCTTGAAGGAGCAGTTTAAATCCGTTAACTCCACGCTTGAGGAGACTAATAAGCGATTAGCGAATAAAGTACAGGAGCTCCACGTCCTAACGACCTACCTCGACAATATCCTCAGCAACATCTCTCAAGGATTACTTTTTATTGACTTTAGCTGCCACATTACGACTTACAATAAAGCAGCTGAAATGATTTTAAAAATGCCTCGCGAAAAAGTTCTTTTTCAGTCATTCCATGAATTCTTCCCTGATGATTACTTTGGTTTTTCCATGAGAGAAGCGTTCCAAAAAGGCAATGTTCCTAAAAGCGCGTTCACCACCATTTTTTTTCAGGATGGTACGCGGAAAGACTTAGAAATCGACAACACCTTCATTCCTCCTAAAAAATCTCAAAGCCACGAATTAGATTTTACTGAGGGGCTTATTATTCTCATTCGCGACATTACCGAAATCAGGCAATTACAACTCAGCGCAAATCGCACCGACCGAATGAAAGAACTAGGAGAAATGGCAGCCCAAGTAGCCCATGAAATCCGCAATCCATTAGGGGGTATAAAAGGATTTGCTTCTCTTCTCAAAAGAGATTTAGCGGGCAATCCTGAACTGCAGAGCCTCGCCAACTACATTGTCGAAGGGACAGATACCTTAGATCGCCTAGTGGTCAATGTCCTCAACTATGCTCGCCCTTTACAACTGCGATTTGAGTTGACCGATCTTGTTCTCCTCCTCAACGACCTGAAAAGATCTGTTTCCTCTGATCAAAGCTTTCCAAAAAACATTCATTTTAATCTCAAAAGCAGCTCTCCTTCCATTCATCTTTCAATTGATCCTGGTATTTTTAAAGGTGCTTTGCTTAATCTAGTGATTAACTCCATTCAAGCCATGCCAGAGGGAGGAAGCCTTATTATCGAATTACAAGAAAGAACGCATGACGTAATATTAAAAGTGGTTGACCGGGGAGTAGGCATTCCCAAAGAAAACTTAAAAAAGATTTTTAACCCCTTTTTTACAACTAAACCAACAGGTAATGGACTGGGCTTAGCCGAAACTCACAAAGTCATCCAGGCCCATGGAGGCGAAATTTCGGTCGATTCCGAGTTGGGGAAGGGAGCCACTTTCACTATCAAAATTCCTCTAAAACACTAGACGTAACATAGTCTCTTATGGTACGTAAAAAATAGGATAACAGGTGGTCCGTATGCCTATTGAAAAAATACTGATTATTGATGATGAGAAGTTAGTCCGTGATTTCTTAGCAGAAACGTTAAGGAGAAAGAACTTTGATGTCACGCTAGCGGAAAATGGGCAAAAAGCAATCCTAGCCTTAAAGGATCAATCGTTTGATCTCGTCATTACAGATATGAAAATGCCGGACTTTACCGGTATTGACATCTTAAAAAAAGTTAAAGAATTATCGCCTGAAACAATCGTTGTTATTATTACAGCCTACGGTAGTGTGGAAAATGCAGTTGAAGCCATGCGACTTGGCGCCTTTAATTACCTCATCAAACCATTCTCACCTGATACAATTGAAGCCGTTATCGATAAAGCCAAAGAACATCTCGCCTTAGTTGAAGAAAATTCATCGCTAAAGCAACAATTGCAGGATAATACAGAAATAGCTAATTCAGGAATTGTCGTCGCAAGTCCGATCATGAAAAGAATTTTAAGCGATGTCAGCCAAATCGCCAAGAGCAATGCGAACGTGATGATCACGGGAGAATCAGGCACCGGGAAAGAAGTTATCGCCCATGCGATTCACTACCAATCCTCCCGCTCCAACCGGCCTTTTATTAAGGTCAACTGCGCCGCTATCCCTGACACACTGATTGAATCAGAATTTTTTGGTCATGAAAAGGGAGCATTTACAGGAGCCACATCGATGCATCGTGGCCGTTTTGAATTGGCAAACGGAGGAACTCTTCTCCTCGATGAAATCACTGAAGTTCCCCTCGGACTACAGGCCAAACTGCTAAGAGCAATTCAGGAACAAGAATTTGAAAGAGTAGGCGGTATAAAGCCGATTAAAGTCGATGTAAGAATTATTTCAACATCCAACCGCAATATGCATGAAGCTATTGCTCAAAAAAAGATTCGAGAAGACCTTTTTTATCGTCTAAATGTCATGCCTATCCATCTTCCCCCTCTAAGAGAACGGAAAGAAGATATTCTTCCTCTATCAGAGTTTTTTATTGAGAAGTTATGTCAGGAGAATCACAAAGAGGAGATGACGTTAAGTGAAGAGGCTAAGAAGAAAGTGTTAGACTATGACTGGCCTGGCAATGTGCGAGAATTAGGCAATATTCTAGAAAGGGCGATCGTGCTAAATACGTCTGGTATGATCTCTCAAGATGATATTTACCTAAACCAATTAACACCCCCACAGATATCCAGCCCTCTCCCGATTGGCATTACTCTTCAAGAGTTAGAAAAAAGATTAATTATCGAAACATTACAAAAAATGAATAATAACAAAACTAAAACAGCAGAAACATTGGGAATAAGCGTACGCACACTCAGAAACAAACTTCAAGAATACAATTTCAATTATAGTAGCGAAAAATAATTAATTAGCACCTAAACATCGTAAATTTTTTTCACAACACACAAATGAACAAGACACATGATCACACAACAAACTATTTTTCGTGCATTTGCACCTTTTGCCTCTTTTCCTTCTTTATTTGTTAAAAATCGTCCTAATAGGATCACTGGGTTATTTGAAGAAAACCATAAGCAAACGAAACCAGTCTTCGAAGAAATACAACCGGAAGGCTTTCTTAGTCAGCCACGGATTAAGCTGCTTTTAAAAGGGTTGCTTGGAAGTAAGGACAAGGAGGTAGTCGCCCAGCATATCCATCAGCTCTGTCAGGAAGCGAAAGAAAAAAAAATAAATTTAATGCAATTGCTAATCACTATTTATCAAAGTGACAAAGCAACTTACTTTCTCTTAATTGGACAAGTTTTAACGACTGAAGATCCTGTTTACATTAAAATGTTCCTATCATCATTTGAATATTCTTATGAGATTCGATTAGGAAGGAATGACTTTAAAGAGCTTATTTTTTCAGCAGGTCAGCATCAAACTATCGAGCTAATAAAAACTTCCTTTATAGTGAATTTAACACTACTCAAGTACCTTTTTCCCTACTATCAACCCAGTGAAGCCCCGTTAAACATTTCGGCCAAGTTCTTTATCGCGCTTCTTATTACTCGTTTGCGCAAGCAACCATATAAAATTCGAGAAAATAACTATAAATATTTTTTAATCGCTGCTGATTACTTTCGAGCCCGTGATATCACGAAGGAATGCGAATGTTGGCTCATCGAACACCGCAAGGAATTCACATTTCAAAAACTTTTCCAGATAATGCTACAATTCAACCTGTTGAATTGGCAGGAAAAGAATTCATTGGCAGAGGTTCTCTTACATGAGCATTTTAAAGATGCCCACCCCAGAATGCTTTTCTCTATCCAATCTTGCTATAAAGAAATAAGCCCTTGCTGGCGTCTAACGATCAATCAGGAAAGCACAGCAGCAGATGCATTAAAGCAATATGGAACACTCAAAGAACAGGCTACAGCTAAAAACTTAGATTGGAAAACCTGTTTAAGATTTTTCCAACTGATTAATGACTCCGTATTATTTCCCCTACTTGATTATGCATTAGCAACAAACTTACCTTGTGCTAAAGATCTTCTTTCTTCCTTAACTCTTAATGAGTTAGAATGCTTTTTTGATAAATATGGGGATTTAAAGTTCACGATTGAGCAAACGCATGTTCCCATTAGGAGAGATGTTTTGCAGACAATCCCTTATTTCAAAGCCATGTTTGAACATGAAACAAGAGAAGCCAAAGCAAAAACAATCGAACTAAAGGACTTGAGGATCTCTCAGTTTCATGCTATCTTAAGATGCTATGTACTAGAAGAGTCTCTTGCATTAAACGCTGAAGCGATGCAAGACATTTTGCCCGCCGCCCACTACCTACAGCTCGATTTATTGATCCAAGACTGTGAAAGATGGTGTATCCAAAATCTTCAAAATTTAAACCAGCCTTCTCTTTTCCGTTTAGCCATTGATTTTAATTTAGAAGCATTAAAATCGGCCATCTTACAAAAACAACTTCATAAACAGACAAACGAAGTTTATGATTTCTTTGATCAGCATCAAGAACTCCTTGATCAAATGATCCAAGAAGAAGGTACCTTAGAAAAAATAGCGCTTTATGAAAGGATGAAATTACTTGCCAATACGAAAAAGCGACTTCGCTGGCACTCCTGTTTAAAGTATCTAAATCTCGTTGATCCCAATACGGTCACCACTCTATTTAACTATTTTCTTACAATCGATCAACATGATCAGCTGCTTCCTTTACTATTCGTGCTTGAAAAAGAACAGTTTTTAGAGTCTATGCAAGGATTTGGTAATTTGCGCATCTATTTTAAAAATGGCGCATCCCTACAATTTCACTCATTAATTCTCTCCATTCTATTCCCTTCCCTGATATTTAACCCTCATCGCATTCAATTTGAATTCGATGAAGATTCCTTTAGCAAAATGATTGGTAAAAAAATTTTTGGCGCTCCTTTAGTGAACTCTTTATCGGATGTTCTAGCACTATACTCGATGTCGGATACATTAAAAGTGGAGCCGTATAAAGAAGAGCTTATAGGATTCTTCAAAAAGCACACAGCCGATGTAGCAGCACTTGACGATGATGATATTACTCTCTTGATTGGCATGTACCATGAAGCTAAGAAGCACTCTTCTTTCAAATGCTGGATTCCTTTAATAGAAGAAACCTTGTTAAATATAGCTATTGGCTTCGATTCATTTAACTTCTTTCCTCCTGTCATTCCGCCTTTTGAGATACCTTCCTCAACTGACGATCTGCTCACCCGTTGGCTTATTACAAAAAAAACATTGAGCGGACATCTTTTAGGCAAGTGGCTAGTTCATCAACATTTACTCCCCCATGTCTATCAATTAAACTATCATCAACCCTCTTATGAAGAAATCCAGGCAGCCCAGAAGGCTGTTAAAAATGGCTTAAGAGTCAAAATTCACATTGATGATGCTGATACTCACGTTATTTACTGGTGTGCTTCTCTGCCAATCGAAACCATCCATTTTGCTCCCCATACAACTTTCACTGATTTCGATATCCTTCAGCTGGCAAAAGTACCAGGGTTGACAAGTTTAAGCTTTTCGCATACTGCCCTTACTACTAACCAAATGAAGATGATTCCTAAAACTGCTATACAGACATTAGATGTAAGCCATTGTACTCTCCTCACTTCGTGTGAACTGAGCTTACAAGCTTTTCCTTATTTAAAACGCTTAAGGCTTGCTGCTCTGCCAATCAATAGAGAAGAAATCAAAAGATTAGGTCGTTTAAAATTACTTTCACTAGACCTTTCCAGCTGTACGATTTTAAAAAGGGATCTTTTAGAAGTTGTTAAAATTAAATCGCTAGAAGTGTTAAACTTAAGTGATCTTGAGATTGGTGATGAGGTTTTAGAGTCATTGTCTGGACTAAAACTTCGCAAACTTATTATTAAAGACTGTACCGGCTACAGTGAGGAAGCTTTATTCAATTTAGGAAGAAAAGCGAGACAACTAAAAATATTTAATTAGGTAACTTATATGGATTTATCGCAGCTCACATCTTTTGACAGGAAGTGGTCAAAAAACTTTTTTTGCAAAATGGATAGACTCCTTCAAAAAAATGAGGGAGCAAGACTACTCCCTTTTGGCCTGCTTTACACTTGTATTGGTATTGCAGACTTGGTTAATCTGCTTGGTCAAGCGTACTTTAAGGGGTTTATTAATTTAAGCGGTGCTGCCTGTTTTAAACAGTGCCAATTTAAACGAGGTCTTATTCAAATCGGAGTCCAAGCACCCTGTGCCAGTTTCCTCTTAATCATTGGAGTGTTTATCTGTGTCCCTATTGCTTTCACCTCACAAGCTCAATTTACCCTGCGAGGTAGAAAGTTTACCACCTACATGATAAACCAACAGGCTCGTTAAGGGTATCTACTGCTCAAGAAACGCCTTCACTGAAGATCGATCAAGGAAAAGTCAGGCGAACTATTTTCTTTTACATTGAGAGCGAACAGAATATCTTGAGTAAAACTCCGCCCACCGCATGTAAAGGAAGCTTGCTTGGTGATAGCATCAAGAGGTGCGGTAAAAGCTTCAAAAATTAAATCAAAACTTTTCTGCGTAACTTGAAAAGCTAATTGAGATAAACCTATCTTAAAATTGCAATGACTTGAAATTGGCGCTCCGCATAAATTAACCAGCCCCTTGAAATAGGCTTGAGCGACTTGATTTATTTTATCGGCGATGCGAATCAGCGTCATCCCCGGACCAAAGGGAAGTAGTCTTGCTACGCTACTTTTTTCAAGCAGGCGATCCATCGTTTTTGCATAGCGAGTTGTCATCTTATGTTCATAGGAATTAATTCCCTGAAAATCCATAAAAAAACCTTTTAAATATATGACTTAATATAAACATATTATTATAAAATCACATTTTATTCAATTTAATTAGGCGAACTCTCGCAACTCAGTTTATTGGTTGCTGGAAAGAATTAGAACGATGAGCATCCGCAATTTTTATAGATTTAAAACTGGCTTAAATTAAAATTTTTATTCGTCATCTCTTCCATTTCCATAGATACTTAAACCCCACGACCTGCATGTCCACTAGCTTGTCCATTTATTGGGTTTAGAAAAAGTTGAATATTCCAGGTATGAAAAAATCATTAATATTGCATGGAAGTATCGTTAGTCCCTAGAAATGAATTTTTGAACTTTAACGAATCCACGGCCAACGTTGACTTGACCTCCTTTCTCAAGAAATATCATGATTTGTAAAGCTCTTTGGCAAAATCTGATCACCCTGATCACCCTAGGCATCGCTTTTTTGCATGACGGCAAACGTTTCAATGCTTATAATCTTTTTTTTAATCAAAATTGATAGAAGGAGTTTACCCTATGTTACCTACTTGTTCTGGCAACCATAAAATGCGTCTTTTCATTGGTGAAGGGAATTTTACTTACACAGAGGCTTTTATTGAGAAACACAATCGTAAGTACCAACACGGAAATGATAGTAAGCCTTTAGCTAATTCAATTATTGCAACAGAGCTAGCTAGCAGAATTCATTGTTCAGCATCATGTAAGATTGTTGTAGCAATGCAACCTTCACAGCCTGGTTCAAGTGGTTCAAGGCTGACACCAGCCGAAACACGTACTTGTCCAGATTGTATAAATATAAAAAAGCGCATTGATACCCTAGAAGGCAAAGGAGTAACCATTATATTAAAGGTAAATGCGACCTCTCTCAGTACTCATGAGGCGTTTAAAGGAAAAAAAATCCCCCGAATTCATTGGAATTGTCCCCACAATGGAAGTAATTATAATGATCAAACTCTTCCAGAGATTATTTCTAATTTTTTTAAACAATGCGAAGAAATGCAGGATTCAAGACACCGCGTGCATATCACTCTTGCCCAGCCTGACGGCAAAAAAGCTTTCTATCAGGGGTATGTCTATGATATTACCAAAGCGGCTAGGGAGGCAGGGTATTCTTTAATGAAAAAAAGAAAATTCGGACAGAATCGTTATCCAGGGTATCAACACACTCAAACAAAATCTCGTGAAAAAGCTACGATCACTGATCAAGGAATGAGAGAGTTTGTCTTTGAAAAAGTTGACCGAGAACAGTTCGAGAAAGTTAGAGAAGAAGCAAAGGATATAAAAAAACCAGAACGAGTTCTAACTAAAAAGTTGTTAACAGGTCTCCAAGAACGATCTAAAAAGAAATGCACGATCGAAATAGGATCGTATAACCACAAAAATACCAGTCAATGGGCAAGCAGATATCACTATGAATGTTCAACTGATGATGACTCATCTGATTGTGGGGAATGAAAAGCAGGTAGTCCTATTGCCTATGAGGATAGCCATAGAAAAAGTCTGATGATCAGGTTAGACCCATCTTTCAATCCTAGTTAAGGTGGGTCTTATTGAAAAAAAGTTTAGAAAAACACTAAGATAAAATATTAGAGTCTGCTAGAGACCATCAGAGGGGAGTATTATTTTTGTTTTTTCATGACACAAAGCCCACCATAGTCGTTAGCAATAAGCCACCCAGGCCGTTTATTAAAACTAACAAATGAATTTCACGACCTTAAATCCCATATCAACGAGGATATCCAAAGTTTTGCTAATTGGTTCATTCACTGCCTTAGCTAGCTTTGCCACATGATAATGCCGTTGGTTATCAGTCCTATAAAAAGGTAATAGACAAAACTTAATCTGACACTTTTATAACAAGGATCGCTATTACTTCCAAGGTGGTTTAAGGAAGCAAGGGCCACTATCGATTTTTAAACTCACTAGAGCTCCATCGTGGCAGGGGATGTGCTTAGAAAAACTCAGGATCCTTAACCAATCGCCCTTCGGCAAAGTGTAGACGCGTTTTTATCGTTCCATTCTTGTGAAAATATTCTTGAACGCCCTCAAGCCGACCGTTCTTAAATTGAAGAACACTAAACAAAGCCCCGTCAGCATAGTAATAACGGCATTCCCCATGCTGACGCCCGCGTTGGTAATTTGTTTCGGAAAGAATACGTCCCTGCTCATCATAAAAAAAAGAACACCCCTCCATTTGTCCATCAACATAGGGTGTAACCATCTTTAGCCGCTCATTGTCATAATAGAGCTTCTCTTCATGATTCATGGGCGTTCTCCAAAGCATGATCGATTAAAATAATATTTGCCTTCGCCGTATTTTGTAAAAAAGTAAACTTTTCTAGCTGCAGGTCAAGTTTGGTCTTAATGGCAGCTGTACTACCTGCCCGGGATTTTTTCAGTTGGATTAAACGCCTATTTAACACTCTGGCATAGACAGCGTTAAAAATATCAAGAATATACTGATAGGCAGGTTCATCCGCCAACTCTGTCTCACTTAAAGCAGCTAATCCAGAGACAGGTAAAGGCTCGGATAACTGCTTTTGCTTCCTGAGCTGCTTTATTTCCTGAATTAATATTTCCAAGTGCGTAACAGAGCGTTCCAGGCTTAACTTTAATTCTTCTGTGATCTCGACCAGTTGATCAAAGGTCACATTCTCTAGAGCGCTATTCTGGATTTCACCATGAACACGCCCCTGAAGATCATACGTTTTGTTCAATAATCTTTTAGCCGCATCAGCAAAGGGTTCATTCTTGACATCCGGGAAACCAATCCCTCCTTCAGTTGAGTTAATGAGCGTTAGATTGGAATGGCTCTTAGCAAAGTTGCTGATAAAGTCAGATTCCGCAATCCATTTCCACAAAGTATAAATAGGCTTTCCGTAAATATCTTGTCTTAGTATTGCCTTCTCATCGTCATTCTTAATTTCAAACAGCTCTTCTTCAGTAACATGTGCATTATCCACAACTCCTGATGCATAGGCTTGCAGATTAGTAAAGGCAAGGTCCATTCCAACCATAATAATAGGATCACACCCTAACCGACTAGCAACCTCTAAGCAAAAATTAACCACGTTATGGCCTTCGTCAAGAAACTCACTTTCCAAACCAAACTTTTCTTCGTACCATTCTGCAACATCATAGCCACCGGATCCGGATATGTATAAACGAGGCCCCTTTATCGTGTTGAACGCTTCAGCGTGCATACGGTTGCGATAGAAGAAAGGGATTTCAAAAGCTGAGCTAGAAGATAGTCTAAGATATTGAGCAGGGTTTGGATCAATACCAGCTCCAAAATGAGGCAGAATGCCTTTTGCACTAAGAGCATTTAAAGCCGAGCCACCGGCAAAGATTAAAGCGTGAGTAGAGTATTCCTGTAACAAGGCAAGATGCTTTTCAAGCGAAGGCCCTGCCCCACAAATAATGGCAGGAACTTTTTCAAACTTACCAAAAAGCTTATTACCCCAGTAGGAGCGGTGGAGCTTAAGCATATTGGGATAGAAATTTCTAAAAAAGCCCGCTCCAAACCTTAAATACTCATCCAGTAATGCATTTTTTAAAGCCGCATCATAAGCTAATTTGGTCTTAATGTCTTCAAACGTGGCCTTCTTTTTTTCTTCATATTTTTTTAAAGCAGAAAAAGTGATCTTTGCCATTAAAGTTGACCAGTAGATGGCTTCTAAGGTTTCAATATCACTAAGATCGGGAAGATAGACCAATTGGACTTGGCAGTTTTTAAGGATTTCTGTTGCTAACTCTGTTTCAAAAAAGGTTGCTATCACACCTAGATTGTCTTCCAGAAACACAAGCTGCCTATTCTTGCCCTCCTTTAGCCATTTTTTTAGAGGTTGATAGTAATATCCTAAGCCAACACCATAAACAAATAAAACATCAATATTTTCAAGAGGAACTCTTTTAGCCCAATCTTCTGCTTCCTGAACAGGGTCACCGTCATATAGCATGCCTTCATCATGGGTCTTTATATTTAAAAAACCCGATTGATTAGCAAGCTCCACCCCTTTAAAATCACCGTAAGGGAGCATCCTTGCTTCTTTTGGATGCGCAAGTGACCAACGCTCAACGTTTTGATAAAATCTTTTATTTGCCATTCATTAAATTCCTAATCGATTGCTTCAATCTGTCCCCTTCTTGAATAATGCTAGGAAGGGTGGAGCTTTCTGCAAGCTCATTCCCATTTCGATCCCACTCTTGTTGAACCTGTTTTTCGCCAACAAACGTTAGCTCCTTAGCTTTTCGGCCATTTTCATACCAAAAATATGCACGGTTAATAGGTTGGTTATTTTTAAATTCTATTTGTGATGCTTTTCTACCACTTTCATAGTAACGCTCTTCTAGACCGCATCTCGCACCTTTAATAAAAGATGCAGCCATCTTGAGTTGGCCATCGGGATAAAACAGTTCTACTTTTCCGTTTAACAAACCCTCATGATAATCTAAAAGAGTTTTTATATGGCCGCTTTGATAAAAATATTCTTGTTTTCCATTCTGTAAGCCTTCTTCCCATCTTTCGATAGCAGCTAACTGCCCGCTTTTAAAAAAGCGATAGGTTGTACCTATTCTCCGACCCTGGCAAAACCAACTTTTAGCTAATAGCGTACCTTCTTGACTAAAGAAAGTAGAAGGACCATGTAAGAGGTTATTTTCGTAAAACTGCTGAGATTTTATAGCACCATTTGGATAGAATTGTAAACACTCTCCCTCAAGCGTTCCCTCTTTTGCCAGATGAATTTCTCGAATCGTCTCATGACCAGACGGTCGTCGATAGCCTTGAGGGATAAAAGCGGGATCAAAAACACCCAATTTTTGACAAAGGATAGAATCATTAAGAATAAGTAATTTTTGGTCAAAAGGCTGGTTCTCCTTGTGACCGAAGCTTTTATGCGACCTTATTGCATGTAAGACTTCCCTGACACTTTGCAGATGCAGTTGACCTACTTTAATCATTTGCCGATAGCAATGTTTTTTGATTTTCAGATCGAATAAAAATTGTTCTGCCGATGAAGGATCATCGACATAACGAAAATCAATGATCTCTTTCATTTGCAACAATTTTGCTGCTACCTCAACCCCTCTTAACAAATGAGTAAATGTAGGCTCTTTCTCCAATGCGATTTCATCAAAAATAGCTTTGAAGGGGTAAGGATAGGCGTTAGGTCGGACCCTTAAAAGATCGATGCCCTTCTCATAATCGTAGACAAGGTTCTGCAGAAGGCGAAGAGTTCGAACAAGCGAAACTTTCCACTTTCTTAGAACTCGGATCACTTTTCGCAAACTAAAAACAGCCGAACCGGCATTTTCCAAAGCACAATGGATGTGATTGAGCAAATCATATTGACGCTCTAAATACTGATTCCTAATCTTATCCAAGGGCATTCTTTCCACTCGATTCGCTCCAAAACCCTCCTGTGAGCCATAAATAAAGCGTGTGTTTGGATGTTCTTTTGCCTGCTTCGTTACCCAGGAGGATTCATATAGAAAAGTTAGCGTCGTTTCAAATACCCTTCCTTCCACGTTAGTGATTGTGATCACATTGGATGGATGCTTACTTAAGCTATCTAGAACATCATGGCTATCTCCAGGATAGGCATGCACTCCTGATACATACTTAGCTTCCTCTGAAAAAGCCATGTCCAAACCTAAAAAAATAATGGGATTGCATCCAAGGTATAAGGCAACTGATGTGCAGTAGTTGGATGTTGAAAATCCAGTATTAATCAAGTGAGGGTTACTTATGCCTAGTTGCTCTTGAAACCAATGGTACCATTTTTTTTCAGGTACCTGAGGAGTGAAGACCTTTGTGCCATGAAGATGCTTGAAAGCATCTTCTGAAAATCGATTTGTATAGAAAAAAGGGGTTTCAAAAGCGGTGTTCGTTTTAACTCGACTGGTCTGCACAGATGTCGGGTCGACACCAGCGCCAAAATGGCCATTAACGCAGTGTGTATTTAGCACATTTAACGCGCTGCCAGCTCCAAAAAAAAGAGCTCGATCTTCAAGTTGTTTTAATTTAGGCAGCTCTTTTTCTAAAGAAGGTCCAGCACCTATGACTAAGCTAGGAATATTTACAAAGGCATTATGCAAAGCATCCAACTGTTTGACTTCTGAAATTTGTACCAGCTTGTGATAGAAATTCTTCGCCAATAAATCATGATGGATCTCTTCTAGCAATCGGTTCGAGTAAGTAAATAAGGTGGTTTTGACACCCTGTAGCACCTTTCTAAAAAAATCTGCCTTTGCTTTCCAATAGGAGGGAAGAGCTGTGATAGAATAGTTAGTTCGGCAACGCTCGATCAAGACCTCAGCTCCATCGATCGCTTTTGGTCCCTTATTTTGAATCTGCTGTGAATCGATGACAACAAGACGCACCTGCTTATCACTAAGGACTTCAGAAGCTCGTTCTGTCTGTAAGAATAACTTTAGAAGAGATAAGTCATCTTCTAAATAGACCAATTTGCGATGGCTATTTTGCTGCAGCCAATTTCTGGCAACAAAATAACTATAGCCAAGACCGAGCCCAAAGCAGTATAAAGTTTCTAACCCCTCTTTTAGAAGGGGTTTCAGGTGCTGTTCAGCCTCGAAAAAAGCTCCTGTTTGGGGATGAAAAAAAAATTGTTTTTTTTTGACGTTGAGCTCTCCTTGCTCTGTTAAGCAAAAGGTATAGTCGTTTGTCTCAACATTCGGTATAATCAGCGAGGATTTAGCACACGTTTTTGCTAGTTTTGCTAAGTTTGCTTCAAAAAAAGCATTCATCATTGCTGCTGACTAGAATCATCTTCATTTTTTGCTACTATTTTCTGTAGAAAATTAAGTTCTGAAGACATCGTTCTCATGGTCTCATGCATAGAACCTGTCATCACTTCAAGATACTGTTGAATTAACCTTTTAGAAGAAGGACTTTTCCATAAAGGTTCTTGAGTTCCTTCCAAAGTACCTGATTCTTTAGCTATGCTATTGTTTAATTTTTCCAATTGCTCCATCTGCTGATGAAGCTTGCTTAATTCACCTTCCACCCAATTGAAGCTCGCCTCTGCCTTCTGCTCCTGTTCTTTCGCAATCGTTCGTATTGCGCCTCCAAGTTGATCCACCACTTGATTCAAAGCAGAGGTCAGTAAATTGGTTTGCTCCGACACTTGATCGAAGTAATCTAAAGGCTTGTTCGTGTCAGGAATAAATTGTCCGTCTTTGTTCCAAAGCTGTGTTTTAACGGTTTTTCCCTCGTCATCAAAACTGACTTCTTTAGCCAAAGATCCGTTATCATGCCACATCTTGGCACTGCCAACCGGTTTGCCATTCTGATACTCTGCTTCAATTTTTAGCATTCCAAACTCATTATAAATGAGATCTTTGCCATGTCTTTTGCCTTCCTTAAATTGCAAGTGTCTTTTCAATTGTTTACTTGGATAATAGAGTAAGATATCTCCATCTAATTGGCCTTTATCGTAGGAAATTGAACTTTTTAAATTTCCAGTAGGGTAGTAGTATTCCTGTATTCCATCCATAGCTCCTTCCTTCAGATGTTGCTTAGAAGCCACTTGGCCATCTTCATAATAAAAAAGAGAAACCCCGTTTTTCTTACCCCCCTCATAATGACTTTTAGCCAGGATTTTCCCTCCCGAACTGTATAGAAGAGAAGGCCCCTCAAGCAAGCCACTTACAATATTTTGGTATAAGACACTTCCATTAGAAAGGTGTTGCTTTACTGAAAATTCCTCTAAATGGCTATCAACCGATGGAATATTAGTCACACGATGTTCTTTGGCATTGGAGGGCAACGAATCCAGCTTATGCTGTCTTTTTAAGACCTTGTCGATAAATTTAAGGTTTTCAACACAAATTTCCATTAGATAGGCAAACCGTCCAGATAGCTGATCTAAAATCCGAGATGATGCCGTTTGACCAGGAAGGGCAAGTTGGATATATGCGATATAATTTTCATCAAATACCTTTAATAAAGTGTCATAAGCCAATTCTTTTTTTAGACGTTCTTCTAACTGTTTCAATGGATTGTCTAAAACAGGTTGCTTTTCCTCCCAAACCTTAGGATTGTGATCATAAATCTCTTTTAAGATGTCAATGGAGCGGTTGATACTTTCGATAAGTTCATTCATCACCTTCTTGATCTGCTCCTTGTTCACCTCCTGCGGCATAGGAATGGAAAGGAGCTCACCGTGAAGAATAGCATCAAAATCATACTGCCTAGTTAAGTACTGCTTGGCAGCCTCTTCCAAAGTAACGTTTGGCACCCCCTGAAAACCGATCCCTCCTTCAGTGGCATTCATAAAATTTAAATGGGGGTGAGAACGGGCAAAATGGGAAAACCAAGTCGATTCATGAATCCATTTCCAAAGGGTGTAAATGGGTTGTCCGTAGATGTCATGCTGCAGCACTAATTCTTCTTCCGTTGTTTTTGTGATCAGATGCTCTTTTGTATCATGGATCGCATGCATCTCAATTCCAGGGGAATAGGATTGTCCTAGGGAATAGGCTAAGTCAAGGCCTACACAGATAATGGGATTGCACCCAAGGGCTTCAGCGATACTTAAGCTCATGTTAATCACATTACAGCCCTCGTCAATATGAGGGTGTTTAAGATGCAGCTTTTCATCAAACCAGTTGGAAACAGGATAGCCCGAAGCACCTGCTAAGTACAGCTTTTGCCCATGAATCATCTCAACAGCGTCGTGGTTCATTCGATTACGAAAAAAGAAAGGGGTTTCAAAGCCAGAATTCATGATCAATCGAGTAAACTGTGCTGGGAAGGGATCAACACCTAAACCAAAATGGGGGGTCAAACCAAAGGCGTTAAGAGCATTCATAGCCGTACCACCCGCAAAGATGAGGGCTCGATCTTTTAGGGTCTTTAAGATCTCCATATTTTTTTGCAAAGAAGGTCCTGCCCCACAAATGATCGCTGGTACTCCCTTAAATTTATTCCAAAGAAGGTTACCTTGATAGGCCTGAGGGAATTGGAACAGGTTGTGATAAAAATTGCTAAAAAAAGGCTTGCCACGCTCAAGATACTCACCAATGAAAAGTTGAAATGAGCTTTTTTTGAAGTCGATAAGAAACTGGATTTTTACCCCTTCTTGCCCTTTATTTTTTTCATAGCTTGCGATAGGCAAAAATAGAGTGTTTTGATACATGAACTTTTTGGCTAGGGTATCAATCGTCTGGTCTTTAGGATCTGTCATATCAATATAAAAAACATCTACTTGCTCATCTTGAAGCAGATCCTTGGCCTTTTCTTGCTCTAAAAACCTTCTGAGAACCCCCATATCGTCTTCGAGAAAAATGACATGACGCTCTTGGTTACCTTTTAACCATGGCCGAAGGGTTTCGTAATGATAGCCCAGGCCAAGACCATAAACAATTAGCCAATCGACAGCTTGCAAATTGTGCATACCGGCCCATTGCCTCAACTCAACCTTAATATTCTGAGGTGAGTAAATCGTCACCAATTGGCCAGCGATATCCTTTTGTAAGTTAAGCTCTTGCTTTTTTCCGGTATGACAAAAGCTCCAACTATTCTCCATCGGAAAAGATAATAGGTTGGCTAAAATAGGTTGCTTTAAAGAGAGAAGACGAAGGTTCTTTTGATAGGGAGAATGATCCATGCGCTTGTTTCCTCGAATTAGAAATTAAAGAGGCATCCAGTTGGAATCGCCACCCATACGTTTGAACTTCTTTTTACGTCCTTTGATTGTTTTTTTTGACAGTTTCCTCGAGGCTAGCTCTTTCGAGAAATCTTTGCCCGTCAAACCTATATTTCTTGCGCTATTTAAGGCACTCCTTAAAAGGATTGTATTGTAACCAAGCTCTGTTGACTTGCGCATTAGACGACGATCATGCGGATCCATCTTATCTGAATCGGCCACAGTATTGGCAAGGTCCTTAGCCTTGATACCTTCATCCTTAAGAGCTTGAATTGTAATATCTTTAAATTGGCGCACCATGTCAGTGGCAAGTTCTAAACGCGCTTTAACGGTTGGATCAAGGGGTGAATCCAAAGATTTTTTAGCATTGTTTTGAATAAGGTTTAATAGAGAACCTAATTGATCTAAGATAGGATCAATGGGATCGTTTTGTTGCATAAAAATACCTATTTATTTCATTGTAACAATAAATTTTAATGTATACAACTCGCCAAAAAGACAAAAGTTTTATAATAGATTTTATGCGCAGTTATTATTCTCACTTAAATACAATCACGACCTCTGACCAACCAAGTCCTTTAATAGAACCGCGCCCCATTTTCCGAGCTTCGGCTATTTTTCCCGCCATCCACAATTCTCAGATGTCTTCGCGATTACTCTTTATGGGTTACTGGCATCTCAAACGCAACATTCCTCAAATTCAAGCAGTGATTACTCTGCGCGCGGAAGAGGGAAATATTCTGGCTCGTCAAACTCTTTCTATAACAGAAGCGAAAGCTTTTCGAATAGAGCTTCTACCATTTTTGGAACAATTAGGTAAAAAGACAGAAAATTTTTTGGGTAGCCTAGAGGTTGAATTCTTTTCTTCTCAGAATCTTGTCTATCCTTTCCCCGCTGCGGTCATTAATTACTACGGCCCGTTCTTTAGCACAGTCGTTCATACTGCACAGAGGGTGTACAACGATTTTGAGGATATGAAAAACAATTCTCAAACACGCGTTCCTGAGTCAGGGTTTACGATTTATAAAGATGAAAGAAAGGAACCTTTTATTTCTTTGATTAATGGTGGGGTTGAAAGTCCTAATGGTATTTTGGATTTTACTTTTTATAACCAAAGAGGAGAAGTTCTACATAAAACGAAGGATTTCGGAGCCCTTATTCCCTACCAGACACTGTCTATCTATCCTGCTCGCGACTTTCCTGAGCTTGAAGCCTTTTTACATGGAGAGGCAGGCACCTGTAAGGTTGCTTTTGAAGTCGCCTGGATTTTTCCTCGTCTTTTAGTTGGGAATTTTTTAAAAGATCCTTTCTCTTTTGTGATCACACATTCTTATTACGACTGTTCACATGCTGGACAACCCACCGACTACTGGAAGCACAGTGATCCGGAATGGTATCCTGAAAGTCTGATGATCCCCGTATTAGAAAATGATCAGATGTATACCCAAGTTGCTTTTTATCCTATTTACTCCCCTTCATCTTTTTTTCTTAATCTTGAATTTTTTGATCAACAAGGCCAATCTTTGGGAGCCTTACCTAAATACCTTCATGTTGAGTCTCCTCACTCAGGATTTACTTGTCTTCCGTTAAAAAAAGCATTGGATCAGCTCGGCGTGCAACCAAAAGGAGCCTGCTCAGTACGTATCTCAGCGACAGCTGAAGAAGATGAAAAAATTCCTGCAAGGATCAAAGTCTCTTTTGATGTTGGTTGTCGAGAGAAAGCTCTCCCCTGTAATATATGCACTAACTTACAACCGTTTAACCCCTCATTAAAAACTAAGCCCTACACCTTTAAATGGGGTCCAATGCTAGCAGACCATCCCGGATCCTCTGTCTGGATCATGAATTCCCAACCCAAGATTGATTACACGGAGGAAGCGACTGTAAGGTTGTCGTTTTACCGCGAACAGGACTCGGCAAGTAAGGTGAGGAACATCAAAGTTCAACCTCAAGGATTTATTCTCATAGAACCTGACCAAGACCCAGAACTCCAAGATTTTTTTCAAGGCTCAATTGGCTGGTTTACTGCTGTGTCCAGTAATCCTTATACAACTACTTATTACTTTTCTGTTAATACATCGGGTGTTGTCGGGGGAGATCATGGCTTCTAAAGTTTTCTTAGCGAAAAAGGCAGATATCCTGCCCAATCGCTTTCTAAAAATTTGCTTAGGTAATGGTCGTGAAATTCTTCTTTTTAATAAGGATAATCAATTTTTTGCCCTCGATAATGCCTGCCCGCATATGGGAGGCCCTCTTTCGGAGGGAGAGTATAACCCGCCTTATATTACATGTCCTTGGCACGGCTGGCAATTTGATATCACTAATGGGAGTAATCTTGACGGTGTTGGAGAAGATGCTAGCGTTATCCCTCTCCTGATAGATGAAGAAAATATCTATTTACATGAGTAATTTAACGATAAGCTAGAAAAGACTTCATTTGAGAATAGCTCGCTAATCCTTCTTGAAATTGGTAACCATTTTCGCCTAGCCATCCCATCTTTATTTCTTGTTCGTTGGCAATGGCCACAGCTAGCGATTGAAGATAGAAGTTATAGCTAGTAACTTGATTAATGACCTTCGGTGTTAATTTAACAGCTTTACATTCAATTAAGATTAATGGGTATAAATCATGTTCTGGATGAATGCCACGGCTAAAAAAAAGAATATCAGCGCGCCTGTCCGGAAAGTAAGTTTTCGATTTTGTCTTTAGATGAGGCATCCCGTGCAGTGATTGTTCTACCACAAAGCCACTTTCTGGATAACCTAGCGATTGGATCATATATTGAAGAACTTTCTGACGCACGAGCTCCTCGGGCGTCTTAGAGACGAAAGTTCTTCTGATTAAGCAAAAAATCTTATCCCTGTTCTGGTTCAATGATTCCGTAATTGCCATCTTTTCTGCGGTAAATGACCTTCGTTTTGCGATCTGCTTCATTAATAAAAATCAGGAAGGCATCCTGAGAGAGTTCCATTTTCATGATAGCTTCATCATAAGTCAAGTACTTCAAAGGCCTAGTCTCTTTAGCAACAATGGCATGGGGACGGTAACTATCAACTTCTTGGCGAAAATTCTCATCCTCGATTTCATCATTCACTTCAACGGTTGCATCGTTTCGATGAGGCTGAATGACATTGACATTCATATCAATGGATTTAACACCTCTTGCATGGTGGTCTTGAATCTTATTCTTGTACTTTAGTAGCTGAGCCTCTAGTTTATCGACAGCTTTATCGATAGAGGCGTACATATCATCGGTAACCGCCTGGCTTTTAATCTTGAGGTTGTTAATTTTAGCCACGATATCAACACGATGATCGACACGTTGAATATCCATCACAAGATTCATTTCTACAATCCGTGGCGAAATACGTTCAACCTTTGATAGCTTTTCTAAAGCATAATTCTTCATCGCATCAGTGACAAGAACGTTTCTTCCGGTGATACCAATATCGTATTGATCATTAACGAACTCAAGCGCCTTAGCTTTACGGCTCATAATAACCCCTTTTTGGTTGGAAAAGATGATCTACCTTTATTATACAGCTTTATGAACCAAGCCGCAAATTTAAAAAAGAAAAAATATTAACGCTTTGATTACAAGATATTTAAGAAACTTTCTTACCTAACTGACCACAAGCAGCCATGATTTTATCCCCTTTAGTCGTACGAACTAAAGGTTGGTAGCCTCTCTGGATTAACCGTTTCTTGAAAAGATCCATTTGATAAATCTCTGAAGGTTCATAAACGGTTTTAGTTTGAGAGTTATAAGGAATTAAATTGATTTTAATATCTAAACCTCGAAGGTAATTCGCTAAAAGATCTGCATGCTCTAAAGAGTCATTACGATCCTTGATGAGGATATAAGCGACCAGGATTTGTCGGCCAGTTAGACGATTAAAGTTAGCCATCGCCTCATAGAGCTGTTTGAGATCATACTTTCTAGTAATAGGCATAAGCATCTTACGAAGCTGCTCATCAGCTGAGTTAATTGACACAGCTAAATTAGGTCGGTATCTCTTTTCATGCATCAATTTTTCAATGCTAGGAACCACCCCGCTCGTAGAAATCGTGATATGCCTTTCACCAAACCCTAGTCCTTGCGGATCGCAAAGAATTTGCACAGCTTCCATCACATGATCATAGTTATCAAATGGTTCGCCCATGCCCATAAAAACAATGTTTCTAATGGAGCAATTTAATAAGTTTTTGGCAACAAACACTTGAGAAATAATATCATAGGGAGTCAGTTGCGAGACGAGGCCCATTTTACCTGTTTCGCAAAAACGACATGCCATTTTACAACCAATTTGTGATGAGACACATAAAGTTCCTCCAACTTGCATCGGAATAACTACTGATTCAATCTCATAGCCTTGCGCGGTTTTAAGAAGAAGCTTATGAACATTGCCTTCGGTGATTTTACGATTTAAAGGCAAAAAAGAAAAATCGGTGAGCTCTAGGATGTTTTTCAACAGCTGTTGCGCATTCTTAAAGGCAGGGTGATTGAAGGGAATACTCCCTTGCCTCATCCACGCCTTGTAAATCATTTCACTATGAATCGAACCTTTACCTAAAGCTTGCCTGATTGCATTTGTAAATTGCAGATTGGTTGTTGCTAGGATTGGTATTGGCATGATGGGTTCTTAAAGAGCATGCACCGAAGAGGGCTCGAACCTCTAACCACCCGGTTCGAAGCCGGGTACTCTATCCGATTGAGCTATCGGTGCTCATTGAAATAAGCAGTATAGAAACTTTAGACTAATTAGTAAATGCAATTCCTTCATTGCGCAGTTTTATTAAAAAAGATTCCATTTTCCAATGGTCTTTACGCCATCCAACAGGTACAAAATCGGCAAGGCGACTTGCTGGCCGTTCAGCCACTTCCTTCATTCGTCTTAGGTGATCTTTAAAGCAACTAATCGCCCCTTCGCTTTTTCCCAAACCGATCATTTTTTCTACAAAGGGAGCTTCCTCAAAATCCAATAATCCGGTTTTGGCCTCCTCAGATAAGGGCCTTGTGATTTGAGGATAAGCGGTTAAAAACGAATCTGTTTCAAAATAGTTACTCGAAAAGCTGGTCAAACAACTCGTTTTTAGCCACTGTAATTTGCCATTCTTCTGAACAAATTGATATTTTCTTGCTGAACCGTTCATCTCCCCCATTAACCAAGATAAGATGAACACTTTTTCGAACGAAACCACGTCAATCAAAGCATGGTATTCTGAAAGAATCTCCTTTAAAGCTACGTGTTTAGCTTGGCGCTCCTTGAAAAAGGATAAAGTAAAATCAAACGGATCTAACCCTCCGTTGATGATGGATTGGACACTGCATAACTTCGTACGCTTAGTAGGCGCTTCCTCTAAAATGGAAAAAAACTGGTCCGATTCTAAAATACAAAGGCTCGTTTTTGGCATAACATCATTGAATTTAAGGGCAAGAGCCAATTCGTAAGCTAAATACTCATTAAAAGGATAGCGGTAGAGATGCAATCCGCGAAAAAGGTCTCTTGGTGTTGTGAGCCTAGCTTGGTGAAAAGGATGGTTAAGGTGCTTCATCTCTTCGTCAAAACACCTTACTAGCAGCTTATCCGTTTGATAGCCATTTGAACTGCGTTTGATCCCTACTAGCTCCTCATCGCTAAATCCCCCTTCCAAGCGGCTGATTTTAGATCTCCAATCCTCAACAAACTGATCAAGTAACCGTTGAAGGGATTGGATCACCTGAACCAGTCTGCAATAGGTTAGATCTGTTTGTTGTTCCAAATGCAATTTAGGGTCAAACCTCTTTAACAGCTCCTTTAACTTAGCACCTTCGATATTCCTTTCATATTTCATATCTGCCATAATGATGTGCATGCTTTTAGATTTTAGAACAGATCAAAAACTAGTGGGGATTGTTTTACACACCCTTCCTTTTCAAGACTATCACCAAATCATCTCCCTTTATTCCGCAGAATGGGGGTTAGTGCGAATAATAATCAAGTATGCATACGCAAAAAAGAAACCTTGTGCTGTTGAGGCTTTAAATTTAATTGAAGTCGTCATCAGACCGAGTAAGAATGATCTTTTCCAGGCAAAAAGTGTAAGTCTGATCAATTCTTTTTTAGCGCTACGAAAAGACTATGCTGTTTTGACCTCTAGCCTTGATTTGCTAAACACCCTTCTTCAAACGCAATTTCCTCATAAGCCAGCTCCAATCCTTTTTTCTTTAATCCTGCGCTACCTTGAGTGGATGCCTAAAGTTAAGTATCCAAGAAACCTGGCCTCTAGCTTTAAATTGAAAGTGTTGCGATACGATGGCTCGCTGGCCATTCAATCTACTTGCGCGCATTGCTCCATGGAATTGTCAAATATGGTTATCAACCAAGGTCAGCTATACTGCCATGCCCATCCTGAATATCAGGGCCTTTACTTTTCAAATCTTGAAAGAATCCAACTAGAGACGTTAGCCATCAATCGCTCGTTAATCCGCTTTGAAGAAAATTTTATCTCCTCAGAACTTGAAGAAAAAATCAATTCTCTATTTGCTGAACTTAAGTAAACCTTTCTAAACTTTAGCTCTCATGCAGAGGGAAATTTATGCTTAAGGCCAAAGTTGTTATCCGAGCTGCCGGGGAACGGTCCCTTCCCTTATGCATTCAAGCCATTCAAGAACAAACAAATGATTTTGTTCTCATCGAAGAACGCCCCTTTATCAAGGCGGTCACAAAGACCTTTGAGATAGGTAGGAATTCAGATGCCGATCTTCTCATTGCCGTTGATGCGGATGTCATTTTAAATAAAAACGCTCTTTCTTTAATGATCCAAGAAACAGAGAGTGTTCTTCAACGTCTCCCTAACCTCCTAATGATCGATTTTCCTCTTATTGATAAGTTTAGAGGGACTTGTCTTGGGTGCCACGTCTATATCAATAAGTACTCAGCCGAACTTTACGAATTTTTCAAACAGATTTCTTACGACCCTAACGACACAAGACCTGAAAAAAATAATGTGATTCGTTTTAAAGAGCAGCATGGGTTAAAAAACACCTCCTACCACCTACCTGTAGGATTGCATGATTATGAACAATACTACTCGCATATCTATGTTAAATATTACCGCAGAGCCATCAGACAAGCAGCCTTCATCCCTCAGATCATTGATTTGATCGTTCGAAGACGTTCTCAGGACCCCAACGATCTTGATTTTGCGGTCGCTCTGTATGGCCTATATGAAGGACAGGGCAAAAAAGAGGCTATTACAGATGCCAACCTTTATCCAAGGATACAGGACCTTCTTGGTATGCCCGAAAAGCAGCCTCTTGCGTAGCTACCAAACAGTTTTCTCTTGAACACAAAGTTCCGGTTGTCAAGATAAAAGCAATTTGCTACTATTTTTCTCATCAATCACTCGCGAAAGTGGCGGAATCGGTATACGCGCTACCTTGAGGTGGTAGTGGGAGTAATCCCGTGGGGGTTCAAGTCCCCCCTTTCGCATATTCCTTATACCATTCCACAAATTTTGGAATCCCTTCTTCTATACTCGTTTTTGGGTAGAAGCCCAATTTTTCCTGGCTTTCGGTAATATCGGCATAGGTGGAAAGAATATCTCCTGATTGTAAAGGAGCTAAGTCGATAGTCGCTTTCATGCCTAGGGCCTTTTCAAGAAGTTCAACAAAATATAAAAGCTCAACCGGTTTGTGCCCTCCAAGATTAAAAAGTTCATTTGTGCCTTGATAATCTAAAACTGCTAAAATGCCACAAACAATATCATCAATGTAGGTAAAATCGCGGCTCATCTTTCCAAAATTATACACTTTGATGGGCTGGTTTTGGAGGATCGCTTGAGTAAAAGAATAAAGAGCCATATCAGGCCTTCCCCAAGGCCCATAAACTGTAAAAAAACGCATGCCGATACAAGAAATACCAAAGAGATGATGGTAAGTTGCGGCCATTAATTCGTTCGCTTTTTTTGTCACTCCGTAGAAACTTGCTTGGCGATCGGTGGAATCGTGAACTGAGTAAGGAACCTTGGTATTCAGCCCATAAACCGATGAAGAGGAAGCATAGCATAGTTTGATTTCAGGTCTACTCTTGACAAACTCTAAAATCGTTGTGAATCCCTTAATATTAGCCTCAACATAAGCCTGAGGATTAAGCAAGGAGTAACGAACACCTGCTTGGGCTGCTAAATGAATGAGATGGGTGAAAGAAAATTGTTCTACAACTCTTGGCAACAAATGCTCGTCACAGATATCCCCATGGATGATATCAATACCCCGGCGCTTTAACTCTTTTTCTCGAGCTAGCTTTAAGTTTACATCGTAATAGGAATTAAAATTATCGATCCCTATTACCTCATGGCCTTGGGCTGCAAGAGCAATGGCAGTATGAAAACCAATAAAGCCTGCACAGCCCGTAATCAAACATCTCTTTTTCATCATGATCGCGCAAAAGTTAATTTTTTTCTAAAGCTTACCTTAAAGTTGAATTTAAAGCTCTCAAACCCCTAATAAGTTGATTAGCAAGGTATTTCTCGTTGAAACTAATTCGAGCCCTGCATTAAAGTTGGCTTAAACAACACAAATTTTTAAATGGATTGCTACGCCTACTGCACCGCGCCCTCTTATTTAATTAAACCTCTCTTCGACCACTTCCGTAATCGCTATAAGGCTTCTCTTTATCGCGAAGCTTTGCATATTGAAATCACTCAACCGCGAGAAAATGAGCATATTTTCTGTTTTCCCTATGGGGCCTGTGTCTTTTGGGGGGTTCCGCCAGAACAGATTGCCCAGTTTCTCGATGAAGTCAAAAAATATGAAGTTGGTAAGCTTGACGAATTAGAAATCGACGCCTTTACCTACTCCTACGCTGAAAGTGCCAAAATAGCCGAGGATGAGATTTATTTACCCGACGATGAAGTCAGAACAAAACTTGCTTTTTCGCATGGTTTGGCGCAATCTGTTAAATTAGGCTCTTTTGAGACAACAACACTAAAAACGTTTAATCGAGCGCAAAATATTCCAGAAAACTTAGTGAGGCGCGGAAAAATTCCTCTTTCTAGAAAAGAGATCAGAAAAAAAATGGGCGAGTTGTTTGTCGAGAGAAGCTCAATCAACCTGCATGTTAATGTCCTGGATATGCCAGAAATTTTTTGGGAGTATCCAGAACTTGAGCCTTACTATAACTTAGTTGCAAACTATTTAGATATCAAAACACGCGTGGAAGTGCTAACAAAAAGATTAGAAATTATTCACGAACTTTTTGAAATGCTCGGTACTGAGCTTAACCACCAATATTCAAGCCGTCTTGAAATCACAATTATTTTACTCATTGTCGTCGAGGTTGTCATCCTGTTGCTGCACGAAATGATGTAATCCTCTTGGCAAATTGAGAGATTTCTCGTATCATTTCTTCATGAAAAAATTCATGATTGCCTTAATCAAACTCTACCGTTTACTACTCGGTCCCTTTATTGGTGATGTTTGTCGTTTTTATCCTTCCTGCTCTCATTATGCGGAGGAAGCCATCGGGAGATTTGGTTTGCTGAAAGGCATCATCTTAACGATCAAACGACTGTTGAAGTGCCATCCGCTCCATAAAGGAGGCTATGACCCAGTACCAGAATCTAAATCTAAAGATCTTAAGTAGGGAATGAGCCTTTGATCTACCCCCTGATCGCTCATTTGTTGGATGTAGTTTTTGATGTTCTGATCGTATCTTAGCAGAAATCCTTGGTAAAAATCCCCAACCAAGGATGGAGGTAACCCAACACAGAGCTTCCTACAGTCACGGGACAGATCTAATTTTTCAGGGTAGGCTTGGTTGAGCAAGATTTAACTATCGCGCAAATGGCTTGAACAAGGCCAAAAGAAATCATCCCTATACTGATCGTCATCCCCCAAGCCAAGGCTTTTTTTTGTTTTATGAAAGCTCTTTGAGAAAAGATTGTTTTAAAGACAACAGGCAAAATTTTCATGAAAGTAAGTAAAGGTATTTGGCTAACAATCAGGAATCTTTAAGACCGTTCCAGGTTTTAAAAAATCTGAGGATAATTGATTATGTCGCTTTAATTTTTCAACGTCAACGTGATGTTTCTTGGCAATCTTCCAAAGAGAATCTCCATCTCGAACAAAATAAGTTTTCTCTCTCACTTTGGTCCCCCCCTTTAGCTTATCTTTAGGCAGAGCAACCAAAACTTGCTCTTGAATTTTCGTTCGTTTAATCCTCACCTCATCTAAGCGTTTCTGTGCCACCTGGCGGGCTAAATCACCCCTTGGACTTGCTAAAACAGAAGAGGCGTACTTTATTAATTCAGGAGCTTCATCATTCAATAATTGCATAATCGCCACAACCAACTCATCCTTAAGATGATTAACAGCGTATTCCCAATCTGTCTTAAGCAAGATAAAAGCACTGGTCCGCGACCCCTGCTTTAAATAGTCTAGAAAGAATTTTCTTCGATTTTCAGTTGTTAGATCCTGCATTTTTTTTTGCTTCTGGCAAAAATCTGCCAATGTTTTCCACTGGCCTTCCAAAAGCATAGCCAACAGCTCTTCATTAAAAATATTTTTTAATGAACGAGCGCATAAATTACGTGCTAAAATAAACTCTTCGGTGAGATAAAAAGCATCGATTAGAGATGGATCTTGCTTAAACTTAGGCTGCTTAAGCATGAAAAATAGCCCTTTTCCTTTCAAAGGCCATTTTTCCTTTTTGGCAAATTCAACGATCAAAGCACGCTGTTCTTCATTTAAATAGGGAAAAACGATCATCTTTTCCCCGGTCTTGCTTAAAGCCATTTTTGATACTAAGGGGGTCAGAGAAGAGCTCAGTGCACGTTGGATATCGAAATCATAAAAAGTAACCAGAACAGAAAGTGCGAGATCCTGCTCTTCTTGAAATCCCCCCCTAGATAGTCGCTCGATCAGCTCGTTGAATTTTAAGTAGCGCACTTGATTGAATAATTCTTCATCCAATAGGAGGCTAGATTCTGTCTTTGGCTTTAATTGATAGAAATTAGTCGATGGCTTTTCCAAAAAAGCCCAGTAGAACAGGAAAGCAAGCAACAAAATATTGAATGATCCACTGATAAAAAGAGCAAGAGTTAGAAACCGTATTTTAGAAAGCTTTTCATCATGGTGAAGAATCATTTTTTAGTCTTTTTTCCAATGCGTCAAGTTCTTCTTTCATCTGTTTCGGAAGTTTAGGTTCAAATGCTTTAAAATACTCTCGCAATCTGCTCACTTCTTCCAACCACAAATCTCGATCGATGTAGAAGAGCTGTTTTAATTGCTCTTGAGTCACTTGAGTTCCATCGATGTCAAAATCAGAAATACGCGGTAAAACCCCTACCGGCGATGCATCCCCACCTACTTTAGAGGAGCAACGTTCGAAAATCCATTTTAACACTCTAGAGTTTTCTCCAAAGCCTGGCCATAACCACTCGCCGGTCTCAGATTTTCTAAACCAATTAACAGCATAAATGCGTGGCAGCCTCTTATCCTTTGAACCTACCTTCAACCAATGGTTAAAGTAATCGCCCATATGGTAACCGCAAAAAGGCAGCATTGCAAAAGGGTCATGCCGTAGATCTCCCACCTTACCTGCAGCTGCAGCTGTTATTTCTGAAGAAATGCTAGCTCCATAAAAGACGCCCTGTTGCCATGAGGTGGACTCCGCGACCAAAGGTGTCACAGAAGAGCGTCTTCCGCCGAAAAGGATCGCGTCAATCTTTACCCCTCTCGTATCCTCCCATGCAGGATCGATCACTGGGCATTGCTTCGCAGGTGCTGTAAAGCGAGAATTAGGATGGGCAGCCTTTTCCTTACTCTCAGGAGTCCAGTCGTGATTAAGCCAACTGATCAAATGTTGAGGTATTTGATCACTCATTCCTTCCCACCAAACATCACCTTCATCTGTGAGCGCGACATTGGTAAAGATGGAGTTTCTTTGCATCGTATACATCGCATTAGGATTAGATTTCATCGAAGTCCCAGGAGCTACACCAAAGAAGCCAGCTTCAGGATTCATAGCATATAAATGGCCATCTTCTCCAAAGCGCATCCAAGCAATGTCGTCCCCAACAGTTTCAACCTTCCATCCGGGGAGGGAAGGTGTCATCATGGCTAGATTCGTTTTCCCACAAGCACTTGGGAAAGCAGCTGCTATATACTTTTTTTCCCCTTCAGGGTTTGTAATCCCAAGTATAAGCATATGTTCTGCAAGCCATCCGTGGTCCCTAGCTAAAACAGAGGCGATGCGTAAAGCAAAGCATTTTTTACCCAGCAGCGCATTCCCGCCATACCCACTCCCATATGACCAAATTTCGCGAGCCTCCGGAAAATGAACAATATAGCGATGGGAAGGATTGCACGGCCAGGGAACATCTTTTTGACCCTCTTCTAATGGCTGTCCAACCGAATGTAAGCATGGGACAAAACTTTTATCCCTCAGCTCTTCTAAAACCCCTTTTCCCATGCGTGTCATTATCTTCATATTAGCAACGACATAGGGTGAATCAGTCAATTCAACCCCAATATGAGCCATTGGGGAACCTAATGCTCCCATGCTATACGGAATAATGTACATGGTTCGGCCTTTCATTGATTTATGAAAAAGCTTAATCAGTTCTGCACGCATTTCAATAGGGTCACACCAATGATTAGTGGGCCCGGCATCCTCTTTGTTTTCAGAGCAGATATAGGTACAATCCTCTACCCTTGCCACGTCTTCTGGGTTAGAGCGAACCAGCAAACTATTCGGTCTTAAGCGTTCATTTAAAGAGATAGCCGTACCATTTTTGACCATCTCAGAGCAGATCTTCTTGTACTCTTCTTCAGTGCCATCACATAAATGGATATTGGCAGGCTGGCAAAGTTCAGCCATTTCCTTAATCCAAGTAAATAATTTTTCATTAATCAAGGAGATCTCTGCTACTGACATATTAAATTGCTTTACGTTTTTTAAATTTATCTAAATATTCTAAAGCTTTTCCTGTACCCAAGCATACAGCTAGTAAAGGATTAGGTGCGACAATGACGGGAAGTCCTGTCTCTTTAATCAATGCTTTATCCAAACCTTTAATCAACGCACCCCCCCCCGCAAGAACCATCCCTCGCTCAACTAGATCAGCTGCTAGCTCAGGAGGACACTTCTCTAAGGTAAGCTTAACACATTCAATAATCTGTTGAATAGGCTCTGCTAAACACTCTCGTATCTCAACGGAGTTGATTCGCTTTGTTATAGGAAGACCTGCTACTTGATCACGGCCTCTTACTTCCATCTCAAGCTCACTACCTAATGGATAGGCAGATCCAATCGTCATTTTAATCTCTTCAGCCGTTCGAGGCCCGATCATTAAGTTATACGTTCTACGCATGTAATTAATAATGCACTCGTCAAATTCATCCCCTGCAATACGCAGCGATCTGGATTCAACAATCCCTCCCAAAGAGATAATGGCAATTTCAGTCGTACCGCCGCCAATATCGATAATCATATTAGCTGAAGCCTCATGCACGGGTAAGTCAACACCTATTGCAGCAGCCATAGGCTCTTCAATCAGGATAACCTCTTGAGCACCTGCGTGAAGAGCAGAATCTTCCACCGCTCGTTTTTCTACACCTGTAATGCCCGAAGGAACTGCTATTAAAATTTTTGGACGGAACAAGCTTCGAGCAGGTGTCACTCTTTTAATAAGCGCCTTTAACATGCCTTCTGCAATTTCAAAATCTGCGATCACACCATCTTTCATAGGCCTTACCGCATGGATTTTGCGAGGTGTTTTTCCAAGCATCGCTTTGGCTTTATGACCTACAGCTAACACTTCATTTGAGTTTGAATCTACAGCCACAACGGAAGGTTCAGCGAGTACAATCCCTTTGCCCCTTACAAAGACTAAGGTGTTTGCTGTTCCAAGGTCGATTCCTATGTCGTTTGAAAAGACTCCTTTAAATTTATTTAATTGTTGAAAAGCAGCTCGATAAAATTGGTTTAAAAATGGCTTATAGCCCAGACTATTCTTCTTGCTCATTGATCCTCAATACGTTTGCAATAGCTCAAGGACCTCTTCCCAAGTTAGCTTAGCAATTGCTTCTTCATCACAACTTACTACCTGCTTCACTAGTTCCCTTTTACGGTCCTGAAGTTCAATGATTTTCTCTTCTATCGTATTTAAAGTCACTAATTTGTAAGAAGAAACTGATTTCTTTTGACCTAATCGATGCACACGATCGGTGGCTTGGTTCTCTACAGCAGGGTTCCACCAGAGATCATAATGGATGACCGTATCAGCACCCACAAGGTTGAGACCAGCGCCACCAGCTTTTAGTGAAACTAAAAAGACTGAAATGGTTGGATCTTCATTAAATCGTTTAACAATACTTAAACGATTTTTGCTCGATCCATCAAGGTACTCAAAACGAATGCCTAGCTTTTGCAAGTCATCCCGCATGATTTGTAACATACGAGTGTATTGGCTAAAAATAACGGTTTTATGCCTACCTTCCATTAAGCTTTGCAGTAATTCGAGCAGCATATCATATTTAGCAGAATCCCCCATCTCTGGCTTTTCTTTAGCAAAGATAGCCGGATGGCAACAGATTTGCTTTAAACGTGTCAATGTAGCTAAGACATGAATTTGAACGCGATCAAATCCTTCTTTTTTAACTAGACGAGATAATTCTTCTCTCGCAGAGTCAGCATAAGAGCGATACAGTTCTTGTTGGACCGGAGAGAGGTGGCAGTGATAAACGATATCCGAAACGGGAGGGAGCTCGCTTAAAACATCTGTCTTCATCCTTCTTAAAATGAAAGGAACCACTTTTTTGCGTAAAACCTCCAAGCCATTCCCCTTAGGATTGCTTAGATTCCTCACATACTTCTCTATGAAACGCTCATAGGAGCTTAATAAACCAGGCATTAAGAAATCGAAAAGGCTCCACAACTCTTCAAGAGAGTTTTCAATGGGTGTACCTGTCAGAATCAAACGATGCTTTGCTTGAATCATTTTTACTGACTTAGCGTTTCTTGTTCCACGGTTTTTAATGTGTTGGGCCTCATCTAAAATTGCATAAGCAAATGGCAAACTCTTATAAAAGTCGATATCTTTTTGCAATAGGCTATATGAGGTGATCACAACATCATACTGCTCAATCTCTGATAAAAGCTTTTTTCTTTGTGCAGGAGTGCCATCCACAGGAAGGGCTTTTAATTTGGGGTTAAACTTACCAATCTCTTCCTTCCAGTTATAGACCAATGATGTTGGGCATACAACAATTGAGAGTGAATCTTGCGATTCTTTTTTTTGTTGTGTCAAAGCAACAATTGCTTGCAAGGTTTTACCAAGCCCCATATCATCAGCCAAAATACCGCCCAAATGCATGTGCCTCAAGCGCTCCAGCCAGCTAATTCCCTCGATCTGATAAGAACGAGGTACCGCCTGTATTTCACTCGGAATCTTTTTAGGTTTAAACTCCGCTAAACCTAGCATCTGTTTTTGAATATCCAAAAGCTTTTGAGAAATTTTAAATTCAATAGGCAAATCTTTAAAGGAAGATTCATCGATGCTTGCTAAACTAAATAAAGGTCTCAGTTCTCGATGGTTATCAAGAAGGTTAATCCCAATCTCATCAAAAATTTGGACAATAGGCGCGAGTCTTTCTAAGTTAAGCACAAGAATCTTATGATGCTTATTGCCCTCTTCTCTTTTTCTTCGACCCACTGCCTTTTTAGCATTTAGCTCAACGTAAGCTTTTTTAGATGCTAGGCAATCCCATAACACATCTAAAGTTAAACCTTTAAGATGGCCATCAACGGTGAGGCTAACTTCATACTGGTCTATGCGGTCAGATTCTTTTAAATGAAGTTTGAACGTTGTTTCGTCATAAATAAATTGATCCATTAAGTTTTCTGGACAATTAAACTTGACGCGATGCTGGTTCTTAGGAATGACCTCTGTCATAAACTCGATAATCTTCTTATCCGTTTTGGCAACAAAAACACCCTGTGATTCATCGTAGGTAAAATCTTGGAACAAGTCTTCAAGAATGTGCTGCTCTTCAGTCAAATTACGAGCCAATATCCCATCCGATGTCGCAAACGATTTAATTTGATCGACAGACAGCCTAGATGTCGAAGCTGGCACGGAAACAGTGCCATAGTCGAAGTTCAAGGTCGCTTCGAGCTCTCCATGCAAATAGCTAATATCACATACAGCACTGACTTGACCTGCAAAAGGTAAAGTTGTGAATCTTTCAATCACGTCTTGGTTTGCTACTTTGGCAAAACGCATGAGTTCTGGAAGAGCGTTTTCCACGAATGTGCCAAACAAAGGCTCAGGAATGATCAAATCCCGAAATGAAATTAAATTTCTTAAATGCTTTCTCTTGATCGCCTGGTCAAAGCAATAGTAAGTGTTATTATGAATCATTCCCGGCTGTGCAGATTCAAATAAACACGCCTCCTCTAAATGAATAATTTTGCCATCCGTCACAGAAATGCTAGGTTTTAACAAGAGTTTGGGAGCAGATGAGATCAAATACTCCAACTCAAAGCACATTTGCGCAGGCGAACTTGAGAATTTCAAAGGCTCTTCTAAATTACCAATATAAAGGCATGAGAGGATTTTCCCTTCGTCATCCCCGTCGGATAAAATTTGAGGTTTGCGCAGGGCAGCTTCCCTTAAATGGGCCAAAAGGCCGCCAAACACTTCTGGTTCAACACAGCCAACTCGCGCATTTTTCTCTGCACCTCCTTTTTCAAATTTAGGTTCAGGAAACCGAGCATAATCGATTAAAAACCTTAAAATTTGGTAACTTTCCGGATCAAATGAACTTTGTTTAAAATAATACTTTTTATTGCCAAAGTAAATTGACTCCTCGTAGTGAACAGCGTCTAAGAAATGCTTTAGATCAATCACATGTAGCGGTTTCGAGCGAAATGGCAATCGTAAAGCCATTTGAAACTCAATCATTTTCTTATCTTCAAAAATAACAGCTATTTCCGCTTTATCGGCAAGAACCTCTTCTTCAGGCATGAAGAAAGGGCTTCTTCCAAGAATCTTAGAAGCACTAACATACTCGTTTAATAGCTCTTTTTCATGCTTTTTGCAACGCCGAACGCTTTCTATACTTTCTGCTTCTTTTAATGTTTTTTTTAAAAAGTTTTTTTGTAGTCCACTAGAAGATGCCTCTTCCTTCTTTGAGAAATCGATGATGAGTTCATTTAAATGTTCATCAAGATAAAAAAGCAATGCTGCAATATGTTGACAATCATATTTTGAAGGACAGTCGCAGTCTGAATCAATCGTAGCAGATTGGTCTCGGTCAATCTCAATTTCACAGGTATATAAGTTATCAAAATTCCCCAATACTTGGCTTGAAACACGAAGGACAGCAGTATCTAATTTTAAAATTTTTGCAGTGCTGACCATTCCCCTTTCCTGAAGTGATTTACCTTCTTTCAAAATATTGGGAGAATAATCTTGTTTAAGCTTGCGTAAATTTAGCATTCAACTCTCTCGAATGTTAGGCATTATGCCGAATTAAAAATTTAAACTTCTTGGCAATTTTATTCTTTTACATCTAACCTTTCACTATTCAAAGATAGCTTCAGGTTAGTGAAGTTGGGCTCATCGCTTGCTTACTTTAGGACATTTCAAAAAAGCCTCTAACGCATTTTTTGGCTCTTGCAGTTAGGATAAAATGACCTTTTTGCTGAAAATGCTCCGAAGCTAAGACAAAGTTTTAACAACATTCTCTTTAATAAACGCCTCCATTAAACTCAAGTTTATTTTTTGAAAATGCTTGCTAAAATCCGCGCCTTTTTATAAACTTTTTAGCTCTCAATCGTTTCTGTGATCGATCTCACTGAATCTCTCATTTTGGAAAAAATTTCCTTTTACTTGCTTTAAATTGGGTAGCTTTTTATACTTCCTGTTTGCTGAATGCGGGTATAGCTCAGTTGGTAGAGCGTTACCTTCCCAAGGTAAATGTCGTGAGTTCGAGCCTCATTACCCGCTAGTGCAAATCATTTTTTGTTTTGCGGGCGTAGCTCAGTGGTAGAGCATCACGTTGCCAACGTGAGGGTCGTGAGTTCGAGCCTCATCGCCCGCTATTAAATCGTTTATTATTTTGCGGGCGTAGCTCAGTGGTAGAGCATCACGTTGCCAACGTGAGGGTCGTGAGTTCGAGCCTCATCGCCCGCTTTCTTAAATCTCCTAAACGCAGAGACAACGATCATTCATAATTTTGAAAATTAATCGACGCAAAAGCCCTCAATCTTAACTTTCCTGTTTTTGCCCCGCTTAGCATTCAAAATTATCAACAGCTTTCTGTAGAACAGCAAGCAGCAAACATTTTGTGAGGTTTCTTTGAATAACACATTACAAACTTACGACAATGAGCATATTTCTTTGACTGTAGATCGTGGTCAAAACTGTTTGGTCAAATTAGACATTACTACAAAACCTCTTGCTACTGATGCGGCAAGAGCAAAAGCCTTAAAGGTGATTACCAAAGAGGTTAATATCCCTGGCTTCAGAAAAGGAAAGGCACCCGCGCACATGGTTTCAAGCCAATTTTCCTCAAGCATTGAAAAAGAAGCGAAAGAGATTCTACTTAGAAATGCTCTTGATGAAGCTGTCAAACTCTGCCACATCCATCCTTACTCTGAGAAAGGGGGTGTGAAACTTGTCAAGTTTGACCCGGCTGACGACAAAATGTTTAATATTGCCATTGAATTTGAAGCATTCCCTGAAGTTCCAAGTGTCAAGATTGAAGAATTATCTATTCAAAAGCCTGCAAAAAAAGAGGTAGAAGAAAAAGATATTGAAGAGAGGATCGAAGAGCTTCGTATCTATCATGCCCAGTGGGAGGATATCACAGATCGACCAGCAGAAGAAAACGACTTTGTAACAATTGATTTTGATGTCATTGATGACAATCCGTTTACCGTTTACAAAGATGCACGTTTTCAGCTTAAAGAAAAGAAAATTCCAACCTGGGCCAAGAAATTGCTGATCGGACAGGAAGCAGGAGCAACTGTTGAAGGAATGTCAGAGCAGGAAGAGATTTCTGAGCAAGAATTCACACCAAGAAAGTGCAAGATAACCATTAAAAAAATTCAAAAAGCTATCTTACCAGAATTGAATGATGACCTAGCTAAAAAGGCGGGGGTAGATACTGTAGATGCCCTTAGAACTTCTATTAAAGCTCATATAGAAAAGGAACAGGAGCAAAAGGCAACTGCAGATTTGCGAAAACAAATGAAAAAAGAGCTAGGAACAAAATATGTTTTTGATATCCCCCTCTCACGCCTTGAGGCCTTAAAAGAAGATTGTCAAAACATGACTTCTAACGAACATTTCAAAACAGAGGAAGATTTAAAAAAATACGAAGAGAAATTGCTTGAAGAAGGACTGGAAACCCTTCGTGTTTCATTCATTTTGCCAAAGCTAATCAACGAACATCAACTCCCCAAACCTTCTCAAGAAAAGCTAAGAGAGCGCATCATGTCCTTTATGTTTAATCGCTACATGGAACAAGGACAAAAGGTGGATCAAAAAGAGCTCGAATACTACGCACAAGTAGCCGAAAACGATTTAATCGTTGAAAGCGCGTTGGATTTTTTAATCAATCAAGTGGTTAATGAAAACGCTTGACCTAGATCTTTGAATCGGCGTATAACTAGCCTTAGCTCCTCTTCTTGTTTTCATAGAAGAAAACATAAGGCGCTGCTTTTTTATCAAAAAGCCCTAAGGCTTCCTGCAAGCCTTAGGAATCAATAGTGTTTAATTTTAACCATGAATTAGGGTATACGATGTCTGAGAGCAAACCTCGCCTTTCACTTACTCCTTATGTTATTGAAGATACTGGCCGTGGAGAACGCTCCATGGATATCTATTCAAGGCTATTAAAAGACCGCATTATTTTTATTGGGCAAGATATTACTGACCATGTGGCTAACGTCGTTGTTGCTCAATTGCTTTTTTTAAAGATGGAAGACGCCAAAAAAGATATCCATCTTTATATTAACTCTATGGGCGGTTATATCACTTCAGGTTTAGCGATTTATGATACCTTACAATGGCTAGGCTGTGACGTTAATACTTATTGCATCGGTCAAGCGTCTTCTATGGGCGCACTGCTGTTGGCTGCCGGGACAAAAGGGAAGAGATATGCTTTACCTAACAGCCGCATCATGATTCACCAACCCATCGGTGGAGTTGGGGGAACAACAGCAGATATTGAACTTCAAGCTAAAGAGATTCTCCTCCTTAAAAAACGGATTCATGAAATTCTTGCAGAGCGAACAAGTCAAACCGTTGAGAAGATTGCTCTAGACTCAGAAAGAGATTATCATATGAGTGCCTATGAAGCAAAAGCTTATGGCCTTATTGACGAAGTGATAGAACCTAGAAAAAAATAAATATTTTATGACTAAAAAAACTAAAGCTGAAAAGGAAATACCTTCTTGTTCTTTTTGTGGACGTAACGAAGAGACAGTAGAAAAGTTGATATCAGGTCCGAGCGCATTTATCTGTGATAGATGTGTTAAACTTTGCTCTAACATTTTAGAAAGGAAAGACCCACAGCCTTCTCAATTTAAAATGCTAAAGCCAAAGGAAATTAAAGAGCGCTTAGATGAATACATCATTGGCCAAGAAGAAGCTAAGAAAACCATTTCAGTTAGCGTGTATAACCACTATAAGCGCGTTAAAAGCTTAGGAAAAAGTTCAGGTGTCGAATTTAGCAAATCGAATGTGTTACTTTTTGGACCGACTGGCTCAGGAAAAACATTAATCGCCAAAACCCTTGCCACTATTTTAGATGTCCCTTTTGCTATTGCTGATGCCACAACCCTCACAGAAGCCGGTTATGTCGGTGAAGATGTAGAAAACATTATTCTCCGCTTACTTCAAGCGGCTGACTACGATGTGGCCAAAGCGGAAATGGGTATTATTTACGTCGATGAAATTGACAAGATTAATCGTACAACTTCCAACGTTTCCATCACAAGGGACGTTTCTGGTGAGGGTGTGCAGCAAGCTCTGTTAAAAATTGTCGAAGGCACGATTGCAAATGTTCCTCCTAAAGGTGGAAGAAAGCACCCTAATCAAGAATATATTAAAGTCAACACAGAGAATATTTTATTTATTGTCGGTGGGGCTTTTGTCAACTTAGATAAAGTGATTGCCAAGCGCTTAGGTAAGACATCAATAGGCTTTAGAAGTGCTGAAAAAGACACCTTTGACATCGATGAGCGCAATCGCCTCTTAGCTCATGCTGAACCGGAAGATTTCATCCACTTTGGAATGATTCCCGAATTCATTGGACGTTTTAACAGCATAGCTAACTGCAATGAGTTAACCCTAGAAGATTTGATCATTGTACTCACTAAGCCTAAAAACGCGATTATTAGGCAGTACATCGCCATGTTTGAGCTAGAGGGTGTCAAATTGGAATTCACCGAAGATGCTCTAAAAGCAATTGCTCAAAGAGCAAAGGAAGCTGGCACCGGAGCACGAGCATTAGGAATGATTCTTGATAAGATGATGCGTGATCTTATGTTTGAAACTCCTTCTGATGATGCTATCGTTGGAATAACGATAGAAAAAGAGACCGTTTTAGAAGGCAAAGCACCCATTATTAAACGTACAGACGCCAAGATTGCTTAAGTGATCACATATAAGCTTCTAAACCTTCAAGAATTACATCGTGAAGATTTAGAAGCTTTCATTCCGCTTCTCAGCAAGCATCAACTGACGATTTTTTCTGAAAAACCCGGTGAGGGCGATACTTTCTTAGCCTTAGTCGCCTATGATGGGAAACAGCCAGTTGGGCTTACCTTTGCCCATTTGATAGCGGTTTTAGAGCAAGGTTTTATCTATACTTTATTCGTAAAACAAAAGTATCGCCAAAAAGGCATTGGAACTCGTCTGATGGCCCTTTTCCTTAAGGAACTGTTTAAATATCGCATTAGCTTTATCCAATTTCGCTTTAATACCTATGATCCCGATGCGGTATACCTGCAAAAAATCTTAAAGAAAACAGGCTGGCACCCCCCTCAAATTATTATCGAGCGCTACCATTTTTATAGCCCGACATTTGCGCCAGATTGGTACCTTCATCCAGGGCCTACTCTAACAAAAAACCTTAAAATTTCGTTATGGCAACATTTATCCGTAAAACAGCTTGACTCAATCCGTGAGATCATAAGAAAAAACCCCCTTTTACAGGATGTCTCTCCCTTCGATAGCCCCTATCCTATTGAAAAAGTGAATAGTCTAGTTTTAAAGCATCACCAAGAAATTCTAGGATGGATGGTGACACATCGCTATGATCAAGAAACAATCCGTTATTCAGCATTTTATGTTGACCGAGATCTGCGAGGCTTAGGTTCTTCAATTGCACTGCTGAAAGAGGCAATTAGGCGACAGAAAGCGTCTAGCGTTCTTCATGCTTTTTTAGAAGTGAACATCAAAAGAAGCCCTCCTTACTGGCAACACTTCATTAAAAAAAGGCTCGCTCCTTACTGCACCAAAGTGGATTATTCTGTTATCTCTTTTATAAAAAAAACTCCATAGCTAACTCTGAATATCCAGACGCCTTAGCCTTAAAATAAACCGAGTCTTTAAATTAAACTGTTTTAAAATTAATCAATCTCTTTTAAAATTTTCGATTTCTAAAACCCTAATTACAAATATGAATAATATTCATTCATTAAACAAGATAGGGTCGCCCACCCACCAAAAGCCGCAAGATCAACAGGTGATTGAGGCAATACCCCCCCATCTTAAGCCAGTGGCATTTCAACCCAGCGCATACTTGCTCCCTAGGGAAGATCTCATCCCGAAGGACGCGGAAATTGTTGTTCATTTTTATGGTAATCCACCTCACACCTCCGGTACTTTGCGTTCAAGCCCCCCTAGAACACGGAGACCCATTCGAGCTCATCTCCTCCCATCCAACCCCAAGGAATCGTACGACGAAGAAAACGAAGCAAAAGGATGGCACCTATTCGAACTGATGAAAAAACAAGCCGATAAGAGCTAAACCTCAGCAGAACAATCATTTTTGAAAACTGAAAAGATAAAGGGAATAATGAATAATCACACTAACCATCTGAATAACTACAGTCCTTTTCACGGCGCACAAGGGTATGATGTAGATCTTTACCCCACGCTCACACCATTGCCTATCAACTCTCCGCAAGCGACAGGTAAACAATTTACTGTTGGGTATGAAACTTCTCAGACAGCAAAGGTCCATCAGCAAGCAACGGCCTCACTCTTACCTAGGATGCCCCTGTCCCCTAATATAGAGGTTCATTTTTACGGAGGACCGGACCGAACGGGGACTTTAGGTAGGAACTCTCCTATTTCTCAGTTAAAAGCTACCCCCCGCTTCCCACCACCGACTCCTGACTTAGCATTTGGTTTCTCTAAGCAGGTGCCAAGCTTTCCTTATGATGAGTTTCCATGGATGGGACCAAACTTTGCCGTTCAGTTGGGTGAATCTTCGATCACCCCTCATGTGAAAAAGGAACATTTACCGACCACCATTTGCTTTGCATCCCCATTCATTGTAAGACAAGAGGATTATGAACAAAGAGCTTGTGAAAGCTTCGAGGAATTATTCCATAACCGTTTTTCAAGCACGGGTGAGTCAGACATCGGATCTGGAAGTGAGGACATAGCTACCTTATTTACCAAATGGCATTGGTTTTACCAAGAGCATATGACTACGCTACGACATATGCTAACTAATATCCTCAACTCAAACACCTTAGAAGTCCCCTCTAGCCTTGAGTTTATCAAAAAATGGCTTGACGAAACACCACTCGCTATCGATTGGTTCACTCAATTTTGTAGTCAAGACTTAACTCCTGGGCAAACCGAATTGCTAAGAGAAAAATTGTTGGTTGAAACCGAGCTGCTGGGAAAAGCAAACCAAACACTGGTTGCTTTCGCTCGAATGCAAAACAATCAGTGCGAAGCGCTCATGGAGGCAGGTGCCCCTGAAGAAGAAGTGAGAAGCGCTTTAGAAAAATCTAAGATTATCCATCATCTTGTTAATTCAACCAATAAGGTTCTTGAAACTTTAAAAAATAAACTTTATTAAAAGCTTTTAGGAGAGATCATCTTTTAAAAAGGTGATGTCTCCTTAAACAGGATTAACCTAGCATACAAAAACTGATATAAACAAAATTAAGTTAAAACGATGACTCCTCCCCTTGGTTCGCACCTCTTGCCTCCACAACCTTTTACGGCTCCTGGATTCCCAAGAGAACAGACTTACCCTTTTTCGCTGGAAGAATCTTCCCTATCAACGTCAGCATCACCTTCTCCTACTTTTCGTGAGGATGAGTGCTATGCTAGTCATATAACAAGCTGGGGGTCACCAGATTCATCAAGGCCTAGTTCGGATAGCAGATTAAGTGAGTGCATCGAATTAAGCAGCCTTTTGCATCCGGAATTATCTACCTACGCCCACCCTCACCCCTCAGAACACCGCTACTGTTATCCCTGGCCAAGAAATATCGAGCAAGAATTAGGCATGCCTTCCAGAGAAGTTTTCGAATCAACCGTAAACTTCTTTACTCCTCAAAATCAACAAGACAACTCACCAAAGTTTCCACCCCTGCCATATCCTTCAGAAAGCCTAGTTCAACCCCATCTGCATGCGATACAAGATCCAAGATTTGCCATTCCGTCCTTGTCCCACGATCCGAACTTGCCTCTAGCCATAATTCCAACTTATGAAGTTTCTTCCTCCTGTTATAGTCTCCCTGCCCCTAGAGCAAGGGTCTTCGAAAAATCTTCTCAACAGACTGCACCTTTACCGCCTTCCTCACACCAGCAAACGCTTACACGCGATCACCTTCTAGACTCCCACAACTCTCCAGGTTCTCCTTACGTCCCTGATCCTCCCCCCGATTCTCCTCATATTCCTCGCCGGTCTTTAGTTAATCTTTTAAGAATACTTCCTGATAGCTTCGATCCCGAAAAACAGTGTGTGTCTGAAGCACTGCGCTCTCTTTCAAACCCACCCCATCAGCCAATTCCAACTCGTGCTTTAGCAAAGCAAGATGTCACTAACATTCGAGCAGAAATTGACAAACTCGAAGAACAATTAGCACAATTACGCAGAGAAATTAAAGCGCCCTTGGAGATATATCAAATCCTTTTAGAAAACCAGGGATCAGAAAGAGAGATCGAGAAACGACGGCTTTTTCTTAAAGGAAAATTGAGAGCAATTGATGCGTACAAAGCGGCACTACGAGAACTTTCTATGAGAATGAGGCCATAAATCTTTGTTAGTGTAATTTTTATTTTAATTATTTATAATATAAATAGAGACATTCTATCAATTACAAATCCAAAATTGTGAGAATTCTTACAAGTTTGATCTTAATTAAGGAGATGTGACCTATGTCTTCCATCGATCCTAATTCATCAAGTATTAATCCAGCCATCCCCCCCGTCACCAGTGACTCCGAAATCTCTACTAGCACTTCTCAAACTTCTTCAAATCCTATTTTTGATACAAGTGTGTTTGATACAACAACAGTCATTAATATAGCCACCCCAACCTCTCAAACACCAACCCTGTCACTTGCTGACTTTTATAAAGCTGTCAATAATGCTTCTATGGAACAAAGGCACCAAGATTACACAGATGCCTTTAACGATGCCACTGCTCTTAGCAAGATGTGGCAAGATGCCATTGACCAAGCAACCGCCCTAAGAGACTATATTAATCAGATCTACACCTATGTTTATCTGCAAAAAGACATTTTATCGTTTGATTATACGGGCCTAAAAAATGCTATTAATGGAGCCATTAATGACTACAACACAGGTGTTGCAGCTGACCAAGCCCAAGTTCAGTTATTAAATGATGCCATCAATAATTATAATAACTCTAAAAATGCCTATCTAAGCAGCTTACAAACCTACAATACTGCTCTAGCTAACCAGCAAGCAGCTCTCAACAGCTATAATACCGCCTTAAATGCATGGAATGGAGCATTGGCCGACTACCAAAACGGATTGATTGATGCAGCTACACTAGAAAGCTTTCGAACCCAATTTGAAACAGCTCAAGCGAGCTATAACAGCGCTAATAGTGATTTGCTTGCCGCCAAAAATGCTTATGATACGGCAAGCAGCCATTATGCTGCTGCCTCCACAGCCTTAACAACGGCTAAAGATAACTACAATGCTTATGTACAAACAAGGGCTAGTTCTGTTGATGCATTAAATGAAGCAATCGACACTTGGAACACAAACGCAACAGCGATCAATGCTAAAATTGCGGAACTTAACATCTTAAGAGCCAAATTGGATCCTCCTCTACCAGAACTTGAGCTGATGCCTATCATTGGAGATGTTAATGCCATTGAGCCTTTTGTAATGCCAGACGAAAGCATAAGCTCCTTAGTTGGAGATACGAATCAAAAAATCAATGATTACAATACACTAGCTGCAACAAGTCAAAGCTTGATCACTACCATCAATAATAAAATTGATGTGATTAACGCAAATGGCTACACCCCGGCTCTTACCTATCCTCAAGATGTTCCTGAACTACAGAATATTGTAGGTTTAAATGTGGTGACAGGTGATATTCCAGAAGTTGAGATGCCAAACCTAGCATCTCCGGTTTCCTATACCCCTCCCACCTATATAGATGTGTTAACGATTTATTTAGAACCTCGACTTACGATTTTAGAACGGTTAAAGGAAAGCAAGCAGAGTGCAGATAATTTTGAAAAATTTATCGATAATCTAAACCAAAAAGTCCCACCAACCGTAAGTGGGGGTGTTGGGGCAAGCACCGCGGGTTCCTTAGGAGCTGTTAATACAACTGAAACTCTAAGAAATCCTTTTATTGACTCTATTCTTTCAAAAGAAAATTTTGAAGCTTTTTTTAATATTTATGGCGTACCTATTGGATCTGCATTGGTTGATCAAATTGGAGCCTCTAGCGCCAGACTTCTATCCTTGATGGGACTTTCTAGTGCAGGGCCTGCTAATACGATTGTGAACCAAGGTGCATTTGGAGGAGTAGGCAGTGATAAGGCAGTTAATACAGCCGTCGCTCTTGGACTAGTCAAACAAATCGCAAATGTCACAAATAGTGATTTTATCAAGCAAAGCATCCTAAATTTTATGGGTAACGACTCTGCTTTAAGCAACCTCACCGATCAGCAAAAAGAGGAATTAGCTGGCTTGCTAGCGGGTAGTGTCAACGCTTCTTTTATGCAAATTGCATTGAACGAAGTGGCTCGTTCCCTATCCCTACCAGGACTAAACACACAAATTCAGGCTAATGTTGCAGGGTATGCCTCTCAAGAAGCCTCAACACCTCTAGGACATGAGCTCTATGCTAAAACTCTCCTTGCGCAACAACTCGAACAACAATTTAACTTACAGCATGAAGATGCGATGAGCGTCGGTGAAAATGTGCTCGCTCGGATTTTTACAGGAGAAGCTCTATCCCCCCAAGAGTTACAAACCTCTATTGCCAGTGCTGTCCAAGCACAATTTGCTCAGGCCCACTTAGATAATAACCTTCAAGCTCGCGCCAATGAGTTTGCCGATGCGGTCATTCAACAAATCATTTTTAATAAAAACCAACAATTAGAGACTCAAAAGGACGCTTTTAGACACGCTATTATCGATGGTTTACAAAGGATCCAGGGGCTTGATGGAAGGGAGTCCACCAAAATTGCAAATAAAATCACTAGTAACAGCGATGCGTTAGCTTCTCTCAACCAGGCAGCTGCAGGTGCATTACCAAAACTTGGCCTAACAGAAAGTGAAGTTAATGCCCTTTTAGCCAGTGCAACAACTGCTTTTAATGCAAGAGATCCCTTGCTAAATCCTTTAAGCTCGCCAACACTACAGAAAATGGTCAGCTCAGCCGATCTGGCAACTCTTTTTAAAGCAGAGGTTTCAAGCGCCCTTTCCCCTGTCATTGGCAATAAAAAAGCGCTTCAGGTAGCGGAAGACTATGGGAGTTTAATTTTCACAGCACCTAACTCAATGATGAGACAACTTGAAGACATTGAGAGACAGGAAAGAAAAAGTGTGGATAGCTTGGCAAATCGTCAATTTGATAAGTATTTAGATCTTACTAAGATGTATAGAGACCCAGGGGCCTTCCTGGAAAAACTAACCTCTCCTGCAAAAGCGCTCCTTAGCACAGGTGCAGTCGGAGGACCATCGATGCAAGGAACAACCTCAATGGATAATAACGTGGGTCAAACAGGGCATTATAAACGCCCCACTGATATTCCTGTATAAAACGGGCATTATTTGATAATAAAAAATTTATTATATAAAATAAAGATTGGTAATATAAATTTCAATTTATCATCAATTGACAATTTTTAATTACTCAATTTAACTAAATAATTAAAGCTTCATCTCCAAGGAGAGTGGCATATGACATCAAGAGTATACGTAGATACGGCAAGTCTAGTAGGGGTAACGACCCCTGTTTATGTTGAGTATGACTACACTCACCAAGCTCTTGCTCAACAATATTATGATTACATCGCTGTTATCTATAATATTTACAATAAAAGCGTTGACTCAAGTGATGAAGCCGACCCAAGTCGCTTCACTCAAAATGATGTGGATGCTGTTGTGGAAGCCCTTGCGGGCTTAAAACACCTCGCCGAAAACGGGGCTGTTTTAAACAACACGCCTGATTCAACGAAACAGTATTACCTCACTAAATCGATGGTCACAAACCTAGACCTACTCCTGCGCAGCTTTAATGCTGCGGGAGTCGCTGATCCAACGCAAAGCATGACAGTGGATGATCTCAATCGCTGGAAAGATATTTCCGTCTTAACTCCAGAGATTGGAGAGACTTTGCAGGCTGCGGCGAATCAGTTAGAAGGAAACAAATCATTGCAATCATTGCTAGAGCTTATCTACGTAAAAACAGGTAGCGATTTGATTGGAGAGCAGCTAGGGAGCCTAGATTCAGCCCTTAACCTAACGAAGGATATCCTATCTACTTTGGGGAATATTCAAAGTTTGAAAAATCAAATTACTGTTTATGACCGGGGTAGTATCCCCTTCGACTATGAAGGTAGACCGGCAAACCCTGGTAGCGCTTCAGCGGGCGATTATCGAGAAGATTATACTGATGCGGCTAGCTCTCACTTCGGCGCGCCCATTATTCCCACGGTACCCTCTACATTGGTTGTTTACGATGCGAGCCGCAACCCGATTGGTCTGACAGCTGCCGGCCTTTCAGCTTTTAATAAACTGCTCCTGCTAAGACAATCGATTCAGAATCAAATCGCCATGGTAAGCGGACAATCTTCAACAGCGGACCTCCAGGACCCTCAATCGCTTTATAACAAGCTCAAGCAAGTACAAACCGATTTTGATTCACTGTTCGCTCGCTTATCCACCGATCCTGACTCTCCCATTGCCGCCGATTCAACCTTTACAGGACAACAGAAGGCAAGTGCGCTTGTTCGTTGGATTATGGACAATTATAACACCCAAACAGGCTCTAGCGCAAACCTAGGTGGTGCTGCCCAACAGAATATCACCTTAGCTATTACCTCTGCCCAATCTTTAAATGATACTCAAAAAGAAGAAGTCAGAAGGTACTTATATGTGTTCGAAGAATATTATAAATCTGCCTCGGCCATGCTTCAATCAATCACTCAAATCATTCAGAAAATGGCTCAAGGCATCAGTAAATAGATGGAGGTCCTTATGACAAGCGACTACGATGGCGTAGGCTATTACACAGGTGGGGTAAGTTCAGTGGGCCCCTATTTAACGACCGATACGGAACCGCAGCAATTTTTATATACAATGCTGCTGCAAAGAGCCCAAGCAGCTGGATCCAGCGCAACGAATCTAGATGATTTTTTCTCTCAATACACCGAGAGTAACCCTCTTCCTTCGACGATCGATGAGTTCACACAAGCATTCGCCGAATATTACAATCTATCATCTACCTATGGCAGCGTTGCAGCAGCTCAAGCACAGCTAAAAACAGATATTCTTAACTCCGTGAAGGCCGCGATTCAAACGAATCCTAATAGCTTCGGCTCTTACGGTCCTCAAGATGCTGATTATGACCCCCTCATCGACCCGGTAGGTAACCAAATTTCCCCTATACAAACGACATTAAATGATGATATTGCAGAACGTTCTTTTACCGATTTCTTACAAAAATATACTTACCCCACATCCGGCTCAACGACATCAAGCTCAACCAACTTTCAAACAAATTGGTCTGGTTATTATATCTCGGTTGCTACCGTAAGAGACGATTACCGCTATATTTTTGAAGCCTTCTTCGCCAATAATACTGATACCAGCGGTTTTACAGATTATGAAAAAGCGCTGTCCGGGTTTGTAAAGCAGATTATGTATGGAACTAGTAGTAGCGATTTTTTCCTACCCAGTCAAGATTATAGTTCTTGGTACACACAAATGCAGCAGGAATATGTAAAATCACTCTCTGGTTCTGCCTCCAATGTTCAAACCTCCGTCGGTCCCTCAGTAGAAAAAGCCCGGATTTTAGATGTGATATTAAAATTGATTATTGAAATGATTGGGACCTTACAGACAGTAACGGCTGCCCAATCTGAACGGCTTACATTCCTCACCTCATGGCAAAAAGCATACACCAACTTACAGGGCCAGATTCGCTCATTCGTAAAGAATGGTCCTGAGTGGATTCAGTTCGATGATGATTCCAGGAACCAATTAAACCAGGCCAACCAAACCTACTCGGAAGAAATTCAATCACGCAGACAAGTCGTTAGTGATGATGCTAAATCCCTGCAGACAACAATTAACAATTCGAATGACGTGGCTAACCAACAGACGAGCCTTGCAACAGCGATTATTCAAACATTGAGTACCCTACTATCTGCCATCTACCGTTAATAAGTGCGCGCTGTGTGCTGGCATAGAAATTGCTCTCTTAAAAACTAAGTATAGAAGGACCCACTAAGGGGGAGAAATGAAACATACAAAGCAAGTTGTTAGAAAGGCAGTAGAAAGCACAGGCAAGACAATTCATGAGAATGAAGGTCAAGGCTTTAACAAACTGACTAACAATGCGATTAAAGACAGTGGCTTAATTAAAGATATTATTGGTCTATCGGATGAATCTGCAGAAAGCATCTATGGCCAAGCCTATCTTTTATACAACACAGGCAAGTATAAGGATGCAGTTGAAGTCTTCCGCCTTCTCATTATGTTAAACGCCACTGAACCTAAATACACTATGGGACTTGCTGCTTGTTTTCACATGATGAAGGAATACGAAGGAGCGGCCTCGGCCTACACACTTGTATCGATCGTAGATCCGAACAACCCGATTCCCTATTTCCATGCATCAGATTGTTATATGCAGATGGGAGATAAAGCGTCTGCTATTGTTGCATTAGAACGAGCTGTCGATACCGCAGCAGATAAAGCTGAGTTTGCTACATTAAAAGAAAGAGCTGCAATTACCCTTAAAGCTCTTAAAAAAGAAATCACGGAAATGATTCAGCAAAGTCCTGATAAGTCCTAAAACTTTAATTTACCTACCACGAGGTAAAGTTTAAACTTGGAGGCTCAACTCATGAGCGATTTAAATTTAAACGTTAATGATAATAGCTTCGTTTCCCTAACCCAACAGACCAACGAAACCGACACTCAGAATTCAATCACTCAACAGTTACCTAATCAACCTAAGGATAGTGTAAAAACAGCCGAACAACCTGAGGGGAATGTAAACCCTGCGGCATATACGGCAAATACTTCTCGCCCAGTTTTAGAAAAACCTACGGAGGGCGTTCAACCAAAACCTGGAAATACTTCTAAAAAGGGCGATGCAAAAACAACCCATCAACCAGGGGATGTAGCCACAAGAGATTTGGAAGGCGAACATGCAGCCGGGACCTTATCGGCCGGTGAAACCACTACATCTGAGATGACCCAGCAAACAGATCAACCCATTATTGATCCACAAGAGAAAAAACAACAAAATCAGGAGGGGGACGGAAACAGCGGTGGAGGTGATAGTGGTGGACAAGGGGATTCTCAAAAAGGTCAATCAGAAGCGCTTACTGATCAAACGCTTAACGATCTTTTGGCGCAACTAAGCAACCTTGAGCAATCTGGCGATCTCGAACCGATGAGCTCAGATCAGTTGAGTAAGTTACTAAACAGTTTTAGTAAAACCGATGAGGGAGTTGCTGCTACCGCCAATGCTTCCAGCAAAAGCGCTCAAGTGGATGTTCCTTATCCAGAATTTACCATTGAGGGAGACACCATCACTGGACCTAATGGAACTTGGACAATTCCAGCTGCCCAATCGCCGCCAACGAGTCCAAACGCTGTTTATGCCAACAGTTACCATGAGTTAAAAGCAACAGCGGATGTTTTACAGAAAACCATTATTAACATTCCAGAGAGTCCAGAGAAACTTAGCTACTCTAACTTTCTTAAAGTTCTTGTTAAAGCTCTGACTGAGTTCCAAGAATTCTTATATGTCATGAACAATGTAGACTCTCAATCAATAAGAGAAAAATCAAAGGCTCAATTAGAGACAGCGCTCCACAAATTAGAAGAACAGCGAAAAAAGCAAGAAGAAGAACAGCGAAAAGCAAGAGAAGCAGGCCAGAAAGGTGGGGTTCTAGGGATTTTCCAAAAGGTTTTTAACGTGGTGGCCATCATCGTTTCTGTTGTGCTTGTGGTTGCCTTTCCTCCTGCAGGACCCTTAGCGATGCTCGCTACTGGATTTATGGTTGCCTCCGTTACAGACATGATTATGAAACAAACAGGTGGCAAAGGCCTGTTTGAGAAAGCTTTTGAAGTGTTAGCTCAATTGTCATCCGGGCTTCTAGATGCAATGGGCATCCATGGCGCTGCCAATGAAATTGTGACTCTGGTGTCTAAGATTGTGCTTGTGATTCTCACCTGTGCTGTTGTGGTTGCCGCAAACCCTATGATGTTCTTATTTGGTGGAGTCAGTAATGTGATTAGTTTTCTTCAAGACTCCAAAATTGTTAATGAGTTTGTTGCCAAGTGCGGTGGAGACGAAAAAGCTCAAATGATCGCATCTATTGTGGTCACTTCGGTGATTATGCTGACAACATTAGTGACCTCGATAGCGATGATGTTTATCCCTGGGGGCCAGGGAGCGATCCTGGGGCAGATAGGTAGTGCTGTCACGAATGTCACCCGAGTCGTCGCTACAGCTATCATGAACGTTCTTCAAACCACATTGAGAGTAACGGAAAAAGTTGCTGAAACTGTGACGAATGTCATCATGCAAACGCTCAAGCTTGTGCTTAACCCAGGTTTTTGGATGACAGTAACGATGGTTGGAGCAGAGGCAGCTAATACCGTTAATAAAGTGAAAATGGCTGATCTTCTTGCAGACTTAGCTCGATTGAGAGGGCAAATGACTAAAATGGTTGAACAAGCCGATGCTTTGATTATGATACTGAAAAAAATCATCCAAAAATTATTGGAAAGTCTCTCCGATACAGGGGCCTTTATTGCACAAACATCGCAAATTTTGCAAAAAAACTTTCAAGGGATGAGTGAGTCCCTAAATAATCTTTATTCTGCATAAAGATAAACCTTAAGGAGTTCCTTCTATGGACGAAAATGCTAAAGAACAAATTAGAGAAATTATAGAAAAGGTTACGCCTAATTTATCTAAAGAAGACAAAGCCAAACAAGAAGAACTTTTGCAACAAGTTTTCGAAGAAGGAAAGCAGCTTAAGGATGTTTTAAACGTATCTAACGAAACGATTGAATATTTATACAGCCAGGCTTACCAGCTTTATAAAACCGGTAAATACCCTGAAGCGAACCGCTATTTTCACATTTTATACATACTTGAAAGCCAAGATGTACGTTTCCCTATGGGTATTGCGGCTTGTCACCACATGCAAAAGCACTATCGCCAAGCTGTGGAATGGTACTACCTCTGCGCCGCTCTCGATGATACCTCCCCCCTACCTTACTACCACATTTCAGATTGCTTTCTAAAACTAGGAGAGAAACTATCTGCTTTGATCGCTCTACGCATGCTAGGTGTAAGAATTACAGATGAACCTCAGTTTGCTAAAATTAAAGAAAAATCGCAAAGGATGATGGAAAGCCTGACTGAAGAGATTAAACAGCATCGCCTACAGGACCAGGTATCAGAAAATGCCGAAGTTCTTAACAGTGGGCCTGCAGAAAAAGACACATAGGTAAATATATGACACTAAGCACAGGCGGAGGAAATTTTAATCCTACACCCCAAACGAATTATTATGATCAGGTAACAACGCAGGATGATCTTGCCAAGAAAGGAGCCATTGGATTAGGCAATAAGGTGCTAATCCTTAATGATTCGCTAGAGGTTAGTTTCACAGACTTAAATAAAAACACCCTCTATCAATATAGCTCTGAGGCAAGCAAACCTACGATACTTCCAGCAGGTAGCTTTAGAGCTGCTGGACTTACTGTGACGACTTCTAATGAAGAGATTGAAGGCAAATTTAATCAACTCTTCTCTAAGCTGCCTGAGGAGTTACAGAAAATGGTCCAGGAAGCGCGCGATCAAGATGCTATTGTGCTGAAGGATCTTTTAATAAATGCCAGTAAAATGCTGGTTGTTCAGGAAAAAGCTCTCGCACAAACTGAAACCGCGGATGCTCAGCTACATGCTGAAATTAATACGCAACTTCCTACCACCCTTTTTAGGAATATGGCGCGGGTAGGGAAAGAATTTGTTGAAAACGCCAAAGAGACAATGGAGCAGTTTACTGCTAATGATCCTAATTACTTAGAAGCTCAGGACCTTATTCAAGGGCTAAATTCCTTAATCGACTTAACCAAATTTAGCGAACATGAATAATCCATTTGAAAAAGACCCTTTTTATTTATATCTTCGCGATCAAACATTAGCCCTAGATGAGCAGGTAAAGAGGAAAGAAATACCTAAACTTAAAATTTTAACCCATTTCTTAACTCATTTTAATACGATTACTCAGGCCTGTGGATTAACGCATGTATCAAAATCACTGTTTATTGGGTTGCATGGGTCCCTAATGGGGATTTTAAAGTCGGAAAGCCAACTTGGCACATTTCATGATGACATGGAATTATTAGTGCGTAAGTTATCGCTTTCCATTGCAGAGGTTTCAGGTTTTAAAGAAGATCCATCAAGAGTTCAATTATTAAAAATGTATATCCAAGTATTGATCATAGGATTAATTGGGCTTCTTTACCTTGGAACAAGGAAAAACAAACAAAAAGATAAAGAAATCAACAACTTTAAAATGGAATTGACTGTGAGCTTAATGTTTCATTCTGAGTATCCAGCGGAGCTATTTAAGCAGCTAGCTAGCTCCTTAGGGTTAGAGAAGCGTGCCGCTCAATTTACCTTTTTTTCTTTAGAAATGATTGCAATATTGGCAATCCTTTTTGCCTTTTCTAAAGATAAACTTAATCTCAACAGTCAATTAATCGATACTGTAAGTGCACGCTTAGCCAGTTGCCTTGATCATCTCGATCATCAACTTGCTGAGACAACAATGATTGCCGAAGAAAAATTTTCATTTTTTACCCTTAGATCTTTTCTTCAGCAATCAAAACTAGCAATAGAAAAACAAGAAAAAGAGCCGCTTAATCAAGTGTTTACAGAAACGCTAACGACTTATGGGCTTAATCCAATGAACCTAGAAAGAGACGTTGAAGCAATTAAGAGCATGTTTAGCACCTATGATGAGGCTTTTCGTGCTCCCACGCAACAACAGGTAAACACTGTAAACTTGATTGGTTAACGTTTGCTTAAGGAGAGATTATGGCAGACAATAATATTGATTCCAGTAACTCTAACAACTTTCTTCCGTTTTTAACCCCGCCTAAGCTGCCTGATGACCAAACAACCGATGATTTGGCTCAGACGCAAGGCACGAGAAAGCAAAGTGGGGTAAGTGGAGAGGCCGGTATTGAAACGGCTTTAGAACAACTAGCCGGGGCTCGCTCACAAAGTGCGCAAGTGTTGGGCAAGGACCAATTAACCAATAGCGTTAATGCTACGACTCAGTTTAATGAAAAATTCAACCTTGGCAACGCCTTTAGCTCTCAAGATATCTCCAATTTACAATCAGATTCACCTACACTCCCTGCAGCTCAAGGTAACTTTAATATTAATACCGTTGCTAAAGAAGTGTCAGGTAACCCTTGGCTTAGCAATTCTTTCATGACCACTCTAACTGCCAACCTAATGGAAGTTGCCCGAATGAAAATGAGCCAACAGAGCTTGATGGGTGGCATTGTGGCAAAACTTTATAACGTCATTGGGGATTTAGGTCGAGCACTCGGTGATTTAGCCATGCAGAAAGCAGAAAAAGAGGCAGAAATGCACATGTGGCAGGCAACAGTTGCATTTATCAGCTTTGGCATCACATTAGCCGCAGGAGCTCTGAGCATTGGTGGATCTATTGCTTCTAATGTAGCTGGAGGGGTGAAAGGCTCAGCCGCAAACAAAACTCCCACCGATGCATCGACAGCTGCTGGAGGCTCTCCTATAGGAGCAAAATCCAATATAGCAGGTGGCATAGGTGGGCGAACGACACCTAGCCCAACAGCGAATCCTCCCACTGCAGCCAAAACCACCACAACTACGTCTACCAGCACTACAGCATCGACCACTGGTATTGGAGGACACCGCGGGGTTTCTGCAAGCAAACCAACTATCGGCAGCGCAAATCAGCGATCCTCTCCTTTTAGAAGTGATAATAGTGCTTTACAAGGTTCAACAGAAGGAGTACCAAGAAGCCGTGTACAAGCCAATCAGGCAAGTGCGGCCCAACCAGATGCACCAAAAAGTACAGTACCAAGTAAAGGATCTTTCAGCAGAAATCAGGCGAGCGGTGAAAGTGGAGCTCCTAATCAGTCATGGGTCAAAGGCACTAAATGGAAGTCGGCAAAACCAACAGATGGCGCGCAACCTACTGAAACCGCAACACCTATTAATAGAAAAGCTGACCACGTCATGACAGGTGCCGAAATTGCTACTCATCTTGGTACGACCTTTACTCATGGATCAAGTCAGTTAGGTAACGCAGCTGATAACCTTGTTCAGATGGTATTCAAGCCTCAAATTGGTGCGATCGAAAGAGATGAAAAAAGGACAGAAACTGCAAAACAAATTGCTCAACAAGCTCTTCAATCAGCAATGGATGATATGAAAAGTGCAGGGCAAGATTTTGATGGGGTCATGCAAGCACTACAAAAAATACAGGACGAAAACTCTCGCGCTCATAGCTTAGGACGAGGTTAATCGTTTTAGTTGATGTGTCTCCTTAACTAGTTATGCCACATAAATGCCTAAAGTGAATCATTTATGTGGCATATTTTTTGCGTCAAAAAATCTAGAAAGTATAGAGGTCATTTAAGATGCAATTAAACACCTACTTACAAGAATTCTTGCAAGAATTGGAACTCCGCGAACCGTTCCCTCAGGAGTCACCAGGGGTTTACACGATTCCATTAGGCGAGGGTTTGAGTATAACTCTCTCATCGCACCCTCAAGGATTTTATCTCCACTCAACCATCGGACCTGCTCCGGAGCAGCAAGAGGAAGCTTTTTTTACCCGAGCTTTACTAGCCAATCTCTTTGGGCAAGGGACTAAAGGTGCTGTATTAAGTTTATCCGAAGAGGGAAGGATGTTGACGCTATCGCGCTCGATAGATTATGATATTAGCTATAAGGAATTTAAAGAGATTCTAGAAGATTTTATTAACGTCATTGATTTCTGGCGCGAGGAAGCGCTCAAGAATCATTAACAAACTACTAACGGTTTTCATTCATGACTGCACGGTTAATTGCTGAAGAAGGCATTTTAAAAGGACTTATTCTTCCATTAGAAAACGGTGAAGAATGGGTGATAGGACGAGACCCTGATGCTTGTCAACTTCTTCTAGAAGACCCTGCAGCATCTCGTAAACACTTACTGTGTCGAAAATCTCCTGAGGGAATTGTTCTTGAAAATCTTAGTAAAACCAACCCAGTCGAAATCAATGGTGAAGAGCTTATTTTACCTCGCCTTCTTAAAGATGGAGATGTTCTAAAGATTGGAAGTGGCATCTTTCGCTTTGAAAATCACAACCAAACCCCTGCTGAACTACAACCCGAAGATCAAGACGCCGTGGACGACATAGAAGATCAAGACGCTGTGGACGACATCATCGATGAAAAGAATGATTCCATCTTTGACGAGGAAGAAGCCGGCGATAAATTTAAAGATGCAGTAGATGTTAACTTCGATTTTCTTGACCTAGGTAGATGGCTTTTGAAGGTCATCGGGGGACCTAACAATGGTGCCGAATTCTCAATGCAAGAAAATGCAAGCTACACATTAGGAACCGATCCCCACTCTTGCGATATTGTCTTTCACGACACAAGTGTATCCCGACAACACGCTCGCATCACAATCAACGACCAAGAAGAAATCTCTATCGAAGATTTAAACAGCCGTAACGGAACCCTTGTTGACGGCCAAAAAATTACAGGAAAAGAACCTTTAAGCACAAATACGGTTGTGACAACGGGCACAACAAGCTTCGTTATTTATGATCGCGAAGGGAATATGCACACGATTATTTCTCCGCTGCTCCCCTCCATTGTAAACGCTCTGAAAAAGGACGAAGCGGAAGAGGAGTCTCAAGAGGTAGCTAAAGAGGAGAAGGAGCCCTTTCAGGAAATAAAAGTCGCACCTGCTCCTGCCCCTCAAGAAAAGAATCTAGGAAAATTCTTATTAACCGCTGCTCTTACTGGTATCTTTGTTGTGACAGGGATGGGGGTTTACACTCTTTTTAAAAGTGAACCGATTGTTGTCGAACAGCAAGCAAACCCGGATAAAATATTAGCCGGTATTTTCCAAAAAACGCCCAACATTAAGTATTCCTTTAATAAAAACACAGGTCGGCTTTTCCTTATTGGTCATGTTTTAACGGCACAGGATAAAAATGAGCTTCTCTATAGCTTGCAGGGCTTAAACTTTATCCGATCTATTGACGATACGGGGATTATCATTGACGAATATGTCTGGCAAGAAGCTAACCTGATGCTGAGCAAAAACCCTAACTGGCGAGGCATCACTATCCAATCCCCTGCACCCGGGCAATTTGTACTCTCAGGTTATCTAGAATCACGCGCTGATGCGGCCCAGCTGTATGAATATATTGCCGGTAATTTCCCTTACCTGGATCGCTTAGAAAAGAGAGTAATTGTCGATGAGGATATTGTAAGTTCGGTGAGGTCTGATCTTGAAAAAATAGGTATTCGCAATGTGAGTGTATTATTCCAAAATGGTGAAGTACAACTTTCTGGAGGAATTCCGCGTGATAGAGAACAGGCTTTTAACGAATTAGTCACCGAAATCCGTCACATTCCAGGGGTACGGGATGTAAGAAATCAAGTTAACCAGATAGCCCCAGAGCAAGCTATGATTAATATTTCGGATAAGTATGAGGTGTCAGGCTTTTCGGTTCTGGGCTCACGCTACAGTGTGATTATTAACGGTCGCATTGTGACTGAGGGGGATATTCTTGATGGGATGCGAATTAAAAAAATTACCAGGGGGGCTATTTTCTTAGAAAGAAATGGAATTAATTATAGAATTGACTTTAGCGGCTAATTAAAATAAATTTTATTATTTTTTCATTGCCTTTATTGCTGTATATAAATTTGTTTGCTACAATAAGTATTAGGGGATATTACAAAAAGCAACCCAGGGTGTAGTATGTTCGGATTAGAAAATCAAAAGAAAAAGAAAAAAACAGAGCCCTTCGTCTTTGACCTCGAGAAAGAGTTACTGGATTCAGGAAAACATAAGGAAATTAAGAAAAAAATTGAATCGCGCATGCAGGCCATTAAAGAGATACTGAGGTCTGGAGAAAACAAAGAAGAATTTGATAAAATGGGGATCTTATTACATGCTTACGCCTCCTTGTTTAAGGTAATTTCTCGTTTTAACCCCAAAAACTGATTTTAAGTCTGCCGTTGGAGAGTCTTAAAACAAGACTCTTCCACAGCTTACTTAAACTCGTTGGTTGAGATTAAGTAACCGGTTTTTAAGTTGGAGTGATTCAGAAAGAACTAAGGTTCAGGAAATGAAATTTCCAGTATGAATCCCTAGCAATCTTATAACTCCTTTTAAAAAAAAAATAATTTGTTCCTCAGAAAGGAGGCTCACTATGTCCTATCCAAGTTCACCGGTCAATTTTGATGGGCAGAATATTCAATCGGGATTTAGCGTTAACGCTTTATTTGCCATTATCAATGATGCAACCATCAGTGCTAAAACAAAGCTTTTAGAAATTAAAAGCCGCAGATCAGCTGTCAGCATTGGTGACATGTTTGAAATGCAAATGTTAATGAACCACTTATCACAGCTCTCTGAGATGTCATCAGGTGTGGTCGTAGCTGCAAATAGTGCGATTATGACAATGGCACGTGGCGTTAAAGGTTAATCCTTAAGTGTTAAGACAATGAAGAAGTTTAAAGAAGTTGCTCTTCTCATTAAAAACACGATGGTTATAGGTAAATTGATATACCTAATTTATGCAAAGTTAAGAGACTTACCAAATGAGCTCTTAACTTTGCCAAAGCTCTTTTTCCTAACCCCTTTTAAGGAATGCTATGGATCAGCTCTCCGATTTCAAAGATGATTTTGCGCTACTCATAGAGGCGGGTTTTGTCGCCGTTAAGCAACTTGATGAGATCAGTGCCACTCGTATATTCAATGCAGCCCAAATGCTTAGCCCAAGTAGCGTGGCTCCTCAAATTGGATTGGGTTATATCGCTTTAAACAAACTCGAGATTAAACAAGCCACTCGTATATTTGAAACAGTTGTAGAGAAAGAACCGGACAACTACCTTGCTCAAACTTTCCTTGGAATGTGCTTCCTTTTAACCAAACCTAAGAGAAAGAAAGGAGAAAAACTCATTCAAGAGGCGATTGAAAAGGCCACGGATCCCACCATTAAGAATCTAGGTCAGATTTCCCTGGAGTGGGCCGAAAAAGATTTAAACAAAAGTAAATCTCCTTTCTTTAGCAGCGCAGCTTCTGAAGAGAGTTAGAAAAATAATCAATCATTCTCATCCTTATGCTTAAGGAGGAGCTAAAAATGCATGAAGATAAAGTAGAAAGAATAGAAGAAATTACCGAGTCAGCGAAGTCAGAGCCTGCTGATCTTGGAGGTGAGGCAAATAGAGCACCTCCTGATAAGGACCAATTTGATGCCTTAATGCAAGCTCAAAATCAAATGGCTGTTGACAACGAGGCACCTGTCTCGGATAAAACCTCCCTGATGGATGAGGTTCGGACCGTTAATCAGAAGGTCAGCTCGATGGGAAAAGCAACATCGACAGAACTTGTAGAGCAAGCGCATGGGGTCATTTCACAGATTGAAGAAGTGAAATCCAAGTTAGCTACACCCAACCTTGAGATTAAAGGCTCTGTTCAAACCTTATTGCGTAACAAGCTATCGCATATCGATGATAATTTAAAAATCGCTTTGAATCGAGCTGGTTTAGAATATTCACCGCCTTCTCAGGATATTGCAACGACAACAACAGCTTCAGGACCTAACACCCTAGCAGCTCCAATCGAACGCTTTTTAGGGCTTTTAACTCATGGTCAATATCAATTGCAGCGATTAGCCAACGACATTGAGCATATGCGAAATACCCCGAACAATATTAATCCCGCCGATATGCTGGCTATCCAGCTAAAGATGGGTTATGTTCAGCAAGAACTTGAGCTATTTGCCAACTTATTAAATAAATCACTCGAGTCGATTAAAACGATTATGAACGTTCAAGTATAACGCAAGATACGTTTAGAAGCAGGCTACCCTTCACAGCAAGATGAGTAGCTGCTTGATCTTTTATACCCCTTACGGACAATTATGAGCATAGAAGATTTTGACACCCTTATCGGAAGTTTGGATGAGCTCCAACTGACTACAGTTAATGGTCGTATTACTGAAACCGTAGGGATGCTTATTAAGGCGATTGTCCCCCAGGTAAAGGTTGGGGAAATTTGTCTTGTAAAAAGAGAGGGTGAACCTCTGATGACTGAGGTTGTCGGGTTCACTAGAGATGAAGTTTTCCTCTCCCCCCTTGGAGAAATGACAGGAATTGGCCCCTCCTCCGAGGTGATTCCTACTCGACTCCCCCTACACATTAAAGTAGGACCCAATCTTTTAGGACGCGTTTTAAACGGCCTAGGAGAGCCTCTTGATACGGCAACCAAAGGACCTTTAGAAGTCGATCAAATTTGGCCGGTTCTTCAATCCCCTCCAGACCCTCTTAAAAGACAGCGAATCAATGAGCCTATTTCCGTAGGTATTAGAGCTATCGATGGAGTTTTAACAACAGGTATTGGCCAAAGGGTAGGTATTTTCGCAGCTGCCGGTGGTGGTAAGTCAACATTGCTTGGGATGATTGCAAGAAATGCAAAGGCGGATGTTAATGTCATCAGCCTCATTGGTGAGAGAGGTAGAGAATTAAAAGACTTTATAGAGAAGGATTTAGGACCAGAAGGCCTAAAAAGATCAGTACTTGTTATCTCAACATCCGATCAAGCCTCTCAGCTCCGTCTTAATGCCGCCTATGTAGGCACAGCCATAGCCGAATACTTCAGAGATCAAGGTAAATCCGTGATTCTTATGATGGACTCTGTCACACGTTTTGCAAGAGCCCTCCGAGAAGTGGGTCTTGCTGCAGGTGAGCCTCCTGCAAGAGCCGGTTACACTCCATCCGTCTTCTCCACACTCCCTAAACTGCTAGAAAGATCAGGACGATCAGACAAAGGTTCTATCACAGCTTTCTACACTGTTTTGGTTGCAGGAGATGACATGAATGAGCCTGTGGCTGACGAAGTGAGATCCATTCTCGATGGACACATCATCCTATCTGCAGATTTGGCTCGCCAATACCACTATCCTGCGATCGATGTCCTTTCTTCTGCTAGTCGAGTTATGCCCTCTATTGTACCAAAAGAGCACCTTCAGCTGGTCGGAAAACTTAAAGAAGTCTTAGCTAACTATAAGAAGAATGAACTGCTTATCAAGATCGGTGAATACAAACGAGGTGCGGATAAAGCGGGTGATTTTGCGATTGATCATATTGATAAGGTTAACCGGTTCTTAAGACAGGGGATAGATGAAAAATGCTCTTATGAAGAAACAATGCAGCTTTTAAGAGGACTATTTAAATAATTATGGCCAAAACCGTGTACCCCTTACAGCAGGTGCTTGAAATCAAAAAAAGACGTGTGGAAGATGCTGAAAAGATAGTGGCTGAGAAAAGGGGTCTGCTAAAACAAGAAGAAGATAAATTAAAGCAGCGCGAACGTGAAAGAGACAAGGTACAAAAGCACCATCAAGACAAGTTACAACAGATGAGAGACGAGATGGATAGCGGAACGACGAGCCCCAAAATCCAACAGATGAAAGTGTACTTAAAAGTTGTCCAAGAGAACTTGAAAGTAGAGGAAAAAAAAGTCAAAGACCAAAAAGAACAGGTAAAAATAGCCGAACGCAACCTTGAAAATGCGATTAGCCACCTAAAGATGAAACGCTTAGAAGTCGATAAGCTTCAAACTCATCGCAAAGACTGGGAAAAAGAGATGCGAAAAGAAGAGGAGATTACCGAGGCTAAAGAGCAGGACGAAATCGGCTCTGTGGTCTATATGATGCATAAACGGAACCATTTTTAAGGAGAAATTATGGTTAGCCCTAATTTTAAAATTGATCAACCTCGCGATGATGAAATAAAAACGAAGGAAGATCGTTACTTAAGAAAGGAACGTAAACCTTCTCGAGATTTTAGGGAAGTCGCGGAACAGGTCGATGAAAGACGTTATCGAGAAAAAGACGATAAAAAAACAGACAAGAAATCAAACTCTAAGAAATCAGCCAACGAACAGAAAGAAGAAGAACAAGCTCTTTCACTTTTCGATCTTGTGAGGAATACGAAAAATTCGAAGGAAGATAAAGAGCGCAACTCAAAAAAAGACGATGCCGAAGAGATAGCGATTGGACAGGAACTGGCTAAAAAAACCAGAGATAAACATCGTTTTAACGAGATCCTTAATTCTAAAAAAAGCAATCATCCAGAGTTTGTCCCTGAACATCAAGATCTCTCAGCTGTGAATCCCCTGGTAACAGCTCAGCAAACAAACCAGACAACCACCTCCCCCATTCACTTAAGTACGGAACTTAAAACTCAAGCATCGACCCCGGTTCAAAACTTACAAGATATCATCGATAGTATTGCTAAGGCAGCCTACCAAGTGGAAACAGAAGGCAAGACAGAAACAGTAGTTACTCTAAAAGGCCCTTTATTCGACCAATCTAGACTTATTTTAACCGAATTTAATTCGGCCAAAGGCGAATTTAACATCACCATTGATAATTTGACTCAACAAGCAAAAAATTTCCTCGATGCCAGCCAGAACACATTGATCGAAAACTTAAGCAAAAAAGGTTACATGGTTCATATCATGACAACCACTACCAACGTAGAAACACCACAGATTGATCTGAGCGCTCACCCGCACGAGGACACACAAAGAGAAGGAAACCAAGAGGAACAAAACCCTAATCAACGAGATCAAGAGGATCAACAATAAAAAAGCCGTTGATATTTGTATCCCTTATTGAGTATTGATAAGAAAATAGGTATAGTATCATTCTTTTTGAAATGATAGAACTCCGAACTTAAGGGATTGTCCATTGAGCGAATTAACTATTACTCCATACGATTGGCTCCGAACTGTTTCCCCTGAACTTAAGGAACTTGATGAAACCCCACTGTGGGGAGGCTCCCCTCCGTTTCCCTGGGATCATTTCTCTTCTTTATTTACCCAGGCCCTTCAACTGCAGTCGTGTGAGATTCTTAGTAAAGATATTAATTGGCGCACGGCAGAAGAAATTGGAGAGATCATTAATGATCACCCTTTTTCTTTAACCTATGCCCTTAATCCTCTTCGAGGACATGCTTTTCTTTTGTTGGCACATGTTGAAGTAGAGAAGCTTTTAAATGTTCTTCTCCGCAATCAAGAAAGCTTGATTCATTTAGAAGAGGATTTTATTCATGGTTTTTTCCATTTTCTAGGCCTTGAAATTGCCGATGTTTTTCAAAAAACTGGCTATGAAAAAAACCTTACGCCGCAACTCCTGAGCCAGGATCATTTGCCCAGTACTTCTTCTCTATGCGTTGATATTGAGGCTCGTATCAATGGCCATGAAATCCATGGCATGCTGTGCATCTCTAACGAATTGCGCTCTTCCATCAAAGAACATTATCTTCAAAAAGCACCAGAGCAGCCAAAAACGTTATTGAATAAATTAGAAATCACCTTGCAACTGATCGCTGGTGGCACTACAATAGCACAAAGCGAGTGGCGAGATTGCTCTGCCGGAGACGTCCTTATTTTAGATACCTGCTCTCTTGAACCCGGTACTAACAAAGGACGTATTATGCTGACTTTTAATGAAATTCCTTTATTTCGAGGAAGAGTAAAGGAAGGAAACATAAAGATTTTAGAATACCCACTATATCACGAGGTAAACACACCTATGGGCCCAAGAGATGATTATGATGACGAGGAATCTGACTTTGATGAAGACTCCGATTTTGACTCGGATTTAGATACAAATTCAGACTTTGATTCTGAATCTGGTTCTGATTTCGATGACGAATCTTCAGAATACCCGTCAGAGGAAGAATCTGATAATCATGAAGACGAAGAAGAAGAGTTTGTCGAGGATGACGAAGAGGAGGAGCAATTAAATGCTCCTACTAAGTCAGAAATAAACAAGAAAAAAGAACAGGACACTGAACAACCACCCGCTACAAAGGTAAAAACGAATCTTATTAAGACAGAAGATATCCCCTTTACCATCTCGATTGAAATTGGACGTCTACAGATGACTTTGCAAAAACTAATGGAGTTACAACCAGGAAACCTGTTAGAGCTTGATGTTCATCCAGAAAATGGCGTTGATCTCGTTGTCAATGGTAAATGCATAGCTAAAGGAGAACTCTTGCGCCTCGGAGAAGTTCTAGGAGTACGTATCCTAGAAAAAATCTAACTTAAACCTTCTCACTTTTCAGATACCTGCTTTCTAAAAGGCAAAAAATTATTATTTGACATTTCATCCGCCCCCTTGTTTTACTAAGACCTTAGAATATAGGGCTAGCCGAAATCTTAAAGTTGATGGTATGAATGAGCGATGAAGATTTTTTTAAAAGATCAACAATCCCCCCTCTTCCTTCAGGAGAATTAATCCCACTACAATCTGAATCAATCCCACTAAAAATAGGCCCATACCCCGTCGAAACCTTACTGGAAAAGGGAGGAATGAGTATTCTTTATCTAGGTACTCACCCAGAAACATTAGATCCCATCACCATAAAAGTCTTACTTCCCAAGTACCTTTCTCATCCCGAGATGACATCTCGTTTTCTTAATGAAGCTGAAATTATTGCGATGGCCGACCATCCTAATATTGTTAAGTTATTCGGCTACGGGGAATGGGAAGGGGGATTATATATCGCCATGGAATTTATTCAAGGGGTGTCTCTTAGACAATATCTCCTACAAAATCCACTTTCTCTGCGCAGGGCTTTGGAAATGATTTTAGAAATCGCTTACGCTCTTTGCCATCTGCATACTCACGGAGTGATTCATAGAGATTTAAAACCTGAAAACATTTTGATTAATGAGCAGGGGCATGTCAAAGTCATTGACTTCGGTATTGCTCAGCTGTTAGATCCCCAGGAAAAAATCCAAGAAGAGAACTCTCGAAAAAGATTGATTGGAACACCTGTTTATATGAGTCCTGAGCAAAGAGAAAATCCTGAAAATGTTTCATATCCATCTGATATCTATTCTCTAGGCATTATTGCCTATGAACTGACTCTAGGTAAACTGAGCCATGGGCAGATTCACCTATCATTAATGCCAAGGGGCTTGCAAAAAATTCTAGCTAAAGCCCTACAGCCAAACGTAGAGGATCGCTATCAGGATATTGTTGATTTTATCTCAGATCTTTCTTCTTACCTGCATTCTTCTAATCTAGAAAAAGAGCGGAAGGCGAGCGACCAGGTGGGAGAAATTTTTGAAAGACTCCAAGAAATGCAATTTAAAATCACCAAAAAGGATCCTCCTACGTGGGATCACTTAAATATTGGGCTTACTCAGCATCGAGCGTTTGGCATTTCATCCATCTACTGCGATTTCCTTCAACTCTGTTCTGATCAATTTGCCATCTTAATGGCAGAATCGTCACAACCAGGTGCTGAAGGGTTGATGTACATTTCTTATCTTAAGGGGTTTATACAAGGATTACTAGAAAAGAACACGCCACTAGAAGAATTGCCATTTATTCTCAATCAACATCTCATTAATGCAAATTTGGAGGAAACCTTTTGCTTTTCACTCCTACATCTTAGCACAACCGCTAACAAACTCACCTATCTTTCATGTGGTTATGGTCCTCTATGGATTCTCCCCTCTTCCGGCCCACCCCCTGTCTCTCTTAACACAAATAATCCTGCATTGGGTATTGACGTTGCCTTTTCTTTTAGCAAAGTCGAGAGCGAATGGCACCCAGGAGATACTCTCATTGTTTGTCCCTTGTCATCCGTCGAAATGATTTTTTCCTCTGAACAATTCCATCACTTTCTTCTTGAAATCGCTCAACAAGCTCCTCAGAAAATGACAGAAGCCATTTTTAGAAAAGCAAAAAATAATAACTCTAAGTATCTTGATGAACACTCATGTCTTATCCTCTCTATTTTTAGAGAATCCTCTTTCTAGCGAATAAAGGGGGATATGTTTTTTTAACGACTTCTCAGAATAACCATGCAGCCCTTTTCACCCTGTTGGCTTTATAAATCCCTATCCAAATCTCTTTTAGATACCTTTTTTTCTGGAAAAAAATTAGCTCGTTTGAAATAACTAGAACTTGTTTATCAATTTTAGACCCCAAAAATTTGCAGTATTTAAACTTAAATGGCATAAGATGATCCACTTCACTAAAAAGCTTAGATACGCTTTAACATTGCTGATCCCTTTCATATTCTTAATAAGCCTATCTTCTTTTCAATCTGATGATTTGAGTGAGTGGAATCCATCGCTTTCTTTAGACGAATCGAAAGAGGCCGAAAAAGCAACGCGGACCGATGCTGAAATTCCAAAGAATACCACTCAGGAAAGCGCTAAACATCGCTCTATCGAGCAAGAATATCAATTAGATGCACCTAAAAAAATTCGAACTTTAGAGGAAGAATACCAGCTTACTCCACAACAAAATGAAGAGCAACGGCTTCCCATCGCCCCTAGTGATCATGGGAAGTACTTCCCACTAGAAAACGACACATTATTCGATCATCCTACCGATAACTCGACGCATCAAGATGACTTAGTCCCCACCCCAGATCATGCGCTAGAGGAAGATCAGCCTCAGGCAATTGGACCTCTTACACCACCCCCTCCAAAAGAACCACTACCAGCAACCCAAACTTTCTTTACTCCTCAAGCTGACACGAGTTCCGCCTCAACTGGCTCTGCAGCCACACAATCGCCTTCTGTTGCCAATCAAGCAGCTACAGCACAACAAGCTACAGCAGCCTTACCGGGCGTTCCACCAAGCTTAGCTTCAGAAAGAGATGCAGCAAACAAAACAATTCTCATTAATTTCAATAATGTTAGCATCATTGAATTCGTACGTTTTATCAGCAGAATTTCGAATAAAAACTTTATTTTTGACGACATAGACCTCAATTTTAATGTCACCATTGTTTCCGAGGAACCGGCAACAATTGAGAACGTGATGGCTGTTCTTATGCAGGTTTTGCGAGTTCATGGTCTTTCTCTCATGGAGCAAGGCAATAACATCGTCATTCACAGAAATAAGGGTGTCAATGCCATTTCTCAAGTCATTGCCGAGGGGCTTCCTCCCCCCTTGCAAATTAACGAACTGATCACTCAAGTTTTTCGTTTAAATACCCTTGATGCAGAAAGAGCTGCTGAAATTGTTCAGCCCCTTATCTCAGAGGGAGCACTCGTTGAAGTTCTTTTGGGCTCAAACCAACTGATTGTGACAGATATCGCTACGAATGTAGCGAAAATTGGGCAATTGTTGCGCAGTTTAGATGCTCCCTTAAGCGGGATGGTGATCGGGCAATACGTGGTTGTTAATGCCTTAATCGACTCCCTTATTTCTCTTGCCGAGAGGGTCATGGAACCCATAGCAGACGGTAAACCCCTTGTGTTTGTCGCTCATAATCCCTCAAATAGCATTTTTGTTGTATCGACTCCCTTTTTAGTTGATCGCTCTTTGGCTATGTTGCGCAACCTTGATGTTAATATTGGTGTAACACGTATTTTCTCAGGAGAAAATTTAAGATTTAGTGGCCAAGGCCGCGGAGGCGCTGAAGGCGGTGGTGCTGCCGGTGAAGAGGGTGAGGGAGCCGCCGGCCTTGAAGGTGACTTAGACGAACAAATGCGCCGCGAGGGGGGATTGCTTCAAGGGCCATTACCTACGGGAGCCCTTGAAAGCCGCTCTCCCTGGAATGCAGATCTACCGGAGGGACACATTGAACGCATTAAATTCTATATTCATAAGCTCCGCTATAGAAAAGGCGAGCAAATTATGGATGCTCTCCAACGAGTAGGTGTGAGTTTACAAGAAACGGGAACAGGAAATTTAGACCTAGTTGCCACAATACAGAGTATCCAATGGATCGAATCATCTAATTCCCTAGTGTTCACAGGAACAATTGATTCCGTGGCGAAAGTTAAAGAGTTAATCGAAGAAATCGACACCCCCTTAAGGCAGGTTTTCATCGAAATGCTCATCATGGAGACAACTCTTGATGACTCGCTTGCATATAGTGTTAACTGGGGTAGTCGCTTCAGAAATCATGGGGATGTGGGGGGAGCACAGGCTTTTAGCTCTGGGGTCAACACGCTCATTAGTGCTTTAGACTCTGCTAATCCAGGAAGTGACATTGATGTAACAAATGTCACCCGTAACGTCTCGGGCTACAATCTAGGGATTGTGGGAAGAAACATCACATATGGAGGATTGTCTTTTGATACAGTAGGTGCCTTAGTCTCTGCTAACCATGATAAAGCTAAGGTAGACATTTTAATGAATCCCAAACTGCTGGTCGAGGATAATGCCACCGCGGAAGTTTTTGTTGGTGTAAATACCGCTTTCCAAGTCTCCTCTATTTCAAATGATCGTGGGGAAATCATTACAAACAACTTTGAGTTCCGTGACGTTGGAACACTATTACGCGTCACGCCACTTATCAGTAACAATGATGTGATTACACTGGAAATCAGAGAAGAAGTTAGCAGTGTCACTACCCAACAGGCAAGCCCAGGTGGGCTTACAAATCAAAGCCCAGGCCCAACAACTAGAATCAATCGAACAGTGACCAAAGTCCATGTGCCTAATAAGTACTTTTTAGTCATGAGTGGCATGATCCAGGATCAAAACGAAAGAAGGCGCAGCCAGGTCCCTTGCTTAGGAGGAATCCCCGTTATAGGCGCACTTTTTAGCGATAAGAAAATGAGTGATCAAAAGCGTAATCTGATGATCTTTATTCGCCCTCAAATCATTGATACAGCAGATGATATTGATAATATTACAAGACATGAACAAGATATTTTTCGTAACAAGGCAAGAACCAAAAAAATGTGGAAATATGAAGTTGAAGAGGCTTTGGACCTTCTTAACATCAAATGCCCAGAAGTTAGCTTGCATGACACAGAAGTGCGTAATCCTTAAAGGATTATGCCTTCTCACCCTCCTCTCATCCTGTGCGATTAACTCATGCGTTGATTTTAAGCCTACGGTTTGCTATTTCCCAAATGATCGATTCATTCATTCTTTGCCTTCAGCTTTCCCCCCCATATCTGAAGAAGAATTAAGCGAAGAATGGGGAAAAGAAATCCACATCGGTCTTCAGTTTGCTTATGAGCTCGATTACTATCGGGCTATCACAAGTTTTAAAAGGGCTCTGTTTCTTTTACCTTCCTGTCATGAACGTCAGACACAGGTTGAATTCTGCATTGTCCAGTCCTATTATTTAGCCGGTAAGTATGCGGAAGCTTTGCAAACTTATGAAGACAGCCATCTATCACAAATAACCATGCAGTTTCCTGCCTTAGACGAGCTTCTTCTTATGCTTTATGATTGCTACGTCAACACCTGTCAAATGAACCAAGCCATCCGCATTTTAAACCTGATGGATATTAAGGACCCCGAAAAATCGCAAGGCATGAAGTTAAGTTACGATGTGAGGAGGGGAAACTTAGATGCTTTAGTCATAGAAAAAGACAGAAACCCACAACTCTTTTGCTTTGTTGATCAATATTGCGCAGCCAAAAAATCACCGAAAAAAGCACGATGTTTAAATGCTGTTTTACCTGGCGCAGGCTATCTCTACGTCGATCAACCAAAAACGGCTTTTACAGCTTTTGTCATCAATGCCCTATTTACAGCAGCCGCCTACCAGTTTTTTGATGAAGGTTACTGGGCTGCTGGTCTTGTTACAGCAGGTATTGAAGCCGGATGGTATTTTGGTGGCATTAATGGTGCCGGTCTTGCCGCTAATGAATATAACGAAAGAGTATATGAGGGGTATGCAAAAGAATGGATGCTCAAACAAAAACTTTTTCCCGTCCTTATGTTCCGCTATGCTTTTTAAATATTTACTCTTTTTCACCCATCTCTTCAGTATGTTAAGTGCGAACCCATGGGGGAAAGATGCAGATTTAGCTCATACCCGAGTTCAAACTCAACCGCTACACCAACAGAATAACCTTGGGGTCTTTTTAAGTCGTCTGATAATCAAATTCCATCAAGAAGTCATCTCACCGGCAGATGGTCCAAGAAGCCACTATATTCCAAGCAGCTCCCAGTATACATTAGATGCAATCAATAAATATGGTTTTTTTAAAGGTTGGGCCTATGGTTGTGATCGTTTAATGAGGGAAAACGATGATCCTTGGGTTTACAAGGAAGTTCTCACTGAGGAAGGTTACCGACTGAAATGGAATCCGATCCCCTAGCTAAAGAAATAGGGTTAATTTGAAGAACTTCTTGGAAAGTCAATTCTCTTTGAGAAGCTACAACCTCTTCTGGCAATGCTGTTGAAACACTGATAAGCTCCTTAGCGCGATTTAGAGCTCTCTGCATGTAAAGATGAGGATGATTCTCTTCAAACACAAAGAGATTTTCTTTTTTAAGCCGTTGAATAATACCCGAATTGCTCATGACTTCCCAAACCTCATGGCTCATTCCACACGCAATTAAATGGCGATTTCCTTTTTCCAGATACTCCTGAAGTTGTAAAAGTGCAAGGCATGAAGTACCATCGAAATCCCTTGCATTTTTTAACTGGAGAATGATTACCTTTGTCGTTTGGTCATCTTCCGCAATCGATTTTAGCGTCGTGTAAAAAACATCAGCTGATCCGAAGAAAAGTTCACCTTCAACCTTTATCACTCTAATGGGCTTTTGCAGGTAGGCGGCAGAAAGATCAAGGCTTTTTAACTCTCCTGTCTGATCAATCGCATACTCAATCAACTGTGGCAAAGCCGCTTTTTTCAAATAAAGTGTAATTGAAATCGTTACCCCAATATAGAAGGCGGTGTCTAAGTTAAAGAAAATACAGGCTAAGAAAGTCGCTACAAATACAAGAGCATCAGAGCTCGTTGACTTAAGACATAGGATTAACTGTTTATAGTTGACCAGTGATGCTGCTGTAAAGAGGAGTAAGGCTGCAAGCGTTGCTAAGGGAATAAAACTCACTAAAAAACCCAAGAAGTGGACAATCGCCCCTACGCTAACAACGCTAAAAAAGGCAGCCATTTTTGTTTTTGCCCCCGAGTTCAAATTAAGGCCGCTTCGCGCATTGCTGATAGAGACGGGCATTGCTCCAGTTAAAGAAGAGGTTAAATTTGCAAAACCTATAGCAAAAATTTCTTGATTGATTGAAATAGGGAGACCCGAAGTAGCTGCGATGGATTTCGATGTACAGGTCGTCTCAATAATGCTAATTAACGCTACGGCAAAAGCCACTGTTAACAGGTGATTCATCATTCCAAAGTTGATGGGAGGAATGGATAAGGAAGGAATCAACACCAGTTTTTCATCACTCCCCCCAACAATCTCTATATTTTCCAAAAAATAAGCGAAAGGACTATGGTAGATAACAGCATAGAGACTGATAGATAGGATCAAGGTGAGCGCAGCTGCAGGCAACCTCTTTTTGAATTTTTTAATAAAAAACAGGGTAAAGAAGCTGAACAGCCCGAAGACAAATGTCTGTATGTGAAAAAAATGAAGATGAGTCAGAAAATAAACACTTTTCTTAAATAGGGATTGAATACCACCATCGACAGGAATCCCAAAGAAAGTAAACAACTGATTAACGACAATCGCCAAGGCCCCACCCGATAAGTACCCTAAAACGACTGAATAACTGACAAACTGCGTCAATCTCCCCAGCTTAAAGATAGCAGCAAGTAGCTGAAAAAGGCCGGCCAAAAGGGCGATTTGCGCCATAATTTGCAAAACAATCAATTCTTTTTCAGGTCCGGAGACATCCTTGTAAAAAGAAAATAAGATTTCGGCTGTTCCGGCCTGTAACAAGATAGCGATGGCATTTACAGGACCTGCAATCAGAAAGCGAGAAGACCCTAGAAATGCAGCAACAAGGGTCGAGAATATCGCCGCTAGAATGCCTGCCGATAAGGGCAATCCAGCAACGAGAGCGTAAGCCATTGCTTGAGGAATCGTCAGAAGGGAAACTTGAACGCCTGAGAATAAATCTTTACGTAACGCTTCTAGATTATACCCTTTAAACTCATTAATAAAATGAACAAAGGAAAATTCATCTTTTTGTGATAGTTCGTATGCCATAGTGTTAAATAGAATACTCTATATAATTGTTAATAATCAAACTATCAGGTATTATTTTTAAACCTAATTGTTAAGTTTTCTTCGCTCCCTCTTCAGAAGGAGGAGTTTTTTCCGGAAAATTAAACAATCAACGCGATAAATTAAATTCCTTACGAGAGATGATCATGGTCAAAATACCTAAACTTGCAATTGTCGGAAGACCGAATGTGGGCAAATCTGCTCTTTTTAACGCTATATGTCAAAAAAAAATTGCAATTGTCGATGAGACAGAAGGCGTTACAAGGGATCGCCTATATGGGGACTCTCATCTTTTTGGCTTTGACTTCCAGGTCATTGATACAGGAGGAATTGATCCAAAGTCAAAGGCTCAATTTAATGACCATATTAAACAGCAAGCTGAAATCGCTATTGAGGAAGCCGATACGATTGTAATGGTTGTCGACGCAAAAGTAGGCATCACCGCTCTAGATCAAGACATCGCCAATATCCTCTTAAGAACCAAAAAACCTGTCTGTCTAGCTGTTAATAAAATCGACTCCCCCGAACTACGAGATCATATCTATTCTTTTTTAGCTCTTGGAATTAAAGATGTCGTTGCTGTCTCTGCCTCTCAGAACTGGCAAATCGCTGAGCTGCTAGAAACTGCACTACAGTCCTTTCCTAAAGATGCTGAAGTTATTCAAGAGCCTGAATCGTTAAAAATTGCCATCATTGGCCGGCCTAATGTAGGGAAATCTTCTTTAGTTAATTATTTTTTAGATGAAGAACGTTGTATTGTGAGCCCAATCCCTGGGACCACTCGAGATAGTGTGGATATCTCCTTTAACCTTGATGGAACTCTCTATACACTTATTGATACAGCCGGCATTAGACGCAAAAAAAGCGAACAGGATGTTATTGAAAAATTTGCGGCCATACGAACAGAAAGAGCCATAGAGCGCGCAGACTTATGCTTGTTTGTTGTGGATGCTGTTGATGGAATGACCGCTCAAGAAAAAAAGATTGCCACAGAAATCGAAGAAGCCGGTAAATGTTGTATGATTCTTTTTAATAAATGGGACCTCGTCAAAGGCTTCCGAATGGAACACTGCATTAAAGGCTTAGAAATGGCGGTTCCTTTTTTAAAGAATTGTCCGAAACTCTTTATTTCTGCAAAGACCGGAAGAAATGTGGAAAAAATATTCCCATTAGCTGCAAAAGTTTATGAAGAATCAAAAGTCAGAATTTCCACACACCAGCTAAATAAGTTTATCGGAACAGCGATGCAAAGAAACCATCCTCCGATGATCACAGGTAAACGGCTACGTATCTACTACATGGCTCAAGTTGATATTCAACCACCTACTTTTGTTCTTTTCGTTAATTACCCCAACCTTATGACGGAAAGCTATAGAAAGTACCTTTATAACCAACTAAGAGAAACGTATGGTTTTGAAGGAGTACCTATTAAGATTTATCTGAAAGGCAAAGAGAAAAAGGAACGCCCTCAAAAAACAGCATATGAACCACAGTTCGCCCAGCGGGAAGAAAAAGAACATGTTGAAGAGGAATTTTTAGAGGAGGAATTTTCTAATACGTTTTGGGATGATGAAGAGTTTGCTCGTGAAAGCTCTGATTAGGCTTCACGCTTCAAGCCCCTAAGCTGTTACCAAAATTCGTCGTAAGCATTCAAAAACCGCTTTGATTCTGCTTAATGATTGCTGCTAAATATGCTTCAAGACGTTGAGAGCAAAAACCGGCATTCATAACTAAACATCTACCTTGCAACAAACCTGCATCCATAAAGGAGTATTAAAAGCTTCAGGCACTTCCATTCCAACATCTTGCAAAGCTTGTTAAGGCATTACACTTCAAATAATTTGAAAATTTCTTTAACTGGTCAACCTAACCTTAAAACCCTTAGCCGCTTGAGTAGATCCAGTAAACCCATCCCTCCTGGCAAAATTAAGAGTCTTGTGCATAGGCAATCGTTAACCCTACAAGTTACTTAAAACAAGCTATTCTTGAAAAGAATTGAATGGAAAAGTTGATGGTTCTATTAGCTAGGAAATGAATCATGTCGTCAGGATAATAAAGAAGCTGAGAACGATAAAAAGACATTTGTTTTAAAACTGAATGTGCAGACAATCTTCTAGGAGAAGAGGCAAATTTAAAGGGCATTAGGAGCCACATTAGGGTCTTGAAATCTCAAATAGCTATAGAACATTATAGAAATTTGGCGCATAAGACTCTAGAAATATAGCTAATTGTTGAAAATCTAATTAAATTGCGATTAGCTTAGTACATGAAAAAAATACAATGGGAGAGTTTAATTAACTATCAACATAAGGGATATCTTGGAGGAGGTGCATCAGCTCATCTCTTGAAAAACGCTTTAGCACTTCATGATCATCAACGCCAACCACATCTTCCATCAGCTGTCCCTTACGTTGAATAAGTTCATGAATACGTTCTTCAAAAGTTTTTTTCGTCATCAATTTGAAAACCTGTACATTTCTATGCTGACCAATGCGATGGACACGGTCTGTCGCTTGATCCTCTCTCGCTTTATTCCACCATCGATCATAATGAATGACAATAGACGCGGGAGTTAAATCGATCCCAAGCCCAGCAGCTTTTAAAGAAGCCACAAAAACTTCACACTTGGGATCTTGATGAAAAATTTTAATTTGCTCGCTACGATCTTTTGTTACACCACGGATACCTGCAAAACCAATACCATTAGCCTTCAGATAGTTTTCTATAATATCGAGCATACCTAAGTATTGAGAAAAGATGACAACTTTTTGCTCGCTTTCTCTAGCTTCTTGTAACAGTTCAATAAAGAGATCCCACTTGCCTGAATGATATTTTTTATATTGCTCTGTTTTTTTTAAATAAAGTGCAGGATGATCAACCACCTGTTTTAAATGGGATAGCAAAGCAAACACATGAATATAGGGAATGGTTTTAGAAGGATCCACTAAATCGGATAAAATCCTTTCCCTACCTTGCTGTAATACGAATTGATACAATTTGGCCTGTTCCGGATGCATGTCACAATGAGCCATTTCTTCTGTCTTGTCCGGGAGGTCCAGTAAAACGTCTTCTTTCTTTCTTCGCAAAATAAAAGGTTTTATCAAACGCACAAGCTTTTGCTTTTGTTGCATATCATTCTCACGCTCAACTGGTTTTACATAAAGCCGGTTGAACTCTGTGTCCGCAGGCATATAAAGAGGTAAAATGATGTCAAAAAGAGCTTTTAATTCTCTTAAGCGATTTTCAATCGGCGTTCCCGTCAATCCTAAGCGCATGTGAGAACGAATATTTAATAAGCTATTGTACAAGCGACTTTGAAAATTTTTGGCTACTTGAATTTCATCAAAGATGGCAATTGTAAATTCCTGCTTTTGAAAATACTTCATTTCATTTCTTAAAATACCATAAGAAGTCAGCAGTATGTCGTAATCTTTACCTAGAAGCTCTTTTCTCTTTGTCCCATGGAAGGTAAGAACTTCGAGATCAGGTAAAAATTCTTGTAATTTCTCCTGCCAATGATAAAGAACCGATGTTGGGCAAACGACAAGAAACCGTGTTTTCCGTTTTGTGCGCGCATTTTTTACTGCGGCAAACAAAGCCATCGCTTGATGGGTCTTCCCCAATCCCATATCATCGCAAAGAAGCCCACTTAAGCCATATTCATACAATGAAAACAGCCACTGAACCCCTTTATCTTGATAGGGCCTTAGTACACTTTTTAATCCATTTAAATTGATGGGAATCGCGTGTTTCGTTTCGACCAAATCATGGAGAATTCTTTTGCTGTCCTCATCAGCATAAAGGTCTTCAAGAGCATTAAGACGGATAAGTTCAATGGAAGAAAAATGGATTTCATTCTCCTTCATATCCACTTGGTTTTCTTTCACAGAGCGGAACCAATCAAAACAACTTGAATGGAGATCGATTAAGCCATAAAAAGAAAATAAATAAGGTAATTTCTGACGATAGGCTTGATAGACTTGTACAAAAGGAATCTCTCCCTTGTCTGTGCAATACTTTAAACGAACAACATAATCGTCCTCTTGACGGTTTAGGATGGCTGCATGAAGATGGAGGTATTTGGGTGCAACTAATCTTGGGTCCAGTTGAGAAATATAAGGCATGAGAGATGGCAAGTCTTCTCGAATAAAATCCTTAACCTTAGAGCCCTTCAATACTTTTTTTTCCGTATAATTTTCAGGAAGCATCATCTCCCTGGGCAGCTCGTAAAACCCCACCTCTTCTACATACACAATATCGTCATAAAACCTTAAGCGTTTACCTAGGTATTCCAGCCTAATTTGAAAAAAAGGCACAATTTCAATCGAAGACTGTGAAGTAAGTAATACATTTAACCCAATTTCAGTAAAGGGGCAAAGAGGAGCGAAGAAATTTTGTACTAACTCTAAATCCCCTCGATTATGATGAATAAAATGGGGAATTTGATCATTGCTCATTTTCATGCCGGACTGCAGAGGCAAGCTAATGGACGCATGGCTTTTTGAATAGAAACCTTCATCTTCTACGTAAATCCATGAGCCAAAGTCTTTAGTCCTATTTTCATGCGCGGATAAGGCTATGCGTTTATTAAAAGACAGTCGGCCAATAGAATCAACCTGATAAACAATTTGTGCTTCCAAACTCTGTAGGTGAATTTTAAAGCCATCTTGCTGATTGAGCCAGCCAACATGATGGCGAATAAAATCGGGGACGTCCGCTTCCTTAATCACACTCTTAGCTTGAGGAAATTCCAACCCATAAATCCTATAAAAGCCATTTTTCTCAATAAAAGCCCAATGACCAAAAAGCCTTGAGCAAGGCTGTGATAAATCGTTTTCTTCGAATATATAGGTTGTAATATGCAAATCAAACTGTTTATCAAATTGTAAAAAATAATTAGCTCGAGCAGGTTGTAATTGTAAGGTGACTCCTTCAATCAGTGGCTGTATTTCAATCGCATATTCATCCAAAGCCTTGGCTATTTTATCTTTCTGAATCGATGGTGATTTTAGCAATGGATGAGTTTGTCTAGGATAAAAACCAATACGTGGCAAATAAAACCAGCGGCTAAAAACAATTCTTTCACCAGGATCACTTAAAAGAGGCTTCATTTCTAATGAAAGACTTTGTTTCTTTTCATCGTAGGTAATCCCACTTACAAAATCTTGGAGTTTATTAAAGACTTTTAAATTCGAATCAATTGTAGCTAAACTATCTACAATATCGGTGAATTCCTCCCCTTTAAACTGGTAACTTAAAGTGAATTGGTTAAAGTGGGCGTGAATCGTGAGTGGAAGGCCGTCAGTATTAAAGTCAAAAGTGACATTATTTAAAAGCTGTTCATCTTGTTTGATAGTTAACCATCGGGCAAAATCGCTCCAAACGGATAGCTCGTACTGTAATTGCTCGCTTGGATGCCCTTTACGCCAAAGAGCCAGTTCCTTCTCCGACAAATTGGAAAATTTTAATGAATTTTCTTCATTTTCTACAGGTTGGCTTTCAAAAATCTCAAGCACTTGCTGCTTGATATTCTTTTCTTCTAATTTTAAATGGAAATTTGGACCAATTTTAATTCCCACCCCTTCCTTGCTAATTTTGGGGTGAGCACCGTAATGTTTGAAAAAAAGATGTCCTAGAGAGTTCCAGATGGAAATTTCATAACGAAGGTGCAGAGGATTAACAGAGTCTGAATAAATGCGTAGTAATGAAGCCACAAGGTGGGCGCACCCCTCATGTTGCTCCTCTTCTTGGCATGAACAAAAAGCATCTTGCAAAAGGCCTTGCGAATCTAATTGCACAAAGGACCAACAATCTTGCTTGAGATGATCATCATGAACCTTGATCTGATAAGTAGAACCAGAAAATTGGATATCTTGAACTGAGCCTTTAGACACAAGCTCTTGAGCTTCAGCAATATATTTTTTTAAAAAGTCTGGTATTGGGATCATAAAGCTATTATAGATCTATAATGATAGAAGCGCTATTCTTTTTTGTACCTCTTTATAGTTAAAGCCAAGGGGGCCGAATGAACTCACGCACACCACTCTAAGCCGGGCAACGTTAATCACTGCACGGTTATCGAGATCCCCATCCACTCTCACATTACCTTGCTAACTACTTCGGCTTGCGTTGAAGCCTATTGGTGCAAGAAATCATGGTAAAATCGCCGGAATCAACTTCGATATTCCATCTACTGTTTGCAACGCTTTTGCATAGTAGCATTTGCCAAAGCTGATCGTGACTCACTCCAGCCTTCCCTTAACTTCTTGCTATATCATTTGATATTTGATTCGTTGGCAAAGGTCATGACTAAAGTTAAAGGGTTGTATTGCGATTTTGTTTCAAAATAAGTCCAACAGGGAGCTGATCTGCAAAAAAAAGCTCTTGTTCGCTTGAGCTTAATACTGTGTCGTTATTCAGAAATTCATTTAACCTTTGGTCTTTAGGGAAACGGTCAAGTATTCGCTCTCGCATTTTTGTAGACACATTGAGGTGCTCATGGTGTGTAAAACCTGCTAATTGCATGCACAGTCGCTCTAATGAAGCCACATCCATAGTAGGGTCATCAAAAAGCGCGTTTAACCATTCTTCTACAACCACATGATCGATCACTTGCGTAAATGGAGCATACATCAACTGACGAGCACCAAGTCTTCCTAACGCATAGATGTCAAAAGTCTGCCTCTCAGGAGAGAGGATTCTCTTTAATACTGCGTAGCCGATATCTACTTTCTTAGATAGGTCTAACCACTCTAGCGAAGCTAGCGTTCTTAATTGCTCGCCAAATAAATAAATTTCTTGTTTATGTTTAAATGACTGCAGTTTCCTATTTTTAATTGACACAAGCGGCAGGTCTTGAGCAATGCGTGCTTGCTGTCCCTTGTTAAGTCCACCTGCAATTCGGCGATAAAAAATCCATTTTTGCAACCGAACATCATCAGAAAGGCTTTTTTTAGCAAAATCAGACAGGAGTAATTTCCAAATTTCCTTTATACGGTGTTCATCTAAAGGAAAGCCAAAACCTGGTCGTAGAAAAAACCCCAGCGCATTCCAAAAGCGTCCTATTGCCCTAGGTTCCTTTTTTTCTTCTAGCAAAACATCCGCACATTGACGAATAAGACTAATAGGCCAAGAACCTCTTGGACGTGAAAGAATTTTTTCAAGTCCCTCCATCAATTTTTCTTTATCCCCTCCCCCATAAAAATAGCCTTTTAGAAAGAGGGTCACTTCCTCCATCTCCAAAGAGCTATAGGTCTCATCAATACGCGTTTTCTTTTCAAAACTTGTCAAAGCATTATCCGCGCCTGAATTAAAGGAGAGTTTCCATTGATGATGGCTATTTTTCGCTTGGAGAAGTAACTCTAAAACGCCAATTGTTGTTAACTTAGCGGTCAAGCAGACAGGGATAAGCTCTTTTGTTTTTCCAAATTTTAATACCGTCTGTAAGGGTGGTAATGGTAACATTTCCGCTGGATCAAAATCGCAAAAAGAGCCCAGATGATCGTTTAAACGAGTGTGTGAAGTAAAAACTCTGAAAGTTACGGGTGTATTAGGTATCAAATGAAATTGGAAAGGAGCTGTGACCGGAACCTCCTCATCACTCCCTCGCTCAAGCAGGGTAAGCGCTTGAGGATGCCCTTCATGGTTTACTTCAACATAATAAGCGCGAGGAGATCCTCCCCCAATGCGCTGACCATAACCCTGTTTTGCCTTGGCAAAATGGGCAGCTCCCTTAGCCACAGCATAATCGTAACTTTCTGTTTCTAACTCCTCAATCGCTTCCATTGAAAACCAACGATTCAACGATCTGAGAATAGAATCTCTAAAAATTTTAGGCTTGATCGTCCCCCCATTAAATAGAACCTTCGTAGGTCGTTTACCTGCTTTTTTTAGAAACTGAGCCAACTGCCTAGTAATAGAAGGATCTTCCTCGTAGGGAAGACCGAAAGCTTTTAAAGCTTTTTTAGGCCCTACCTTGCAAGCCTCTTCGAAAGAATATTGACCAAAAAAGCCTTCTAACAACGTTGCAATGAGAACTTCTCGTTGCAATTCTACTTTTTGAGACTTTCGAACCACTGATGCGCCTCTTCCTTGCAATAAAACTGTATAGGAAGAAGGTGCTTGCTCGGAAAGCAAAACCTCTTTTGCTTGTCTAGCCGAAAATTTTAAAGTATTTAGCCAATCAGGAAAGTCATTGGTCTCTCTAAGCCTTCCCTGAATCGTATGAGCAATTGCTGCGTCAATGTTATCTCCGCCCAGAAGTAGGTGATTGCCGACAGCGACTCTATCAAAACGTAAGTCATTGTGATGGCGATGGATATCAATTAAACTAAAATCAGTCGTTCCTCCACCTACATCAATGACAAGAACTGAATCGCCATCTGCAACTATTTCCTGCAAATGCTTTTCATGTCTAGCCATCCAGCAGTAAAAAGCCGCCTGAGGCTCTTCAAGAAGGACTACCGATTTGTAACCAGCTTCTCTAGCTGCCTCTAGCGTGAGCTCTCGAGCCGTCTCATCAAAGGACGCTGGAATCGTTAGAACGATTTCTTGTGCTTCAAATTCTTTTTCAGGGTTTCCTTTAGCAATCTGGTAATTCCACGCTTCTCGAATATGGGCAAGATAACGTGCACTTGCTTCTAGAGGACTAATCCGCTCAATTGAACAATGGGCATTTTCTGGCAATAATGCACTTTTTTGAATAGCATGAGGGTGTGATAACCAGCTTTTAGCCGAATGAATTAAACAAGTGGGTACGTGAACACCTTCTTCCCAAGCCCCTTTGCCAACAAGAAAAGAGATATTTTTTTTCCATGGAAGATCGTATTTTTTCTGTTGGCCTTCAGGAATTAAATAACAATAGGAAGGTAAAGATAAAAGATGCTCGATCTTCCCTTGTGTTCCTATCTGAGGGATAGGAAAATTTTTAATGCTCAGGGATGGGTTTGTTTGTCGATCAAGGTCAACAAATGCAACAGCACTATTTGTCGTTCCTAAGTCAATGCCTATTAAATACTGAGCCTTCATCTTTTAAAGAACACTTTCTGGTACAACATATTCATCGTTTAGATCATTTGCCACAAAGGGGTTGGTGATTTTTCCTAAAGCAATATTGAGCCCATCTCTTAGTCCCTTATGATCTAGCAGCGCTCTTCTCCATCCCTGGTTTGCTAGTAAAAGAGCATACTCTGTCGTTGCGTTTGTTAAAGCGAGTGTGGCTGTTTTTGCAACAGTACCAGGCATGTTAGTCACACAATAATGAATCACCCCATCTAATTGATAGGTGGGATGATCATGACTTGTCGGTTTTGACGTTTCGCTACAACCGCCTTGATCAATCGCCACATCGACAAAAACCGAACCTGGCTCCATTTTTCTTATCATCGATTCTTTAATTAACATTGGAGCTTTTTTTCCTGGAAGCAACACCGATCCAATGAGAAGATCGGCATTAGCAATCATTTCATCAATACTCTGAGTATTTGAGTACAAGGTTCTAAGCCCTGGTCCAAATGAAGCTTCCAGCTGACGCAAACGGCTTAAATTTCTATCTAAAATAACAACTCTTGCCCCAAGTCCAAGCGCCATTCTAGCTGCTTCTGTACCCACCACGCCGCCACCGATGATGACGACACGAGCTCCGAAGACACCTGGTCCTCCTCCAAGCAGCAAGCCTTTTCCTCCTTGGTTGAGTTGTAAGTAATTTGCGCCTACCTGGATAGCTATACGCCCTGCAATTTCACTCATGGGAACTAGTAAAGGTAGATGTCCATGCAGATCAGTTACAGTTTCATAAGCAATAGCAATAACTTTTTTTTTGATAAGTTGTTGAGCCAAGTAAGGATTGGGGGCCAAATGGAGATAACAGAAGAGTATTTGCTTTTCCTTAAGAAGCCCAAATTCGCTTTCTTGAGGCTCCTTAACTTTAAGAATCATCTCGGCCTGATAGGCTTCCTCCGCTGACAAGGCAATTTCAGCCCCCGCTTGAGCATATTCTTCATCCTTAAAGCCGACCGCTAAACCAGCTTTAGATTGAACTGAGACGGAATGTCCAGCTTCCACCAAAGCTTTCACCATCCCAGGAGTCGCTCCAACGCGATATTCCTGGCTCTTAATTTCTTTTGGAACGCCTATTTTCATAGAACCTCTACAAGCTCAGGTGATTTGGTTTCCTTTTCAAATTCGATCGCTAGTAATTTAGAGACGCCTTTTTCTTGCATAGAAACACCAAAAAGACGATCGGCAATGGCCATCGTTTGCTTATTATGTGAAATAATAATAAATTGGCAACGGTCTACAAATTGCTTCACGACTTTGATAAATCGCTCAATGTTGGAGTCATCAAGAGGTGCATCGATTTCATCTAAAATACAAAATGGAGCTGCCTTTACCTCAAAAATAGAAAAGAGTAAGGCCATCGCTGTCAAGCACTTCTCACCACCTGACAACAAACTTAACGACCTCATTTGTTTACCCGGAGGGCGTGCAACAATTTCGACACCCGCTTCCAAAACATCTTTAGAGTCAATGAGTTCTAAATCAGCCTCGCCCCCATTAAACAATAAGCTAAAATTCTTTTTAAAGTTATCTCTAATGGAAGAAAAAGTTTTTGCAAAAATCCCTCTTGTTTCACTGTCTAAAGCTAAAATGGCCTCTTCTAACTCTTTTTTAGCCATCGAAAGGTCCTGCAACTGCTCATCTAGAAAACGATGCCTCTCTTTACTTTTTTCAAATTCTTCGATCGCTGATAGATTGATATTCTTAGCCTGATCGATTCTTCCTCGAACTTGCTTCATCTTTTTTTCAGCTTGATCAAAGGTCATTTCTAAAGCCTCTGCAGACTGAGAGTCCTCAAAGCGTTCTTGAAGGGTTTTTTGAATATTTTCCCGAGATGTTTTAACCTGAGCCAATTGAACCTCTAAGTGATGGACATTTTTCTCATTGGCTTTGATCTCTTTTTGTAAGCTTTCATTCGTCGTTTCGATGGCAAATAATTGCGTTTTTGCTTTTTTTATCTCATTGAGAAGCTTTTCTTCCTCACCTTTACTTACTTTTAACGCATTGATTAGCTGGACATCGTCAAGTTTACCTTGTTGCTCTGACGCCAGGATTTCTTTTATGCGTAATTCCTGCTTGACCAGCTCGCTAGAAATACGCTTAAAGGAATTTTCACTCTCTTGTTTTTTAACAGCTAGCAAGCTTAGGGCATGTTGGTTTTTACGATTTTCATCATTACATAATGATAGGTTTTTTCTTTTCTGTTCAACGAGATCGAATAAATGTTTCCTTTCTTCGAGCTTAGCAGCAAGAGAGGTTTCCAACGTTGAATCAGCATTCAAAAGCAAATCGGTTTTTTCACGGATCGCTATTAATTTTTGCTCAAGCTCATTTTGCTGTTTTAAAAGCTGAGTCAATGCAGACTCCGTGTTAAACATTTCTTGTTTTAGATGCTCTACATCTTTTCTAGCCTTTGCATGTTCGTTTTGTATTTTCTGAAGTGCAAAATTAGCTTCCACTAAACGAATTTCATTCGCTCGGATCTCTTTATCTAGCTGTTGACGGTCGCTTTGAACTTGGCTTTTCTTCTCATTTAGAAGGTGAAGCTCAGCCTCAGCTTCTTGCACAGTTTTTTCTTGTTCTTTGATGCTTTTTGCCAACGCCTTAATCTCTGCTTCGCGAACAAAAATGCTATTTTCTTGTGATGGCCTTACGTAAACAACCCTAAAGCGGTCGATAAAGTACTTTTCCGGTGTTAAGCTTTCTAAGCCATCAGCACAATGCGTTAAGGCATTCTCAAAAGACTTCGCTAAAACGACCTGTCTAAAAAAATGACGAGCTAATTTCGTTTCGTTTGTTTTTTCGAAAAAGCTATCCTTAATTTTTGTCAGACCAGCTTGCTCCTGTAACGTTTCAAGGCAAATGACAGCGATATCATTAATACTTTGCTGCTCTGCATAATTTAAAAGGACGTTTAAATCCGTTAGCTTTTCAACGACAAGCGTTTCAGCATATCTCTTTAAAATGATTGCTAAGTCAGCCTCATGACCTTTATCAGCAGAAATATACTCGTAAAGACCTTTAACGATGCCAAAAAGAGGGCTACCGGGAGAAGCTGCTTCTTTGAGGATTTTCTTTGATCCTGCAGAAAAGCCCTCGTGATCTTCTTTTAACCTTATTAGGGCATGTCTTCGAACAACACTCTCTTGTAAATCCCTGCTTAATTGTTCTTTTTTTAATTGAGCAATTCTAATGTCATCTAAAAGTTTTTTAAGATCGGTATCCATTTTTGCAAGATCCGCTTTTAACGAATCGTTGCGTTTTAATACTGTTTGAAAGTGTTTTTTTTGATCTTCTTCTGTTTTTTTCAGTTCTTCGAGCATGAGCTGGTTTTTTTGCTGCTTTTCTTCAACCTGAAGTTGCTTCTCCTGATAGCTCTCTGTACGCACTCGCAAGGTCTTTAGGTCTTGAGTCACTTGATTTTCTTGTTGAATATGCTTTAGCTTGTCTTGATGGCTTTTGACTTGTTTTTCGCGAAGTTGATTTAACTCTCCTTCTACAGTTTTTAGCCCTTGTTCTTGCTGATTAAACTCTTCTGCTGCTTGCTTAATCGAACGTTCATATCCTTGCTGCTTCTTTTCACATTGTTTGATTTCTACTAACCAACCATCTTGCTTTTTTTCAAGCTCCTTCAACTCCTTCTGGTACTCAATTTGCTTTTGCTGAAGTTCTTGGAGTTGCTCTTTATTTAATCTCTCTTTTTCGTTTTTAACCTTTTGTTCACTTAAAAGGGCATTGATCTTCTCCGTAATGCTAGCTTTGCCTTTTTCTAAGCGGTGTATCGTCTCTTTTAAGGCTTGATGCTCGCTACAACTAAACTGATATTTTTCCTGTAATTTTTTCAGTTGTTCTTGAAACTCTGTTTTTTGTGCTTCCAATTCAGAACTTTTTTGCAAGTAATGCTCATGTTGGGCAAAGAGATAGCTTTTCTCTAACTTCTCTAATAGGACCTTATCTGCTTGAAAAATCTTCGCTTCCTTCGCCTGCTCTTCCAACTTAACAAGCTGTTTCTCCACCTCAAGGTAGATATCCTTGGCTCTGGAATGATTTTGATCAATCGCTTCGAATCTTCTCAGAGTCTCTTTTTTTCTTTGAAGGTAGCGAGTAATGCCAGCGGCCTCTTCAAAAAGGATTCGTCGCCCTACTGGGGACTGTTGAATAATTTGATCGATTTTCCCTTGCTCAAAAATAGAGAATGCAGTCCTACCGATCCCCGTGTCTAGGAAGAGACTTTGAAGATCCTTTAGCCTTACAGGTTGTCGATTAATAAAGTAATCCGATTCACCGCTTCGGTGTAGGCGTCTTGTTACTGCTATCTCATCATACTCGATAGGCAAAGCCCCGTTGATTTCGGTAAAAGTAATCGTCACCTCTGCTAGATTTACGCTTCGCCTTGTCGCTGTACCCGCAAAAATGACGTCCACCATTTTGTCACCTCGCATCGATTTGGCGGATTGTTCACCAAATACCCAACGCATGGCGTCAGCAATATTTGATTTTCCACAGCCATTAGGCCCAACAATGCATGTAATACCATTATGAAAGGTAAGCGTAACTTTGTCGGCAAAGGATTTAAAACCAGAAATTTCAACTTTCTTTAATTTCAAGGGACTTCTCCAGTAGAATTTCTGCTATAGGTTAGCTGATTTAGATTTCCATTTGAAGCAGGAAAAACAACGCAATCGCCTTTTAGTAGCTATTCTAAAAGCTTTATTGTTTTTTACTCCCTTTTCTTTTAAATTTGAAATTCAATCACTGTTAGTTAAGGAAACCATGTTAGACATAAAGCTGATAAGAAAAGATAAAGAAGGAATTGAGGCAAAGCTTAAAAGCAAAGATCCGGCTATTTCCCTCACCCCCATCCTTGAACTAGATCAACAAATACGAGAAGGAAAAACTAAAGTTGAGCAACTAAAAGCAGAAAGAAATGAAGCTTCTCAAAAGATTGGAGAATTGAAACGTAAAGGTGAAAATGCTCAACCTCTTTTAGATCGTGTTTCTTCTTTTGCCGAAGAAATTCGCCACTTAGATCAACATCTTTCTTGCCTAGAGCAACAATTTCAAGACGCTATGTCACGACTACCAAATATTCCTGATGATGGCATGAAAGTCTCCATGGACCCTAAAGACAATGTCCTCCTTAAAGAATTTGGAAAAAAACGAGAGTTTAGTTTCCCTTTCAAAAACCACTTGGAGCTCAATGAGAAGTTAAATCTTTTTGATTTTAAACGTGGAGCCAAAATAGCGGGCGCTGGGTGGCCTGTTTATCGAGGCATGGGAGCACGCCTAGAGTGGGCATTGCTAAACTACATGATTAGCATCCATCTCAAAAATGGCTTTGAGCAGTGGATTCCACCCATCGTTGTACGGGAGGAAACTTTATATGGTTCCGGCCAACTTCCTAAATTTGCTAACCAGCAATTTAAAATTCATGATGAAGATTATAAGCTATTTATGATTCCAACGGCGGAAGTCCCTTTAAACGGCTTGCATGCTGGTGAGATCTTCACTCAGAAAGATCTTCCCTTGCGCTATATTGCCTACACGCCCTGCTTTAGAAGAGAAGCCGGGGCGGCGGGAGCTCAAGAGAGAGGCCTTATTCGCGTCCATCAATTTAACAAAGTTGAAATGTTTTGCTTTTGTAAGCCCGAGGATAGTGAAAACTTATTTGATCAAATGGTTGCAAGTGCTGAAGAAATATTACAAGGTCTCAATTTACATTACCGCAACATGCTGCTTGTAACCGGGGATATGTCCTTTGCGGGAGCTAAAACGGTTGATGTCGAAACATGGCTTCCAGGACAAAATCGTTATTATGAAGTTTCATCTATTACTAACTGTAAGGATTTCCAAGCGAGAAGATCTGAGATTCGCTTTAGAAGGAAACAAGAAGAAAAACCTGAGTTTGTCCATACTCTAAACGGTTCAGGACTTGCTACATCAAGGTTAATGGTTGCGTTGTTAGAGAATAATCAAAATGAAGATGGCAGCATTAATGTTCCCGAGGTTCTACAAAGTTACCTTGGAGGAATTTCCCTAATAACCCCTGAAGATGGATCTAATGACGCATCACTCAGAAACTAGCTTAGACTCTCTGATCGCCTTTTTAAAAGCTTCTCCGACAGCTTGGCATGCTGTCGAAAATGCAAGAGAGTTATTAACTAAGGCGGGCTTTCAAGAATTGGAAGAAAGAGATCCTTGGACACTCTCGCCTAAGAAAAAATATTTTACTATTCGCAATGGCTCATCCCTGATTGCCTTTAAAATACCTAAACAACCGATCAAAAAAACGTGCCTATTAGCCTCTCATACAGATAGCCCAAGCCTCAAGCTGAAAACTAACGCGGCTTTTATCAAAGAAAATATGTTGATGCTTGGCGTTGAAGTCTATGGCTCGCCTCTGCTCTCTTCTTGGTTGAACAGGGATTTAGGGATTGCAGGAAGGTGTATCGGTCTTAACCAAAAGAATGAATTGAGGGAAACCCTAATCAATATTCAAGATCACCCATTAACCATCCCTCAGCTAGCTATTCATCTCGATCGCAAGATTAACGATGAGGGGCTCGTCCTCAATAAACAAGAGCATCTACCAGCTCTTTTTGGAATTAATGCAAAAGAAGAAGCTTTTAGACAGCTGTTAGTAGAAAAAGCAGCTCTACAAAAGCTCCTAGCTTATGATTTATTCCTCTACCCTCTAGAAGAGCCGCGTTTGTTGGGTATTCAAAAAGAATTACTAGCCTCTTACCGCATTGATAGCCTGGCTTCTGTTTCGGCTATTCTAGAAGCTTTTTTAGCTAAGGAAAGTGTAGCTTCTCAGGATGAATTACAAGTAATGGCCGTCTGGGATAATGAAGAGATAGGCTCATCAACAGCTCAAGCTGCAGGATCTCCGTTTCTCCCCCATGTACTAGAGAGAATCCACCTATCTCTTGGATTAAAGCGCGAAGACTATCTTAGATTACTTCCACAATCTTTTTGTCTTTCTATCGATTTGGCCCATGCCGTCCATCCTAATCACCTTGAAAAATTCGAATCTAGGCACCGTGTTTATTTAAAAGATGGCATTGCTATCAAGTCACACCCTTCGGCTTATGCAACAAATGGACTGGTTGCAGCTCAGTTGATAAAACTAGCGGAAGAAAACAACATTCATCTTCAGCATTTTGTTTCGAGAAGCGACATGCCCTCAGGTTCAACGATTGGCCCTATCCAAGCAACATTAACAGGCATTCCAACCATTGATCTGGGGATCGCTCAACTTTCTATGCATTCAGCAAGAGAGCTCATTGCGGTAGATGATTATCTTTCTTTAGTTCAGCTGCTCAAAGCCTACTTAAATTTGTAATTCATTTCTCCTGATGTCCGAGTACAGCCCGGCAAAGGTCTTAGCTGGATCAGCAAGAGTACTGATCGACGGGTCATTGTCAAAATAAGTCATCATCGATTCCATAAAGCTCTCCACTTGAGGGGGATCTAAAAAGCTTAGGTAACCCCTGATGAGATAAACGAAATTGTTTTTAGAGTCGCCATCAGCAAACTGGATAGCGTCATCACCATCCCTTCTTCGTTCTCGGATCATAGCCGCAAATTCTTGCCCGGTCATTTTACCAGCTTCTGCTTGATATAAAGCCGCTAGTGCAGAGGCTAGGAGAACCAGCTTTGCAAGGGCAATAGATTGGGATTGTTGTTTTTCGCTTAGGGCCTCGCTATCATCGGCACTTTGGCTAACAATGGCTGCTAAGTAATTGTTAAATTGAGAGCTTCCTATTACGCTTAAAACCTTTTCTGCAAAATTTTTCGCAAAAACTCTTTCATCAAATTTTTGCCCTTCCGAGCTTTTTGCTTGACTTGCCACCGTGCCATATTGAATTCCAAAGCCAAAAATCATTAAAGCTCCTACTAGCCCAAGTTCGGCTCTTAAGTCTCCTAGGACAGCAGGGATAGCGTTTGTCGTTATATCCATGACAGGATTAACGGCTACCTGTGTTAAAGGTGAGTTAACAAAAGCTTGGTACACGCCAAAAGCCCCTAACACCACCCCTACAGAAAAAGTAGCAAAATTGGGATCATAGCTTGGGCTTACACTACGGTGATAGGAGCTACAGGCAATGCTAATCCCCTCAATATAACGTTTTAAATCAGCTTTTTGGGATTCTTCTGCCATTTTCTTTACACACGCAATCCACGTATCAAGCATTGAAATAATCGTGTCATGTTTCTTTTGTTCTGCAACAACTCCAACCCCCATATTGCTATCTGTAATGCTATATTGAGTCGGTGGGACTAAAACAGGATTTTGTGAAGCGAAGATGACTTCTAAGAGATCTTTCTGCTCGCTAGGACTTAATTCGTCAAAAAAAAGGATTTTTTTCGCTTCCTCACTCTCAACACCATAAGCTAGCCGTTGCTGTTGAACGCCTTTAACATCTGACATTTCAGGTTGAATACTACTCATAACGCTCCTTCAGTATCAAAATCTTCTTATCATAAGAAGATGTTCGGTTCAAAACTTATAAACCCTTAATTATATTATAAAGGACAAATTTTTTATTAAAAACATTATTTGAAAATAAAAACAAAAAACAAGAATATAATCGTTATATTTTATTAAGAAAGTTAAAGATTTTTATACTTTGACTTCAGATAAAAAAAATGACAGAATAAAGGCCTGTATAAAACGAAGTTAGTTAGCTCTATGAACGATACACCTCAACCATCCCATTTTAACGGCCAAAACGCTATTGCTCATGTAGTCAATGCTCAAGCCGAAGGCTTAATTTCAGCAGCAGAAGTTCATGGAACAGAAATTCCAGGCCCAATTACAGCAGGAGCAGATGCTGCAAGAGACACATCCTTTCTAGTGATATTATTATCATTAATTTTTTCCACCCTAGGCCCTCAGGTCAATCTCACGCTCGCGTTATTTCTATTTTTAGTGGGCTATTTAATCTTTAGGGTGGGTAGAAGCGCCTGGTTAGGCTGGTTTCGCCTTGAACGCCTCCATCGCGTTTTAGAGCAAGAAAAATGGGAAATCGAGCATAACCGTGAGCAAGAAAGAACAGAGCTTAAAGAATTATATCGAGCCAAAGGTTTTGAGGGACAACTCCTTGAGGATGTAACTGATGTCTTGATGGCTGACGGTGATCGACTCCTTAAAGTGATGATCGAGGAAGAGTTAGGCCTCTCTTTACAAAATGTCGAGCATCCCTTAAAACAAGGTATAGGAGCAGGTGTTGGGGTTTTCATTTCCGGAATCGCATGCTTATTAACGCTCATTTACTTCTCCCCTCTTATCTTTTTTGTAGCCAACTTGGCCGTGATCGGTCTTGCAGCTGCCACTACCGCTGCCTATGCAAAAAACAGTAAGATTGCAGCATTGATTTGGAATGTGGCGTTTTGTTTGCTAAGCTATTTTTTAATTAAATCCTTACTTCAAACGATCTAACGTATGGCCGGCACTTCTTTAGAAACGACCCCTCCTCAATCCCACACACCTTTACTATTTGAAGAGTTTTTCGAATCAGGTCTCGATGAGTCCAATAGTCCTTTCTTAACTGCTTCTTCTAGAAAGTGGTCCATTAATTTAAACCTAAGAGCCGCCATCCTTGCTGCTTTTTTGTTAGCATTGGCTTTTTTCTTCTCATGGTTTTCCTCGTTGGCTCCCTACTCCTACGCCCTACTTGTCTTTGTCTACTTTTTTGCAGGTATCCCTTCTTTAATCGAGTCGATTGAAGATCTTATCGACTTCCAAATCAATATTGATGTCTTAATGACCTTAGCTGCATTCGGGTCTATAGTGATTGGAAGCCCAATGGAAGGAGCATTACTCCTAGTTCTTTTTTCACTTTCAGCAGCTATGGAGGAAACGGTAACAGCAAGTGCTAAAAAAACTATCAGCCACTTGCATAAGCTATCACCAACTAAAGCGTGTGTCATCACAGCAACCGGGCATATCGTCGATCGAGCTATCAAGGAAATTTCTAAGGGAACTAAAATTCTTATTAAAGCAGGAGAGCTGGTTCCGTTGGATGGGATTGTAATTAAAGGAACTTCCTCTGTTAATTTAGTTCATTTGACAGGAGAGAATATCCCTATCACTAAGACGCTTCATGATGAGGTACCGGCAGGATCGCAAAACCTAGAAGGAACACTAGAGCTGGAGGTAACTCGAACAAGCAGTGACTCGACATTAACAAGAATCATCAAACTGGTGACAAAAGCTCAGGAAGCCAAACCTAGATTACAGCGTTGGTTTGATCGTGTAAGTCGTACTTATGCCCTTTCTATTATCGTAGCGTCAGCCTTTTTTGCTGCTACATTATCACTCATTTTTAATTTACCTTTTTTTGGCGTTGAAGGCGCTTTATACCGCTCTCTTGCATTTCTCATCGCTGCTTCCCCTTGCGCGCTCATCATTGCTATCCCCATTGCTTATTTAAGTGCGATTAGCTCGTGCGCGGCTCAAGGAGTTCTTTTAAAAGGAGGTATCATTTTAGACGCATTGGCTTCGTGTCATAGCATTGCTTTCGATAAAACAGGAACATTAACGACCGGCGAGCTTAAATGTCTAGGTTTTGAATCATTGACACCCCTTAATGACCAAACCAAGCAGTGGATGCTAGAAATCGCTTTATCCATGGAACAAAATGCCATCCATCCCATCGCTCATGCCATCGTTAATTACACAAAAGAGCTTGGATTATCCCCTCGGCCGCTTGAGAATGTTACCGTGATTCCTGGATATGGTTTGCAAGCAACTGTTCGTGAAAAAGAGCGTAACGTGACCGCCTACTTAGCAAATCTTGCATGTATACAAAAAAGACTTTCCGAATCCCAGATTGCGAAACTCGTTAACAAAATTGACGCTTTTCAATCAAAGGGTGAGCTTATAGCTTTATTGCTCATCGAAAACGCTCTTTTAATTTTCCGCTTTCAAGATGCCTTAAGATCAAATGTCCAACCAACATTAGATCGACTAAAGAAAATGGGCTACCGACTGCTCATGCTATCGGGCGACCACGAGCTAAGTGCTAAAAAGATTGCTCAAGATACCGGGATTATTGAATACTACTCCCAATTAAAACCAGAAGATAAACTGCAAATCATTAGCGACTTATCACGAAGCGAAAATTTGGCTATGGTTGGGGATGGTATTAATGATGCTCCGGCATTAGCAAGATCGACCGTGGGTATTTCAATGGGAAAGGTGGGTAGCGGTGCGGCGATGGATGCCGCTGATGTCGTTTTGCTGCATGATAATATCGAAAAACTTGATTGGCTAATGGAAAAAGCAAAGGCGACACAGAGAATCGTCAAACAAAACCTTATTTTTGCCACGATGGCCATCTTTGCAGCAAGCATTCCTGCTCTGTTCGGATTTGTCCCGCTTTGGATCGCTGTTCTTATTCATGAAGGAGGCACCATCTTAGTTGGACTCAACGGCTTACGATTAATTAAAAGATAAACACTAGGTAAGTTTATCGTTTACCGGTCAATGAGCAATGAACCCTCTCATTTCAAATTTTGACTTTTTGCTGACAGTTTTAACCAATCTTGTTATTTATTAAAGATGAGAGGTCTATCTTTATTATGAAGCCTAGAAGTTTTGTCCGATACTTGATAGATGAGTAATAACTAAATTAAAGCTAAAGTTTAAACGCAATATAAGGCGATATGGGAAAGATCAAGGCACAGGAAACAAGGCTATCTTCTTCTGCTGATCCACTTAAAGTAGCTCTTCAAAAAGAAAGTCAAAAGTTCAAAGAATCCTATCTATGGCTCGAAAAATCGATGCCCAAAACTCTTTTTGAAGATATTCCTAATGAAAACGTCATGCTTATCGTCCATAGTCTAATGGACTTTCATTTACAAAACTACTTCTCCACAATTAATCTTAAAGAAGCTGCGATCGTTCTTAGCATTGATAGCCCCGATGCTGATTTAAGAATTTTGGAAAACTATGCGATGTATGGCATCAAAACATATCAAGCTTATGTTTCCAAAGATATTTTTCCCGGCAACCAAAGTAAGTTGCGCATAGCAATCTTGTATTTTACTGGCTTTGAAGAAACTAAGGAAACCCTAACTCCTACAGTGAAAGAGCACGTGCTGCATTTGGTCAAGCAGCAAAGCCCTAAAATGAGTGAGGAGGATTTCGAAAGGCTATTACAAGCTTTAAATGGCCGCTTTATCAAATCGCTATCCCTTGACAAATTAGCGATCAGCTTAGAGATGTTCTTTCGAGCTCAAACAAGGGATAGCTGCCAGTATGAAGTGCGTTATGAGCAGAACTGGGAAGAAAAAGACACCCCTTCGATGCACATTGTTTTAGCTTGGAAAAATACACCAAAACATAACTTTTTGTATCGCTTAGCCCATACCATCCACCGCCATCGTTTGGTTATTAGAAAAGTCAATGCAACTTATGTCAATCCATTTAGGCGAGATTCTATTTTAATTATGAGCTTAAATCTGCATGGCATTAATGGGCAGGCCGCATGGGAAGTTGCTGATATCCCTGATTTTTTACGCGAATTTGCAAGCGTTAAATATTTCGCCAGCTTTGATTTATTCGAAGAGAAGTTGATCAGCAAAGGGATCATTAGCGGTAATATGGGCAACCTATTAAGGGCCATGTCCAGCTTTATCCATCAAGCTCTAGTGCATATGGATCCAAACCTTTACACCTTAGAAAACATCGAAGCGGACCTTTGCCGTCATCCAGAACTTACATTTGAATTATGTGAAGCCTTTAAATGGAAATTTCATCCCGAGTTGCATAATTACGATCAATATTTAGACATAAGGTCAAACTTTCTTCATAAGGTAGAGCGGTTAGATACAGGAAGAGAGGAATATGACAATAGACGGAAAATTATCCTAAAACAAGCGATGAGTATGATCCATCATACTTTTAAGACGAATGCTTACCGATTAAATTTTACAGCTTTAAGTTTTCGCTTAGACCCAAAATATATGGACGATATTCCTTTTGACCGCTCTAAAAAATTTCCGGAGCTTCCTTTTGCTATTTTTTTTGTCAAAGGCATGCACTTTTTTGGTTTCCATATTCGATTTAAGGATCTTTCGCGTGGAGGGCTAAGGACAGTATTTCCCGCACAGCTTGAGCATATGGTTGCAGAGAGAAATACGATTTTTACAGAATGCTACAATCTCAGCTTGACACAACACATGAAAAATAAAGATATTCCTGAAGCCGGTGCTAAAGGGATTATCTTTTTAAAGCCATTCAATCGCCTCGATTCCGAAACTGAAATCTATAAAAAAGAACTAGAGAAACTAGAAACTGATGAAGATGTAATTAAAGAAAAACTACTCTCGTTCAGAAGGGAACAAAATCAAGAATATCTCTACCAAGCACAAAGAGCATTCGTTGAAAATTTACTTACCCTGGTTAACTGCGAACCTAATGGCGAACTTAGAGCCAAAAGAGTGGTTGATTACTGGAAACGGCCTGAATACCTTTATCTAGGGCCTGATGAGAATATGCACGATAGCATGATTATCTGGATCGCCGAGTTAAGTAAAAAAAGTGGATACAGACCTACCACTGCTTTTATTTCAAGTAAGCCTAAAGTCGGCATTAACCATAAGGAGTATGGTGTTACATCCTTAGGGGTTAATACTTATATGCATGAAGTCCTACATTACATCGGTATTAACCCGACGACAGATCCGTTTACTCTTAAGATGTCCGGTGGACCCGATGGGGATGTGGCAGGGAACCAAATTTTCAATCTATACAAGCATTATCCAAAAACAGCTAAGCTTGTAGCCCTAACAGATATCTCTGGAACGATTCATGATCCGTTAGGTCTCGATTTGAAAGTTTTAACGGATCTTTTCAAAGAGGGCAAACCCATTCGCTACTATCCACCCGTCCTTCTTTCAGAAGGGGGCTTTCTCTTGGACAAACTCTCCATTCGCCAATCAACTGCCCTAACCCAACAAACACTGTGTTGGCAGATGAAAGACAGTGAGTTGATTCAAGATTGGCTGTCAGGAAGCGATATGAATTATCTCTTACGAGATAATGTTCACCGTACGAAAACTGATATTTTCATCCCTTCCGGAGGGCGCCCAAGAACATTAAATGAATCTAACTACAAAGAGTTCTTCGATGAAACGGGAAAACCAACATCTCGCGCTATTATTGAAGGAGCCAACCTTTATCTAACTCCAGGAGCGAGAAGAAAATACGAAGAACTCGGCACCCTGATCATTAAGGATAGCTCTGCCAATAAAACAGGGGTGATTTGCTCTTCATTCGAGGTTTTATGCGGTTTGACATTAGGAGATGAACGTTTCTTTGCTCAAAAGGATGCCTTAGTTAAAGAGATTCTAGACAGGCTAAAGTTATGCGCTTTAAACGAAGCTAGGCTTCTATTGAAGGAACATCAGGAAACGGGGGCTTATTTAACAGATATTGCTAACAAGGTATCGGAGCGTATCAACCAGTTCACCTATCAGGTACTTGATTATCTTGACCCTCTAAAATTATCTACAAAATTAGACGACCCTTTGATTAAAACTTTTCTAAATTACTGTCTTCCCTCCCTTAAAGAAAAGTATGTTAAAGAATTAATGCTCATCCCTGATCAGCATAAAAAAGCGATCATTGCATGTCATATTGGAGCCCAGCTTGTCTACAAAAGGGGGCTACACTGGTTCCCTTCCGTTGTGGATATCCTGCCTATTATTTTAAAAGAGACAATCTAGCACTCTAATCAATCAAGTGCTAGATTCTAGTTGATTTTATTTTTCTCCGCATCTTATGATAAAAAAAGCTAGGGGGACTACAAAAAACGAAAAATTAAAGATCTTTAAGGTTTTTTAGCACCATGAAAAAATTCAGTAAAGAAGAACGAAAAAAGAAAGTCTTAATCGGCCTTATTGATCACTACCTAGAGACGTGTAAACCTGTAGGTTCGAATATTTTAAAAGAATATGGGTTTGAAGATTTAAGTTCAGCAACCATTCGCAACTATTTTTCACAGTTAGAAGAAGAGGGATTTTTAACACAGCAGCACTCCTCAGGTGGCAGGATTCCTACGGCTAAATCTTTTAAATTTTATGCCGATGAATTTAATGAAGAGACAGCCATTGAAGCTTCGAAAAAGAAGGCCTTAAACTCTTACCGGCAGATGGATACTAGGGAAATCGCCAAGAAATTAAGAGAAGCAGCACAAGAACTAAGTTCTCTAACAGACTGTGCTGTATTTTTGTCCGCTCCTCGATTTGATAACGACTTTCTTATCGACATTAGACTTTTAGCCATTGACGCCACCCGTTGCCTTTGTGTCCTTGTCTCGGATTTTGGGATTATCAAAACCGAGTTGCTATATACCGATCATAAACTGAGTTCATTTGAAACAAAACGTATTGAAGCCTACTTTCACTGGCGCTTAACTTCTCAGGATAAACCAGAAAATCTAACTCCAGAGGAGGAGAACCAAGCAAAACGATTTTACAATGAAGTTATGGTTCGATATCTTGTAGGGTATTCTAATTTTATTGACGAGGATATTTTCACAACCGGTTTTTCAAAGCTCTTAGACTATCAAGAACTTAGAGATGTAGCAACTCTAGCCTCCACTTTGGCCCTATTTGAAAATCTCCAAGGAATGAGATTAATCGCTAGGGATTGCATCAAACATAACGCCCTACGATATTGGATTGACAGTGATTTAAAGCCTTTTACCACTACTGCTAACTGCTCGGTGATTGTTTGCCCCTATTATATCCATCAGACACCTGCAGGAGCTGTGGGATTGCTAGGACCGTTGCGAATACCTTATCGACAACTATTCGGAATCTTACGCTATTTTTCTGAATGTGTGAGCGAGGGACTAACTAAAAATATTTATAAATATAAATTAAGCTACCGAAAGCCTTCATCCGCTTCATCAACTCTTCTAGAGCATGATCAGCAATTTTTGATTGGCCATTCGCAACGCATCTTAATTGAATAAAGGAGTTTACCATGACAGACGAAAATCAACCTACACCTGTTGATCATGACGAGGGTGCGCAACAGCCTCAAGCTGAGCCCACAACTCAAGAATCTAAAGAATCAGAGGAAATTAACGAGTCAGAAGCCTTAAAAAAAGAGCTTGCTGAATACAAGGATAAATATCTGCGGCTACTAGCCGAGATGGAAAATTCTCGTAAAAGGCTCCAAAAGGAAAAGCAGGAAATGACTCAGTATGCAATAGAAAAAATCATCTCTGAATTTTTATCCCCTATCGATCATATGGAAAATGCCTTGAAGTTCACAGAAAGCCAGTCAGATGAAGTGAAGCATTGGGGGTTAGGCTTTCAAATGATTCTCACGCAATTTAAAGATGTATTAGCCAGTAATGGCATTCAAGCTTTTGAGTCTGAAGGGAAACCTTTTGACCCTTACTTTCACGAAGCCATTGAGACCATTGACGATAGCCAGTATGAGTCAGGCATTGTCGTAAAAGAATATATGCGCGGCTACAAGATGGGCGAAAAAACGATCCGCCCTGCAAGAGTGCAAGTCGCAAAATAATTATTTGATAAGGAGTAAAATTATATGGATCAGAAAAAAGGCAAAAAAATTATTGGCATCGACTTAGGAACTACCAATTCCTGCGTTGCTGTTATGGAAGGCGGTACTCCTAAAGTGATTGCTTCAGCTGAAGGAACGAGAACAACCCCATCTGCTGTCGCCTTTAAAGGCAACGAACGCTTGGTTGGTGTTCCTGCTAAAAGACAAGCTGTCACAAACCCCGAAAATACAATTACTTCTTCTAAACGTTTTATTGGAAGAAAGTTTAATGAAGTTGCTTCAGAAATCAAAACAGTGCCGTATAAAGTCGTAAGCAATGGCAATGGCGATGCTGTTTTTGAAATTCAAGGCAAAGTGATGACCCCTGAGGAAATTGCTGCAATCATCCTCACAAAGATGAAAGAAACAGCTGAGGCCTACTTAGGAGAAAAGATAACAGAAGCTGTGATCACTGTTCCGGCTTACTTCAATGACTCTCAGCGCCAATCAACTAAGGATGCTGGCCGTATCGCAGGTTTAGACGTTAAACGCATTATTCCTGAACCTACTGCGGCGGCCTTAGCTTATGGTTTGGATAAGGATAAATCGGATAAAAAAGTGGCTGTCTTTGACCTTGGCGGTGGAACTTTCGATATATCGATTCTCGAAATCGGTGACGGTGTTTTCGAAGTTTTGGCAACTAATGGAGACACTCATCTTGGAGGAGATGACTTTGATAATGCCATCTTGCATTGGATGATTGACTCTTTTAAACAAGAGCATGGCATTGACTTAAGCAAAGACAAAATGGCGTTGCAAAGACTTCGCGATGCGGCTGAAAAAGCAAAGATTGAGCTATCTGGCACTTCTTCAACGGAAATTAACCAACCGTTCATCACCATGGATGCGAGTGGGCCTAAACACTTAGCCTTGACTTTAACTCGCTCAAAATTGGAATCGCTCACTCATGATTTGATTGAACGCACAAAAGAGCCCTGCTTGCAGGCAATCAAAGACTCTGGCCTGTCTGTTCAAGATATTAGCGAAGTGATTTTGGTGGGTGGTATGACACGTATGCCAGCCGTTCAAGAAATCGTGAAAAGCATCTTTGGAAAGGAAGGACACAAGGGCGTAAACCCTGATGAGGTAGTGGCTATCGGTGCTGCTATCCAGGGAGGTGTTTTAACAGGCGTTGTTAAAGATGTTCTTCTTCTTGACGTTACTCCACTCACATTGGGGATTGAAACAATGGGCGGAATTATGACACCTCTTGTTGAAAGAAACACCACAATCCCTACGCAGAAAAAACAAATCTTTTCAACGGCTACGGATAACCAGCCTTCTGTATTTATTAAAGTCTACCAAGGCGAGCGTAAAATGGCAGAAGACAATAAGCTGATTGGAAACTTTGAGCTTGGTGGCATCTTGCCGGCTCCTAGAGGTGTTCCCCAAATCGAAGTGATTTTTGACATTGATGCCGATGGTATTCTTCATGTTACAGGTAAGGACTTATCTTCCGGAAAAGAACAAAAAATCCGTATTGAAGTCAAGTCTGGCTTAAACGAAGAAGACATTCAACGTATGGTCAAAGAAGGCGAACTCCATGCTGAAGAAGATAAAAAGCGTAGAGAACAAGTCGAAGTAAAAAATGAAGCGGACTCTCTTGTCTTTAGAGCAAACAAAGCTTTAGAAGAAGTGAAAGATAAAATTGCTAAGGATATTTATGATGATATCCAAAGCAAGGTTGATGCCGTCAAAAAAGCTCTAGAAGGCGATGATGTTGAGCGCATTAAAGCTGCTAAAGCAGAGCTTGAGAGCCACATGCAAAAAATTGGCGAGGCGATGGCAAAAGCCTCTCAAGAGGCCGGTGCTCAAGGAGCTCAACAAGGCTTTGCTCAACAGCAGGAAGCTCCAACGCATGAGACTCCATCTTCCTCTAAGGATGACAACATCGAAGAGGCAGAAGTAGAAATCATTGATGATGATAAAACAAAATAATTCTTTAGTCATAAGATAGCGGGCCTTTTAAGCCCGCTATCTTTTAAATGCAAAACTCCGTGAGTTTTTTATTATAAATAATTTACAATGCAGAAAAGGTTTCTTTTTTTTCTTCTTGCATCAGCTGGAACACCTTTATCAGTTTTTCAATTTTTGGACATTCCCAGTTAGACAAGATCTGATCGGATTCGATAAGATCTCGAAGCTCCGCAAAACTTGCATTAAGCCTTAACAACGTTAAAATTAATGACTTTTCTTCTTCGGGCCACGGCCATGCCTGCGAATTGCCAACAGAGGGTCCAGGCTCATTTTTCGCAGACGTCCAGCGATACAACTGTTCTATTTTTCTCTCAATTTCAATCACTTGATGTGCAGATTCCTTAAAGATTTGTTTAGCTAAAATAAGTTTTTTCACTTTTTGGAGCGGTGCAGAAGGGTGTTCTCGCATCACTTTCTTCATCGTATCAAGCTCTTCAGTTGTCCACCTTCTTTGGTTGCGACTTCCTTCGGGATTTATTTTGCTTCTTAATTTTGCCACTCTTGTGGCAATCGCTGCTTCCGAACGCTCTTCCTCAAATTCCGCATGCTTCCTCATCCACTCAGCGCTCTTTCCTTGTAATAACCAATCTTTGATTACTTGGTCATCCCTATCAGACCATCGTTTTGGTTTCCTGTAGCAGCATTCGCTTGCCAACACTCTTAGAGGAGCCCCTTCTTTATCCTTTCTTTTGCCTAAATAACTCAAACCAATACTCATCCTTATCTTACCTCCTAGAGAGTCAAACAGCTATGTTGAAAAATTAGAGAATACATTTCGATCTAAAATTGCAAGAAATAAAGCTTTTCATATAGCCCTTTTGCTTGAATAAGCTCTTCATGAGTACCGCTTTCCACAACTTTGCCCTCGGATAGAACAAGAATACGATTGACATGGCGAATGGTGGAAAGTCGATGAGCAATCACCAAAGCTGTCTTTTCCTTTAAAATTTTTATCAAGGCCTCTTGAATCACTCCTTCTGTAACCGTGTCGATATTGGCCGTTGCTTCGTCGAGAATTAACACACTCCGTTGATGGGCCACAGCTCTTGCCAAAGAAACTAGCTGCATCTCACCTACAGATAAACCAAGCCCCCTTTCACCAAGGTAATGATCGATCCCTAAGGGTAGCTGTTTAATAAATGATTGCAAATTCACATACCCAGCTGATGCTTCGATCGCTCTTCGACTGATGGGTTCAAAGAATGCAATATTTTCAGCGATCGTGCCTGAAAATAGAATTGGATCCTGTAGGACCATGCTAAAACAAGATCTTAAGCTCTTTAAATCATAAGAGCCAATCTCTTGCCCATTGATTAAAATTCTTCCTTTCTGAATATGGTATAACCTTAAAAGCAAGTTGATAATCGTTGTTTTACCCGCCCCTGTAATCCCCACTAAGGCAACAGACTCCCCTTTTTTAAGGTGAAAACTAAGGCCTTTTAAAATAGGATGCTCTTGATCATAAGAAAACCAAACATCCTCAAATTCAATGGATAAAATGTCTTGTAAGGCTTGCTCTCCGGAGGAAACTTCTACGGGTTCTTCTAAAAGGGAAAAGACACGACTTGCCCCTGCCATAGCGGCCTGTAACACATTGTACCTTTCAGCTAAGTCAACAAGAGGGCGGAAGATCATCAATGCATATAGACTAAAAGTAAAAAAGGCACCAGCTTGAAAGCCGGTGTGTGTCCCCATCCAATACGCTAAAATGATAAACGCCAAAATTAGGGTTAAATTTTGTAAAAATTCTATTCCAGAAATAAAAAAGCTAAAATTGCTAATGCTGTTCAAATAAGCATCGCGGTGATCCTGATTCATTTTTTCAAAGACTTTTCTTTCCTGCTTCTCTAGATTAAAATTTTTTATGATTTGAATGCCCATCAAATTTTCTTGAATAAACCCATTCATCGAGGAGACAATTAACCTCAATTGGTCATAGCATCTTCTTTGCTCTTTCCTAAAGTAATTAATCAAAGCCCCCATTACCGGCAAAATCACTATAACGGCAATACCAACTGCCCAGTTAACATAGAATATCCCTAGCACAATACAAATAAACAGGAAAAGATTTCCTACTAAGGGGACGAAACTTTCAGCAAGCATCTGGTGGATTTGGTCGACATCATGAAGGGTACGCGTCATCAATTTACCAACAGAGTTTTTATCAAAAAATTGCATAGGCAGCTGTTGAGTATGTCGATAAACCTCCTCCCTTAACTTCAAAGTTGCTCGCTGTCCTACCTTTCCTCTCAAAAAAACGTTTAAAGATTCTAAAAGATAAGCTAGGAAGAGAAGACAAAAAAGAGAGACGAAGCTTCCTGTAAAGCTCAAAAAAAGCTGGCTATCTTTTAAAAGATCCTGAGCCACCTGCCCCATATAAATCGGAATCATCGCTTCTATCACTTTAGCGACGATCAAAACGATAAAAGAAAAAAAGATATATCCCTTGTAGGGAAGCAAGTAGGTAACCAATTTTTTGATGAGTTCCCTGTCAAAAAAAACTTTTCCCTCGGGAGGATATGAATGTAAATCACTTCTTGGCATTTATCTTTGGTGGCTTTGCAATTGCATTAAAGCTGAAAAGTAACCCGTTTTATTTAAAAGTTCTTTTGGTTTCCCATCTTCAACCACTTTACCTTCTTTCATATAAAGGACACGATCCATTTTTGCTAATACAGAAGCACGATGACTGACCAATAAAACGGTCTTTCCTCGAAAGTGATGAATGAGAGACTGCAAAATTCTTTGTTCTGTTTTAACGTCTACATTCGAAAAAATATCGTCTAGTAATAGGATGGAGCGATTTACCAAAAAAGATCTCGCCATTGCTACGCGTTGCTTTTGTCCCCCCGATAGAGTCACCCCCCGTTCCCCAACGATGGTTTGATACCCTTCTGGAAACCCTAAAATTGTTTCGTGCAGGTCTGCTAAATGAGCGACATTTTCTACCTCTTCTTGTGTTGCTTCTTGCTTACCAAACCGAACATTCTCCGCGATGGTTTTTGAAAATAAGAAAGGCAGCTGTTCCACGCTAATGACGGCTTCCCTAAAAGCATCAAAAGGAAAATCATGAATATCATGGTCACCGATAAAGAGCATCCCTCGTGGAATCTCATAAGTCCGTTCAAGGATCTTTACAAGGGTTGTCTTGCCGCTTCCTGTTGGACCTGTCAAACCAACGAACGTGCCAGCTTCAATCGCTAACTGGATATCATTTAATGCTAATCGACGACTTCCTGGATAGCTAAATGAAAGATGGTTAAAAATAATAGAAGAAGTTTTTGAAATTTTCAATCGACTCTCAATCTCACTAACGGTCAAAGGCTCTTCATATAAGGCTTTTAGTCGGTCATAAGCTGCTCGGCCCTGTTGATAAATAGGAAGAGCCCACCCGAGCATTAAAATTGGGCCAAAGATATAGGATTGGATCCACATAAAAGCAACAAAATCCCCTGCACTCAATATTCTCCACTGGTAAAAAGTCACCCATCCGAAACCCATTACAAGAAGGACAGTCACTAACCGCGTCACCAAAGTTAAAAAAGGATAAAATAAACCTTCCCAGATATCTAATCTAAATGTAGCTAAGGATAAATGCTGGGCTTTAGCTATAAAGCGTTGGTAGAGGCTATTAGAAGCGTTATAACAGCGAATGATTTTGATGCCAGAGTAATCTTCTTGTGTCAAGTTGCTCAATTGTCCAAGCGTTTCCTGGACCTCAACGGATGTGTTGTAAATCCTTTTTCGAACAAGCAAATTCAATAAAGGAATGACAATAACCGGGATCAAAGAAATGGTTGCTAGCACCGGAGATAAATAGAAAAGCGCCGCAAAACCAGGAATAATTAAGGTCAAAAAATAAGCAGGGTAGAGCAAGCCTGGTCCCAACATGTCTCGATAGGCTGTGATATCGTTGGTGAGGCGGCTCATTAACTCTCCTACTCCATGAGCATTAAAAAAAGCAAGAGATTGTTTTTGAATTCGTGAAAATAGCTTTGAACGTATCAACTTTTCTTCTTCTCGGCTAACAGATAGGAAGGCAAAACGCATACGATACTTAAAAAATGCCGATAACAAGGCAAGAGAGAGAAGAATCAAAGCCCATGGCCAAATCTCCCCGACTCGAGATTGTAGTAAATAGGTAAAAAGAAAAAAGACTTTTTCTTGGTTAGATTCATCTAACGCCTGAACAGCCTGCCTTAGCACGAGTGGATTTGCAATCAAAAGCACATTCGAAAGAATAATCAGAAAAAGGCCTTTCGTGATTGCAAGACGGCTTTTAATCAAAACATGCAGAATGTTCCGACTTAATGTTGGCTCCATTTAGGCCAGTCTTTCTAAATCTTGCAAAATTTCTGGGTAAATATGGCCCTGTCGAATTTCTCTTTCGATAGCATCAACAGGTATTTCGTCCTCATCGATCGCTGCTTTTAACTCCTTTAAAAACACAGAAGCAAAAGGATGTCCTGTTCTTTTCCATGGCTGCATGGGGACATTGGTGTAGTGGATGATTTTTGTTGAGGCATCGTGTTGATCAAGGTGGTTCCAAAAAGGCTCAAGATCCCCAAAATCCTGACTATTTAACCCGTTAGGAGTGACCCATAGCGTATCGTTATAAAGCTCTCTATTTTGATTGATCTTGTCTACCCATTCGCGAATTTTCCAATGTTTAAGCTTTGTATTATCCAGTAACATCACACTCGTATATCTTCCACTGTTAGAGCCTGGTGTTAAAGGCCTTGCAAGAGCTCCGTATTCATCCATTTCGTGGGTAAATAGATCATTAATATCTGTTAAAACAACAATATCGGCATCTAAATAGATGGCTCTCCCCTGATACTGACACTGCTCTGGAATAGCAAATCGATAAAATGAAAACCCTGTATACATTTCACCTTTCAAGTTGAGCTCAAGATGCTTAAGCTCTTGAAAATCAACGATCTTAGATGTTCTGCTTTGAATACTCCATCTCAACACCTCTGTAGGCAGCCACTGTTTTGGTTCTGTTCCTATAAAAACACGAATTGTATCCATCCTTTCTACCTCTTAAAAAAACTAATAAATACCAAAAAAAGTAGGTTGTCAACAGCAGCTTTTTCTTACGACACAAATTTTTTATTTTGATATTCTGTTTTTTCTATGATTTAAGAGAGGAAAACCATGTTAACGATTAACTTAAAAGGCAAAAAAGCGTTCATAGCAGGAATTGGTGACGACCAAGGATTCGGTTGGGCTATTGCAAAATCACTAGCTGAGGCCGGCGCAGAAATTATTGTTGGGACATGGACGCCCTTACTCAAAATTTTTACAACAAGCCTTGCTCAAGGAAAATTTGATGATTCAAGAAAGCTATCGGATGGCTCTTTAATGAATATCGCTAAAGTCTATGCTTTAGATGCTGCATTTGATAATCCTAATGATGTTCCAAGTGATGTGAAGGAAAATAAGCGTTACAAAGATGTAGAAGGATACACCGTATCAGAAGTTGCTGAAGCGATTAAAAAAGATTTTGGGTCGATTGATATCTTAGTTCATTCACTAGCAAACGGCCCTGAAGTTCAGAAGCCTTTACTCGAAACCTCACGTGCAGGATATCTAGCAGCTATGAATGCATCGGCGTATTCTTTTATAAGTATACTCCGCCATTTTGCTCCTCTGATGCCACCTGGTTCCTCTTGTCTCTCTTTAACCTATATTGCCTCTGAGCAAGTCATTCCTGGGTATGGAGGTGGTATGAGTTCAGCAAAGGCAGCTTTAGAAAGCGACACACAGGTGTTAGCATTTGAGGCCGGTAGAAAATGGAATATTCGTATTAATACGATTTCGGCCGGAGCCTTTAGAAGCCGAGCAGGTAGGGCAATTGGATTTATCGATCATATGATTAACTATTCTAAAGCTAATGCCCCCCTAACAAAAGAGCTCGATGGAGCTGAAGTGGGTAGCACGGCTGCTTTCCTCCTTTCACCCTTAGCATCTGCTATTACCGGTAGTGTCGTCTATGTTGATAATGGTATGCATATCATGGGCGTTGGCATTGACAGTCCCGCTTTTAAAACGACAGGTAGCGAGCCAACCGCATAGGGAGTAACAACCCTTGCTGTAGAAGCTTCTGCAGCGAGGGTCTATAGTATGCATCACTCCATTGTTTTGCTGGTTCTAACTGTCCTTCTTCAACAGCCTTTTTCAGAGCCAACTCCAGAAGATCGGGACAGGAGAAACAGATCTTACTGTATTTTGGGTCGGTCCATAAGCAAACTTTATTTTTGCCAATCAATGCTTCCTGGGGAAAATAAACCAACCTTTTGGTTTTTAGTGTGAGGCCTAGCTGAGAAGCAATTTCGTTAATCAATGTGCAGCATTGCCGTTCTGTTAGTGAATACTTTTTAAAATCATATTGATGTATGAAATCTATAACCATCCGCAATTGTTGCTCAGTCAATCTCATCTTAGCAGCATAGGTAGGTACATGGTTACCATTGCCTCGTTGAAAAAAACCATCTTCCTGGGCACAAAAAAGATAGCTTATGGGATTTTTCGATCCTAGCAAGATGTTGTCATAAACCCCTTTAAAATAGGTAGGTTGAATCACCCCAAGCTCACCGGAATGCCCACCTTCACAAACAATTTCTTTACCGTCTAAGTAGCCATGCAAATAAATCCAAGCATGGCCCACATCACCATTTTTACTGTAATTGCTGGGATGCTTTGCGACTGATTTAAGCAGTCCTGACACTGATTCATACTGAAGATGTGGAGCTTCAACTAAAAATACAATGAAGTTCTCCGCCTGAAGAGCTAGGTGCAGAAAGAAGAGAACGACAAACTTAAGCTTCCAAATGCTTGGGTTCATAAATAATCGTTGCTTTAATCCTACAAAAATCGGTTCTTTGTAATGTACGTAGAAATAAGGCCCAGTCATGAGCAGCAAAACGGTTCTGGTCCACTATATTTTTTTGAGACAGTCGATTACTGCGCATTAAATGCCCTTTAAAGCGGCCTTCACCCCCTTCTAAAGAGAACTGCAAATGAAAGTCCATCAGGGGGTGAGAAATAGTCACTCTCTGATCAAGAAGAAATGTTGTCGATTTTTGCCCCTCGACACGGATCATTGTTTGCGAATCCACCTCTGTGTAAAAACAGATTTCTCGGCTCGCCTCTCTTTCTTCACCACTGAAGGGATGATCAAGAGTTAGGTAAAGCTCTATTTGCCTACCTTCTTCCCTAAAGGTTATCTCGTCAATGGCAGGACTTTGTAGAACAAAACTTCTTAAGGCTCCTGGAGTTCCCCAGGTAAAGGAAAAGGGATGCATTCCTTTTTGATTCGGTGGGGTAGCCTCACAGGTTTGAATGAGCGAAAAGGCATAGTTTTTTTCTTGCTTGCATAGGAAATGCTTATTTTGAAAATCGCTTTCGTAGATGCATGGATATGTCTGGCAAGATGACCAATCAATTCCTGGTTGAATTAAAGCGGCTTTCAATAAAAATGGTTGCGGTGCTAGAGGTTCATCGGGCAACGTTTTAGTATAGCCAGCCATTAGTAGATTATAAAACGTTTTCTCAGGAGCACGACTGCAATAAAATTGTTTGAAAGCAGGTCCGACATAACAGTGTAAAAATGAATGCCACGTTTTCAAGGCCCTTTCAATCGACTGATGGAGAAGCTGTAGGGCAACCAAGGCATCGCCTAAATGCTCTGGAACATACCAAAATGACGCTTGGTCAAGATCAATCCGATCCAACAACGCCTTTGCTTCGGCGTCTTGTCCAGCCAGCTTTGCAGAAGCTGCTAATTTCAGCTGAATCAATGGATTTGCTCCCTTTTCTTTTAGACAGACCAAATTGAATTCTAATAACAACAGGCTGGCTTGATTTAACTTTCGCTTTAAAGAGTCTCCTAGGACATGCCCAAATAGATGTCCAATGAGACTAAAAACAAGAAGCAAGTCCGCTCCAATGAAATCATACTGACATTTAGGAAATTCGTGTAGATAGACGGGAAAATTGCCTGTTGGAGTTTGGAAATGCAATAGTCTATCCAAGAGGTCTTTAGCCTCTTGCACCGACTCTTGCGTCTTTACTTTTAGCAACGCTAAAACAAAACAAGCGTTTTCTAATATGGGGATCGAATGAGCTGCTTTATCTTCAGGGCGACGATAAGACAAATGAAGAAAGCCTGTCTCTTCGCTAAAATAGTGCCGGCCCGTTAAATAAGCGATTTCGTTTAATTGTTTATAAACATCCATTTAAAGCCTAACTCCTCCTGAAATTTCTATATTCTGTCCAGTGATTGATGATTGCTGCTCATCCATTAGAAAAGCGATTAATTCTGCGGCCTCTTTTAATGAAGTTGGTCTTTTTAAAGGAAGCTTAGCCAAGTCCTCGGGCAGATCCACCGCATTTTCCAAGTAACCAGGAGAGATCATATTGACTCTAGCTGTACCCAAAAGCTCCTTAGCCAATGATTTTGTCATTTGAAGAAGAGCGGCTTTAGCGATCGTATATGCCGAGGAATAGGTATCTGCTCTGCTAGATCCCAAGCCAGCTACGCCAATCATCATGATTGTTCCTTGTAAGGTTTTAATTGACGGTGCAAGACGATTGCAGAGCAAAAATGGCAAATGAAGATTAGTTAGGAAAATTTCGTTCCAACGAGTTAGCGGTGTCTTTAAAGTAGAACCTAAAAAATAGGAGCCGACATTGTTAATCAAATGTTTCGTATCGGGAAAACGCGCTAGGTAAACTTCGATAAATCGAGTGATATCATCAGTTGTTTTAAAATCACCTTGAATATGCTCGGCCTCTACACCGTGAGATCGACAGATTTCTACAGTCTGTTTGGCTTCTTTCTCATTTGAGCGATAATGAATAACAAGAGAATATCCTTTTTGAGCAAGCAGCTGAGCAGCTTGTTGCCCAAGTCCTTTTGATCCACCGGTGATTAATGTCCAAGCCATTCAGTTCTTCGTTTTGTCAGTTCCACGTAAGCATACTGAGCCTGAGCTAAGCCTTGCAGCTTTTTAACTCTTACCCAAACTTCATCAACAGAAAAATGTTGCAATATCCCTTCTGCAAAAGCATTTGCCAGTGTTTCAATTAAGTGATAGTGCTTAAGAGCAGCCGTTTCTTGGCAAAGCTCTGCAATTTTGTCATAATCGATAGCATCTTGTAAAGAGTCAGATTGAGTGCTTTTGGAAAAATCAGTCCGCAATTTTAAATCGATTAATAGCTCTTGTTTGGCAAGCTTTTCCTCGGGATACACGCCGACAAAACAGGTCACCTTTAAATTTTCAACGCCTACAACGCCCTTCATTTTTTAATCCTCTTTAATTTTTCTATAGCAAGTTTTAAACCATGAATCACGCCTTCTTGACTAGCTGGTGGTGCGATAATATCGCCCATCGAAAGCAGTGACGGTTCAGCATTACCCATCATAATTTTTATATCAGCCTTCTGCAACATGCTAATATCATTGAAATCATCTCCTGCTGCAATAATAGGACCTTGTAATTGATAGAGCAATCTGATTTGCTCAAGCGCTTCACCCTTTGTCGCTCGAGGATGAGTGACCTGGGCGACAAAATATTTTTCATTCACCGGATCACGATTAAGAGGCACATGTAGATGCAATTGCTCCTCAACTTGTTGAACAAGCTTAATGATAAATGGCTTTTGCTCAATAAATTTCAACGAGGCAATCCCTTGCAAAGGCAACTCATCGAAATGTTCTACAGGCATCCAATTTTCGTTTAGAATTTGCGCTCTTTGATGAAGATAACCAAGCTGCTGCGGACTAAGATTTTGAGGACGATAGTAGCAGATATCTTGATTCTCATAACCAGAATAAATAATGTAATCGGTGCTAAACTGTTGACTAAGCTTATCCAGTCTTAAAAGAACCGAAGAACTTAGATAGCATCGATGCACAATTGTTTTATCCGGCATCTCTAAAATAACAGCACCATTTTGGATCGCTAGATAGTAATGCATATTCAGTTGCATTAAAGAACGGTAGGCCCAATTAAATGGCCTCCCTGTAATAAAAATCATTACCCAGCCATCGTGATAAAGCTGCTCGAGGTAACTCTTGACATTGAGAGGAACGCTGCAGGTATCCTCTGTCATCGTTCCATCAATATCTAAAGCAACGATTCCCTTCATGTTAAGACGATGAAAGATCTAGTTGAAAGGTTTGGCTAGTTTGACCACACGTCGTAGTCCCGGTAATGGTAATGGAAAAGATAAATGGACTAACTGAAGTACCCGTAATCACGCCTGTCGATGGATCGATCGTCGCCCCGGGTGGAAGCCCCGTTGCCGAAAAGACAAAAGGAATACCGCAAGAGCTAGAAAAATGATCACTTGCTACATCAACAGTGAAGGGGTTACCAGAACGGGTGGGTAGATTTTGGGTCGGTATAGCTGTTGAGGTTGGAGCTGGACATGGAAATGACATGTTAAACGTTTGAGATGTAGAAGAACAGCCATTATCCGCTACGATCGTTACGCTATAGGTATTTGTATCTTGCGGATTAACCCCTGAGATAACCCCCGTTGCAGAATCAATCGTTGCTCCAGGTGGTAATCCTGTGGCGGAAAAGACAAGGGGGTTAGAACCTGTTGGGTTAGTGAAGTATGAAGATATATCGTAGGTATAAGCACCTGGGGCACAAGCTGAAAAATCGGGTATTGGCACTGAGGTCGGGATGCCTGAGCAAAAAGTAATGAGAAATGTTTGTGCAGTAGTCCCACAAGTATTCTCAGCTGTGACTGTAACAGTAAATGGTGTTAAACTGGCAAAAGCAATTCCGCTAATCAAACCTGTAAGCGGATCAATCACCGAACCGGAGGGAAGCCCTTCTGCTAAAAAGGTCAAAGGACCTCCATCTGTCGCTGTAAAATAAGGAGAAAGATCTATGGAGTATGGTCCTGAGGTGGAAAAAGAGAAGTTAGGAACAGGTGTGCTTGCAGGGCCGCCATTACATGTTGTTACTCGCCTTTTTACTTCCTCTGCAATAGCCAAAACTTCAGGCATGTATACAGCTGGATTCGTTACCCAGCAAGCAAGCTCTTGTGAGCAATAGCTTTTCGTTTGGCAAACTTGCTCAAAGCAGCCTGTGTTAAAGAAATCAGAGAAGACATAATTTAGCTCAAAACCGGCCATGGTATTGCTAGGTAACCTTGACTTCCCTCGTATGTGTGAGCCAAAAATACCAATCGCGAGTCCTCTAAAACAAGGATGGCACCAATTGACACTAGCTCTGAAATAGTTATATGGCCGTTTAAATTCGGCTCTTAGATTTAAACCAAAATGATCAAACAGTTGTTGATGAAAGGCAAAGCTACCTCCAAAGCCTTCGACATGCTTTCGAGAATGAAAACGTCGATGATAAATGACTTTGTCATAGCTAGCATCAACACTTAAGAAGGCAAGAGGCCACAGTTTAAAAGTTGCTCCTCCTTCAAAGCCATAGGCTGTAGAACCGGCAATCCTTCTTGAATAAATAAACCCATTGCGAATCTCACGGCTAAGATAGTGGCTTGGGGCATAAGAACAATAGCCACTCACTTCACCACTAGATAGGATCGAATGGCAAAAGTCATGTTGAAAAGTAGCTCCTGTAGCAAACTGTCTGACCCAACGATTGGCTTTTCCGGTAGAAAAGCGATAACCCAATTTTTGCTGTAGGTACTCACCGGAAACTTTGAAGCGATTTTGTTGATTGAGAAGAAAACCAAAAGTACCATTAAAGCGAAAATTTCTCCGACCAGCCTCACCAAGAAAACTTACAGCGCTTGATTCAGTTACTTCTCTTGGAATAAGGGTGAATTTAAAATCTGGAATCAGGTCATTTTGCGTTCTACCATGATTATCGCCATGTAAATGGATGGAAGTGGTAAATAGAATAAAAATGAATAATCGGAAAATCGCTTTCATCGCCATCTCTGGGTTGATACTTAAAAATATTTTCATCTAGCGATAAAATGATTAAAATTTCAAGTTAAAATCAAAAAATGAAGTTAAGCCCGGTAAGATCCATTCAATATTAGCTTTCTCAATTTAGCTAAATTCCTATCCTTTTATTTAAATACTCGTTTACTTGCTTTTGCCATCAATTTAAGCTTAGGCGTTAAAAGGAGCCAAATATGATACATGCCATTTCCATTTTTTTATCACTCATTTTTTCCTCCGTCAATTCGCAAGAAACTTTGGAAAAGAAACCATTACTGCCTAACTCAACCTATTTTCCATTTCCTGAAGAAGCCAATCCACAGATAGACAACGGACACTTCACAATGCAGCTATTCTATATGCTCATCATGTTAGGTTTATTGATTGGGCTTTTGCTTTTAGTCAGCTGGTTTTTTAAAAAAATAGTTCACAGCAGAATCCAGCAAGCAAACGCAAATAGCGCTATTCGATTACTGGAGCAAAGAACAATTTCTGCAAGGACAACGATCTATGCGCTTGACATTGAGGGTAAAACATATGTCTTTGCCGAAAGTGCAAACGCTCTTACTTCTCTTCAACCGGTGGAACATAAAACTGAATAGAGTAAACAAGGAGGGAAAATATTCTTGCAGAAGCTCAACCAATGGTCTAAACTAGGTGCTGATGTTCCAACTATTTTAGGATAACCATGCTAAACAATCTTTTAATTACCCTCTTTGGCTGTTTATTACTCTCTAGCTGCTACAGAATGCCAACTGAAGATGACTACTCTCTTATTCCAGCAACCAATCATCCTGATATTACTCATGATCAGGGTGGCAATTCATTAGCCCCTAATCTAAAATACTAATTTAACAGGAGATTTGAATGGTTCCGTGTAGTATCGAAGGTTTGATGAAATTTCTTAATAATAAGAAATATGAGCCTGTTTTGCAGAAAGAGACCAACCAAGTGTACGTTCTTTTTAAAATAGAGAACCAAGACTTCCCTCTTTTCTTTCGTATTTATGAAGGCAATGACTTACTACAAATGCTTGTTTTCTTCCCAATCCAAGTGCGAAAGGAGCGTTTCGAAGCCATAGCGAGACTTTTACACCTTCTTAACAAAGAAATTGACCTACCGGGCTTCGGTATCGACGAAACTGTGGGACTTGTCTACCATCGCATCATGGTTCCCGCAATCAATCATAAAATTGAACCCCACCTTCTAGAAAGCTACCTTGAATCTGTTCCCAAAATTTGTCAGCAGTTTTTCTCAACGATTGCAGGCACTGCCATGAGCGAAATGAATTTTGATGAGTTAATGAAAAAAAGCCTTTATAAGGGCCAGCAATGACTCTAAGAGCTATTATTTGGGATACGGAAACAACAGGTATCAAACCTGAAAAAGATCGTATAGTTGAAATAGCCGCCTACGACCCGGAACGCAATCTCTCTTTTGAAAGACTTGTTAACCCGGGTTGTTCGATTCCCAAAGAAGCCAGTGCAGTCCATGGAATCACCGATGATATGGTTGCTTCTGCGGATAGTTTTGCAAAGGTAGGTCAGGAGTTTATCGAATTTTGTGATGGTAATGTCATGCTAGTGGCTCATAACAATGATGCCTTTGACATTCATTTCCTTCGCCATGAGTGTGCACGCCACCAATTAACCCTACCCGAATGGAAGTATTTTGATACTTTAAAGTGGGCAAGAAGGTACCGTAATGACTTGCCTAGACATAGCCTACAGTTTTTACGAGAAGTTTATGATATTCCTGAAAATAATGCCCATAGAGCCCTGGACGATGTGCTGGTGCTTCATCAAGTGTATCAGTTGATGGCCGATGACTTGGCACCTGAACAGGTCTACCAACTACTTAACAAACCAAGAATCATCCAACACATGCCCTTTGGGAAATACCAAGGCAAACTTCTAAAGGATGTTCCTCCAGAGTACTTTGAATGGCTTAAGAACTCAGGTGCATTCGAGAAGCCTGAAAACCAAGAGCTGAAAGAAGCTGTTTTACAACTAACAACCACCTCTTTAGTCCTTCGGTAGCGAGCGATCAAAAGATTTAGCCTGTTGATCCACTCTATTCAAAACGCCAGGATTTCTTTTCTCAATATCCTTTGCAAACAATACATGTCTCGGTAATCTTTGAGCAAAAATAGCTAAAGTGCCCCTATTCCAAGCGTCCTCATAGCTAATCTTACTTCCATTAGAAAGCCGGAACCCCTCTTTCTGAAAATTTTTCTTTAACAGATTCGTAAATTCATTCATTTTCTTAACACTCAAGTAAGGTGAAAGTTTCGTTTGTGCTTCGGTATACTGGGTAAAAAAGTCGGATTTATATAAATTTGTCAATCCGCGTTCTCGTTGTACTGGGTCTTTTTCCCTGTCCAAGGATTTAATCTGAGACAGAAACTTCTGTACTTCAGATTGAACAGACCTTAACTCATTAGAAAGATCCTCTACCTCTTTATCATTTCTTTCTATCTTTTCACGGGTTTGTCTAAAATCTTCATATTGTTTTGACCGTTCCCTATACTTTTTTTGCACTGAAGAAAATCTAAACATTCGATTATGTACTCTCCAATCTTTAGATATCTCATTTAAATCGTTAAATACTTTTTGTTCATCTTGGGATGCTTTTTCTAAATCTTTGCCTAGAGCTTCTTTTAAAGCACTAAACATTGTGATTGATAAATCGATGCCTTTTAGAAAACTCTCCTCCGTTTCCTTAATTTCTTCTAGTTGTTTTGTTACGTGGGCGATTACCTTAGCATCTACTTTGTTACTTTGCTTAGCTCCAACATTTTGTTGAGACATTTCAGGAGTTGGATTGGCCTTTGATTGTTCTGCAGCATGCATTTGATTTTGGTCTAAGGAAGGCAAGACGGGAACTCTTGTGGCTACGCCGTTATCATAGCCGTTATAAGGGTAGGGTCTTGGAGGAACCTGAATTTCACCATGATTACTAGGTTGAACCGTAGGAGATGAATTTGCCCCCGGAGCAACAAGTGGTTTTGGGGGTGTTTTTACTAGATTCCCTACTTTGTCCTTAATAGCAGCATTAAGTTTTCCGACTGACTCGCCAAAAGCTTTAAGCTCATCAGGATTTGAGCTTAGTGTTTTAAGACCTTGATAGGCAGTGCTTAAAGTGGCATGTTGGTTTTTCAGACTACTCATCACTTCAGGCGTGAAGTCAGAATTCTCATTCCCCAAGAAACTCAATAAATCTTCTGTATGCTTTTGTAGCACGCCTTTTTTACTGACGAAACTATTAATCTCGTTAGTTAATTTCGTCCTTTCCGCTTGCTGGTTCTTAAAAAAACCTAGGATTTTTAAAATAATCGACTTCTTACGAGGTTCCAAAGCCAACTTTTTCTCCTTTAATTTTTCGACATCCGACACAAATCGATCTATGATTCTTTGCCCTTGAAAAATATTAGGTTGTGGACCTTGCATATCTCGCCTCGCCAATTAACTATATTATTATAATATCAAATTTTAACATTTTTATTTAACTACAATTAAAAATTAAATTTGATACACTAATAATATGAATGTTTTTATTAATTCGTTTAGGAACTTTTACAATAAAATCAATTTCCAGAAAACGGAACCAACCATCTCATCAGAAGCTAGGAAAGAAGCACAACCTGTTAAGAGACTGGTTACACAGGCAGATCTAGACAATCACCCCATACTAAGAGCTAAGGTTTTCCAAGAAAAACGGCCTGAGGGTCGAAAAATCACCGAAAATTTTGACAAATTTGGCCAAACTGAGGCGGTCCGTATTGATACGTTAGATCAAAACAGGGAAATCCAAGTCAAAAAACAGGCTTACGTCAAACAACTCATTCTGGAAAAAATTCCTTCCGGCGGCTTAGGCCAGATTCTAAATAATGCTTTGACTAGGGATGGTCCTGCCGGATTAATCAAGAAAATCAATGAACTAGAGACACCCTTTGCTGAAAAATCAACTTTAATCGATCTATCTGAACGTTTGGTATTGATCGAACAAAGAATCAAGGTCTTAGATTCTAATCGTGACCACAGCTGGATCCCCTCCCCTTTCATCAGGAAAAAATGGCTGGACTCTAAAACTAATGACATCCCTTCTGCGCCTGTTAACCTTAGATTGCAAAGCTTTAATCCACCTTCGGGTAGTAAAATAAGCAGTTTCAAATTTGCACGCTTTGGAGCTATTTACGACCCTAGAGATGCTGGAAATACCATTGAAGAGTTAGAGTCATACCTAGAGCCTAGTAATGCTCACAAACTCTCTTTAGAAATTAATCGACGTGAACTTCAATCTAAAAGATTGTATCATCAAGGACGAATAAGAGAGGCTACGGCCGTTGAAAACTCTTTGACCCCTTTATGGGCAATTAAAGATGGGAAGATTAATGAAGCAAAGAAATGGATTTTAGACAAGAAAAGTTTTGTCGATGATCAAATGCTCCAATTAATTATGACTCAAATCGATAGCCGCTCAGAATATTTAGAAGATTTAGAAAACCAATCACCTTTTTTCCTAGCACATTTAGGCCTTCTTAATGAAGACAAATGCCGCATGGACAAGACAGGGTTTACCCATGACGAAGCTCGATTTATGCAAGAGATGGCAGGTGCATTCAAACGTTTTGAAAATAGAGAACTCATTTTTGATGGTAAGGGTCCATGGATCGACGAAAAGGGAAATATTCATCTTAAGCAATCCTTTCTAGATCAAAATGGGCAACCTAAAAAGTTAATACTTAAGCCTATATTCACTAATCTAACTGTTCAAGGTTCAACTAAAAATGGACCTATCCAGCGAAGTTTAAACCAACAAGGTTTACAAAAAATTGAAGAAGCAATCTTAAATCAGATTACAGCAGTCCGACAAACGGTGGTACAAAACCAGGTTCCTTTAGCCACTCAACAAAAGGTAGAGCAGCTCATCACTTTAAAAGAAAAGCTCATGACAATCAGAAATCAACTCAATCAAGGACAGTCAAACTATAAGATGGCTTGTGACCTATTCCCTCTATTCCTTGAGTTCGGACAAATCGTCCAAAATAATAAGATGCTATTTGCCTCCTCCCTTTGTTGCTTTAGCGGCAAAGACAGAACAGGACTTGTTGCAGGTTTAAGCACGCACCGGTTAGGGGTCAAGAAAACTGTTAAAGTACTTGAGAAAGATCCACAAAAGCAAAGACAATTGCTAAAAACATTTGCTCAACGGGTTCTTTATGATGAGGAAAGTATAGGTCACCAAGTTGTTAAAGAAAATACAGGAGCAAAAATCCTAAAAGTGAGCTCTTTGATTATCCCTGAAGTATCCGAAAGCATCGTTCAGATCTGCAGAAGAATTCTGCACTACCCTTCACAGCTCTCTAAAAGCTAATTTTATAGGGTAGCTTAACCTCCGGAAATTCTTCTTGAAATTGCCTAAGACCTTGGTTGCGTAGTTTGCAAGCTGGACATTGTTGGCAACCGAGCTGATCAACTCCTTCATAACAAGAGATTGTTTGCTGAAGCAGGTAGGGTAAAACCCCCAATTGGTAAGCAATCACCATGCTTTCTTTCTTAGTAAGATGTACAAGAGGTGTTCTAATTTCAAAAACAGGATCATTTAAATCCATTCGTAAGATGGTTTGCTTAAGATCCATATAGGCTCTAGAGCAATCTCGATAACCTGAGTTGGCACTCTCCAACTCCATCACCCCCATATAAATGATATGTGCTCCCTGCTCATGGGCAAAGATCGCACCAAGCCTTGCCATTAAACCATTTCTGCCCAAAACTAAGGTATTCGGAGTGCCGTTTTTTTGAACGATGGGCATCGAAGGATCCATTAAGGCATTTGCCGTAATCTGGCTGAGGTCTAAAGCAATAGTAAAATGACGAACCCTCCAATCAGAAGCAATTTTTTTTGATCTCTCTAGCTCGGTTGAATGCCTTTGTGAATAGCTAAATGATAAACTAATGACCTCGTTAGCCCCGAACTCTCTGATAGCCAACCCTAGACAAATCGATGAGTCCATTCCTCCAGAATGAATAACTACAGCTTTTGTCATTGCGAATGCCCAGGCTTTTGCATCATTAGCTTCCACATATTTTTAAATGGCTCACAAGTTGCTAATAACTCGTCTTTTGTCCCCTCAGCCATTTTCTTCCCATTTTCAAGGTAGATGATACGATCGGCATCCTCAATGGTCGACAAACGGTGCGCAATTAAAATTTGCGTCATTTTTCCTCGCAATCCCTCAATTGCCGTTTTTATCAAATTTTCACTAACGGCATCCAGCGCAGAAGTTGCTTCATCCATCACCAGGATCGGGGCATTCTTAAGAAGGGCTCGCGCAATAGCCAACCTTTGCTGTTGGCCACCAGATAAGTTTCTGCCCCCTTCACTCAATTCAGTCTGATAGGCTTGGGGCAATTTGCTAATAAATTCATCTGCATGAGCTTTAAGTGCAGCATCTCTAATTGTATCTATTGAAAACTTGCGACCAAAAGCAATATTCGCCGCAACAGTGTCCATAAATAAAAAGGGTTTTTGAGGAACAAAGGCTATTTGCTCCCTTAGTGACTTTTGCTTGTAAGCGGCCAAACTTTTACCATCAATGCGAATTTCTCCTTTCTGCACATCGTATAAACGAGGTAAGAGCTGAACAATTGTTGACTTTCCTGCCCCTGTAGGTCCTACAATCGCTACGGTTTCTCCTTTCTTAATAGTTAAGTCTAGCCCCTTTAAAACCCACTCGTCCTGGTACTTAAACCAAACGTTGTCAAAGGTAATCGACTCTTTTAAATCCAACAAATCAACAGCATCTTCAGCATCAGTAATTTCTGGATTCAATGCCATGACCTCTAGCATACGCTCTGCAGCAGCTACCCCTCTTTGAATCTGGCTGTTTTCCTCAGCAAATTTTTTCACCGGCTCATAGAATAAATAAAGCATTCCACAGTAAAAGAGAACTTCAGAAACATTCATATGCAAGATAAAAAGACCATAAATCAAAGCTACTGATAAAAAGAACATGGCAATGGTATGGACAATCGGCCTTGATGAGAGGTCGTAACGCGCACTCTTTCTTTCTAATAGAGCCATCTTAGCGTTATGGCCTCGATACTTATCCAAAGAAAAATCTTCCATTGCGAACACCTTGACCGTTTGAATGCCAGCAATAAAATCGATCAGAACAGAAGCAAATCTCTCTTGGCTATGCTGGATTTGTTTAGCAATCCTCTTTACGCGTCGAGCAAGAAACACAATGGGAAAGATGATCAATGGAAATCCTAAAAAGATAAGAAGAGAAAGTTGCCAGGAAGTTAAAAAGCAAAGAATAAGCGTCGTAATGATTGTAAAAGGAGTCTGTAAGTAGTTAACAAAACATGCATTAATCGCTTCAGCTACTAACGTTGCATCCCCTACAACCCGAGAAGAAAGTGTTCCCATATCATATTTTTGATAGAAACTCATTGGCAGAGATTGAATATGCTCAAAGTACTTCTGCCTTAGATACCGGCTCACCTCAATAGCAGTTATTTTGGTAGCGAAGCGATGGGCAAATAGAGTGATTGCCTTAAAAATAGCGATAAAAAATAAAAAAATGGCTAAATGGGTTAACTGACTGGTTAAGCTAAAGTGGTGGTCAACAAATCGGAAAGCGGCTCCCATGTAATCTCTGCTAGCATGCTTTAAAAGAAATTGCTCCATCTCTTGAGCCGTCAAAACTTCCCTTCCCCCGGCTATTTCTTGAAATCGCTGATTCATAAAATCAAGCGATACAGCATCTTGCGGTATCAGAGCGCCTTCCTTTAAGGGGGCAAAAACCTCAAAAAAACTAGGGCCTTTTTGAGTGATTATACCAACAGCAAAAAATTCTAGCTGCGATGCAAATGTTGCAAAACACATGCATACGATAATAACAACTAAAAGAAACCGGTATTTTTTATGTCTAAAAATGAGACGAAATAAGGAAATCATTTAACTGAACTTAGATGCAAATACCCATTTTGCGAAATTTTAGATAGCGCTGTTCTAATAAAAGTTCAACAGGCAGATGCTTTAACACTTCCCATTGTTCCAAAAGAAACTTTCTTACATTTTGATAGGTTTTCTGAGGATCTTGATGAGCGCCTCCTAAAGGCTCTTCTATAATCGTATCAATAACTCCTAGCTGAAGCAGATTCTCAGAATTAAGCTTCAGCTTCTCCGCAGCCTCTGCCTTTTTATCCGCATCTTTCCAGAGGATTGAAGCACATCCCTCGGGAGAAATAACGGTATAATAAGCGTGTTGAAGCATCGCAACTACATCCCCTACTCCCATACCTAAAGCACCACCTGAACAACCCTCACCAATGACTACGACCATGATAGGAGTCTTAATTCGGGCCATTTCTCTTAAATTAAGAGCAATTGCCCATCCCTGTCCCCTCTCTTCCGCTTCAAGCCGAGGGTTTGCACCGGGCGTATCTAATAAAGAAATGATCGGAAGGGAAAATTTTTCAGCTAGCTGCATAAGTCTCAGAGCCTTCCTGAACCCTTCAGGGTTTAGCATCCCAAAATTGCGATAAACGCGGCTTTCGGTATCGAAGCCTTTCTCCTGACCAATAACCATGCATTTCATACCGCCTATCAAACCAATACCTCCTACAATTGAGGTATCTTCTCCGAAGGCTCGGTCGCCCGATAGTTCTTGGAACCGCTCGCAAAGGCTCTTAATATAATCCAATGAATGAGGGCGTGAAGGATGACGGCAAATCATGACCCTTTGCCATGGTGTTAATTCCTTGTAGGTTTTTTCCTTTAACTTTTCTAGTTTTTGCTCCAGTTTTTTTATTTCATTATTGAATAAGGGATTGTCTACACTTTGTTTTTTTAGGTGGTCGATTGTTTTTTCGTATTCCTGGATTTGTTTTTCATGAGGTAAAATATCCAACAAAACTCCTAAGATTTAAAATGATTATTATTTATCTAAAAATTTAGCTTGTGAAAAATTTTTCACCAATTCGACTGTAGTAGGTTTGGTAATAATGATTGCAAAAATTTCTTCGATATCTGGTGTCGCTAATCTGATACAGCCATCGCTCTCGTATTTTCCAAGGCTAGCTGAGTCCTCGACGAGCTTATTGCCCTCTTGCACCCAAGGAACCCCATGCAAGCCAAAACCTTTAGCCGGCTCTGTACAGTCACTGATTTCTTTTTCAAAAGGAATCCAGCGCGTTCCGAAAGTACGGATCATTTCAATTCTTTGCCCCTTATGGAAACCCATTACATTAGGCTTGTAAATCGCAACCTTACTTCCCACCTCATACCGACCTAAAGGGGTTAAAAGACCCGAAGCTTTTTTACTATCGGAACGCCCCAAGCTCACACGATAAGTTTTCAAAAGAACTCTATCTTTACTATCTAAGTCAATATAGTAAAAGCGCATTTTGCAGGTTGAGATATCAATAACAAGATGAAACTGATAGTTAAGATCCTTTCGCAAAACATTAAAACGATCGCCCTCCGCAATGTCTTGCTTCAAATAATCCGGCTTTCCATTTAAACTACGGGCGATAAAATGCCGTGAGGTTTCGTAATGAGCAGCATAATCTGATAACCAAGCAGGCCTTCCCTTTAGCCAATTAACGCGACTTTTATATGTCAGGGTTTCTACAATAGGCAGCCTTGGATCAACTCGATTAAAGAATTCTTCTATACGGTCTTCCTCATCATCTTGATCAACACTTATATTTAGATCATCGGTAGGGGTTTCAGTTGTCTGCTCCTGTAGAGGTTCTTCTTCTTTTTGCGAGGAGGGAGGGGTCGACTTGGCCGAATTAGGTAGAAAGTCTTGAGCTAATTCTATTTCTTCAACCACTAATTCTGGAGTTGGATCGTAGGAGATTGGATCCTGTTTTTTAGACTTTTTAAAAAAAGCCGCACCCCCAATTAATCCAAATAAAATAATCGCTGTAATCAATAGTATTTTAGCTAAAGACATAACAAATTTTGTAAGTTAATAGCGCTCTAATCATAATAGTTTAGGCGATTTAAGCCAATTATTAAATGACAATGATTGGAGGTCGGGTTTGATCAGAAAAAAGAAAGTTAAAGGGAAACTTTTATGAGCAATAACAGTAAAAATTTCTCTTTAACTCTTAAATTATTTTCCGTTTTCGCCTAGAGTCTCTTAGGCTTCAACAGCAACTTTTTCAACCTTCTCGATTAACTTGCGCATTTTCTTTCCCGGTGTAAACTTTACAGCGTATCGCGCAGGTATTACAATAGGTACCGAAGCATTTTTCGGATTACGTCCAATTTTTTGCTTACGGACAACAACTTCAAAAACGCCAAAATCGCGAAATTCTAGACGCTCCCCCTCTGCCAGACTTTCAGTCAGTCTATCCAAAAAAGCTTGAATGACATTTCTTACATCGTTTGGATGAAGGCCTTTTTCTTGAGAAATCGAACTAATCAGCTTTTTTTTTGTCATAGTGCTTTTCTTTGTCATGGTTCCCATAAATAATAGAACTCCTCATTGGATTAAAGTTTTAGCCAATAACCCAAACTTTTTTTTGAAAAAAATTATTTTTTATCTTCGTAAACACTTGGATAAAAAGCAATTAGCCTAATTGATGTGCAAGCTAATTTAAACTTAACCTAGCAAAAATGCAATTAAGGTCTAATGACATTGTTATATCCTATTCATTTTCAGGCAAGTTCTTTTTCTCTGGAAAAGGGGTATTTCTTCACTGATTTCTCCTCGTAAAAAGGTTAAAATCCCCTCTCAGAGCCATTTTAAAGCAATAACTCCTCCTGCAAAAGCTTTAATGAGCTAAAACATCCAAATCACTGAATTTTGTACAACCTAGCAGTAGCTCTAATCTAGCATTTGTAAAACGTTTTACAAATAGAGGTTCTGAAAGCAGAAAGCTCGGGAGAGATGAATAAGTTATTCCCAAGATGGATACGCCATCATTAAAAATTTGTTAAACGACTGGAAGGCGAATCAACGTTTAACAAAACAGCCAATTAGCGATAATAAAGAGAGTAAAAAAACACTGCAGCAGGCAAATGCCATCATTTGCAGTGTTGTGAGTGTCAAAGGACTTTGACGAGTAGCTTATTTTTCTTACCCACAGCTAGCAATAGCATTTTTTCACCGATAAGATCTGATGGCTGAATGGCCGCATCTACATCAAGCACCTGACGATTGTTTAGATAAAAACCACCATTTTTGATCAGTTTTCTAGCCTCTGTCTTACTAGCTTGTAGTCCAGACAAAGCTAGCACATCCACGATTTTTCTATTAACCAAATCAGCAATAGGTAACTGGATAGAGGGCATGTCCTGTGAAAGCATTTCCAAAGCCGCTAGGCTTAAATCTGTTTGAGCTCCCGGTTTGGCCGTCTCAGTGACCTTGATTGCCGTTTGTAGCCCTTCTTCTCCGTGAACTATTCTTGTAACTTCCTCTGCTAAACGTCTTTGAGCAGAGTTTGGAGTGTAACTCGATGACTGCATTTCTTGATCATATTGCCTAATTTCATCCATGTCCATAAAAGTTAACATGCGCATTAGCTTAATGACATCGGCATCAGCCGTCCTGAATAGATGTTGATAGAATTCGTAAGGTGACAACCTTTCAGGAGATAGCCAGATGGCTCCTTTTTCCGACTTACCAAATTTTTGTCCATCACTTTTAGTAAGAAGAGGAAAGGTTAATCCATAGCCAGTACTTCCTGTTACTTTTCGAATTAATTCTGTACCTGCGGTGATATTCCCCCACTGATCGCTTCCTCCTAGCTGAATCGACACATCATAGTTTTGATGCAAGTGGAGGAAGTCGTAACCTTGCAACACTTGATAACTAAATTCGGTAAAACTTAACCCCTCTTCGGAATTAAGGCGAAGTTTAACGCTATCTTTAGATAGCATCGTTCCTACTCGAAAAAATTTTCCTACATCTCTTAAGAAACCAAGGAAAGAAAAGTTTTTGAACCATTCATAATTATTAAGGAAAATCGGCTCATGCCCCATTCTTAAGATAGACGAGAGATTCTTACGAATGCCTTGCAGATTTTTTTCGACAAGTGCCTCCGTTAACATTACTCTCTCTATACTTTTACCCGATGGATCCCCTATCATTCCTGTTGCGCCTCCAACGATCACAACGGGAGTGTGTCCACAGCGCTGAAACCATGCCAACCCCATGATCGCTACAAAATTACCTAAGTGAAGACTATCGGCTGTTGGATCAAAGCCGCAGTACACACATATGGGTTGTTCAACCAGTCTTTCAATGTCGTCGCTTGTAGTCGCATCAATAAATCCACGTTCTTTTAATATTTTCACAACATTTTTCATAATAATCCTTAATAAGAGTGAGACTATCTTCCATTTAAAAACTATTTCTGTCAATTGACGTTAATTACATTCTTTAAAAAATAAACCAAAATCATTAGGATAAGATTAGACGTCAATCAGCCCTAAATCACAGTAACTGGCGAGGGTTATATGGTTAAAAAGGCTAAGGAAAGTGCAAAAATCCAAAGAGCACGAGAAAAGTTAAAGCAAAAAATCAGGGATGAAAAGAGAAACTTCACCCCAGGTTCTCTAAAAAATATTAGCCTTCGACTTCGCAAAGAGATTAAAAAGCATCATCCTGAAAATGACTCTTTAAAAGATCGCAACATTAGCCTTGCCACGGTCAAAAGTCCTTTTATCCTTAAAATGAAAAAGTTACTAGAATCCCAAAACACTCTGTAGTTAAAAAGGATTTTGGTCATCTAGGAACAGACACTCCACATGAAGCTGCTCCGTTAAATGCTTTGCTAGTGCTAGTGGCCCTACTCTCTCTGTGGCAGCATGGCCCATAGCATAAAAATTAATTCTCTCCTCAAAAGCAAGATGCCAAGCAGGCTCATCAAAATTACCCGTCACAAATGCGTCCAAGTTTTCGTCTGCAGCCTCGCTGATTTGTCTATAAGCCCCGCCTGATATGATTCCTACGGAAGAGATCATTTCGTTACCCCCCAAGGCTGCAGCAGCTGAATGTCTGTAATATTCTTCAAGTTGTTTCTGCCACTCATCTCTTGGAAGAGGTTTGATAGACCCCTTTACACCGATGTAATTTCCATTGCTCTTATAAAAAGGCTCTAGATCGCTTAACCCTAAATCACAGGCAGCTTTCCAATTATTACCAATCTGTTGGTGTGCATCCATTGGCAAGTGATAGGCAAATAGTGAAATATTATTTTTTAAAAGACACGCAACTTTATTTCGTTTAACGCCAGTAATGGGGTAGGGATCGCGATTCCAGAACATTCCGTGATGGACAATGAGCGCCTGTACATTCGCATCGACGGCTTGATGAATTGTTTCTAAGCTAGCAGAAATAGCCGTTGCGATTCTAAATATTTCTGTTGCACCTTCGATTTGTAAGCCATTTGGACAAAAATCGATGAAAAAAGAAGATTGATAAATTTCATTCAGGTATTTAAAAAGTTGATCACGGGTGATTGCCATGGATACCATAAATTTAATATTATATTTGACAAAGATACTCTAAAAAAAAGAATTAATCCTAGAAAAATGAATAATGCACAAAAAAATTTAGCAAAGCAAGTAGCAGCCCAATACGCTGTATCGTTAATTAAAGATGGTATGGTGATCGGCCTTGGGTCAGGCACGACTACAGCCTACTTTATCGAGTTTTTAGGCAAAAGATGCCAATCCGAGCAACTTAACATTAAAGCAGTTGCAACGTCTCAAAACTCTCAGCGGCTAGCTGAGTTGGGAGGCATTAAGATCATCAATCCTCAAGATATTCAGCAGATTGATATGGACATTGATGGCGCCGATGAAATTGATGAGAAAAAAAATATGATTAAAGGAGGAGGGGGAGCCCTTGTAAGAGAAAAGATTGTCGCCTACATGAGTCGTGAAATGCTTATCATCGTTGATGAGGAAAAACTGGTTTCCCAAATAGGTTCATTTCCCCTTCCCGTAGAAATGGTCCCCTTTGGTTTTAGCGCTACCATCCATCATTTAAACCAAAAGGGTTTTACCGGAAAGTTAAGAAACACAGCCGAAGGTAAGCGCTTTATCACCGATAATGGTAATTATATTTATGATATTTATTTCAAAAATGCTATTGATCAACCTGTAGAAGTTGAGAAAAAGCTTAAAGCAATTCCTGGAATTGTTGATACAGGATTCTTTATTGGAGTCGCAGGTCGTGTCATTATCGGTTACCAAAATGGCACAGTCCAAGTGCGCTAAACGTTAAAACAGTTGGTGTAAATAATGATTTCTGAATTAATACAATTAAACTTTGACAAAATCATGCAAACACGAACCTACACCGTTGTTGTCCTCTCGTCACCTGAGAAGCGATTTGCCATTTACACAGATCCAAGTATAGGAAGAACTCTTCAACTCTATCTAACAGGTGCTGAAAAGCAGCGCCCCCTCACCCATGATCTCATCTCAATGATATTCAAGGGATTCGAGATCACTATTAAACAAGTCGTTATCACTGATCTTCAAGATACCATTTATTTTGCAAGGCTGTTCCTTGAGCTTACCAAAGAAAACTTAATTAACATTGTCGAAATTGACGCTCGTCCCAGTGATTGTATTGCTCTAGCACTCATGAACAATGCACCTGTCTACTGCACGAAAGAGGTATTGGAAAAAACAATTCCAGTAGAAGAATAGTCGCTAGTATTTGATATTAAATTTATTTGTTGCCAAATCTAAGATAGCATCGACAGCTGCTTGTGCATCTGCGCCTGTCGCTTCCACACGAATGCGTGATCCTCTAGAAGCTGCAAGCATCAAAATACCAAGTAATGACTTAGCATTAACCTCCATCTTTTGATAGATTAACTTAATATCAGCGCGATAACCTGATGCACACTTGACTAATTCAGTAGAAGGTCGAGTATGTAAGCCTCGATCATTCCTAACAATAAATACACCTTTTACGGTTTCTAAATCTTTTAAACATTGTGCCATAAATAAAAACCTTTTCCTAATGGCATACGCTAGTAACGATTAATCAGTAAATATTTTTTTTACTGTTATACGCAAATTCCTTTAAAAATAGCTAGAAAAAGAAGATCTGGCTACACTAAAACTTTTTGAGATCATCGTTTTAAAGAAAAAAATGACGATTTTGTGTTTCTAATTAACCAGGTAAACTTCGAGGATTTATGGCCACAAACCGTTCTGAAACAGCTATAGAAGACAAATGGAATGTTGAAGCTCTTTTCCCCTCCATTGCTGATTGGCAAATGGAGTTTTCTAAATTTACATCTAAGGAACATGAAAACCCTCTTATGCAGATCTCTAAGTACAAGGGAAAATTGGGTGAGGGACCAGAGACACTAAAGCAGGCTCTAGAGGCTATTTTAAACTATGAACGCAAGCTTTCAACTTTATTTACTTACGCCCACCTTCGCCATGATGAAGAGATCACCGTTGATGAAAACAAAGCCGCCTACAATGTGGCTAGAATGGCAATTTATGAACTACAAAGCACTACAGCTTGGTTTCAGCCAGAACTCCTTTCTTTGCCTGAAGAAACCATTCAAAGCTACTTAACCTCGCCTATCCTTGCTGACTATCAGTTTTACTTAAAGAAAATTTTTGCCTACAAGCCCCATACACTCAGCGCTGATCAAGAGGAATTAATGGCACAATCTTTACGAGCCCTAAGCGCCCCTCATAAGGCCTTTAGCGCTATTAACGATGCCGACTTTGTGTTTGATCGGGTTAAAGACAGCGAGGGAAAAGATCTAGAACTTACTCATGGAAAATATGCTATTTACTTGCGCTCACATGATCGAAAGCTACGTGAAAACGCGTTTAAAACCTATCACGGAAAATATATTTCTTTTAAAAACACACTGTGTGAATTGCTAGAAGGACAAGTCCAAGCCCATCTTTTTCAAGCAAAAGCAAGAAAATTTAACTCATGCTTAGAAGCTGCCCTTTTCCCCAACCATATTGATCCAAAAGTTTATTTTACGCTTATTGATGCCGTTCACGAAAAAATTCATTCACACCATCGCTACATGAACTTAAGGACCAAGTTGTTAAACTTGCCAAAATTGCATATGTACGATCTATACGTCCCTCTCATGGCAGACTTTGATATGAAGCTACCCTACAAAGAGGCTGAAGAGTTAGTGATCGAATCAACAGCTCCCCTTGGCAAGGCTTATCAAGACACGCTACGCGAAGGGCTTCAAAATCAGCGTTGGGTTGATCGTTTTGAAAACAAAAACAAAAGATCAGGAGCTTATTCGAGTGGCTGCTACGATAGCATGCCATACATCCTCATGAATTATAAGGACATTATTAGAGATGTCTTTACTTTAGCTCATGAGGTTGGTCATAGCATGCATAGCTATCTGAGCCATTCTAACCAACCGTATCAATACGCTGATTACCCTATCTTTTTAGCTGAAATTGCCTCGACTTTCAATGAAGAGCTCCTCATGCAGGCTCTTCTCCAAAGAGCGCAATCAAAAGAAGAAAAAATCTACCTTATTAATCAAAAAATAGAAGACATAAGAGCGACCTTATTTAGACAAACCATGTTTGCCGAATTTGAGCTTAAAATCCATGAATATGCCGAGAAAGGAATTCCTTTAACCCCTAAGCTACTCGATGAAGAGTACAAGCGATTGAATGAATTTTATTTCGGCCCCTCAGTTGAGTGCGATCCCGAGATTGAAATAGAGTGGGCTCGCATTCCTCACTTCTACTACAATTTTTACGTCTTCCAATATGCAACGGGCATCAGTGCAGCCCTTGCTCTTGCAGACAAAGTAAAAAAAGGCAGGGATAAGGAAAGAGAAGACTACCTTTCTTTCTTGAAAAGTGGTTCGAGTTTGTATCCAATCGACCTTCTTTTAAAAGCAGGCATTGATATGCGAACTCCCATCCCGGTTCTCTCTGCAATCGACAAATTCGATCATCTTGTAACAGAACTAGAGGAGCTTACGAGATAAATTTAGCACTTAAAACCCATATCTGCTAAGTTAGTGTTGAAAAAAAACGACCTAACGATTATGTTTTTAACTTGATTAGAAAGAACATACAAAGGAGAAATCTATGGCTCAAGCACAAATGAATCAAGCCAAGACAGAAAAAAATCAACAGACGCCCAAGTTTCGTCCATTGGGCAACCGCGTTCTTGTCCGCCGCCTAGAAGCTGATGAAAAACTAAAAGGCGGTATCATTCTTCCAGACACAGCAAAGAAAAAACAGGAGCAAGCAGAAGTTGTTGCGGTTGGAACAGGGAAAAAAGATAAAAATGGCAACTTGACACCTATGCCAGTACAGGTTGGTGACGTTATCTTGATGGAGAAATACTCCGGGCAAGAAATTACATTGGAAGATAAAGAATATGTCATTCTACGTTCTGACGATATCATTGCGATCGTAGAAAACAATTAACCTAAGGAGATCGAACATGGCTGCAAAAAACATTAAATTTAAAGAAGATGCACGTCAAAAAATCTTAAAAGGGGTAAGCACACTTGCTGATGCTGTTAAGGTGACCTTAGGCCCGAAGGGACGTAATGTTATCATTGACAAAACTTATGGCACCCCCCACATTACTAAAGATGGTGTTACCGTAGCTAAAGAAATTGAGCTCGAAGACAAGTTTGAGAACATGGGAGCTCAAATGGTCAAGGAAGTTGCGAGCAAAACAGCTGATAAAGCTGGAGACGGGACTACAACAGCGACCGTTTTAGCAGAGGCTATTTATAGCGAAGGTCTTCGCAATGTTGCTGCTGGTGCAAATCCTATGGACTTAAAGCGTGGGATGGAAAAAGCGCTAAAGTCTGTTGTGGGAGAGTTAGCTAAACGTGCTAAGAAGGTGGAGACACAACAAGAAATCGCACAAGTTGCAACAATTTCAGCAAACAACGACTCTGAAATCGGTGAGATTATCGCTAAAGCGATGGAGCGCGTTGGAAAAGACGGCACAATTACCGTAGAGGAAGCTAAGGGTTTTGAAACCACACTAGATGTTGTTGAAGGGATGAACTTTGATCGCGGTTACTTATCTCCTTATTTTATGACCAACCCAGAAACACAAGAATGTGTTTTAGACGACGCCTTTATCTTAATCAATGAAAAGAAAGTTTCTGCAGTAAAAGAGCTAATTCCTGTTTTACAAGCAGTTGCAGAAACAGGTAAACCACTACTTATCATTGCTGAAGATATTGAAGGTGAAGCTTTAGCAACTTTAGTCGTCAACCGTTTACGTGTTGGCTTAAAAGTATGTGCTGTAAAAGCTCCCGGCTTTGGCGATCGGCGTAAAGCAATTTTGCAGGACATCGCCGTCTTAACAGGTGGTCAGGTGATTAGCGAAGAGCTAGGCATGAATCTTGAAAAAGCAACCTTGGACATGCTTGGAAAAGCTAAAAAAGTGGTTGTTAAGAAAGAGGATACAACCATTGTTGAAGGGGCTGGCGATAAAAAGAAAATTGCCGAACAAGTCGCTCTTATTAAACGTCAGATCGAAGAAACAGATTCCGATTACGATCGCGAGAAATTGCAAGAGCGCCTTGCTAAGCTTGCTGGTGGCGTAGGTGTCATCCGTGTTGGGGCTGCTACTGAGGTTGAAATGAAGGAGAAAAAAGACCGTGTAGAAGATGCTCAGCATGCAACAGCTGCTGCCGTTGAGGAAGGCATCTTACCAGGCGGTGGAGTTGCTTTTGTTTCCTGTATCCCAGTGGTTAAAACGCTAGCAGAAAGCTTACATGGTGATGAAAAGACAGGTGCAATGATTATTGCTCGTGCACTAAGCGCGCCACTACGTCAAATTGCTGAAAATGCTGGCCAAGAAGGCTACGTCATACTGCTTGAAGTAGAAAAAAGCGGTGGTCAAAAAGGATATAATGCTTTGACTGGTGAGTATGTAGACATGGTCAAGGCGGGTATTTTAGATCCAGCCAAAGTCTCACGCAGCGCTTTAGAAAATGCTGTCTCAGTAGCTGCAATGTTGCTAACGACAGAAGCTGTTGTTGCTGAAGAGAAGCCTGCAGCGCCAAGCCACAGCCATGCTGGTATGGATTTCTAAGAACAACACCTATTTGTTCCAGGAGCGGGTTCCCCGCTCCTTTCCTAGCATTTTGCTAGAAAAATTCTTGCGGAAAATTCCTCAAAAAGAATAGAATTTCAACTTATTCCGGATTAGCTCAGCGGTAGAGCAGTGGACTGTTAATCCATTGGTCGTAGGTTCGAATCCTTCATCCGGAGACACATTGTTTGATGTGATACTGCCATGAGTAGTGAAAAACGGCTCGCGCAGTGTCACAAGCAATCTTTTCTCTCTTAATTTCAAGTTCGAAAAAACCAAATTCAACAATTCTCGTCTTTCATCCAGATTCAAACTCAACTAGATTGCTTTTGATCTTCGTTCCAAATCTACTACGATTTTGATCGTTAGGAGGCAAGTTTCATTCGCATCAAGGTGGGCTTCCACCTCTCGTGTGATTTCCTTTTAGCGCTTCTTATATTCTTGTTACTTTTGTTGAAGGATCACATAGTTATTGATAATAAAATTTTTAAATTTATTGAAGAAAACTATTCTTTAAAGTATATTTTCTCACTCAAGATTTAAAGGTATTACTATGGAAGAAGTTAGTCAATTTTCTTACTCATCTATGATTTACTCAAAAAATAAAGAATTAGGGATCGAACTAACAACATCAAGATTGCATTTGCGAAACGCAAGGGAACAAGATGTAGAGGATATTGCTTTGTTTGCAGGTCAATATGAAGTGGTAGAAATGATGAATGGATCCATTCCTTATCCGTATGAAGTTGAAGAAGCTAGGAAATGGGTAGATAAGCATGTAAAAGATAATTCCTTGTCTCCTGCCATTTCTTGGATTATTGCTTCTAGTGATAATGGTCAGTTAATAGGATCGATCCAGTTACGTCGCAATCAAAAACAAGCCCGATTAAGCTATTGGATTGCCAAACCCTATTGGGGAAAGGGATTTGCGGCAGAGGCTGGAAGAGCTATTATTGACTTTGGTTTTAAGAATTTAGGTTTAGAAAAAATAGAAGCAGAACACTTTCGAAGAAATCCTGCATCAGGAAGAGTTTTAAATAAGTTAAATTTTGAGTTTGTTTGCTCCATTAGAAAAAGGGATAATCGCGGCTATGAAGAAGATTTTGAACAGTATATATTAGATAAAAAATCGTATTTTAACAAATCTTAATGATGTATGTCGCAAGATAAGTTTGACAAACTACTTTGGCGAAATTTTAAAATATTTTAGATTTCACAATCTACTGCATTTATTACTCCCATTCTTTATCTTTATTTGCAAAGTAGCTATCACCTCACATTAGAAGAAATTCTCCGAATTTCTGCTTTCTATTGGACTATCTCTATTAGTTTTCAAATCCCATGTGGGGTAATAGCAGATAGATGGGGGGTAAAGAACAATCTTTATTTATGTCTTGCTCTTCAAGTACTTTCTTGCGTATCGCTAATCTTGATAAAGCATGTAATTGGGTATCATTTTTATTTGATATGTATTTACTTAGCGCAATGTTTATGCACAAGTGCTAGCATTGTATTTATGAAACAGCAGTTTCAAGAAGATTCTGCTTTTAAAGAATATAACTTTAAACTTCAAAATTCATTTTACAAACTGACTTCTATTATAATAGTTTTTTCATCAATAGCATTTACTATAAATAAATTTCTTCCTTTCTGCTTGCAGATAGTAAACTTTTTAATATCAGCTTATTTTCTGAGATTAATGCCTGAAAAATGCATATCTAGGAGAAAAGAAAATAAAAATATTTTTGCATGCGCTAAAGAAGACATGAAAAAATCATGCCTCTTTATGCTGAAAGATAAATATTATTTATTTCTCTTTACTTGTTCCGTTCTTTTTGGATTAGGTTTATCCATTAATCAAAAATCAATTCAGTCTCAATTATTTTCTATTATTCAAACAAAACAAATTATTTACATAGGCTGTATCTTAGCTTTAGGCAATTTATTTTCTTCTTCTGGTGCCAAGTTTTTTTATGAATATGTCACTAAAAAATTTCCTGGCAATTATGAATTTTTAGTCTTAAGCATTCTGCTCATCCTATCTTATGCCCTTATGGGATCAGAAAACGTGATTAGTGTAATCATTGGTTTTATGGTCATTAATCTGTTCAAAGGTTGTTATAAACCCCTGTTAAGTGCAGAAATGGTTAATGCTTTTCCATTTAAGCGTTCTTTAAGCACTAATACTGCTATAATGTATTCATTAAGTATAGCTTGTTCTTCCTTATTGCAATATTTTCTTTCTTATGTCTATGAAAATCCTGAAAAGGGAAATATCGTTTTTGCTTTCTTTACAGCATTTGTTGTTATTCCAGCTTTTTTAGTTACTAAACTGCCATCATCATGGGCTTTTATAAGTAATCCAAATAAATTATCCGGTAAACAAGGGATAATAGAGAAGAAAAACGGAAAAATCGAATTTATACAAATTTATTCAGTTACGACATCTCCTGTACAATTAGAAAGACTTTCGAAAATAGTTAACCTTGGTAGATATCCAGTCCTTCCCATTCAATTCTTTAAGGGTTCTCGAGACAGTTATGGACTACAAACAACCTTTCTAGGGGATATCCATCTAAGTGATATAACAGATTGTTTGAAGCAATATGAAATTTGTCAAAGTTTGTTAGCTTTGCCTAATGTCTCTTGCTCGGATTTAACTCCAGCATGTATACCCTCTGAATATCATATTTTTCCACCTAAAATTCTAAGCATTTTAAAAACTGAAACCCAGTTATGTCAAAATTGCCTAATTCATGGTGATTTGCACCCTGAGAATATTATGGTTTTGCATGAAGCCCCATATGTGATCGATTGGGATTTTAGTGGTATAGGGCCTCTTTGGTATGATTTACTGTCATTATTAAGTCACCCTTATCTTTATTTTGACAAAAATTTAAGGTATAAACTTTTTTTACAATTCTGTGATTTATCTAGCCATAACTTAGATTTGCTATTTTACTTTTTTTGTCAGTATAAAGAAAGACAACTGTCTCGTCTTGAAGTCTACGATGCTAAATTTAATCGATTAGCTAAAAGCTATGCTTTCAGCAAAGCACAATATAACTGTTGAAGTGTAATGTAACGACTAGACGTTGACTTTGCAAAGATATGCCATTTGGAAAGTGGGACAGGCAAACTATGAACTTTATAAAAAGCTATAGCTATAGCTGTTGATGTTGTTCATTTCCTGACAGGTTGTAGCGATCATTATGAAAAGTGTACTAAAGCCTCGGATCATTAATTGAGCAACTTCTAAACATGATGATGAAACGCCAATTTATTGACGCGTAGGCTTATTTATCGTTGGAATTCAACGAATTATGTTTTCAAAAAAAATCTGGCAAAGGAGGGGTAAGTTCGTAATGATTTCTTAAATTTCGATTTGTTCCAGGCTTGATCAACAAATTGATGATATACTGCTCCCCGTTAAGAGAAAAGGGTGAGTTATGGAATAATAAGCTGTCACACTAAAGGAGAAATCGTGATGGCAAAGATACAATGGACACCTGAGGTGAAAGCAAAGATTGTCTTGGAAGGTCTTTCAGGGAAACCGATTACCCAAATATGCAATGACCACAAGATAAGCCCTTCTCTCTATTACCTCTGGAAAGATCAATTCTTACAAAATAGCCATAAAGCGTTTGAAGCTAGGCAAATAAATAGCCGGGAGGAACGTCTAAGGAAGCAAAATCAAAAGCTGAAAGAAACCATCGGAGATCTTACTCTAGAATTAAAAAAAA
>JBPQHD010000012.1:0-3136 GCA_051384485.1 Parachlamydiaceae bacterium
CGAGATAAATAGCAATGGCTTCCATAACACCTTCGGGATCATTATTTTCTAAACATTCTATGATAACTCTTCCGATATTATCTGGATTTGTAAGATAAGCTAAAGGGGTTTGCTCTTCTCCAATTCCTTCAAAATCTTCAAAGGCTAATTCGTTTTTTTGCATTTTCTTTTGCTTTTTGGATATTGTTTTTTGCTTTGCGGATGTCATTATCTTGTCCATTTTTATTCCCCCTAGAAGTAAAATAACATTATTTACTGGTGTTATGTTGTACAAGATAAAATGTAAAAAGTGATATCAATTCTTAATTTTTTTGCGTAAGCGCCTAATTTTTTGTGATCTGTCTTACAGGAAGTGCTCTGAAAATATCTTTGCAGCGCCCTGATTGCGATCTCTTTGCTAAGATAGCGAAAAGCATCAATAATGCAACGTTCTCGATCAAAAATTTTGACCTTATATTCTCCAAGAGAAATTTCAGTTTTTCCAAGGGAAATATCTCGTCACGATCTCCCGCTCAAATATTTAATTTTCAATAAAGACAAAGACCAATAGTTTCGGGCAATATAAAAAAATATTCAAATAAGAAACCGTACATTTATGACATATTTTTCCTCCTCCCTATAGTGATTTGATGTTACGTTTGAATTTTACTCAATGCGTTGAGTAAAAATTAATCAATACTCTGAAGAAGAAAAGGCACTGCAAAAAACTAAGATCTTGACAAAACATACTACTATGTAGTACATATAGAGATATGAAATGCCAACTGATACAGACACGAGATTTTGAAGATACGATTGAAAAGCTTATATCAAGGAGAAAACTCAAAAAAGAAGATTTTGAAGATTTTAAGAAAAGCTTAGTAGAAAATCCAGAGCAGGGAGATATGATTCCTGGAACTGGAGGGATACGGAAGGTTCGCTTAAAATCTGCCACCAAAGGTAAAAGCGGTGGCTTTCGAATTTGCTATTTATATATCGAAGATCGGTTAATTTTATTTCTGCTTTTCATTTATGCAAAAAATGAACGGGAAAATCTTTCTCAGAACGAAAAAGCTGAATTGAAGCAGTTGGCAGATTCTATTAAAAGGAGGATAAGAAATGAGTAGGTTGTTTAAAGGTCTTAAAAAAGGTCTGGAGGAAGCCCTAGCCCACGCAGAAGGAAAGATTACTCTTAAATCGGAAATTATTGAAATGCCTGAACCTCCTGCTGAATACAGGGCTGAAGATATCAAAAGAATTAGAGAGCAAAATCACTACTCGCAAGGAATCTTTGCAAAAGTTTTGAATGTCAGTATTAAAACCGTCCAATCATGGGAATCAGGAGCTCGTGTCCCTAGCCATGCAGCCTTAAGGTTATTAGAAGTTGTAGACAAAGGATTTTATCGACCAAGAATTGCTAATCGACACAATTAAGAAAATTAGGTCACATAGGATGTCGCAAAAATGTCGCCTAAACCTACAAGGAATACTGCTTACGACAAAATAAAGAGAAAAGTGTCGTAAAACCATGCCTTTTAACCAAATTTTACTATTTCTATTCACATAGCCTCAGCATATTTTAGAAGATGACCGGGAGTTTTGTAAGAAATAAGTACTAATATTCCTTACAATCCAACCTTAGAGGCAGGGTTATCTCTCCAAAGATCTCTAGCTCGAATGTACTTTTTTAAAGTATCTGATCTTCTGTGACCGGTTTGTTTCATTATCGCATACTCTTGCACGCCTGCCATTGCCGCTGTTGTAGCAAATCCAGCTCTTAAGCTATGTCCTGAAAATTCAGAAACAATGTCCTTATTAAGGATATATTTTTTAATGATTACAGCAACTGCATGTGAAGTCAAAGCTCTTTCAGCTTTTTGGCCATGTCTATTAATAGGAAGGAAAATAGAGCCAGTTTGTAAGCTTCCAATGCTAATCCAATCTTGTAAAGCTCTAACAGGGCATGTGCTAGGATTGGCTCCATAGGGAATAGCAATTTCTCTACCTTCACCACTCTGGTCTGTTTTTGATCGTCTGATTTTTACAATGAAACCATCTCTAACCAATTTTAAATCTTCAACTTTAAGAGAGACGAGCTCAGATCTACGAAAAGCACCTGCAAACCCAAGAAGGATCAAAGCTCTGTCTCTAAATCCTATTAAATAATCTTTTCCATCTTTCACCGTTCGAATTGAATCAATAATTTTTCTTAAGTCCTCGATTAAAATAGGTTCTTTTGCTTTTTGGGCTGTTCCAAGAATATTTTTTATGCCCTTCCATGTTTCTTGAATAGACGGATGTCTTCGATCAAAACTTATGCCGGCAATTTGATGGGCTTGGCTGATCGCACTTAATCTTCTTGCTAAAGTAGAAGTTTTTAAAGGAGATTGAAAATTTCCTGTAGGATCTATGAATGGTTGCGATGCTCGATCTGCTAAATAGCAGGCAACAGATCGAGGGTCTGCAGGTAAAGATAACAATTTACTTTTTTGACACCACGAATCAAAATCTCTCCAATCAGAAGCATAATTTTTGATTGTGTTTGTAGATCTCGAATTTTTTGCAAATTCAGTAGCTAATTTTGATGCATAAACTAGCTGTTCTAACGCATCTGTGTTCTTAGCAAGATCAGATAGAATAGGTGTTACGTCACTAGCTATTTCCATATAACCTACCTAAGATTTTCAAATTTAATTCTAACCGTTCGGGATAATTTGTATTCCTGTTCATCTGAAATTTCTCATATAAATAGAAAGGGATGTAAGTCAATAGAAATAGCCGCCAGGTACAGTGTCTTTATAAAAGGATGCAACATAGGAATCGCTTTAAGAAATTTATTCATTTTTGAATTTTTCATGGATTTTTTAATGAATACCCTAACCTTCGATAAGAACACATTATCGAAGGTTAGGATATTTTGTAAAGCCCATGAAGATTAGCTAAAGCAAAATTGTGTAATTTCATAATCCGAATTTATAGTTATAAAAACATTAATGGATCACCACACGATGGCGTCTATACTGCTCCCCGTTAAGAGAAAAGGGTGAGTTATGGAATAATAAGCTGTCACACTAAAGGAGAAATCGTGATGGCAAAGAGACAATGGACACCTGAGGTGAAAGCAAAGATTGTCTTGGAAGGTCTTTCAGGGAAACCG
>JBPQHD010000013.1:0-13097 GCA_051384485.1 Parachlamydiaceae bacterium
GTTTCCCTGAAAGACCTTCCAAGACAATCTTTGCTTTCACCTCAGGTGTCCATTGTCTCTTTGCCATCACGATTTCTCCTTTAGTGTGACAGCTTATTATTCCATAACTCACCCTTTTCTCTTAACGGGGAGCAGTATACATTCTCCAAGCTGACTTTGAATTCATTGCATATTTAAAAAGCATAGGATCAAAAGGAAAAAAATTAGCGTCAGATGTTAAAAAAAATAGTGAGGAGATCTTTAAGTTTTATAAAAACGAAGGATATCCTAATTCATATAGAAAAGATGTTTGGGGATTATGGGTAACTAAAGAAGATCCAATTAATATTTCTCTATTCCTATTAGGACAATCATTATGGGAAGATAGATGCAACCACATATGGAACAGACAATCCAAACAAGTTCCTGCAATTACTTCACCTATTATTGAAATAATAAAACCAATCTTAAATCCAAAAAACAAAAAAAGTTTTGTTCATGAAAATGAAACTGTTATCTGCTGGATAAAGAAGGTGTACCCATATTATCAGCTCCAGTAATAGACGCTAATATGTTCTCTGTCTTCAAAAACGGCATAAAACACCTTAGCACTCTAACAGGACACAAAATAGTAAGATGGCAAATACAAACGGGATTTGAAAATTGGGCAGCAAACAGTTCAGATCCTAGGTTAATAGAAATAGATGGCGGATACAGTAAAATTAGTGAACTTTGTAAATGTAATTCGGAACATGATATTGCAAAAATAAGAGACATTCTTCATGCCCAAGCCCACGGATATTTTAACTTTCCAGACGGCACACGTGGCAATATGATTACCCTTAGAGTTCTAGAAAAGTATAGAAATTCAGAGCCTTCAAAGATAAACATCATATTAGGGGATATGCTCCTACCTAATTATGTTTTTAGATTACCGAACAACGCAAGAAGACTTATTCCTATTGGAGATTTCCCTCCGTTTTATGGGTCAAAGAACACATATGCAAATCAAGCTCACTTACAGTTATTAGTCTTTGAGGAATTTGCCAATCAATCGGATAGATTAGCAAAGGATGGGTCTGTACGCATTTCAAAGGAAAGATGGGAACAGATGGCTATAGAATCAGGAATCAATCCGCAAAAAATTCAAGAAATCATACATCACTGGAGCCAACCTGATCTCATCAATTGGTTTTTAGACAGACAAGAAGAAGAGTACAAACTTACCTCTTACTATAGAAAAGTGGAAAATTTTCTCCTTTATCAGGGAGAGCAGAGATTGATAAATTCGGAGAAGGGCAAAAAATCAGCAGCAAATAGAAAGAAAATCTCCCAAACATCTTAAGGTTGCTTAACTCTCCTCTTGAAGGTTGCTTAACTTTTTTCTGCTTTAGAGGAGAAATTTCCAAATTCTTTCAACGGTAACGGTAACGGTAACGGATACCGTTATTTAGCGGATACCGCCCCCGCTTTAGGCGGGGCGGATATCCTTTAAGAAGACTTCTATTCATCAAAGAATGTCCTAATCCATTACATTTTAAATTTTTTGGTTAAGGTTGCTTAACTTTTCCTTCTCTTCAGAGAGAAAAACACATGAAATACTTCAACGGTATTTCGCAATAAAAGCATCAATTTCTTCTAACTCATATCCTCTATTCCCATGCTTTGCCAATAAAAGCATCAGAGATCGTGTATCCAGCACAGGCTTTTTCGCTTAAATCATCAAAGTCATCTTTTTTTTGCGGAAATTTTTTTTCAGATTCAGGCTTCTCTTTCTTCTTAGGCTTTTTCATTTTTATGCCAAGGTAACGGTTCTATTAAGTAGTGTACCCCCTTCCTTCTTAAAGAGGCGGTTCCATTGATAGACAAGGTTCTTTTAGATGGGGGGATCGTGCGTGCGCATGTGAAGTGGCCGAAAACCTTAATCTTCGTCATCATCATGGGTTGCCATTATCTCTTCATATTCCTTTTTAGTAATCATGCCACGTTCCAAGCTGCAAAGCATTAGTGCCTCTGTCTGATTGGTAGTGCAGCCAATTCGTCCGTATTTCCTTAATGACTCTGTGTCGCCCATAGCTGTTAGATGAAGTTCAAGTTTTATTTGTGCGCCTTCCAATTCACGCATTACATCTTCAGGGTCTCTGTTTTGGCAGATATCGGACTCCTTGATGTATTTGGCTATTTTTGCTCTTGGCAGGCTCTTTGTGAATAAAGCATTGATAAGATTATCCCAAGTCTGAGATTCTACTTGTCCCCATATCTTCATGAACTTCTTGCTGCTGTTGGCTATATTCTCAAATTCATTGATTTGAATGCCTTTCTTCTTGAGGAATTCGTTAACAGAGAATGCGCTCTTTGTGCGACCACAGGCTTTTAGGTCATCAAATAGTGCCTTGTCACATTTGCGTATCACCGTGAAGTCCAACCTCTTCTGTGTCCGAATCTTCTTAGCACTTCAATGGCTGCTTGAAGTCCTTCCTCTGGATTTTCTTTGATGTTATCCATTTTGGCTCTAAGAGATTCTATGCTTTCATTTCCTTCGTCCGCCTCTTTCTCTAATCTGATCTCATGTTTTACCTTATCCTTCTTGGTCTTATATTGCATGACACATCCTTTCAAGATTTTGAGAAACCGCCTTCATTTCTTTGAGTAAAGCTCTCTGTTGCTTTCTTTCTTCTTCAGCCTGGATGGTTAGCCTCCCATGAGTTTTAAGCTTTCTAGCGTGCCCAAAATGCATGCGGCATCGGTTACTTTCTCTCATGGCTGGCTGCATACATGGATCGCCGTTTTTAGTGCGGCATTTGGCTCCGCATGGCCTAATTCCTATTATTGGCATGATGTGTCCTTGGTTGGGATAACGGTTTGCATAAGAGCTGGCCCTTGTCCATTGTAGTTGTAATTCACTATGATGTTTTGCGTTGATCCCCCAGATCGTTTCTTTTGTAATTGGCTCATTGCTTCATTGCAGAATCTTAGAAGCTTCAATCCTAATGCTTGATCTGTAGGGAAGCCACTAGCAAGGAGTTTGATCCCAAGAAGATGGCTAGTGACAATTTGTGCGCCGTAGATCATTTCTATTGTGTCTTTTGGACAAATCCCTTTCATCAAGGCGATGACCCCTTCAATCTCATCATTTGAAATAGAGCAGCTACTTACTCCATAAGATTCTTGTGTGGTATAGATTGTCTTTGCGGCCTCCATAATGAGCGTTCTAGCTGATCGTTCATCGGCGGAAAAAGCCTGGATTAATGGCGCAAGTTTCTTAGGAATTGTGATCTCTTTCATGGGGGATATGCCTTTTTTTAAGGGAACGCCATGCCATTAAACTCAGCAATGGCCGACTTCTTCTGCTTTTTTCCTATAGGTCTCTTCTTGCTTCTGATGTTTGATGAGATTTGAATAAGCCTTCTTTATCTCTTGCTCGTTGCCTTTTGCCTTTGCTTTGCTGATCTTTTTTACCAAGTTTCGCATCTGAACAGAGCGTTTTTCGTTAAATTTCTTAATCTTTTCATGGTCGTACCAATCCCAACTATTTATGACTCACCTCTATAGTTTCATGTTGTTTTTCGCCATCCACGATTTTGATATTGTTGATTTGGCCTTGGTTGTGGTTGTAATTCACGGAAATCAACTGTGCTCCTTTGGTTCTATATCTATTGAGCGTTTCCAAAACCTGATGCCCAAACTCGAAAAGCTCCATCATTGATGTGTTGTTGGAATATTCTTTCGACGATTCTTCTAGACCCCTGATGTAGGTGATGGCGAATTGGCTGGCCAGTGCGGCTTCTATGGCATCGGCTGGCTGTAATGACTCAATCAAGTGAATAATCATGTCCATTTGTTCTTGTGTGGCGACAGCCTTTGGTTTTATGGCATATCCATGATAGTTATATTGATTTGGATTCTTGAGCTTGTACGCCCCTTTTACTGCGCCTTTTATAATTTTTCTGATGACAGCATATTGACTGGAGGTTTGCTTGTTCTTTCTAGAGCGAAATTGACTGGGACTGGGTAGTAGATTTCCTCTGGATCTTTACTTTTTCTCTTTGCCATAGGTAGCATCTCGAATTCTTCCTTTTAAAATTATTTATAGATTAAATGCCATAAATGACACAAATACATGTTTAACAAAAAAGACTGTAAACACTCCCGTTTATTAAAAAAATATGTATTTTACATAAATCCCTTTAGCAACTAGATTGCTTATTCAAGCAAAAAATACATGGCTCAAGACGTATGGATGGGATAAAGGATGGAATGATGAGTTGGCTTGCGATACTTATCATTACTGTAATTCTCTTAGCTTTTTCCGTTTCTTTGTGGATTAGATTGATTAAATTTTTAGATCAAAATGGAATTAATTACACAACATCATTTAAAAGAAGGCTTTTATGGCAAATATTATTTCAAATAGTACGATTAATCGTTTTGTTATTTGTTGTACATTGGGTGCTTTCACTATTGCAACTGTAACCCCTGTTCAAGCAACTCCTGTAGCGAATATCAACCTCAGTGATATCAATTTTGGATTCAAGATTGAAAGCCTTATCGAAAATGCAAAGAAATATTTTGCTGAGAAAAACAGCCGTAAATTGACAGAAGTCATGTGGGATATAAAACGTGAAATTGAGTGCTATACAGGACAAAAGATTAATATTGACTACCATCTAGATCAGATCGAAAAAACAGCGAAATCAAGAGGGCAGCCAATAGACAAAGCGTATATGAAAGAAATACGCAAACGATTCAAAAAACAAGAAAAGCGTTTCAACCACAAAGCCATGTATATGGCTACATGTATTGAGAATGGTTTTCCTTATAATGCTGAAGAAGAATCTATTATGTTCCAAAATGGAGCGATTGATCTGATTAACTGTCCATCAGTAAAAAGTTCTCATGGAAAGCACAAGGACAAAGATAATGGCGAAGAGATTGTGCTACCTTTACGAGTGACAGTTGGAGTGACAATGTCACTTGTTGGATGGTTTCTTTATGTGGTTCCATTTCCGATTTGTAAAGCAGCAGCTCCATGGGTTTTGGAGACTGGTATTGCATTCTTGCTAGATCAAAGTATAACGGAATGGGAAGAAAGACAGCAGAACAATTGAGCAATAAAAATTATTTCATTTATAGGCCACTAACTTTACTAGGAAAATGCCAAGAGAATTCAACATTGAAAATAAGGTTATTGTTATAAATACAAGAAACGCATAAAATACTCCCGTTTAAGTTAAAAGATGTATTTATGCTAAATCGTATATTTTTGATGTTTGTGTTGGCTTTGATAGCGAGCTCATGTTGTTTATACCAAGTTACTGAAAAACCCGAAGTAGGTGTTAATGAGGTACGTGTTAACCACGAATCTTCTCCATTGCTTTCTGATATTGATAGATCAGTTTTGTTGTGCGCTTGGATAGAAGAGCAAGGCATAATTGATGAATTTGACAATCTAACAGAAAAAGAAGAAGAGGAAATCCAGAATAAAGCGCGGGAATTTCTAGATAATTTCACGAATCTGTCAGAACAGCAAAAACAAGTATATACGAGTAACGGCTTGAAATTTCTAGTAGGACAGTTTGATGCTTCTGATTCCATTGAGACTGCCAGATGTTTATCCGAATTGTTAGCCAGATACTATTATCTTAAAGAAGACACTAAGAAAAGTATGTTTTGGGCTTTTAAAGGAGCAGACAATGGGTCGTCTTTCTGCATGCTATTGCTTTCTGATGCATATAGGCTTGGCAAAGGTGTTGTTCAAGACTTAGAAGAAGGGATAAAGTGGATGTATTTAGGTGCTGCTACTGGAGATGAAACATGCGAGCAGTGGGTTAAAGAGAATGGAGCTAATGGCCTTCTTAGTGAAAGAATGGCTCCAATTTTTAAAGAAGCTAGAAAAAGAGCTAAAGATTGGATGGAAGAACGCAAAGAGCTATTTTTCACATCAAACTAACGCTCTCGTTATTGTTTAGATGGGCGAAAGCGTATTTACTTCAAACGCATACGTTAAATTAAATTATTCATATACATTAAACATCATAAACACTGTAAATGCATGTTTAGTAAAAAATATGAGAAATGTATAAAATACTCCCGTTTTGTTAATAATAATTAGGTTTTTATGAAAAATTTGTGCTTAATATTTTTATTGCTGATTTCCTTTTGCTTTACACAAGAGATTCACTCTAGCTCTGTTTCTAACAATGAACTTATTGAATTACTTCAATTTGCTGTAGAGAATGGTGATGAAAATCTTTTAAAAGATATCGTTAATGCTTTTCTTGATACGAAAAGAGAAGAAGGGTATGAGCTATTGTCTGCAATTTCAAAATATAACAATGCTGGTAAACTTGATTTTGCTGTGCACAATGCCATCATAGCACATGATTTAGTGCCTGCATTCATATTAGCATACTATTCCAAAAATATCAGCACTCGTTTGGAAACCGAAGTAATTTGGACTAACATTAATGGGTTAGGCAAGTCAGGTTGTTCAAGAGAAGGGAAAAACCCCCTCGAGTTGGCCTTCTGGAATGATATGAAGCCACTTATTCCTTTTTTAATAAGCAGAGGAGCAGATATCTATCAAATGAGACATGTTGGATTTGTTTTTGATGGAGAAGAGGATTTGGATTTTATAAAAGAAATTTTCCCGAATGCTTTAATTATGAAAAAGTCTTGCCTAACCACGAAACGTGGAATTGTTGCAATTTCACACGCTTTTAAGAGAAATTTAATCGGTGATGCGATAGCAAAAAATCGTATTGATATTATTGAAATGCTTGGAGAAAAAACAGTTGATTGGAATAAACCATGCCTTTCATTCAAAATCAGTCAAAACCATGAAGAAACTTATACCCCATTGCAATATGCATTACTTATGAAAAGAGAAGATATAGTGTCATACTTAATTACAAATGGGGCATCCATAGAATAAGTTTAAGAAAGAGGCCTCCCTGTTTTAAGCTCTTCTTTCCTCTTAGGAAATGAAGCTTCTCTTTCCTCTTCTAGGACATCAACTGCTTTAGTAAAAGCTTCTTCTGCTAGAGCTGCTAATGTGAGACCAGGAGTCCAATACACAGCGTTTTTTATGCGTTCAATGACGTCTTCTGAAATCTGAACAGTAATGCGCTGTTTTTTTGAAGACTTTGCTTTTTTTTGAGAAACAGGATGTTCTTCTCCTAAAACAGCTACGGAAGTTCCATTATTCTCTGTTACAGTTTGGAATAGGCCATCTAATGGGTTTTCTCCAATCGTTTGTCTTTTTGCCATATTTACTTCCCTTTTCTACGTTTAATAATTTCAGTGGCTAAACTACGATAATCCGTCGCCCCAGAACTTTTGGAATCATAAATTGTAATAGGCTTTCCAAAAGAAGGGGCTTCAGCTAGTTTCACGCTTTCTCTTATTGTCGTTTGATATATCTGTCCATTAAATCGCCTTCTCAAGTCAGCAATGATATCTTGTGAGAGTCTTGTGCGCTTATTCACTCTACAAGGGAGGATGCCATCAATCTCAAGCGCAGGGTTTAACCTGTCTTTTACTGTATTGATTGTATGAAGCAATTGAGCCAATCCTTGAACAGCCATAATATGCGTTTCCAATGGCACCAAAACTTTATGAGCAGCAGTCAATGCGTTTAAAGACATAATCCCAAGCGTTGGAGGGCAATCGATAAGTACATAATCCCAGGGCTTCTCTTTGAGATTACCAAAGTTTCTCTTCAAGATTGTTTCAGCCCCAACTTCCCCAGCCAATGCCTTATCTGCACTTACTAGCCAAGGAGATGAGACTATAATGTCTAAGCCATTAACCCCTGTTTTAGTTACAATATCTAAAATACTCCCATTTTCTGTAAATAAGGTATATAGTCCTTTTGATGGATTTCTATATCCAAGCCAGCTAGATGCCGAACCTTGAGGGTCAATATCAATAAGGAGGACTCTTTGTTTTTTTTCTGCTAAAGAGCTGGCCAAATTAACAGCGGTAGTCGTTTTGGCTGATCCACCCTTCTGATTTAGAATGGCCAGAATTTCCATAATCGTATCCTTTACCTAAAGTATTAAAGTTTTCTGAAGTGGCACTTCGTTAAATTTCAAATGTTTGTCCCAATGCATCTAAAAATCCACCTAGAAATAAAACTGCAAGAGCCACCATAAACTTTAGCCTGTTTGGTTGTTTCCATAATGAATATTTCTTACATTCCTTGTGGCATAGTACTTTACTGCTATCTTCTGGATGAACATCAATACCAATGGCTCCCCACCCAATTATTGGATTTGGGCTAGCCCAAGACCAAGTAAAAATAAGAAATCCAATGCAAGCAATCCACGCTCCTGTAGTAGAAAGTTTCAATCCACCTATATGTTGGATTATGATTGCACCCCCAAGCCCAAACAGGATAACTATAAAAAAAAGAACAATTATTGATCCCGTGTATGCAATGTAAAGTTTATTTTCCTCTTTATCCATTTTTCCTGGTCTTTTGACACAATTGCATCTTTACCTAAAACTCTTACGTTTTCTCAATTGCCGCATCGTAGCAGTTTTCATCTACATCTGCCTATAATTTTGTAACGGCACCGCGGTGGCGTGACAGTCTTCTAACATTGTAAATCTCTTCTTGACTATTTAAATAGCTATAAATATCATTTAAATATATTAATATACAAGAAAATAAAGAGAATGGCATGAAAGTCATCGGTTATCTGAGAGTTAGCACAGATCAGCAAGCAGAATCAGGCTTGGGTTTAGAAGCTCAAAAATTCGCCTGCGAGGAATACGCGAGGAAAATTGGATGCGAAATCCATGAGCTTTGTAGGGACGAAGGCTTAAGTGGGTCTTTATCTCTAGACAAACGACCAGGGATGCTTAATGCTATTACACTTCTAAAAAGTGGAGACATTCTTGTTGTAGCTAAAAGAGATCGTCTTGGTCGTGATCCGTTGGTCTTGGCAATGATTGAGGCTGCAATCACGAGAAAAGGTGCTCGGATTGTTTCGGCGGCAGGAGAAGGAACCGATAGCGATGATCCTTCTTCAATTTTAATGAGAAGAATGATTGATGCTTTTGGCGAATACGAAAGATTGGTTATTAAAGCAAGAACGAAGGCCGCTCTTCAAGCGAAGAAGACCAGAAAAGAGAGGGTTGGACATATACCTTTTGGCTATAAATTAGCTAACGATGGAATTCATTTAGAAGAAAATGAGTTAGAAAAAGGCATCCTAAAACAGATGCTTAAATTAAGAAGAAAAAACCTTTCTATTCGAGATATAGCCGAAGAAATGAACAAGAGAGGGGCATTTAACAGAGGACAAGCAAAATGGAATCACGCAAGCGTCCATCGCGTCATAAAGATAGCAGCATAAATGAAAACCTGGACAAATTAGCCGATGATATAAAGAAGCTCCCCAATAGGCGTAAAAAGCGATTAGAGGACTTTATGAAAAAGCGCCTTTATGACTCAAAAGAAGCTTGTGAGTTGATTGGAATTTCTTTGCCATCTCTACGCCGAGCCATACACCTCGGACGCATTAAAACGGTTTATATTGGTCGGTTTTTAAGAATTCCATCAGAAGAAATAGAAAAGCTTGTGCAAGGTCAAGATGCGTTGAGTGTCAAAGAAGCTGCCGATTTTTTAAATGTTGGCGTTATAATGATTCGCAACATGATCAAAGATGGAAGAATGAAGGCTTTTCGCTTAGCAGATGCAGGGCCATTTAGAATCCCAAGGGAGGAAGTAGAGAAATTTATCAGAGGCGATCAATCAGCGGAATAAAAATGGCAAAGAGAAAAACTACATTACCAGAAAAAAGAGATGAAGCAGCAGTCTCGCATAAGGAATACGAAAGCATTCTTTTAGACTTGAAAACGCAGATTCGAGAATCTCAGCTAAAAGCAGCCACAGCCATTAACAAAGAACTCGTTGGTCTTTATTGGCGAATTGGTAAAACAATAGTTGAAAAACAAGAAAAAAGCGGGTGGGGAACGAAAATCATAGATAAGCTTGCTAAAGACATCCAAAGCGCATTTCCTGGAATAGAAGGGTTTTCGCGCACAAACATTTTTAGAATGAGAGCTTTCTACACTGCCTACAAAAATAATCCCCCATCTGGGGGACAATTTAAAGACGTTCCACCAGATATACTCCTAAATATACCTTGGAGGCACAATTCAGTGTTGGTAGAAAAGTTGAAAAAGCATGAAGAGAGGCTTTGGTATGCTCAAAAAACAATTGAGAATGGATGGAGTCGGAGCGTTCTAGAAATCATGATAGAAAACTCTCTCTACACAAGGCAGGGAAAGGCAATTACTAATTTTAAAGCTGTATTGCCTTCTCACCAGTCAGACTTAGCACAACAAACGACAAAAGATCCGTATATTTTTGATTTTATTGCTTTGGGTGATGATGTCAGAGAAAAAGAAATTGAAGACCAACTAACAGAACACATCCAAAAATTCCTTCTTGAGCTTGGAAATGGATTTGCATTTGTGGGAAGGCAGTACCCTATTAAGGCTGGGAAAAAAGACCTATACATTGATCTGCTATTTTATCACCTAAAATTGCGCTGTTACATAATTGTAGAGCTTAAAGCTAAAGAATTTGACAGCAGAGATGCAGGGCAAATGAGTGTATACCTATCTGCCGTGGATGACCAGCTTAGGAATGACTGTGATAATCCCAGCATCGGAATGATTTTGTGCAGGACAAAGGATAATGTATTCGTAGAGTATGCCTTAAGAAACTTTAGCCGTCCAATAGGTGTAGCTGAATACGAAACAAAACTGGTTGAAACATTGCCTAAAGAACTGAAATCAAGTTTACCAACCGTTAAAGAAATCGAAGAAGAACTGGGGAAGGATGCAAGAAATGGATAAAGAAACGGCTGAAGAAAAAAAATGTCTTTTCATTATTAACATAGGTGACAATTTTAAAGCCGTACATGACCACATTAAATCGCTAAATGGGTTTTTTAACGGTACTGGATGGTATGTAGAACAAAAGCATAAAGAAGCCGTTTCTCAACTATGCCAGCAGGCAAATATCAAGTTTCTAGATTTTCCAATCTTAGCGGATAGCTTTGATGCATTCAAAAAACAACACAAGGCTTCTTATTATTACGAAAAATCAATCAAAATAAATTTTGAAATTCTAAAGCTTCGAGAACTCCTTAATATTCCTCAAGGTGCAGAACTTGATGATATACTCAAAGAAGATCAAAAAGCTGTATTTGAAAGCATTCCAGATGGAAAACGATTAATAGCCTTGGCACATGAATACGATATTATCCAAAAAAGAATCAAACAGGCTGAGGAAGAAGAGAGGTTATCAAAACTTCATTTAGATACCTCTGGAGCATTTCTACATTTGCTACAACCAGCATCAGAACAACAAATTTGCGATGAGATTACAAACACATCCCCAGGCATCCACGTTGGTTTCAATATTGGTGACATCGAACTCAAGATTCCTGGAGGAGCCATTTCAATCATTGCCGCCCCGACATCCCATGGAAAAACTACTCAGCTCATAAATTTTTCCCTTGGTGCTCTTGACTTCCCAGGACAAGAAGATAAAAGTGTTTATTTCTTCAGTTATGAAGAAAGTAGAGCAGCAATTGTATCTCTATTCCTCAACACATACATAGGAGATCCATTATCACAAAATAATAGGGAGTCAATCAAAAGCTTCTTTAGAATAGGGGACATGAGATACATGTCTAGCGAAGGCAGGCCAAGAGAAATCTTCCTGGGCAAGAAAAAATCATTCTTTGAAGACCTAATCAGCACAGGTCGTTTGAACATTTTCTACTCTGAAATGACGGCTCAAGAGCTTGTTGCAGCCATCCGTTTTTTAAAGAAAAACACTAATGTAGGATTGGTCTGCATAGATTACATGCAGCTATTAAAGCTAGGTTTGTCATCATTTGGAGGTAGCAGACAAGAAGAGCTGAAGCAAGTCTGCTTACTTTTAAAAGATTGCGCAATTGAAACAGGGCTTCCCATCCTTCTTGCGGCTCAGTTTAGTAGGCAGGTAACCTGCGAAGCTGACTTAAGCCCAATCTATCTGAGTGAAGCAGGAGATATAGAGAGGGTTGCTAATATGATTATAGGATTTTGGAATAGAAATTTTGAAGGATTCACCAGAGAAGGTAACAAGTCAAAAAAGAATGAGAAGGTACCCAAAGAACCAGCTATTTATATGGAAATCCTTAAAGGAAGAGAAACTGGATCTGGTCATTCAGAAGTGTTTAATTTTGACGGGAATGCAGGAAAGCTAACCCAAAGACCAAAACACTTCCAAAACCAACAAAGTATTATTAAGAATAGCCCACCAGGGCATAAGTATAACTAGGACTATTATGCCAGCATTAGGTTACTCTCATCACATAGATCCAAGTACAGGCGAAACAATTCTACTTCCCCAACTATTTCCATTTTCAAAATCAAGTGGGGAGTTTTCATCTATAGAGATGGAAAATTGGATAAAAGCTGGCCTAATCCCAGAAGAATTGTATAGGGCAGATTTACAAGCTAAAGAGAGAATGGAGGAGATAAGAAAAAGATTAGAAAGCGGAGAGCGGGTTAACGTTTCAGAACTACCACCGCATCCATGCACATTAACGGATTATCTTTTAGCTAATAAAGCCAGGCTATACGGGGACAACGTTCTAAGAAGAATATATTCAAGCTTAGACCTATCCGACCCAGACATTGTGTGGTTGTCATTCGTAAAAGAAGCAACATTAAGCCTTACATCAATTGACCCTCAGCCCATTCACTTCTATACAGCAAGAAAAGTTTTAAAGGAAAAATATGAAATAGAAGACTCTAGAGCTGTTGATATACTATCTAGAGAAATTCTTGAACACAGTAAGAATATATCAAACTTCAAGTCATTTAACCACAAAGTACTCAGCAAAAACCCAATAGATATAGATGATTTAAACGATCATCTTAAACATGAAAAGTACGACACTTGTAATGCTCCCCGTTAAGGCAAGAGAAAAATTAGGAATCAAGCCGCTGTTTGTTGTTTAAAATGCTCTTCAAATTTATCGGGGCTTTGATATCCGAGTTTCGAGTGAGGATATTCACTATTGTAAAAAGAAATCCATCCA
>JBPQHD010000014.1:0-414243 GCA_051384485.1 Parachlamydiaceae bacterium
TTCTCAATAAAAAAAACTATTGAAAGTTTGAGCTATTTATTTTAATCGTACGATTTATCTTACAGCCATTGCTGACTGACTTGATTTATCGCACAAGCTTCATTTTTTGTGCTTGTACATTGTCTTTTTCACTTTGTCAAAGAACTGTCGATCAACTCTCGGCTGATCGTTTTGAGTCGCTTCGTTTGTTTCGTTCGTAGCGCTTCAATGCAATAACAATACTTCAGGCATGATTTATTTCGCAAGCGACTTTTTCTTTTTTTTTGCAAAAACGCATCCAGATAACGTTATGAACGTAAAAAAAAAGATTTCGACGTTGTTTCTCTTACTGTCAAAAACAACAGTAACGAACAAAAAAGCAGATTTTTTAGCGCAAAATAAAATAGCTAATCACTTTTCTACCCTCTTTTGCAAGTGTTCAGGTCTTCATTCAATATGAAAACTTATGAAGTGATATAATATTCTAAAATTTATTATACAACCTTTTATTACTTCGAAGCAATAGCATTGATAGCTTTTTTTATAATTGATTAGTTTTAAATCTCACTATTCCCCTTCTCCACTATTTCTAAGCCTATTTGTTTGCTTATTAACATAAAAATTGCTTAACCTCGTCTCAAGTAGAATTTAAAACAAAAGGACCCTAAATGAACTCCACCGATGCTTTTCTTCCCACAAAAGTTCGCCTTTTATGCATTTGTCAGCTTTGCTTTGGCTTTGCCACTCTCCTGTGGGTACTCTCGTCTCCCTTTTTAGGTGCCCTTTATCATTACAAATCACAACTGATCGTCTATGAGTCAGTTTTAGGTGATGAACAAGCAACTAATTTGCTCTCTACTAGCACCCTCAATAATCTCCAAGCGCACTATCAGGTATTGAAAAAAGCTCTTCAGACCACCTTTGCTGAAAAATGGATGCAGGCCACCTCCCTTCTGCTCACTCTATCCTCTTTTAAGCTTGCATGGATCATTCTTTCGATAGCCCTGCCTATCGCTTTATTACTTAAATTAGAGGGTAGTAACCAGTTGCTTTGGCTTTTACCGTTCCTAACCTTGCTATTTGCTATAGAAAATCAGTCTTTAACCAAACATCAACCCGCTTCTCTCTTTCCAAGCGAACACTATCTTGTGACAAAATATCTAAATGGCCTTAGCACAGGATCTATTAGAGAGCAGTACAATCAGCTTAAAAAGGCTTGGTCTGATTACTTAGTGATTGAATGGGCAAAGGAAACCCCCTCACAAAATATTGTGGAAAGAGCCGCACAAGAGAAAAAAGGATTACTTCTGTTTAATGCTGATCGGTTAATCAAGTCTAAGTCAGACAACTTTTTAGACCTTAGGAGACTCTTTCAACAAAAAAGCTCTCCCGTTTGGCTTATTGTGCAAGTGATTTGGAATATTCTTTTTTGCCTCTACGCGCGCATTCCTAGGCAGGAGTTCGCTCCAGCAAGATGAAGATAAGAAAGAGAGCTTAAGGGCCCTCTTTTATGTTTAAATAAAGAAATAGACAATAAAACCAGCAATGTAACCTAAGAGCGCAGGTAAACTGATTCTTTTAAGATACCAAAAAAAATCAACCTCCTCCAATCCCATGAAAACAACACCTGCTGCCGAGCCAATGACCAGAATACTACCACCTGTTCCCGCACAATAGGCAATGAGGTGCCAAAAAATACTGTCCACTGGGAATTGATTCATTTGGTACATAGCTGTTGATGCTGCCACCAAAGGAACATTGTCAATCACTGCAGAGGCAAGCCCTATCGCTAAAGCAATATAACTAGAATTGCCAATATAAGAATCAAACAGCAAAGAAAGATCCAGTAAAATTTTTTCAGATTCCAGAGAATTGACACAAAGCAAAATTCCAAGAAAGAATAAGGTACTCGAAAGATCGATTTTAGCAAGTACTTCAGGTAACCGCAAATGCTTTCTTTCAGGATATGAACAGTGGATTTTATCTGTTACAAGCCAAAGCGCGCCCACAGCAAAGAGCATTCCCATATAGGGAGGAAGGCCAGTCCAAACTTTGATGAAAGGGACTGCAATAAGACTACATACCCCAAGTATAAAAATAAGACTCGAAGAGGGCTCTTTTAATAGTCCGCCCGGCTCTTGCTTTTTAGCTAATGTTCCCTTTAAGAAAAAAGTCAAACATGCAAGGGGGATGATGGCGGAAATCAAACTAGGTACGAATAGTTTCTTCATTACTTCCTGAGTCGTCACCTGCCCACCAATCCATAACATCGTTGTCGTTACATCGCCAATCGGTGTCCATGCACCACCAGCGTTAGCAGCAATCACGACGGCCCCTCCCATTAGCCAGCGATCTTCCTTATCCTCAATAATTTTCTGTAAGAGACTAATCACTACAATGGTCGTCGTAAGGTTATCTAACACACTAGAAAGAAAAAAAGCGACTCCACTAATTATCCAAAGAGCTTTGCGTTTGGATTGGGCTTTAATCATTTTTGAAATTAAATTGAAGCCTTGATGAACGTTAATTGTCTCGACAATCGTCAAAGCCCCTAGTAGAAAAAAAATGATTTGACTAATGTCCCCCAAATGGGCTAAAAGGGAACTCGCATGATCTAAAGGGTGAAGGGTTTGATCTGCAAAATGTAGCCCCCAGCAAAGGACAGCCATTAATAAAGAAATAGCTGCTTTATTAATTTTGGTATAATGTTCGATAGTGATTAGGCTATAACCAAGCACAAACACTAATATCATAAGAAAATAAATCAGTTCATGAGAAAACATCGATCCCTACCGATAAAAAGGAATTAATTTAGAACGACACCCTATAAGGGTGCTCGAGAAAGCTTTTAGATGCAACCTTTTTGAATATAAATGAATGCACAACAAGTTTTTTGGACCTCGATTAAACCAGAGTTAATGAGAAAAACGTTGATTGAAGGCACCTGCATTGCTGGAATAGGTGTTTTTCTTTTGTTGCTTGCTGCGACAATTGTCCCTCCCCAAGCACTGGAAAAATGGGGCCTCCTTATTTTTATTTTGGCGGCTATTTTAATGACTGCGGGCTTAGTTCCCTATCGTCTTTTGCAGCGGCTAGAGTTGGCACCCAACAAAATTTATCTCAATGACGATCATACGCTTTGTTACCTTAAAAAAAATCAATTAAAACTTTCTATTCCTTTTAAAAAAATTGGCACCCTCGAATGGGTTGATCAACGCTACATCTATGGCATTAAAATAAAACTTTGCAATCAGCAATCCATCTTCTTACCCTTTTTTTCTCATCGCTCTTTTCAAGAGATTAGGGATATCATTTTTTCAGAATAGCTTATCCACGTTTTGACATTTTCTTTAATGCCTTAGTTCGTTAGCATTATCGCTTTCAATTTTAACAAGGTATTGTTTATGAGCATTGTCTTACAAGGTATTGCAACTCATCATTTTTCAAAATTCCTATATCTCAAAACCCAAAAAAGCTCTCCCTGCTGTTGGCTTACTCAACGCGTGTCTGCCACTTGGCGACGCCTGTGCTTCTTATTCTCCCATCATGAGTATGTTCGAGCGACATCTCTTGCTAAGAGGGTTATTTGTTATGCCAAAGAAAAGCCTAGAACCTTTAAGGAGTTAAATCGCGTTACTGCTGCTTTTAACCTGGCTTGTCGCCATATCGACTCCACTAAAATGCGTCAACGGCTCCAAAATGAATTTAATCGCTATGTTGAAATAGCAAAAAACGAGCCGAAAGCCTCTCTTCAGAAAAAAGATTCCACTTCTGCTCAAAGACAACCCATCGTAGAGGAATCTATTCATCAAGAACATCTTTCAGAGACAATGGGAGTTGAAGCAGAGCAAGAACCCCTCGCAGGCACCGCTCTTCCCAACGCAGCTGAGGAAGGTCAAGAGACTCTAGAAGAAGCTGCTTCGCAAACGACTAGCGCATTAGAAGAGAAATTCGAAGAAGAGCAAGAAACCCTCGCAGGCACCGCTCTTCCCAGCGAAGCTGAGGAAGGTCAAAAGGATCTAGAAGAAGCTGCTTCACAAACGACTAGCTCATTAGAAGAGAAATTCGAAGAAGAGCAAGAACCCCTCGCAGACACCGCTCTTCCCAGCGAAGCTGAGGAAGGTCAAGAGAATCTAGAGAAACCGGCTTCGCAAATGACTAGCTCGGTAGAGGAGGAGGTTGAAGAAGCGCGAGCATCGCTCACAGGAACAGAAGAGCCTATCTCCGATGATGATGCCAATACGGTTGTAGGGGTGCAAGAAAGCATCATAGAAAACGTTCTTCCTGAGGAAGAGGCCAACCAAATGCTTCAACAGGTGCTTGAGAATGGTGATGAAATCACAGATAACATTTTATCTAGTATTAGAAATGCAACGATTCTTTTCCTACCCACTCAGTACATTCCTTCAACAGAACTCCTTCAAAAATTATATTCGTGCTGCCAATTTCATACTGTCATTTTCTCTTGTACTCAACCAATGAGCAGAGAAGCGTTTGGGATTGTTTACCATGAGAATCTAAGAAGTATTGGACTAACATCGATACAAGCCTTTTTGTCATTGCCTCTCGAAGATGATCAAATTAAATTATTCATTGAAAAAATCCCTCACGGCGAACTTAAAGAGTTATTATTTTCCGCTGTTAAGTTTATTAGCCAACACCATGTTTTCAGAGCAGAGCTTCTTCCATTAAAAAAAGTTTTTGATATTTTTCACCCTTCAAAGATAGTTAAAAATGTTTTAGAACAATTTGATCCAGCTGAACATGCTAATGCATTGCGAGCTTTGTTACTTATTTATACAAGAAACATGAGCAGTACTAGTGACCAAATGGCTCAAGCGATTTTTAAATCAGTCGATGTTCAACTTCTAGAGAACGTCATTCAGATGCTTGAAGCGATGCCCAAACCACCGCTCGTTCACACCTCTTTAAAATCGTATTATTTTATTCGAGCTTATTCCTCGATAATTGACAAGGAAGCCTTTCTTGAAACAACCCTAAATAGGGTGGAACAGTTGCATTTTATCAGGATCATTGCAATATCCACAGATTTTGAAGCTGAACATTGTGATTGCCTGATGAAGTTCTTTAAAAACCGTCCAGAACCTAAAAAACGTAAACCCAACGAGGAAACTAATGCATCGCAAGTCAGAAGGATCATTCATAATGTCTTCGTTCTAAGGCCAGAACATCTTTCTTTCATGATCGCATCTTTTGTTAAGCACTTTTCAGATAGCGATTGTTTCATCCCTATTCTAGAGCAGAGCCTAGACGACATTAATCGCTCAAAGGAGTACTTAGAGAAAGTTAATTTCATAAAAGGAAGTTCTGTAAAATCATTTTTAGAATCATTTCCTCAAGCTCTAAGACAACGCATTTGTGAGTTAATGAGAGATCGATATGCTCAAAGCAAACCTATCCCTTGTATATCATCTACGGAATTAGAGACTATTATCCAAGAAGTTCTAGCTGCCTAGAGCCATGCCTAAACCGCTCTTACGGCCCTGTAGGGCCCCTTCCATCGAAGTGGGCCCTACAGGCGAGGAAGGACCCTAAGGAGCGTTGGCCCAACCGGCATATCAGGGGCTGTAGAAATTTGCTGGTCAGCACCCCATAAGTTCTGTCCAAATAACCCAAACAATATAACCCAATTCATCCCTAATCCTTTCTATAAGCAGCTGTGGAAAGGTAATCTTGCTCTAACTCTCGCTCTGTCTTGGCAAGAGCCACTACCCAACGTTTAGAGAGGTAACGCCAAGTCACAATAGCGAAAAGAAGGCAACTAGCAAAAGCAATTACTAACCAAGCCTCTTGTGCTCCCCACCCTAAATATGTGATGCCAAAAGCCACCGGGAGGACGTAGGCAACCCAATTCATGATCACAGCTGCCCAAAAAATAAATTTAGTATCACCTGCGGCCATTAAATGACCAACAATCGTCCAACTTAGACCATCCATCAAAAAGAAAATGCCCATCCAGAAAAGAGCCTTCAATGTTGCATCAATAAACTCCTGATTCTCTAATAAGTGTATTTCTGCTTTAGGAATAAAGAGGCTAATCACTTCATTGACATTGAAGAAAAGAAGCACAGAGAAACAAACAGTAATGATTGTATGCTGTATCATTGCGGATCGAATCACCTTGCCGATTAGGCTTAGCTTCCTAGCGCCTATTAAATTAGACGCAATGGCCGTTACCGCTTTGCAGAGACCCTCAGAGGAGAAAGAGAAAAGAATGTAGATGCTCTGGACCAGTGCCACGATTGTGAGCTGTAACTCTCCTGAGTAAGAGACAAGTCTAAAAAAGACAGCATGTGCAACCACTTCTACAAAACGGCCCATCCCAGCTGGAACACCGATACGTATCGTTTCTAAAAACAGATTTTTATCGAAATGACAATAATGAGTACCGAAAACTGTTTTGTTTTTTGTTGATAGAAAACCCACTGTGAAAAAGGCGCACTGAAAGACGGCAGCCGCCCCTGTAGCTAATGCAGCTCCCTTGATACCTAACTCAGGGAAAGGGCCGATCCCAAAGATAAGAAGGTAATCAAACAAAACATTAATCAAGTTGGCTATAAACGTGGCTAACATGACGATGCGAGAATGGCCCAACCCAATGTAAAACCCCATTAAAGCAGAGGAAAGGACCCAAAACACGCCAAAATCACAGCTTAAAATAAAATACTCCGACTCTAGATCAAAGTTGATACTCCCATACGCAAAGAATGGAGATAGCAATCGTCCGCCCCAGGAAAAAAGGGGAATCGTCATCAAACTAAACCAAATCATTTGCCACACAGATAATCCGATTCTTTGCTGCTGTCCCTCACCATTCAGCCGCCCAACAAACACCTCAGACATCCCAGCAATCACCATAGGTAAAATGATCATTGCGAAAAAGGCCATTCCTGCATTCGCTGAGGCATTCAATGCAGCAAGATCATAGTTAGCCAAAAACACACGATCGGCAAACATCATGATACTGCCGGACAAAAGCCCAGCGATCAATGGCCAAGAGACGAAAAAAATTTCACGCAAGCTTCCAATAGGATAACTTGTCAATTGATAGTTTTTTGTTTTCATTTTTATTTTTCTCTGATGCCTTAAGGCATCCTAGCCTCACAGGCCTGACTGCAGAATGTCGTGCATTTTTATCAAACCAACAACCTGTCTGGTCTCATCGATGACTGGAAGTACCATCACAGGAGAGCTTTGATCACCCTCCATGCTTTTCATAGCCTCCCAGGCAAGTGTTTGGGAGTGAATTGTGCGGCAATCTCTATTCATAAGATCTTTCATGGGGAATTGTAAAACCTCTGCCCCCCTGCTTTGGAGGGCTCTTCTTAAATCCCCGTCCGTAAAGATCCCAAGAAGCTTCGACTGAGAATCTATAATTAAAACACAACCTGCTTTCTTATTAGATAGCTCTACTAGCGTATTAATTAACTTATCCTCAGGCAAAGCTTTGGGTATCTGCTCGCCCTCCAACATTAAATCTTTAACCCTTAGCAAGATCCTTTTACCTATCGTCCCTGCGGGGTGGTTCATTGCATATTCATCCAATGTAAAGTTTCTTTCCCGCATCAAACCGATGGCTAGAATGTCACCAAAAATCATTTGCATTTGAGTCGAAGTCGTGGGCGCCATGTTAAAAGGGCAAAGCTCATTCAAAACAGGCAGGGTAACACTGATGTTCGCCGCCTTTGCCAACCGGCTTTTAGGGTTGCTGACAATACTAATAATCTCAGCGCCTTTATTTCTCGCGTAAGGGATCAGATTGAGCAGTTCATCAGTTTCTCCACTTTTACTCAGAACAACGAGAATGTCATCTTTGGAGATAAGGCCAATATCACCATGTAAGGCGTCGGTAGGTGATATGAAAAATGCTCGAGTCCCTGTGGAGGTCATCGTAACAGCGATTTTATTCGCCACGATAGCACTTTTGCCAACGCCAGTGAAAAAAATAATGCCCTTACATCGCTTTAATGTCTGGAAAGCTTTTTCTATTTCTTCTTGCTTTATCTCTTCTATGAAATAAGAGATATTAAGTTGTACGTTTTTTAATAATTCGTTTAAGATCATCATCATCATCCCTGCACGAAACTAGCTTGCATTTAATAACTTACGCAATAAATTATCAACAAAATACTTAGCAGGGAAGCCTTATAGATTGGGGGTTTATGTCTAGATTTTAAATCATCCAAGGATTAGGCTCAAGTTTGTAAATTTTTAGGGAGAAAATCATGCCAGATCAAAAAAAAATTTCCATAGCAATTGCTGAAGGTGACGGTATTGGTCCAGAAATTATGGGTGCGACATTAAAAATTTTAAAAGCATCCGGGGCTCCCTTAGAGTTTCAACATGTTGAAATCGGAGAAAAGGTGTATTTGCGTGGTTTTCCAACCGGCATAGAACCTAGTACCTGGGAGGTCATTCGGAAAGCCCAAGGATTTCTAAAAGCACCCATTACCACCCCTCAAGGAGGTGGGTTTAAAAGTTTAAACGTAACTATCCGAACAACATTAGGCTTGTATGCTAATCTCCGGCCATGTGTAGCTTATGCTCCCTATGTATCTACAAAGCACCCTCATATGGATGTCGTCATCGTACGTGAAAATGAAGAGGATCTTTATACCGGTATCGAGTATCGTCAAACCCAAGATACTGTTCATGCGTTAAAGATCATCTCTCGCCCAGGATCTGAAAAAATCATTCGCTATGCATTTGAGTATGCCCTCGCAAATAATCGCAAAAAAGTCACCTGTTTTATTAAAGATAATATTTTAAAAATATCGGATGGCTTATTTCATAAAATTTTTGACGAAATTGCTAAGGAATATCCCTCCATTACAGCTGATCATTGGATTGTAGATATAGGTGCAGCAAAGCTTGCCGATACACCAGAAAACTTTGATGTGGTTGTTATGCCCAACTTGTATGGTGATATCCTCTCTGATGTTGCTGCGCAAATAGCCGGATCCGTTGGCCTAGCGGGATCAGCCAACATTGGAGAACATGCGGCGATGTTCGAAGCTATTCACGGATCCGCACCAAGAAGAGCAGGGCAAAACGTCGCTAATCCCTCAGGCTTAATCCTTGCCTCCGTGCTGATGTTGGTCCATGTGGGCTTACCTGCTGAAGCAGAAAAAATTCATAATGCATGGTTAAAAACCATCGAAGATGGCATCCATACTTACGATATCTATGAAGAAAGCATTAGCCGACAAAAGGTTGGTACACGGGAATTTGCACAAGCTGTCATTGATCGTCTAGGTCAATTGCCCCAGCACTTAAAACCTGTCCATTACAATGCCAATAAATCCTTGCATGTGCAAAGGGAACAAAGCGAGCATAAGCAAAAAAAACAACTCGTAGGTGTTGATATTTTCATTGACTCTCGGCAAACCGTTGAAGAAGTGCACTCTCAATTAAAAAAGGTTGATTTTGGCTCCTTCACTTTAAAAATGATTAGCAATCGAGGTGTCAAAGTATGGCCTGAAAAGGCGCCAGAGACAACTTGCATAGATAATTGGAGATGCCGATTTGTTGCAACGTCTAAAGGAAGGTCATTAACTAACGGTGAGGTCGCAAGCCTATTAAAAAAACTAGCGGAACAAGAGATTGACTTCGTAAAGACTGAATCCCTGTATACATTCGATGGCAAGCCAGGTTATACGGTCGCTCAAGATGAGCAATAGTCACAAGGAGAGGGGGGGGGGGTTAACCCTCGCTCCCTTCCATTTCGACGAGCTTACTATGGTAGTACTGCCTTTCATCAAGCTCTCCTTCCTGCTTAGCAATATAAACAGCACAGGCAGCATCCCCCAATACGTTAACAACAGTAGAGAACATTTCTCGAATACGATCAATGCTTGCCAACAAGGCAAGCCCTTCAATCGGGATACCCACCGAGCTAAAAACGACAGATAGCATAATAAATCCTGTCCCCGGAATTCCTGCGGCTCCAACCGCCGACAAAGTGGCTGTTAAGGTTAGAATCAGAAGGGACTGGAAAGTCAAATCGATGCCATACGCTTGAGCGATGAAGATGGCGCTCATGCCCTGAAAAAGGGCGGCTCCGTTCATATTAACCGTTGAGCCTAAAGGCAAGATAAAGTTCGTCAAGTTTTTAGAAACCCCTAAATTCTGCTGAACGCAATGCATAGAAACAGGCAAGGTAGCCGAACTACTACTTGTTGAGAAAGCAACCATAATAGCATCACTCATACCTCTAAAAAAGGGTAGTGGATTAAGCCTTACTAATAGCTTCAAACCACCGCAAAAAACGATTAGCATATGTAAAACGCACGCGAGGTAATAAAGAAGCAAAAACTTCAATAACGGCAGCAGCACCATAATACCAAAAGAGCCTGAAACCCAAGCCATAATGGCAAATACCCCAATAGGAGAAAATTCCATAATGATTGACGTCAAGCGGTACATCACATCAGCAATCGACTCTAACACTTCCAGCAGTGGTCGGCCTTTTTCGCCAGCAAAATTAATAGAAATGCCTAGAAATACGGCAAAAACAATAATCTGTAAGATATTCCCTTCCACAAGAGACGCTATAGGATTTGAAGGAATAATCGATAAGAAAATACCAGAGAGGCTAACACTAGGATCTGCAACCTGTATCTGTTCCGGCCCCTGTAAATTCAAACTGGCCCCTGGACGAAAAATTTCACCAAAAGAAATTCCTATTGTGATAGCAATCGCTGTTGTAACAAGGTAAATCAAGAGAGTTTTAAGACCGACTCGTCCCAATTTTTGAGGATCGTGAATGCTAGTTATCCCTACCGTCATTGAAGACAAAACAAGAAGTACAATGATCATATTAATCAAGTTCAAAAAAGCTTGACCAATCGGTTTTAGATATTCAGCAGAAGGCCCTAGAATATTGCCAGTAAAAACACCCAACACAATGGCAATTAAAATTTTTACCCATAACTTCATGCTCGTAACCTAATCCTTCATTCTTAAAGTCATTTTGGCTCTATCGATAAACGAGTTCCAGTGTGCCTCCCCTTCAATCACTTTTAACTTGGATTTTACCCAACAGATAGGTAGACAAAGCTCAACCGGATCAGAAATTTTTACCCTGTCTTTCTCTGTGCATACGAGTAGTTCTGCATCAAATGCAAGGCACTCTTTTCCAAAAGATTGTAACTCGTTCAAATTTAACGCATCATGATCAGGAAAGAAATGCTCCCCTACGATCATTGCGCCGGTCGCCTGTATTGTTTTGCGAAAATATTCTGGATGAGCAATCCCACAAAAAATGCCTACCTTTTTTCCATCCAAACTGCCCACAGATTTGCCTTGCAAATTTAAAACATCAACTGTAGCCATTTTAGTAGCTACCACAGGCGCTGAAGTGCTTTGTGAAATTTGCCTCTTAATTGCCTCAAACCGGGCATGATCTTCCGCATGGTTTAAAATAATAAGATCAGCGCGAGCCAGAGAAGAAACCCCTTCTCGCAGTAATCCCCTTGGCAAAAAATACCCCTGACCGAAAGGATCCAAAAGATCTAAAACAACCACTTCGAGGTCCCTTGCAATCTTGCGGTGTTGCATCCCATCGTCTAGCAAAATCACTTGCGCACCAAACCTAGCAGCCATCTTAGAGGCCATGTACCTGTCTTTTCCCACAATGATAAAGGCATCAGGCAAATTATCAGCAAGAAGGTAAGGTTCATCACCGCATAGGGAAGCCGGGTGAATAACGCCTTTGCTTTTGTTCAAAAAAATGGGAGCACAGAACTTCTCTGCCTGCGCACGGTATCCCCTAGAGAGGATGGCTAAAGGAACCTTATTTTTAAACTCCTCCGCAATCATTAGTGTAACAGGCGTTTTTCCTGTCCCTCCAGCAGTAATATTACCAATACTAATGACTAGAGGAACCGGGGGATAATAACTTCTTAACCAGCCATGGTCAAAAGCAACATTTCGTAGGCTAACAAGACATTTAAAAGGGTAACTTAGCAGTAAAAGCACCCATCGAACAACAGCAGCGAGGAACCCTTTTTTTTCTCCTTTAATAATAGACAAAAAATAAAATTCCCAACTTTTCGACATAGATAAATACCTAGTGAGCTAATTCCGTGTGCGGTTGTACCTGATAGGCAGACAAAGGTAGCGATGCGTCACCTTCTTGAAGCCGGGGAAACAGAAGGTACTCCATCATTTCGATGATAATATGCATGGCTGTCATATGAGCTTCTTGGATCCGATCTGATGTATCGAAGCCGTCGATGCTGATTTCATAATCAGCAGCACCTCTTAATTGGCCGCCTCCCTTTCCAAGAAAAGCGACCGTAACCATTTGCCGCTTTTTTGCAGTTTCAAAAGCACGAATTATATTTAAAGATTTTCCCGAAGTGGTGAGCCCAATAAAGACATCTTTTGGTTTTCCATATGCCTCCACTCCACGAGCAAACACCCATTCATATCCCAAATCGTTGCCAACGCAGGTGATGTGGCCAGGTTCAGCTAAGGAAATAGCAGGGAGCGCGCATCGATAACTCCTAAAAAGGCCGGTGAGTTCCTCGGAAAAGTGGCTTGCATCACAAAGGCTCCCTCCATTGCCCGCAACTAAAACTTTGCCGCCAGCTTGAAAAGTTCGAGCAAGCAGACACGCTACTTCGTCGATAAATACAAGACCATTTTCTGTTTTTAAAACATCCAGAGCTTTAATACTCTCTTCTATGGAAGACACAATTTTTTTTTGCAACATAGGATTTCTCTTGTGACCATTATGGAAATTATGGATTTTTAAATGTTAATAGGCAAGCAATAATGAGATCGACAAATTATTAAAAAATGTTATAGAAATTTTTCGACAGAATTAAACTAAGTACAAGTACTAAATAGATTAACACTCTATATTAGATTGCTTAGCTTAATTGGATATAACGCAATCGCAAGGCATTAAGCACAACAGATAAGGAACTTAATGTCATCGCAATACTGGCAATCACTGGGGTTAAGGTCAATCCCAACGTTGCAAAAACTCCTGCAGCTATTGGAATAGCCAGTAAGTTATAGCCGAATGCAAAAAAAAGATTCTGGCGAACATTTTTCATTGTTTCTATGCTCAGTCGACGAGCTTTCAAAATTCCTTTTAAATCGCCACTTAGTAAGGTAATAGAAGCATTTTGCATCGCTATATCCGCCCCTCCTCCCATTGCAATACCAACATTAGCCTGAGCAAGCGCAGGGGCATCATTAATCCCATCCCCCGCCATAGCAACAATATCGGCCTTTTGTTGAAGATTTTTTATCATCTTAAATTTTTCGCTAGGTAGAACCTCAGCCTCATAGTCGATATGCAACTTTGAAGCAAAAGCCTCTGCTGTTTCTCTATGGTCCCCAGTGGCCATTAATACATGAATACCTTCGTTTTTTATCGAGTTAAGAATCGTAAATGCGTTTGCTTTTAATCGATCTGAAGTTCCAATAATGCCTATGAGAAGGTCGCCTTCCATGACATAAAATAAGGTCATTGCTTCAGAATGCCATTCCGCAATTTGTTTATAATAGGAATCTAACTTAATTCCCTGCTCTTCAGCAAAAGCCTGATTACCAACCTTGTAAAGATGACTACTGATAACCCCTTCGATTCCCTTTCCTTTATATGATTCAAAATGGGAGACTTTCAAAGGTGCGCAGTTAAGTTCTTTAGCCTTTTTTTCGACCGCTCTTGCCAAAGGATGCTCACTCAATCGCTCTAAACTTGCGGCCAACTCAATCAATCTCTTCTCAGTGACAGGGCCTACCGGAAATATCAGCCTAACGAGGGGAACCCCTTCCGTCAAAGTGCCTGTTTTATCGATAACTAATTGATTCACCTTCTCCATTAATTCGATAGCTTCGGCATCTTTAATTAAAATTCCATTTTGAGCCCCTTTGCCTAGACCAACCATCATTGACAAGGGAGTGGCCAAACCCAAAGCGCATGGGCATGCAATCATTAGTACAGCTACCGAGAAAGACATCGCGGAACCAAAATCAAGCCCTTCCATCACCCAAGCAAAAAAAGTGACAATCGCAACAAGCACAACAATTGGGACAAAAAACTCAGAAATACGATCAACGAGTTTTTGAATAGACGCCTTACTCGTTCTAGCTTCAACGACCAAGTCTATAATTTGTGAAAGCACTGTCCCCCGTCCAACCTTCTCTACCAGCATAACAACTGAACCACTTTCATTGAGGGTACCTCCTATTAATGCATCAGAGGGAGCTTTAGAGACGGGTGCTGATTCACCTGTAATCATCGACTCATTAACCCAAGTCTCCCCCTCAAGCACCCTCCCATCGATGGGAATTTTTTCACCTGGGCGAACAAGCAGGTGATCCCCAACTTGAACCTCATCAATAGGAATTTGCTCCTCATAACCATCCTTAATCTTTAGGACAGTGCTCGGTATGAGTTTCATTAAAGAGGCAATCGCCTCTCCTGAGTTTTTACGCGCTTTTGCTTCCAGCCATTGCCCTAGCAGCACTAATGTATAAATCATGGCAGCGGATTCGAAGTAAAGAGGAGCACTTGTTCCCTCCCAAAGAATAAAAACACTATAAAAATAGGCAGCAGCCACACCTAAACCTATCAGAGAAAACATATTTAAACGCCAAGAAAGAAATGATGCGAGCGCCTTATGAGTCAACGGCCATCCCGTGACAAACAAAATGAGGCTAGTTAAGCCGAACTGCAATTCATCCTCGAAGGGAAAGCGGTCACGTACTAAATGCATATAGATCAGCGGGATCAACAGCACTAAAGACGTCCAAAACCTCCAGGCCAAAAGCTTCATTTCTTTGTTGTCTTGACATTCTAAAGTAGGCCTCTTTGATTCAAGAGCCATACCACAAATAGGGCAATCTCCCGGCTGGTTTGTAACGACCTCAGGATGCATGGGACATGTATATTCGCTCATCTCAGAATTTTTTCCGTTATTTCTGGGTACATATTATCGCTATGATATTGCTCTCTAAGACGCCGATAATCGTGACGTGGGTAATAATTCCAAAACACTTGTTCTGGTAAATAGGAGTAGCAATAAAACATTTTACGGCCCTTTAAAGAGTAGGCCTTTTTCTCTAAATCAATAACAGCTTCCGGCCCCCTCGTATGGGAAGGGATACCATACAAACCTACATCAAATAAAAGCTCTTTTTTCTCTCTATAATGAGGTGAAAAGATTTGTGGAGTATCAGTAGAAAGAACAGGGCAAATCCATATAGGGAAGATGCGATATTTTTCCATTGCATAACTTATAAAAGTTTTCACTGTTTCGCCTGGCAAATAGAAGTCCTGGATCACGAAATGCTCTTCAAACCAACTTTCACTACCGCCATGTAAACTCGCATATAAACGACTGCTATTCATCAGCCATCCAAAAAGCGATCTAAATACCCACCCTGGATTTTTTGGTATCCTTTCACTAGGCAATAGCTCTGCTGAATAGTCTGCCCACTTCCCTAAAACTAATGATATTTTGTGTGCAAGATAACTTAAACTCATGCGCCAGTCTGCAGCAAATCCACCCATCCAAAAAGCGCCTCGATCATGTCGAAAAAGATAGTCAAAAATTGGCACTATCTCCGATCCGGTTGCTCTTTGCGAATGGCTATAAAACCATTCACTCTCCTCAGAAGAAAGAGATAGGAGTTTTTCACCATCAGAGCACCCGACCATCCTTCCTTGAATCAAGACATAGTGGCTACCTTCATATAAGATAGCTTCTAGAAAATCTGGCGCGATCGCAGAAGTATGCTTATCTGAAAGCGCCCCTATTAGGTCATCGATCTTTGAATAACTTTCATACGTTAATTTGACATAAGGCCTTGATTTTATTAATTTTAATTTCACCGAAAGAATTGTTCCTAAAGTTCCATAAGAACCAGCAATTCCATAAAATAATTCTGGGTGTTCTAAAGCACTCGCCCACAAAACGTTTCCATCACCCGTTAAAATTTCATACTCTAAGCAGGTATCATTAAACTGTCCAAATCGATGAGAACTGCTCTCTAAAGCGGCACCACTAATGGCTCCCCCCACAGTAATCCCTTTAAATTCAGGCACAACCTCGGGTATTAATCCATAGTGTAGTGTCGAACGAACCAACTCTTCCATTGTCACTCTCGGTTCTACCCACACAATCCGTTTACCAATATCAACCTGCAAAACTCTTTTAAGGCTCCTTACCTTTTGTGCAGTAGAAGGATAGGCCTTATTGCGCATAGTGTTTGATGGATGGCGATCTTGAGCTTGTTCTTGCATCCAGGCTTGTTGGACTTGCTTGACTAGCTTTTCATGAATTTGGGGCATGATATGACCTAGATTGAACCTCTCCTTTTTTTACACCATTTTATAAAAAATTGTATAGATACTTAATAGTTGTGTGGGGCATAAATAAAAACTAGCACTACCTAAAAGGAATTAACTATGTTTACATTCACTTCGATCCTTCTTGCTTTCTTTTTAGCGTATGAAAAAGCCTACAGCCATTTAAGTGATTTATCATCAATAGCCATGGCAGGAGCAAGTATCCTGCTCCTTTTAGTTTCAACCCTATCTGTCATCTTAAGTTATATTCCCTTACAGCTATCCCAAACCCAGACGACCTCTCGCCTCTTTGACTTGTATAAAAAAGATAAAAGAGTGCTAGCCAGTTTTATAGGAAGCCTGCTCTTTTCTTTTTTTGCGCTATTAGCCGCTGTCATAAAAACCCCATACTTCTTAAGCTTATGGGTGCTTCTTATGGGCTTAAGTTTGGACCTGTTTACCTTGTTCGCGAGACGTACTCTTTTGTTTCTTGACCCTTTTCAAGTCGTGAAAATGCTTCAGTTAGAAGCAAGAAAAAACATTGAGGGCAATAAAGAAGCTGCTCTTTGTGATGATGTGGATTCTTTGGCTGAAGTAGCCATTGCTTCGCTCAACCGTAACAATGTGTCATTAAGCAACGGATCTATTGATGAATTGCGTCATACCGTGAGAGTTTTCCTAGAATCCTACAAAAGCATTGGTCATGTTTCTGGCACAGAAGAGCTGAAAAAACAAGGCATTCAAGACACCGTCCAATTTATCCTGCTTTATATCTTGCAGCGTTTTGAAATGGTTTTTGATCACGCCTTAGAAAAACGCCTAGCAACGGTATGTAGCGGGATTATCACTGCCCTTGGGCAAACCACCATCGCAGCAGCAAAATATGATATTTCGATGGCTATCTACCCTTTACATTATCTAAGTCGTTTAGGACAAGCAGCACAAAAAGCAGGTTTAGAAGAAATAGGAGTTAAAACCAGCCTCACTTTACTAGAAATTGCTAAAACGATCACTATTGAGCTTGATGTTGCTTATATCGAATTACAGCAGCCCTTTTTAACGATTATTAATACCTTAGATGAAATCGCCAAAGAAACCTTCCGCCGCGATAAGACAACAAATATCCAGCTCTTAATTCAAAATTTTTTAGATTTGAAATCTCTATTTAGTTATGAAAAAATGGCCAAGCACCAAGACACTCCTATTATTCTACAAAATATTGACCGTGTCATTGATGAATTTAAAACTTTACAGTCCGTCATAATGACGATGCCCCCAATGCCTAATCTAGCCCCGGATGAAAGCAATGAGCCAAAAACGGACAAGGGGCCTTAAAGACCATTAACTCTTTACTAATGGGGTGAGTGATCTTAAAGCACAAGTGATGCAAAGCAATTGCACCTTCTTTAAAAGACCGTTTGCTGCCATATTTTTTATCCCCAAGAATAGGATAACCGCTAAAAGAAAATTGAGCACGTATTTGGTGATATCTACCTGTATCCAGTTCAATGCTTACAACACTTTCAGTTTTAAATCTTTGGATTACTTGATAGCGCAACCGGGCTCGTTGCCCCTCTTTTGAATTGGACAACATAGCTCGATGCTCCGCGTGGAACAGGTAGTGTTCTAGTGTTCCTTTGTCCTCGATTGAAGTCCCTTCGACAAGAGCAAGGTAATGCTTTTTGTTCTTTTTTAAACGCACCTCTTCGTTTAAACGTGAAAGGGCTTTACTCGTACGGGCAAAAACAACAACTCCACTCACCGGTTTATCTAAGCGATGAACTGCGTGTAGAAATACTGCTCCTGGCTTTTGGTACTTTTCTTTGATCCATGCTTTTGCGTCTGATTCCAAACTTTCATTTGAAGTTTGCGTATCTTGTGTGGAAATACCGGCAGGCTTATTCACAACTAGAAGATGATTGTCTTCGTAAATGATGTCCACTATTTCCGTTGCCTTAGAACTTCGTAAAGAAGTAATGTTGTTGCTGTAGCCACATTGAGCGAATCTGCTATCCCATGCATAGGAATGCGCACTTGGATGTCCGACTGATTCATCCATTTTTTAGTGAGCCCTATTTGCTCGGTACCGACTACGATAGCTACAGGCCCTCCTAAATCAACTTCCGTATATTCTTTTTTTGCATGGGGAGTAGCCGCGACGATTGAAATGTTCTTTGATTTTAGCCAGGTAATAGTCTCTTCACTTTTTGATTCTATCACTGGAACTGTAAATAGGGTTCCAACACTCGAACGAACAACATTGGGATTATGGATGTCCGTACATCGATCACACACAATCACCCCATCAACTCCACTTGCATCAGCAGATCTTAGAATAGTTCCTAGGTTTCCAGGTTTTTCAATCGCTTCCGCAACGATAATAAAGGGATTTTTGCCCAATTGATTAGCAAAAATGTTTAAACTAAGATGCTGTTGTATGGCAACGGCTAACAACCCATCGGGTCGATCGCGATAGGATAGCTTTTGGAAGACTTGCTTGGAGCATGAAAAGATGTCCGCCCCAGACTGGCTAATTTGTTGAATGAGTTGATCTTCGTTTTCTCCAAGGAAAAAATCCCTGCAGAAAAAAAGCCACTTAATCTGCTGAGTACCTTGCACCGCCCTGGAGAGCTCTCGATACCCTTCTATCAAAAATAACTTTGTTTTCTCACGCTCCTTTCTTTCCCAAAGCTGAAGGGCTTGCTTGATTCTAGGATTTTGCAAACTAGTGATTTCAATCATGTTGCCATCTCGCATAAGTTCCACTAGGAACTGCAAAGACATTATCTTGACCTTCTAATACCATTTCTCCACAATCGATCGCTCCCTTAAACCCAACCATTGTCTGTTCTAATAAATGACGCATAGCAATAGGAGTAAATCCAGGGGTATGACAAGAAAAAAGGACAAACATGGGATGAGGTTTTAAAAGCTCCTTACAAGCTTGCAAAAGATCTTGAATCTCTTCTTCTATCTTAAAAACTTCTCCTTTTGATCCTCTTCCAAAACTTGGTGGGTCCAAAATAATGGCGTCGTACCTGCGTTCTCTTTTTAGCTCTCTTTTTAAAAACTTAAACACATCATCAACGATCCATCGGATAGGCGCGTGCGTGAGCTTATTAATCGTTGCATTTTCACGAGCCCATGCAACAATGGTTTTAGAGGCATCAAGATGGCAAACATGAGCTCCAGCTTTTGCACAGGCTAAGGTTGAACCTCCTGAATAGGCGAAAAGGTTGAGGACATCGATTTTTTCTCTTTTTGCCTTTTCCTCGCGAATCATTTCCTGCATCCACAGCCAAAAGGGCCTCTGCTCAGGAAAGATACCCAAATGGCCAAAGTCGGTTGGCGACAGCTTAAAGCTAACACCTGATGTCTCAATCACCCAGGATTCAGGAAAATTTTTATCGTGCCACCTAGCTTCCCCCTCTCTAGAAAAAAAACCATGAGCTTTCTGCCAATCCTTTTGAGGAAGTTTAGGTTTCCACACAGCCTGAGCACAGGGTCGATCAATGATAAAAGAACCAAATTTTTCTAGTTTTCTTCCATTGCCACTATCGATTAAGAAATAAGAATGATGAGTTGCCACGACAAAATTGTCCTCACAAATAATAAAGGAAATAGTCTAGAGTGCTTTTACTAAAAAGTAAAGCTTGGATAAGGCTATGTTAGTAGCTTGTTCAATGATCATTGTTCTCGAACCATTAGCTTGTACCAAATGAACGTTCACTGGCTGATTCTTAATCTTGATTCCTAAAAATACCGTACCAACGGGTTTTTCTTTTGTGCCCCCAGAAGGACCAGCAATACCTGTAATAGAAAGGCTGATGTCGCTTGAGCAAAGAGCTTGAACCCCCTCGGCCATAGCCATAGCTACATCCTTGCTCACAGCCCCTTTTTCTTTAATCAAGGAGTAGGGAACGTTAAGAACCTTTTCTTTCATTTGATTAGAGTAAGAGACAACACCACCAACAAAAAATTCAGATGCCCCCTTAAGAGCGGTTAATCGAGAAGCTAGCTTGCCCCCCGTGCAAGATTCTGCTACACTTAATGTCAAATGTTTGCTTTTAAGTTGAGCATGAAGAGCTTCTTCAATTTTCCCATTTTCTGAATCAAACAGATGATCAACAAACTGTGCTTTTAAATTTTCGCTTACTAGACCTGTAAGATTAGGATCACTGGCTTTAACTTGAACAGTGAGCAAGCCATTCCTTGGATAAATGCCGGTACTAAGCTCGGGATAGTTTTCCTTAAATTTTCGCAATTCAGGATCCACCTGCGACTCAAACAGATTGCCAAAATGGATTTCCTCTATAAAAATACGCTCATCAAAGAAAAAATATTTTTGCAAAAGAGGTGCAACTTCTGCTTCAAACATTTCTTTCATCTCGTGGGGCTCACCTGGGAGAAGAACCAGTGTTCCTCTAGACCCTGTAAAAACAAAACCAGGTGCAGTACCGTATTGATTCTTCAATAAACGTGCTTTTATTGGTACAGTAGCTTGTCCTTCAAAGCTCGCCTGTTCCCCAAAACGAACGGTAAGATCATCCAGTAATTCTTTGTTCAGAATAAAAGAAGAATCGAACAGCTCGGCTGCCACTTGTTTAGTCAAATCATCACAGGTGGGTCCAAGCCCGCCCGTTGCGATCACTAACTGATTACAACATAAAGATTCCGCTAACCCTTCCCTTAATGCTGAAAGATCGTCCGGTAAAACGGTATGTCTTTGAACCGTAAAACCAAGAGCTACCAAACGTCTGCTAAGAAAAGCAGCATTAGAATTGACAGCTTGCCCTACCAAGATCTCTGATCCAATGGCTACAATCTCTACTGAATTAAGCGACATGAATCCCCTTATTGGCTAATCCTTTGTGCTGACTGATCCAAGGAAAACACTGCATTCCGATGCGGATGGGAGCATTAATCGTATCATCGCCGATTTTAAAGGGGGTTGCTCGGCTGTTCTCGCGTACCCACTTTTGTAAAATTTTAAACAGCGGTGTATTTGTAAATGAGGGATCTAATAAAACTTTGTGGATCTGCTTTGAGCTAGGGTTTTCGTATAATTGAGGGTAAGAAAATTGCAGCCCCCAAGAAATGTTATCCAAACTAAACGTCCCGGAACGGATTTTTTTATCTGTAAGGGAATAGCTAAACCAATGAGGTTGAATTTGAATCACTGGTTTTTGAACACGAATAATTCCCCTAGTCTCTGTAACTGGAATCTTAAAAAAATGGTCCAAATCAACCGATATGGCCGTTGTAAACCAAAGGAAGAGTTGCGAGGGAGGGATTTCCACACCATTTTTGAGAGCATCAATGTATCGAGCATAGTTTTCTAAAAATTTAGCCTCATTGATCACTTCTTCGCCAACATTTCTCACCCCTGCAGTAGCTACAATTCTCTTTTCTCCTAACGCTTCAAATAGACTTTTTAATTCAGCCACATCGCATAAGATGGCTAAATGTAGCCATTTTGAAGCCTGGAATGAAATAGCCTGACTAGCTGGGACACTTTGAACCTTGATCATGCTAACTGCTTTTCCCTACAGGAAAATAAGAAGTATCCACAAACGCCCAAGAAGATGGCTGTATCTGCTACGTTAAAGACAGGGAAATCGTAGCTAAACAAAACAAAATGCAGCATATCAACAACATGACCATAGACAAAGTAGTCGATGACGTTTCCAATAGCTCCTGCTAATATAAGGGCTAATGAATACCTTTGAAGGGCTGCTTTTTTCGTAAATAGCAGATAGATCATCAACGATCCGATTAAACCTATCCGTAGCAATAAAAGTAAAAACTGATACTGAGCAAAAACTCCCCAAGCTGCGCCCTTATTTGTGGCGTAGCTAATCGAAAACTCGATGCCCCAAAAATTTTCAAACATGGGAATGCCGCCATATGGATACCAGTAATAGTTATTCATCTGCGGCAAGAAGAGTTGGGTCAGGTATTTAGTGATTATATCTACAGCTAAAACAAATAGGATTAACAAACAAGAGATCATTAAAGAACGATTGTTTAAACGTTGACACAGCACTTTTTAAATCAACCCTTTTTCAACCTTTTCTTGAGCTTTTACTGTCATGGTGGCATAGGGAACAGCTTCTAAGCGAGCAAGAGGGATTTCCTCCCCTGTGATATCGCAAATTCCATAAGTGTTTTCTTCAATTTTTTCTAATGCTCGATCAATACGTCTCAACACATGGTATTCCTGCTCGGTTAATTCCAGATTAATCGTGCGATCAAAGTCATCAGTTCCTTGGTCTGCTTGGTGTTGCGAGTACCCAGTCGCCTCATCGGGTGTTTTAACTTCAGCGGCAGCACCCTGTAATGTACGGTTCATTTGAGCTCTAAGCTCTTCGAGCTTTTTCTTGAATTTAGTTATCTCTGATTTTTTCAGTGCCATTTGTGTCCTCCTGATGTTTCTTAGAAACTTCTAGACTTTCCAATTCTTCTGATGAAATGCCCTTGATAGCATTCATAAGCTCGCTAATCTCTTTGAAGCGCCGATATACACAGGCGAAGCGAATATAGGCAATTGGATCTAAAGCCTGCAAGTGCTTCATTATCATTTCCCCAATTTCCTTGGTACTAATTTCTCTAACTTGTAATTGCAAAAGCTCCTGAGTGACTTGAGAGGCTAGTGCAATCACCTGGTCATGACTAATCGTCGTATGGCGACACGCTGCATCTAAACCGCTGATGATTTTCTGCTGCTGGAAATCTTGATAAGTACCATCTCTTTTCAAGACCTGAACAGTCAGCTCGATGGTTTCAAAAGTAGTAAACCTCTTAAAACAACCCAAGCATTCACGTCGGCGTCGAATCGCATTCATTTCCGTCGATTCTCGAGAATCTGTGACTTTTAGTTCACTATGGTGACAAAAGGGACACTTCATAAGTTTAACTTAGCTTTTATCTTGAAAAAATATAGCGACCAAAAACAGCCACAACCGCCTTAAGGCTAACAAGTTATTCAAATTATAAAATCGGAAAGACTAAAACTCCCTAAAGAATGTATATTTATTTTAGTACTAAAATGAATTTAATTCCAACAAGATAGAGAGCTCGTTCTCACTCCAATATCCCTTTAACCTCCCCTTTTCCTTGTTTTTATTACGAGTTTTCTCTAGTATTTTTTCCTTAAAAGAGTAGATTTATGACACGAGAAGAAGAAAATCAAGAAAAAACTGCTGCTTTAGATATAGAAATCCTCCAAAATGAGCTTTCGTCCCGAATTGATGCCTTCTTAAAAAGCAGAGAATTTAGATCGCCTGCCCCCGATCCCGATTCTCATCACGACTGCAAGGGTTGCTGCACCCACTGACCATCTCCCACTCTTCTCTCTTCCTAAGCGACTAAACGTTTGCAAAATTCTCTACGATACACTATGATTTTTTGATACATTATGTCGACTTTAAATTTAGCTCCCATCTGCTCCTAATTTTGTGCTAAATAAGCCGCTAGTTGATGCGACTAATTTAGCCCAAAACAACTGCGCAAATGGGGTCATTATCTAAGCGATTCTTAGATTAAAAGCCCGCGCTAAATTAACTATTTGGAGGAGAAGGCATACATGCCGACAATTAACCAACTCGTACAACAGCCGCGCAAAGAAAAGAAACGCCGCAGCAAATCACCTGCATTGCAAAAATGCCCACAAAGACGTGGAGTTTGCCTGCAAGTGAAAACTAAAACACCAAAAAAACCTAACTCAGCTTTACGTAAAGTAGCTTGGGTACGCCTTTCAACAGGGCAAGAAGTGATTGCATACATCGGTGGGGAAGGCCATAACCTTCAAGAACACAGTATCGTTCTTGTTCGTGGCGGTAGAGTAAAAGACCTTCCCGGTGTGCGTTATCACATCGTAAGAGGAGCCCTTGACTGCGCGGCAGTAAAAGACCGTAAGCAAGGAAGATCGAAATATGGGGCTAAACGTCCTAAGTAACACTAGGATGCTTAAATGAATAAGCATTTTGGTGCGTGGCTGGCGTTTTTCCAAAAGAGCGCCTATCACGCGCAAAGTCTTTGACTTAGGTGAAGATAGTTGATCTTCGCAAAAAATTTAATCTAAAACTCAGCTCATCACTTGATTTGAGTTTTTAAAAAGTATGAGGAAATAATGTCTAGAAGACACCGCGCAGACAAAAGAAAAATTGCGCCAGATCCAATATATGGCAGTGAGCTAATCGCAAAGTTTATCAACAAAGTCATGATTAGCGGTAAAAAGTCTGTAGCTCGCCATATTGTTTATAATGCCATTGAAAATTTTGCAAAAAAAGTCAAGCTAGAGGATCCGCTCGAAGCGTTTGAGCAGGCCCTGGAGAATGCAAAGCCTTCTCTGGAAGTGAAATCTCGTAGAATTGGCGGTGCTACTTACCAAGTACCTATTGAAATTCCTGCTAACCGCCGTACATCGATGGCGATGGGTTGGATTATTACTAACTCTAGAGGTAAAGCAGGACGTTCAATGGAAGATGCTCTATCTCAGGAGCTTACAGACTGCTATAACAACCAAGGTGCTACGATCAAAAAGAAAGATGATACGCACCGTATGGCCGAAGCAAACAAAGCTTTTGCCCACTATAAATGGTAAGGAAGGTAAGGAATGCCAAGACAAGCAAACGAAAAACTTAGCAACGTTCGTAATATTGGTATCATGGCCCACATTGATGCCGGTAAAACAACAACCACAGAACGTATTCTTTACTATTCTGGACGCCTACACAAAATGGGTGAAGTGCACGAAGGCGCTGCAACCATGGACTGGATGGAACAAGAGCAAGAGCGTGGTATTACCATCACATCTGCTGCAACGACTGTGTTTTGGAAAGAAGCTAAAATTAACATCATCGACACTCCTGGACACGTTGACTTCACTATTGAAGTTGAGCGCTCACTAAGAGTTCTCGATGGCTCAGTAGCCGTATTCTGCTCTGTATCAGGCGTAGAACCGCAGTCGGAAACGGTATGGCGTCAGGCGGACAAATATGGTGTACCTAGAATCTGCTTTGTCAATAAAATGGACCGCACAGGTGCTGACTTTTTCGACGCAATCAATACGATGAAAGAAAAGCTCCATGCTAATGCAATTGCTGTCCACTGCCCTATTGGAGCAGAATCAGAATTCAAAGGGATGATTGATCTTATCACCATGAGAGCGCTCTATTTTCATGATGAAACATTAGGCGCTGACTGGGAAGAAAAAGACATTCCTGCTGATCTGCTTGAAAAAGCTCAGGAAATGCGTTCAGAACTCCTAGAGGAGCTAGCAACGATTGATGAAAACGATGAAGAGTTCATGACAAAAGTGCTAGAGGATCCGGATTCCTTAACACCAGAAGAGATTCATCGCGTGATTCGTAAAGGAGTGGTGACTAATAAATTTAATCCTGTTCTTTGCGGTTCAGCTTTTAAGAACAAAGGGATTCAGCAGCTTCTAGACGCTGTTGTTGCTTGGATGCCATCTCCATTGGATCGTGGGGCCATCAAAGCTCACAAACTCGATTCAGATGAAGAGATCCTTCTTCAGCCCGCAGATGATCAGCCTTTGGCGGCACTTGCCTTTAAGATTATGACGGACCCTTATGTTGGCCGCCTAACTTATGCAAGAATTTATAGCGGCACGCTCACGAAAGGAATGACTCTTTTAAATACCACAAAAGGGATTAAAGAAAGGGTTTCTCGCCTTATCGAAATGCATGCTAACCAGCGCAAAGAGCGAGATGAGTTCTTCACTGGCGACATTGTCGCTTTAATTGGACCTAAATCGGCTACCACAGGGGATACTCTCTGTGCTCTTGAAAACCCAATCGTGCTAGAAAAAATGGAATTCCCTGAGACTGTGATTTCCATGGCCATTGAACCTAAGTCAAAGGCTGACAGAGAAAAGCTAGCCGGTGCTCTTAGTTCACTTTCCAGTGAAGACCCCACTTTCCGCGTTTATACCAACGAGGATACCGGGCAAACGATTATCGCAGGGATGGGTGAACTTCACCTTGAAATTCTCCACGATCGTATGAAAAGAGAGTTTGGTGTTGAAGCAAATGTAGGTAGACCACAAGTGTCCTACAAAGAAACCATCACTATGCCCGGTGACGCTAAAACAAAATTTGTTAAGCAGTCAGGTGGACGTGGCCAGTATGCACACGTTGAACTTGAAATTGAACCTAACGAAAAAGGCAAAGGAAATGAGGTTGTCAGCAAAATCGTTGGTGGTGTTATCCCAAGAGAGTATATACCCGCTGTTATCTCAGGTATTGAAGAAGGCCTCGCTACAGGAGTATTGGCAGGATATAATCTCGTTGACGTCAAGGTTGCCATTGTATTCGGTTCTTACCACGATGTAGACTCCAATGAAATGGCATTTAAGATTTGCGGTTCGATGGCTATTAAAGAAGCAGCTCGCAAAGCAAAGCCTATTATTCTTGAGCCTATCATGAAAGTGGACGTAACAACGCCGGAAGCTCATATCGGTGATGTTATTGGAGACTTAAACCGCCGTAGAGGCCAAATTCTCGGACAGGAGAACCAAAAAGGTGCGGTGATTGTCCACGCAGAAGTGCCTTTGAGCGAGATGTTTGGATATTCTACAACAGTGCGATCTCTTACTTCAGGCCGTGCAACTTACTCAATGGAGCCAAGCCATTTTGAGCGCGTTCCTACAAAAATACAAGAAGAGATCATGAAGAGGTAATTAAAAGTTTAAGGATCAAAATTATGGCAAAACAAGAAAAACAGGCAAAGCAAGAAAAGCAGTTGCCTAAACAACAATCAAGACAAAAGATCAGAATTAGGCTAAAAGGCTATGATCAACGTCTCTTAGATCGCTCAACAGCAGACATTGTTGAGACTGCAAAACGTACTGGTGCAGGTGTTGCCGGGCCAATACCATTGCCTACGAAGCGTGAGATCTTTACGGTTCTACGTTCACCTAACATCGATAGAAAGTCGCGTGAACAGTTTGAGATCCGTACTCACAAGCGTCTGATTGACATTGTTAATCCCACTGGGAAAACAATCGATGCTCTAAAAACACTAACGCTTCCAGCTGGTGTTGATATTAAGATCAAAGCTTAATGATCGCTTCTCCTCATTAAAGAGAGGAGAACTCTCTCTACGCTTTTCCTTCTTCGGGAGGAAAAGCCTTCTTCCATATTTTCCCATCAACGATCGTTCGGAAGTTTTCAGAAGAAGCATATTCTGCGTGAAAGTTGTACTCCTCGTTATCCTGCTTTTCATAAACTTCAAACCCTTCGTAACCTTCCTTGTCTCGTAATTCCCAAGCAATGGTTGTGCTGCTTACAACCCCTTTGCCAGCAATCTTATCGATGTTTTCATTGGTCAGCTCAACTAGAAAGTTAGGAGGTTGAATAGCAGATAGAGTAATGCGATTATTAAGCTTGTCTCCACTGTCTCTGATTTCTACCTCTTGGAGACAGAAGATCACACGCTCCCCTGTCTCTGAGAGCTTCTCTTCAACGGTCCACTTAGTGCTACAAGGAATCTGCTCTTTTGATGCGCTAAAAGAAATTTCTCCTTGTCCAAGCCATACGCCTGATTGAAAAATAAATTGATGCCCCAACATTAGAACATAAACCTCCTGCTATAAATACTTTGTAAGATACCTAGCGCTGTCATCGTCGCAAGACTGGATGAGCCTCCATAAGTAATCAATACTAATGGTACACCTGTAATCGGTAATAATCCACACATCATTCCAATATTCACTAGAATATGCATGGCAAGATAAACGGTAATCCCTGCAGAAAGTAACCGACCAAAGTGGTCTTTTGCAACGGCAGTCACCTGAAAGCTAAAGTAAAGCAAAGCATAAAATAGAGCTAGAAGACACACGAGCCCTAGGAAGCCAAACTCTTCACCGAAAGCAGGAAAAACAGAGTCTGTATAAGGTGCAGGTAAAAATCCTCCCCCCGTGAAAGCACTGCTATGCCAGCCGCTTCCTGTAAGTCCCCCAATAGCAATCGCAGTGATTGCTGCTTTTTGATGATGAGTATTGGGGTCTAACCTCTCAAACTGATACTCTTTTAAAACCTTAGTCGCATAGGGCCTAAGCTCTTCATGTGAAATAACCCCACTAAAAATTAAAGCAACCATGATTAGAATCAACGTCCCTAGGATTGACATTGAACGAACCACTTTCGGATGCACTCCCCCAATATAAAACATCACAAGAGTAATAGGGAATAAAACAAGAGCTGTACCAAGGTCCGGTTGCTTTAAAATTAAAAGAAATGGAACTCCCACAATCAAGCCTGCCAAGACAGCGGTGGATAGAGATTCCGCTTGTGTTTTTCTTCGTTCTAAAAACCAACTTAAGCTAATTACAACAATTAACTTAGCATACTCAGAGGGTTGAAAATTCATTCCAATCAAGGGGATTTTGTACCAACGTTGCACTCTTTGAATAGGATCGGTAAAAAAAAGCCCTATTAGGGCCATTAGCATAAGTAGATACAAAATCCATGTCCATTCACGGAGCTTATTGTAATCAAAACTTGTCAAAAACAAAAAAACACCTGTTCCAAGAACAAATCCTTGAATTTGCCTTTTAACAGCTGGAGTAAAAAAAGATTCTTCAACTTCATGAGCAGGCATCGTATTTGCTGATATTACCAGCAAACTAATCATCATTAATAAAATAATAATAGGTACAACTCGAAAATCAATTCTTTTGAGTGACTGAGAATTCCACATCGCTACACCTAACCACACTCACAAACTTGCATTTTTTTATTTAATCATGCATTTTACCTATTTGAAATTAAGGTAATTATGCAGATAGAAAGGCTCTATTTTTCTTGTTTACCATCTACAAACACATGGGCTAAAGAGCATCTATCCGATCTAGAAAAGGACAAACTCACCGTTATTTCTGCAGCACAACAAACGAATGGCTATGGTCGGTTCCAACGTACTTGGTCTTCTCCTCCGGATCAAAACCTTTACCTCACCTATGCCTTTTTTTTAAGCCAAAAAAGACCTGATCTCGGTAACATCTCGCAAGTTTTAGCCCTTTCCGTCTTGAGGGTTTTAAATACCCTCTCATTTTTTCCTAAGATTAAATGGCCTAATGACCTCTTGCTCAACCATAAAAAGCTCGGTGGTATTCTCTGTGAAACCTCCAACATAGATGGCTACCTTGCCATTATGCTTGGAATAGGTCTAAACATCAATATGACAAAAGAAGAACTCCATAAGCTCAATCGACCTGCCACGTCTTTGTTTGTCGAAACAGGCAAACTCATGAACAAGGACCTGATTTTAGATGCTTTAAATGAAACCTTTCGGACAAACTTAAAACTGTTTTTATCCGATGGTTTTACCTCTTTTCATCCAATCTTTACCCGCTCCTTAATCTATCAAAAGGGGGATACTGTGCGATTTAATCCTGACCAAATGGCATGTCAGGGCAAATTTGAGAAAATTAACAATGACGGTTCATTACAACTTCTTATGCCTGATGGTACTCTTAAAAACTTTTATTCAGGTGAACTCATTTAAAAAGGAACTTCCATGGCAATTCCATTAAGTAACTCTCAGCCTCTTTACCAACAATGCCCTCAAAAAAAAACGCTTCGAAAAATGGCAATTAACTTGAAAAATGCAAAATTGTTCGCCTGTTCTTTAGCAATTAAAACCCTTGCAATAGCGCTCCTATTTGCCTGTTGCATTATGCTCTACCCAGTTGCTGTTAAACCATTGTTAACCATCTGCTGTATTGCTGCTTTATCATGTGCAGGTTTAGCTGGCTTAGCTGCTGTTGTTAGCACGCTTGCTCAAAAATACATTGAGAACAAATTCAAGTAAAAGTTAACTTGAGCAAATTTAGAGACAAGGTCTAAATATGGCGTGGCTAATGAACTTTCACTATCCTCCTACCTCAATACCCACCAACTTTCACTCAAGGCAGACATTACAGAAAATGATTAAAGTACTTGACCTTGGCGAAATAGCTGGAGGAATAGGAACATTCACAGCTCTTTTTACATCCATTGTTTGCGGAATGGCTGCCATGATGCTCAATCCCCCAATTGGAATTGGTTTCGCCATTGCGACCGTAACAGCGTTTGGCTGTGCAGCTTTCAGCATGTTAATTGCCATTATTTGCGGCATTTTTGAAACAAGATTAAGAGCAAAGCTTCAGAATTAAAAAAACCCGGAATGGCCGCCCAAATTTAACTAGAACTTTCTAGAGCACGCCAGGTATAACCGCTGCACCGAAGGGCAAAAGGCCCCCCTATCTTAGCTACTTTTTTTCCTAAAAAAGCCCGATCAAATCACTTGAATCACTTCAGAAGCTAGATACCCCAAGTCCCCCTTATCACTAGTCACCTTTAATCTTTTACCTCGATCTATTTCTTCCAGAATAATCACTCGAGACCCAACGGGTAACAGTTTACTCCTCATTTCTAAACCCTCATTAGTGAGTTGATAGAGATAAGAAGCGTTTGTCACAACGCCCTCAATAGGTGAGAAATAATAGCCATAAGTAATACTGAGGCTCAGAGCTATCAAAAAAACCATAAAGACCCACGAGCATACCCTTAATGCCTTTTTTGGCATCCAAAGATAAAGTGAGTAGAATAGAAGGAATAAACTGCTACAAAAAGCTAATAACTGGAAACGTAACGGCATAGGTAGAAAAGCCAAAAAAAGATATTCCATTAATGAAAAACCCCTAATTGGGCTATCTAAAAGCATCTCTGATTGGACAGTAGCAATGTTGTCTTTCACAAGAGGATCCCAAGGTCTTAATTTCAACGCCTTATAATAATAAAGAAGAGCATAAGGATATTGACCTAATTGGTAATAGCTATTAGCTAGGTTGTAATATAGCTTCCCATTTCCGTAAATTGGCTGATAATCACGCTCTAAGGCGGCATATTGAGCAAAAACTTGATTTAGCTCCTGCTCTTTAATCATTGGGTTTTCTTCTTGAACTGCTACTAAATCCTTATTTTCTAACTGTTTTAATCGTTCGTTTTGATCAGTAAAAGAAAAAAAAGCAAAAATGAGTAAAAGATATCTCATTCTATTTATTGCCTCCTTAGCTGCTGAAATAACTCTGCTAATTTCCTAAAGGCTTGATCTACATTTTCTTCATTCAAATCAGCATAAACAGCCTCGTTCAAGAAAGAAAACAACGTTTTCACCATAACAAAAGGCTTTTCATTAGGCAAATCCTCTATGGCTAATGTTTGGCTAATCAAAGATTTTTCTAAAAAAAGCTGTAAATAAGCTTTTGCCATTAATATCACAGCCCTGTAATGGTCTGTCTCACACACGGCCTGCTCAAAAAGTGTTTCACTTTCCTTTTTGTTATTTTTCGCTTCATGGCTCTTTTGAATATAAGCCTGCTGTAGAAAAAGGACAAAAAGACCGGCCGGTAAAATCCCGAAGACCCACCATGAACCAAACCATTGATTGTGCAGATCTGTTGTTACCAATTCATAACTCGGTTGAATTTTATGAGGCAGGCGAAAGACTGCAGCATTCGTGCTTTGGATTGAAAAATCCTGGTTAGGAGCAGGGGAAATTTGAATAGGAATTGGCTTACTTAGTTTTTTCACATACTTTAATGAAGAGGGACTAAAGAAGGAAAACTCGATGGGTGGAATGGTTGTGATATCCTGAAACAAGGGAGTGATTTGCATCTCAAAACTCTTTTTCTTTTTGTGGACCTTCCCAGGAGGAGGAAAATCACTCATTTTAAAAAAGCCACTAAAACCAGGTTGGCAACAAAGTTGTGGTGGATGCACATTTCCCAATTGGCCTTCGCCTGTAATTACCACTTCTAATTCGAGCTGGTCACCCAACCTTAAATGGTTAGCTGATCGCAAATGAACCATAAAGTCGAAATCACCTACCGCACCATTAAAAGAAACAGGCTTGCCATTTTGTGGAAAGTCCAGAACTACTACTTCCATTTGGGGGACTTCTGACACAAGTTGGGGTTTCAAATAAATGTGTTGACCTCGTTCTTTTTGATAAGCATAGCCTTTGATAGTAGAAGGACCATAGTAAAAAGTTCCAGGTTGAAGAGCTTCTACGTTCTGAATAATGGTAAGAATACTGACATCTCCAACCTGACGTTGTTGGATAATCTTCTCGCCAATTTTGCGAAAATCGGCCATCTCTAACAAAGGCAGCTGCTCTTCGGTCAATTCAATATTTGTGTTAAAAAAATAACGATAACCCACCTGCGTTTTAAGTCCTGGATAAAGAGGCTGATCATTAGCAACAAATGCTTCCAGCTTTAAGAAGGCTGGCTGAGGGCTCGGCGATGCCACCACAGACTTTTTTTCACTACCTTGTACCTCAAAGGAGACTTCTGCTGTTTGGTATCTTTTAGCTCCTACATTTACGCTAATTGCTGGCAAAACATGAAGTCCTTTTGTCATCCCTGGTAGTTTGAACTGATAAAGAGAAATAATAAGCGGGGATGAATAGGAAAGAGCCACTTCTTTATACAAAGAAACTTTCAACGGAGTTTTTCCTATTCTAAAACTATGTGCGTCTACTTGAGTTGTTTTGTCATGAGTGATAGAAACATAGCCCTCAATCGGTTGACTTTCATAAAGGCCATCCCAAGGAATTTCTGTTGACACTACGACATCCTGAGCATTAGCACTCATGCAAATAAGCAAAAATACAAAAATGATCCTTACCAAAATTTACCCTCTTGAGGAATTGGCTTAATAGGCACAGGCTGTTTATCTAAAGATTGCATCTCTTGTAAATCACTAAGTAACTCATTTTCTTTTTGTTCTTTTAGCGGGCCTTCAGGGCTTTGAGCCAACAACTTTAATGCCTCCTCCCACAACTGAATCGCTTTTTTTTGCAAACTTAATTGGTCGTAAACATCTTTTTGAGCAGGAGCTATCTCCCATTGAGTGATTGCCTGCTTTAAGAGAGGAATCACTTTATTCCAGGGGAGACATTGGCAGATGCCTTGACTAAAACGTAGCGCTTGCCTTTCACGTACGATTTTAAAAATGTTCTGGCCTTCTTTTAAGACTTCATGCTCGATAGGCTTTAATAATTCAGCAAACCCTGGAGAGGGCTGTTGTAAAAATGTGCGTGTGCTGAACAACAGATTCTTTCCCTTCGCTATGATCGCCTGCAAAGCTCGCTTCACAGAATGTGGCTCCTCTCTCATTGCCACAAGTTGCAAAGCTAACTTAGCTTGAAGCAATTGAAATGTTGCCAATCCTGTCTTCCGATCGCTTTCAGCACGCTTCCTTAACTCTAAGCTTTGGTTTGCCTTAATGACATCAGGATCATCAGGGTTTTGTTGAGTTAATTTTTGCTGAAGCAGTTCGATAAAGCTAGGATCAAAGCGAACGCTATAAAATTTTAAAAGGTAATCAAGGAGCGCTCTTTTCTCCATTTGAATACTTGAAAAATAATTCTGAATTTTCTCTTTGGCCAGAGAGACTGTTTCGGCCCTTTCTGCGTGATCGAATGGCATAAGTTTGACAAACAAAAAGGAAATATTAGGATTAGACATCCATTGATTCAAAAGCGATTTGGAATCAAAATTGCTATCTAATAAAGGGAGTTGCGACCATACGAGTCCAAGCAAAATCACTGGATCCGATATCGCACCTAACTGGCTAAAGGTCTGATTTAATGTTTGCTTGATACTTAAGTCGTCAGTTTCTACAGAATCCGAGATGGGCCCTGCATGAAGAGTTAAAAAAGCCTGATATGCATTAAAATGCGCTTCTAAGGGTTGATGGGCCTGTTCTGCAAGCTTTTGATAGGCTAAGGCCATATTGATGGAAGATCGACACTTTACTAAGTTCTTTGTTTCCGACCACTGGATATCTTTCAACAGCTCAATTGCTTCATCGAATTTACCCTGCAAAAGAGCAATCGTACCTAAATTATAATCGATGATAGGGTAAGAAGAGGATGGGAGCATCGTTCGCATGCGATGATAGTATTGAATTGCTGTCTCAAAGTTCTCTTCTACAGCAGAGTAGCGTATCAAAAAATCTTCCGAGGCACAGCAAGGCAACATGATGAGTAATAATAAGCTTGTTGTTGCTGAGGTAGAGGGAAAAAAAAGAAAAAGAAAGAAAAAAAGGATGGCAAAAAATAAAGGCAGTTGGAAGAATTCATCTGTTGTCTTCACCAAAGCTTCTCTTTCCTTGAATCGCCCCTTTGTTGCCCGATTTAGAACACTCACAAGACTTTCTGCTAGGCTTTGAGGGGTGTATTCATTTGCGATAAAAAACTTTCCTCCAGACTCCCTACTTAGTCTGGATAAAATAGACGTCTCTAGATGGGAAGCTACCCTGTGACCATGATAAGTAACGTTTGGTATTAGCCCACCTTGAGATGTCCCTAAGCCAATGCCATAAACCAACGCATTCGGGAATTCTTGTTTGGCCAATTGCTCAATCTGCTTTATTTTTAAAGAACGTTGCTCGGCAGGAAGATCATCTAAAATCGTATCTCCGCCATCTGATAGTATCACCAGAGCTTGAGTTGTAGATTTCGTATCAAAAAAATAAAACTTTCTTAAACTTTCTAGTGCACGAATAAAATCTGTTCCAAAAGCGGCTACTCCTTCATTAAGTTCAAGGTCTTTTAAGCTTAGCCGTAAAAAAAAAACATCCTGGGTCTGAGGAACAACAAGGGTTGCATCTCCCGCAAAAGTAGCCAACATAACCTCGTAACCATTAAGCTTTTTTGCGATGGCCTCAATCATTTCCTTGGCGTAATCAAAACGCGAAAACCCACCTGGAGAATCCACCACTCCCATAGAAAGTGATGTGTCGAGAAGAAAAATAACATCTTGGCTAGGAAGATTCGTTAATGGTTTTTTCTCATAATGGGCATTACCTACCGGCCTCATGAGAGCTAAAGTTGCTAATAACCAAAAGAGACAAAAGCAACCTGCTTTAAAAACCAAACGCCAGCTATCTTCTGTAATAGCTATCCGTACTAATGCCTCTTTTGAAGCAATCTTAGAAAGTGCTTTTGCATTCGCATTTTTAGCTAAATAAAATAGCCCAGCAAAGAAAGGCAGAAGAAGCAACAACAATCCCATCATGGGCTGTGAGAAGGCTAAATCTCGTGGAATCATGCTACTTGCCTAAAATAAGTCAACTTTAAGATCAAATAACTTGCGATGAGTATAAGGCTTAGCCCTAACACATAAGCGTATAACTCTTTTTTCTGAGTTTGCTGGTAAGAGCTTATAGGAAGCGGTTTTTTTTCAATTTGATCTATCTTTTCTAAAATCTTTTGAATTCCCTGGTTCCCATCTGCCAAAAAAAATTGCCCACCAGTCATCGAAGAAATTCTTTGCAATAGCTTCAAATTGGGTTCAAATTGCTTTTCTTTGAGTTTTGGCTCGATATTAATCATGTAAATTTTGATCCCATATTTTTTAGCAAAATTTGCAGCTTCTCTCATTTCCATAGATCGCAAAGCATGGCCGCTATCTAAAGGATTGGGATCCTGAAGACCATCCGTAACTAAAATAATGACAGCGTTAAATTCGTGTCCTTTCTGCTGGTAAAACGCTTGTGTTGACGCAATGAGATGGGCTGTTTTATATAAGGCATATCCAATCGCCGTTCCATCTAACTTTCTATCTTTGACAACATGTAGTGATGCCAATTGGTCTAGAATAACCTGATGGTTCATCGTCAATGGAGTTAATACCTGAGGAAACCTCGCAAATGCTACAAGGCCAATGAGATCATTTGGTCGATGTTTGATGAATTGTGCTGCTTTCTCCTTGAGTAAATCTATTTTTGACAATGGCTTTAGCTGACTATCTTGGATCTGTACTGCCCCTTTTTCCCCCATCGATCCTGATTGATCCAGGACTAGGTAAATCCCTATCCCTTCGTTGGGAGAAAAACTTTTTTTTATTTCATTTAAACCGACACCTTTTCTCCATGCCGGGTCAATGAAAGCCACAAGCAAACAACCAAAACCAAGAAATAACAAATACCTTAAAAATGGCAACCATTTTTTTTTGAGTGAGCATGACGAGCTAACTATCAAAGATAAGCGAGGGTAAAAAAGACGTGTGGGTTCACGAGCTTTTAATTTTAAAAAGCAAAATAGCCCTAATAAAAAAAATGCAGTAACCAAACCCTTGATATCGAAAAGCATAAGACCCCAATGAGAGAGGCCAAAGAGCCTACTCTCCAATATTTAAATAAGCCAAAAGGCGATCTAAATCATCTAAGTTGTAGTAATCGATAATGACTTTATTATTTGTCACAATTACTTTAGTTCCTAACCTTTCTTCGATTTTTTTGGCTATGGCTTCTAAAAAAAAGTCTCGTTGAGGGTCAATGTACTCTTCGGACTTATCCTTGCTTTTTTTAAGCACCAAGGCTTCTGTTTGCCTCACCGAAAGATTTTCCTTTAAAACACGCTCATGCAAGGCCAGTTGGTCTTTCTCATATTGCAGAGAAAGGATGGCTTTAGCGTGACCCATTGTAATCATGTTTTTGGTTAAGCTATCCTTAATAATACTAGGAAGCGTTAGTAACCTAAAATAGTTAGCGATCGTTGAGCGTTTCTTGCCTACTTTTTCGGATATTGCTTCTTGAGTCCACTTAAAGTCTTCGGCAAGGCTTTTTAATGCTTTAGCTATCTCCAATGGATTTAAATCAACACGTTGGATATTTTCAATGAGCGCGGCCTCAGCCGAATAGAGATTGCTAAAGTTTTTTACAATAACATTGATTGCTCTTAGGCCTGCTAACTCCGAAGCTCTTAGTCGCCTTTCACCAGCAAGCAATTCATATTCATCATCCGAACCATAGAGAGGTCGCACCACCGGTGGATGAATAATTCCCACCGATTTGATGGATGCGGCCAGTTCTTCTAGCTCTTCTTTAGCAAATTCACGACGAGGTTGGAATGGATTCGTCTTAATTCGCTTGATTTCTACCAAACGAAGCTCTTCTTCTACAGGCACTTTCATCTTTCCCAAAAATTTTTCAGACTCTATAATTTGTTATATCTCTAAACGTGGTACAATATGGCAAAACAACTTCCTTCTTCTTTTTTAACAGAACCCTCACTCGAGGAGCACCCTATTTTTGAGTGGCTACAGAAACATCGACAGCAACTACTCATAGGCCTTATTTGCTTAGGCTTAGCCCTAGGCCTCATTTATCGCTATTCAGCACATAGGAATATCCAGGATGAAAGAGATTATTTCCAAGCTGCAAACGCTGCTGCTCAATTGAACCAAACCAATAAAGCAGCTTCTGCTTCGGCAGAACTACAATCTCTCCTTGCAAAACATCCCGAATTGCATGCCAAGTATGATGGTATCTTAGCGCAAAGTTTGCTAATTGACAACCATCCCGACTTAGCTACGCAATTTGCAACGGGTCATTTTGAACGTATTAGCAGTAGGATCAGCCCTTTTTACCTAGGATTTTCTCAGAATTCACTTTTAATTGCTGAACATCAATTAAAAAAAGCTCTAGAGAATTCTTTAGCTATCAAAGAAGATATGTTTAAATTAGGTAAAGCAAATGAACAAAGTTTTGAAGCTGGACTTTATTTATTCAACTTAATCCGTATTGGGATGCTCCAACATCAATTAAACGATAAGGAAGCTGAACTGAAAAGTTGGGACGAGCTATCGCAAATCAGCAATGGGACTTATCCGATAAAAGTACCTATATCAACCTTAGAAAAGGTAATGAGCCATTTTAACAATGAAAATGTCTCATTCAATGATTTTATTCAATACATTCGACTGCAAGCATCTCAATCCAAAAAGGGTCCATTATAATAAGTTTTGCAACTAAATTGGTTGTCTAGATGCTTGAAAAAATGTTATAGCAAATATAGATTAGAAGAGAGTCTTTGGTAATCTTTTGTAATATGATGAAAACAAAAAAGACAACCAAAAGACTTTATTAATATGATAAATAAGATGATTCCTTACACTCAAAAAAGTGGCTGTTTTTACGAGCAAAGAGGAGGTGGCACTAGTCTTTACAAGCTCACAAACCACAGTCTTTGAGTTTTTTGAAAAATTAGTTAGAAATGGAACTTGTAGAAAAAACCACACTACAAGATAAAAAAATAAATGGTAAACCGGTTGCAGTTTAGTAAAGAAAACACAGCCTCAAAAAAACAGCAATGGGGACAAAACATGTACTCACATTTTTTATTCATTGTTAATGATTGCTAAGCAGTCAGCGAGGTGCAAGTTACTGCAGCAGCCGTTGCCAATCAAACTACCTAGTTTGGGTAAGCGGAGAGTATCATTGTGAGTCAAAAAAACAGCTCACTCGCTGTTGAAGAGAAGGAACAAGCCTTTTCAGAGTTGGAGATGAACTATCTCCCTGAATTGAATCTTCTTATCAATGTGCGATCAGGTCTAGAAAGTAAAAGTTTGTCTGAAGAACCTGTAAAAATCTCAGGTTTTCTTACAATTTCTTTTTAATTAAGACATCTTGACGGTTACGAAAGTAACCGTCATTCCTTTTTTGTAGATAAATATTTAGATTTCCCGCTATGATCATGGTGCTCAGCTTGCCATGCTCAAAAAAATGGCAAGATGAGTTTGATGATCACTCATCTTACTCATATTAGATTCGATTGAGTCAACACTTACATTGATCGAATAAAGGATTTTATTTTAGAGAAGATTCTAGAGAGTTGAACTATTCGCATACCTAATTAAGGTGAGATCCATCACCGAAGAATTCAATTTTGCATAAATATTTCAAAAAGTTTATTGCTTAAAACCAGGTAAGAATTGTTTAAAATTTTGTCTCTTTTTGCATAAAAATAAAAAACTTTAACAGAAAAAGAAGATTTTTACTGGGATAACAAAATGAGCAAATCATTAATTATTGTTGAGTCTCCTGCTAAAATTAAAACCTTAAAGAAATTCTTGGGGTCTAATTTTGAAATCGAATCTTCTATTGGTCACATTCGCGACCTTCCCGAAAAAGAGTTTGGCATTGATATCGCCCACGATTTCGAACCAACCTATGTGATCATGCCCGATAAGTTAGATGTGATTGAAAAACTCAAAAAAGCAGCAAAAAAATGTGACACTGTTTATCTTTCACCTGATCCCGACCGCGAGGGAGAGGCAATTGCCTGGCATATCAGCCAAATATTACCCCCAAACACTAAAGTTAAACGTGTTTCTTTTAACGCGATCACACGGGAAGCTGTCTTAAGTGCGCTCAAAACTCCAAGAGAAATTGACGATGCTTTGGTAAACGCTCAGCAGGCAAGAAGACTTCTTGATAGGATTGTGGGTTACAAAATCTCTCCTATCCTCAATCGGCGTATCCATCGAGGTAAAGAAGGAGGGTCGGTATCTGCCGGTCGTGTTCAATCCGTTGCTTTAAAACTCGTTGTTGATAGGGAAAAGGAAATCGAAGCCTTTAAACCTGTTGAATATTGGAACCTGGGAGCTTTACTCAAAACCTTTGAAGATGCCAAAGTGTTTAAAGCTTCCCTCTACTCTGTTAATGGAAAAAGAGTAGAGAAGGAATCCAAAGACAAAGATGTTTTTTTGATTCCTGACAAGAAGACAGCAGATGCTTTAATAAAGGAGCTTAAGAGGGGCCCTTTCAAAGTTAAGAATGTTGAGCGCAAGGAAAAAAGGCGTCACCCGGTACCACCTTTCATCACCTCCAGTTTACAACAAGAAGCGAGCCGCCATTATGGTTTTTCTTCATCGAAGACAATGAGTATTGCTCAAAGCTTATATGAAGGGATTGACCTTGGACAAGAGGGCGCGGAAGGGTTGATCACCTATATGCGCACAGACTCAGTCAGAATAGAGCCTGAAGCGATACAGTCCGCTCGCAAGCTCATTAAAGAAACTTACGGCCCACCTTTTATACCTGATCAACCGAAAGTTTACTCAACCAGCAAGAGCGCTCAGGATGCTCACGAAGCCATAAGGCCAACTAATCTCTTACATTCGCCTGAAAAGATCCAGCATTACCTAACAAAAGATCAGTTTAATCTTTACCAATTGATTTGGCAACGTTTCCTAGCTTCTCAAATGACTCCTGCCGTCTATGATACCGTCAGCGCGGACATCCAGGTTGGTTCTGAGTTTATTTTACGCGCAACAGGTTCCCAAATTAAGTTCCAGGGCTTTTTAGCTGTTTACGAGGAAAAGTTAGATGATGATGAGAGAGATAATGAAAGCAAACTTCTTCCTCAGCTAGAGGCAGGTCAATCTTTAGAACTTGTTGAATTAACCTCAGAACAAGCATTCACCCGCCCACCACCTCGGTTTACAGAAGCCTCCCTTGTCAAAGAGTTGGAAAAATCAGGCATTGGGAGACCCTCCACTTACGCGACAATTATGAATAAAATCCAAAGTCGCGATTATACGATCAAAGAAAACGGACGTCTAAAACCAACCGAGCTGGGACGTGTGATTGCTGCTCTTTTAGAAACCAACTTCCAAGAGATCATGAATATTGGTTTCACCGCATCAATGGAAGATAGCCTTGAGCTCATTGCTGAAAATCGAAAAAATTGGAAAGAATTACTCAAAGAATTTTGGACTGGGTTTGAACCTGCTGTAGAAACAGCCTTAAAAGAAGCCTTCATCCCCAAAATAGATACAGATATTGATTGCCCACAATGTGGAGCCAAGCTACAAAAAATTTGGTCCAAATCAAAATACTTTTACGGTTGTTCGAACTATCCCGAATGTAGCTTTAGAGCCTCTATCGAAGAACTGGAATTTAATAAAAACGATTATGCTGCCGATTTCAACTGGGATCAACAATGCCCCGTTTGCAACAGCGAAATGAAAATTCGCCATGGGCGATTCGGCGCCTTTCTAGGTTGTACAAATTATCCTGACTGTAAGGGGATCGTCAGCATTCCTAAAAAGGGAGAAACCGTTGTTGCTGCTGCCGACCTTCCACCTTGTCCAGCGATCGATTGTCCGGGACAGCTAGTGGCAAGAAAATCAAGATTTGGTAAAACATTTTATTCCTGCTCCACTTTCCCTGATTGTGATGTCATTGTCAATCAATTAGAAGAACTTAATAGCAAATATCCTGATCATCCCAGAACACCTTACGTGAAAAAGAAGAAGGAGAAGACTTCAACGAAAAAAGCAGAGTCTAAGACAAAAGCCACCAAACGCAAATCAAGCTCACCTAAAAAAGAGAAGAAGGCTCCCCCCTTTAAAGTTTCAGAGGAGCTATACTCCATTGTCGGAGAGAAAGAGCTTCCACGAGCTGATATTCTAAAAAAAGTATGGGACTATATTCGTTCTGAAAAGCTGCAGGATGAAGCCAATAAAAGATTAATACGTCCGGATGAAAAGTTAGCTAAAGTCTTTGGAAGCTCAGAGGCGATTGACATGTTTAAAATGACGGGCCTGCTTAGTAAACATATGGAAAGAGGTTAATCTTCTCACTCTAGTCTTCTGCCTGCCAAGTTAGTCAAACCAATTGTCAGGTTATCAAGGGATGAGTATTCAATCCCTCTATATTGCGGCTGTTGATACTGCTCGAAAAACGTTAAGTTTACGATTCGGTACATGCAAGGAGAAACACACCAATCCGCCCTCTCTTCATGCCATAATTTACGCTGAATAAAATCTGTGTAAGCACGGCAATCATAAAGAAATGTGGGCTTAAAAATTCCACCCACACTTGCGGCCGCTGCTGTTCCGATCAGAATAGCTTCATAATAGAGGATGTGATAAACATTCGCATATGACCGGAGAACTTTTAAAGCAGTCTTCGCTATTGTTTCGCTTTGTGATCGGCTTTTAATCAATATGCGTATACCCTCAATGCCTAAAAGATGATAGGCAACCAACATAATCGTATGGACAGGTCGAACTAAAAGGGTTAAAGCTGTAAATTTACACCACAGCACAATGTAATGACTGTCATCGTAAAGATTGCCAGCATACTTGCTTTTACTGCTAAGACAAACAACGGGACAATAAGTTCCTGAAAAAATATGATCTACGCATTGCGCCGAACAGTGCAATCTGGCCCATTTTGTAGACCCTTTGATAGGGCGCACCCTTTCATGCATCTCTGGATGCTGCTCCCACCACTCATAAAAGTTTGTGGCAATTCTCATAATGATAGGTAAAGCTGACTAAAGAGGGTTAGTTTACTGTATTATTGATTTTCTTAACATAGAAAAAAGAGTGGCCAGAACTGGAATCGAACCAGCGACACAAGGATTTTCAGTCCTCTGCTCTACCGACTGAGCTATCTGGCCAAGTGAAAGAGCAAGCATAGTTCACCTAATATTTTGTTAGCAATCAAAAAAGAACAAAAGCAGTTAAAAAATTTGGAAGATCTAAATGGCTAGCAACATTTTTCTTGCAGGTCATTCCCTGGTTTCAAGTATGTGGTAAAATTAAAGAAGTCAGTAAAAAAATGTAACCACCTACTCCTGCTCGTTCTTCTCTCTAATAAGGAAGGGCATGGACTTAAGCCTTAGCGATGAAGTTTCTTTAAAGGTTCTTCCGATCCAACCATATACTCGTTATTGCGTACTCTTGTCTGTAAATACACCATGTCTTTTAAAATATTGACCGCTTCTGCCATTTGCAGATCATCAGAACCAAAGTTTTTGTTAACTGCCAAGCCATCTTCTTCCTCAGTATCTGAAAGCTGTTGATCCCCTGTATCATCAAGCCTTTTAAAGAAAAGCTGGTAATTTTTATTATGGGCAATGCGCCATTCACTATTCTTATTTAAAATAGGAATAAGCTCTTTCCAAATACCCTGACGATGCTGTAGAGAGGGGATATAATACTTTAGGTACCATGACTTGAAATCAGGGTCGATATCAACCAACTTATCAGCAAAAACAGCTGGGATTTTATCTTCTTTTTTTAGAACGTGCTCTAAATATTCTTCACCGATATGCGCCTTAGCAAAAGGACCAGGAACAATAATATCTGATTTAACGCCACTCAACTGAGGCGTTTTCCCGGAAGGAGTATAATACTTCCCAACGGTGACTTTGAAATAGGAAGCAGCATTCTCCTTATCGGTAATCGTTTGACTTTGAATCGTTCCTTTTCCGTATGTACGATCATCTCCGACGATTAAGGCCACACCATAATCTTGCAAAGCTTGGGCAACGATTTCAGCGGCTGATGCTGTAGCTCTTGAGGTAAGAACAATCAAAGGTCCATCAAAAATTGTTTTGCCATCAACATCTCGATAAAGACATTCGTCCCCATTGGCATATTTTGAAATAACAACCACCCCACTTGTAATGAATAAGCCTGCAACTTTTACCGCTTGCGACAAAAAGCCACCGCTATTTTCGCGCAGATCTAGGATCAGCCCTCGCAAATCACCCTCTTTATTTAACTGTTGAATCGCCTCACGGATATCTTTCTCGCTACTGACCCCCCGGTCGTTTTGGTAAAATGAATGAAGTGTAATTTTACCAATAATCCCATTACCAAAATTCTCATAACTGACATCAATGCGATCATCATCAATAGGAATCAACTCTCGCCTCAAAGAAACTGTGATTTGTTCTCGTTTGCTGTGGCTCTTACGGTTAAGCAATAATGTGATCGTATCATTTTTCCCATCACGGACCTTAGATAGAACTTCGTCCAAGGTCAGATGATTAATAGGTATTCCATTAATCGCTAATACTTCATCCTTTACTTTGACAAGACCACTTTTATCAGCAGGTGCATTTTTAATAAGGCTGCCAACAACAACCGCATCACCACTTTTTTGAAATGCAATCCCAATCCCTTCAAAACCCTTTTCCAACCTTACTTTCATATCATAAGCTTCTTCGGGATTATAAATGGTCGTATGGGCATCCAAGCTTCTTGCCAATGCCTTGAGTACATGAAGCGCAAATAAATTTTCTTGTTGGGCCTCGTTTAAAAGCTGACCGTTTGGGGATCTGTAATTATATCCTTCTTCGTACCCCCGGATAGCATTTTCATAAATAGCAATCGTTTGTGGTAAATTCTTCTCAATATTCTTTGCCCCATATCGATGGATCTCACCTTTCATAAAGCGAAGAACATGCTCTCTGATTCGTGCCTTTAACTCTTGTTCATTCTTAGCAAAAGAGGTTGCGCTAGGGGAAAGGTTGCCTTGAGCCTCTTTAAAGAGCTTAGAGCTTTCTAACTCAATTAAAGAGCGATAAGATCTAGCTCGAGAAATAGCTTTTTGAAACAGCTGATTCAATTCTTGATAAGAACGATACTCCCCCCTCTTATACTCTTCTTCAATTGCCAATAAACTTTTCTGAGAAAGGTGAAGGAATGGCTCGACTTCTTTTTCCAGCAAATAGATTTTTTCAGGATCAAACTGCTCTATAAAGTTCTCTAGAGAACTTTTAATCATTGTTATGCTGATTTCCTTTTGGTCAATGTGTTGACTAAGAATCTCTTGCATAATTTTATTAATATCTTTTGTATCGAGAAGCCCACTTTGGCTAGTAAAAACGGATAAAACAATAAAAAAAGAGGATAAAAATGAATAGCGAAAGAATTTTAACATGGAAAAAATATTCCGATTGTATTTATTTTTTATTTTAGCTTTTTAAAAATTTAGGGCGCAAGTCGAGTTTCCTTTCCTATTTTATCAATTTCAGCCATTGCTAAAGCTTCCTGAAAAAAAACAATTGCGCTATTTTCTTCACAATTATAAAGCAATGGATTGCTATGTCAGTGACCTTATCAAACTTTTCCGGCCCTCTAGAGCTTCTTTACCATTTAGTACAAAAAAAAGAACTCAATATTTATGAAATTCCCCTGTTTAAAATTACAGAGCAATTTCTTAACTTCATTTCCAAAGATGATAAGTCCTTGGAAACCAGTGCTGAATTTTTAAATTACTCCGCCTTACTCATATGGATAAAAAGCAAGGCCTTATTGCCATATGAAGAAAATGAGAGAATAGTAGAAGAGTGGGAAGATCCTCACTTTGAGATTATCCACCATCTTGTTGATTACTGTAAGTTCAAGGAGGCTGCTACTCATCTCTCACAAAGAGAAGAAAAATGTCTAGAAACCTTCTCTAGAGGCATACAAGATCCCAACATTGGCCCTCGATCATTAGGTATCGAACACCTTACCCTTGAAGATATTGCCTCCTTATTTCAGGAAATTTTGACTAAAGCAGCTTCCAATAGACAAACGATCACGGGTGAAACATTTTCAGTTGTCGATAAAATAGCCGCGATTAAAAATCTCCTAGTAAATAATCCAAAAATTCCTTTTTATGTGTTGTTTGATTTGAGCAGCTGTAAAAAAGAGCTTATAGCTATTTTCTTAGCTATTTTAGAATTGATGAAGCTAGGAACAATCCAGATTATTAAAGAACACGATACCATTTTTATTCTTAAAACATGAAAGAGATCAACTTACTCCAATTTGAAACAGAAGTTTCCACCTATCAGCAAGAACAACACCGTGAAAACGAACTGCGCGAAAAAGCTAAGCGCATCATAGAAGCACTGCTTTTTGCATCCAGCGATCCCGTGCCTCTATCAAAAATCGTTGAAATTCTAGAAAATCTCTCTGAGTACTTTAAGTCCAAAATAACCAAAGAGTTACTTGATGACCTACAAGTTGACTATATCTCCCAACAACGAGCCTTTCGGATAGAGGAGCTAGCAACAGGTTTTACTTTAAAAACTTGCGAAGAATATAGTTCATATATCGAACAACTCTTTAGAAACAAACGTGGAGAAAAACTTTCTCAGGCTTCAGCTGAAGTTCTTGCTATTATTGCCTACAAACAACCCATTACTCGGCCCCAAATCGAAGCCCTAAGAGGTGTTGATTCATCAGGGACTCTTCAAAATTTATTAGATCGACAGCTGATAGAAGCCGCAGGTAAGCTGGAAGCCCCAGGTCGTCCCACTCTATACCGCATCACTCAAAATTTCTTAAATCACTTTGGACTTCGCAACATCAATGAGCTCCCTGCTCTTAACCAACTCATGAGCTAAACCCAAATGACAATAATACCTGCTTCCAATCCCACGCATGCCCCTACCCATAAGTTACCGCCATTGACTTCTATCGATGCAAAGAAAACACCAGAAAGCCGCCCCTCAGCCCTTCTCTCACCACAAGCAAGGCTATTGATGAAGTTGCAACATATCGGCCTGCTTGATGAGCATGGACTCCTTCAGCACCCCTTCACCTCACTGAACCCTCTTAACCAAGAGCAGATGGAGCGTCTTTTTAAAGTTTGCCAAAAACGCCTCTTTCACGATGAAATGCAAGTGACTCACTCCTCTGTAAAAGAGCACTATTCATACCATCTCAGCCTTCTAAATCGCCTTGGGATCGACCCACAAGAATCCTACTTAGCAGGAGAAGCCGCAGCCTATGTCCTGGGTATTACTGACTATTTTGTAGCCATTGTAAAAACGTATCTAAGAGCTTCACCCTACGACGACGACTACTGTGATGAAGAGCTTGAAGCCTTGATCTCACAAGGACAAAACCAACCATCGAATATTGAGTTTATCGATTACCTAAATACAATTGATCTAAACACGCTTGAGAAGCTCCAAAAAAGTTATGTTGGTGAACCTGACCATGAATTTTTTCAAGAGATCCGCCTTTTTAGCCAATCGTCATGCGATCATGTTTTGCGTATATCTTATGGACAAGAATCGTTTGTAATAAGAAATATCGGTAACGTGTTAAATCCTCACTCCCACACACGTGATGCTTTTCTTATCCCTGTGAAATTTTTTCTCAATTGCACAGCCATTCGATCTTTTGAAACTCCTCGTTTATACCCTTCCTCTTTGACAACAAATTTTCATCAAGGAGTTATCGATTATTCTTTGAAGTTATTACGTCGCACCGGACATCGCCAACCAATACCACCATCATCAACCATTTATTTGCAAATACAGGGCTACACGCCCTCTGTTGTAAATCCGATTAAAACGTCGAGTAAAGAAGATCTTCATCGTCTTAAACTCTTACAAATAGAAACGAAGTGTAACGCAGTGGCTTTAGCGTTTACTGCCTCACAGGGGAAGAATTCAGAGCAAGCTCATCAGATTTTTACCTCTCTTTGTGCCAATTTTCTCCCTCTTCATCCTATCCTCGTCGAAATTAAAGATCTTATCATCAACGATAAGCTTCCTTTTGATGCTGTTAATGCCATTTTACTTTTTACCGGATGGGTTCAAGCTTGTCTGCCATCTGTCGATTGGCAAAAGCAGATGAAGATAGCCGTTCATTTGCAAAAAGAGAAATATGGCTATTTTTTATCCTTTGATTTTGAAGACTGCCAACTTAAGGTTGCCTTACAACCTTATCAAGCGCTCGAACAGTTGATGGCTAGCCTTAAGTCTTTAGACGCCGCAAGTAACTTATGTAAACTTCTAATACCTGCTAAGGTCAATCATCTTGATCCAAGTGAAGCATTGATCAATTTTTTTGATAGTCCTGTCTATTTTGAATACTTTAGAAGCATTTCGTTAAATCTTCTGTCGGTCGAAAACCATCTCCTTAATCGAATAGGCTATTCCTGCGTTTTAGCAAGCTTGGCGCTTGTAGGACAACCAAGCGGTATCCAATTCGTTTTTAACAAGTTTTTTGATCTCTTTCCCTTGGAAGGCAAAATACTGCAGCAAGAATTCTCTCTCCTAGCGACTAAGCTGACACCAAAAGCCCCCTTCTTAGGAACAAGGGATGCTGTTCATTGCTTATTTCAATTCATTACTCATCTATTCTTACATCAAAATCGTAACTATGCATTAACCTTATGGCATCACTACGCCTCTACCTATCAAGTTGCTTCGAAAGACCAAGTTTCATTTTTATCTCAATTGTTTTATAAGGCACAATCAATCCATGGCCCAGAAGAAACCTTGCATTTGTTTAAGCCCATTCTTCCTAAACTTGAAGAACCAGTGGTAGTTGAGTTGCTAGAGAGAGTATTTTGTCACATTAAAACCTCTTCTCCATTGATTAAACCTTTCATTTTGATGACCCAGTCCCTATTTAAGTATCCATTCTCTACTGACTCCTCAGGTTTTTTATCTCATCTTCTTCAAGTAGCGATTCAAAACGGATTATTTAGCTATGTTGAAAAGGCTCTTTCATTTTGGGCTAAAGGCATGCTGTTTGCCCAGGAAGAATGGGAATATCTTTGCCATACTTTATACCAAGAATTTCTAAGCACAACCTCTCTTCATGTTGAAGCCCGCTTATTAGAAAATAGGTTACATGCCATCCGGCCCTTTACAAAAGAAAAAGAAGCGGTCTTGATTTCTGAAGAGGAATTGTTAAAGCTCTCACCGGTTGAACGCGTTCTAACTCTGCAGCAAGCACCGACAATCCCTCTCTCTAAAATTAAACAGATACGGACAGCCGATCTACTGCACTTGATCGAAAATGCGAATCAAGACCTTCTCACTGTTCTAACAACCTCTTCTTTTAGTGACCAGCTATTTGAAATGGATAAAATCATTCCCGCCTTGCTATCCCTATTTAGCAAAAACTTACCAAGCAAAAAAGAAGTGATGCATTTTTCCTTTCTTTTACAAGTTGCGAAAACACCCTTGTTAAAAAAACAAACCCTCTCTATTGCGGATCAACTTTTGAAACACGTCAATGATTTTCCGTTACTTGTTTCGCAACAAGAGCTGATTTTAGAACTCATTGCTTATGCGCTAGAAGCCCTGCCTCACGATCAACCCGTTCAAAAAGGCTTCGTCGAGGAATTGGTTTCTCTTTTAGAAAGGAGCTACCGACAAGAAAAGCCATTTCAGGAAAAGATCTGCCACATCATCGCTTCTTCTGAGAGATGCCTATTCTCCATCCTGACGAATCATGCTTTCTTTAAGGAAGCGATCCACCTTCTTTGTATAATGGATTGCTATAAGATTCCTAAAGCAAACACAAGTATCAAAGAAGATGAGCTACTTCAACTGTCTTATCAAACGATTGCTCTAAAAGAAGAGTCGCTATCCCGGATGTTATTACGTTGCCTACCCTACTTAAAAAATAGTGGCAGATTCATATCAGCCAAAAATCAAGAGGCGCTTTTTAGACAATGGATCGCTGTCTTTGAAAAAAGCGAGGAGATGCTTAGTGCGGTTGCTCCTCATTTAAACGCATTATTCTTGAGTACGGATAACCCCAGTGATTTACTTACAGCTTTAATGCAAACATTCCAGTCTAAAGAGGAGGCCTTTAATTTCTTCCTTCTCCTTCCTGGGATAAAAAGAAAACTGTTTTTTGAACTTGCCCATCGGTATCTTTTCCCTCAAGTACCAGTCACACTTACTTTATCCATTATCCAGCTTCATTCCACGGAATTCAAAGATCCAAGCCTTCAACCTATCCTTGATTGCTGGTTAAAGAAGGCTCTAGAAGACAGAGTCCCGGTCTCTGACATCATTTGCATACTAGATTGCCTGAGCTACTGGGATTTTACATTACTTAAAGAGGTCATCCAACGATACCCTTCAGCACATGAATTTCTATTTAACACTCTTAAATCCCTAAATACTAAAGGACGCCTTAAGCTACTTCACAAACAAAAGAAGCTGGCAAGTAAAAATAAGAAAGTCTTATTTCAGCAGCTATTTGTCCATCTTTTGCGCAACAAAAGCTTCCCAAAAGCGCTTTTAGATTTTGCTTTTGACGGAAATTTTGACTTATTCCCTAGCAAGGCAAGAGAGTCTCTTCTTAATGAGTACCTTTCAAAGGTTTTAGAGGTTATCGCCTCTTCATCTGGTGGCTATGTTGATCATTTGCAAGCCCTAGCTGGTTTGGCAGAGAGGAGTGCAGCTCTAGAAGAGGACATTAAGTTTAAGCTCTTTTTCATCATGGTCAAGAATAATCAACTCGTCCTACCTGCAAATCGTTTACTTCAAAGCCTATTAAGCCATCAGGTTACTGACAAAGCTGTTTTTGAAAACCTGCTAGTCAAACTAATTGAAGATCATTGGGATTTTATTAGTGAAGAAAATTTTTTGCCATTAAAAGCATATGTCCAAAAAAATAGCTCTCGTTTAGCCCATCTCCTAAAAAGACAATGGCGAACAAGGCTAATACGCCGATATCATGAATGCGATCCGCATAGCCAAATCCCCGATGATGACAGAATGATCGATCTAGTATTGAGCTGTGAAGATAGGAAAATGATTCTATTAGCATACTATTTTATCACAGAGGTTTTGGTTTTTAATCCATCGAAATTAAAGGTGATATTTAGCATCTGGCAAAGAGCCTTCCTACTTGTTCAAAAAATTGACACAGACGAGCAGAGACAAGATGTTTTGATCCAATTCATCTCTTTCTTGAAGGGGACTTTAAAAAATGGGCCTAATTTAGAACACGATTCGATTCGCGATCGTTTATTTCCCGCTTTAAAAGAAGTGATGACGACCCTTCTTCTTTTTAAAAATGAAAGAGCCTTAAGTCACCATTTCACGCAGTTATTCGTCCATTTAATCGCATTAGAACCCAAGAATTTACCAGATCGCTGCTACTTTCAAGAATATTGGAAGGAGTTAATCAGCACATCAATAAAACAACCAAGTTTGAAACAACACCTAAATCTCTTTGCTTCCAATCTGAATCGAATTTTGAAAAACGCCAAAGCGACAATCTTCGATTTTTGGTCTGATGCATTTGATTGTATCACAGAAAAAGGCTCGCAGGAACACTTGTCCGACATACTAGAGTGTTTCTTTATCTTTTTAGAGGAGTCCCCTAAATTAGGGCCTGACCTCTCCACTGCGCTCAATCGAGATCTCCTGCTAACCCCTATACACAAAGCAATGTTAGCTCTAGCTCTAGTAGAAGATGATGATCAATTTGAGCGACAAGAAAATAAATTTTTCACCATTTTACAAAAACTTGAATTGCAAAATGGGGTGAATGACCCACAAAGGTATGTCCAAGGCTATCGTCTTTTATTCATTACAATGCTTCTAGAAAAGACAACGCCCTCTCCAACGCTTCTAAAGAGTGTGGTAAGATCATTTAAAAGCCTCAGCCCTTTTCATCCACAATTAGCCCTTCTTTTTAGAATGTGCATTAAGGATTTTATACATAGAATGATTGCTCTTGGACCTAATTACCCCCATGCCTTTCAGACTTTTTTGGAAGCGGAAAGAACCTGGGAGGCTTTTTTAAAACAAGAGAGGGGTTCCGCATTTGTTAAAGAATACCAAAGGCTCTCTCTAATCATCCACCAAATGAAACATTATGCCCAGATTTTCCTTCCCACAGGACTGACAAATCATCGCCGAGCAGAATGGAACCTTAAAGCGATCGAAGAAGAAATACAAAATATCTTAGTGCAGCATCGAGACCTGCCAATCTCCTCTCAGGAAACTAAATATTCTAAACTGCAAAAGATTACCTCTTTGCTAAGAAGAACAGCCCCCTTACTATCTTTACAGCCAAAAACTTGCCTTACATCTTTTCATTTGCTTTTTAAGAACACCACCTTGGCCCACAAACAAAAAAAGATAACGGACATCGAATCCCTTAAAATCATTCGCCAATTTTTACGCGGATTAGATTTGGATGAAATTCAAGCTAAAAAAGAACTCTATCGAAAACTTTTCAATCTCTTCTTAAAGGAGCTATTTAACCCTGTCCTAGAGGGATTAACTCAACCATCTACTCGACAACAGCCAGGGTGCCGAACTGTAGAAACTAACGCCTCAAATTTACTTGAAGAGGAAATCAGCTCTCTCATCTTTACATTGTTAGAAAGCCTTTACACTATGAAGGGGCACGGCTTTTTTGATCACGATTTTAAGTTTTATGTCGAGACTGTCAAGCAAATAATGCCTTATCTGCCAATCTTTTTCCAAAATATGACAGAAGCTAGCGCGACGATCATCGAACTCATCTCCCTTTTTCCCATGAATTATAAAGATGATCGGGACAAGCTAATAAGCGCTCTTATGAAAATGGCTCCTAAAGAAGTTTACCAAGAATTGCAAAGTTACCTGCAATTTGAAACTCAATTTTTAACGGAATGGCATTCCCATAGCTCTCCCCAATTAATAGCAGCCACAAAAAAAATCCTTACCTGGGCAGATGAACCTAACGAGAAAAACAAGCTAGCCATTGCTCACACAAAAATCGAGCATATGTACTATTTGGCTTTTAGCTATTTTAAGCAAGCGATTCCTTCGTTAACACAAGATCATGGGGTTTTCTTAAAAGTAACAGAGGGCTTTTTTAGCCTTCTTATTTCTCCCCTTAAAACAGAGCTTACAAAGGAAGACTTAACAAAAAGTACTTTAGGCGTTCATTTCATCAATGAATTTTTCAGTTATCTAAATGAGCGAGGATTAGACAGCGATTGGGAATTATACCTATCTTGTGTTCTTTCTCTTTTTAACGATTACACGCTTCCAATGCTTGAGATCGCCGAAAGAGACCAGTGGAATCTCGTACGCCAATTTTTAAAAAATCTAGTCCTTTTTAAGAATAAGGGGTTATTTAAAAACCATTTTTCTCAGTATTTGGGGATTTTAAAAAAAATCTGGCCCTTTCTCTTGGCAAATCAAGCAAAGTCAATGCAAGAGATTCCCTATAGGGATTATATCTCTCCTTTAATCGCCAACTTTCCCACGGCATTTTCTGAAGACAGACAAAAACTTGCACTATCTGCTGCCGAGTGGTTAGAGCGGCTTAAAATTGATCAAGCGAAGGATTATGCCAACAAAATCAAAAAAACTTTAAAGAATGAAGAAAGGAAATCAGCTAGATGCTAATCGTGAGAAGCTCTTGCCAAGAAGAGGTAAAGCGCTTGGAGCTATATTGTCGATTCGACTGCCAAGCTTGTTGAGTTCCTTCTGCACCAAACTTTAGCGCTTTGTAGCCAAGCTTTTTATTAATCCCATCCACGGTCTGCATTAACAACGCTTGCTTTTGACCATGCTTTGTAGCAGCAAAAAGGTCTAGTTGAAAGCTTTGCTTTGGGACAAGACCACCTAGCGTGATGCCGGCTTTTTTATAGCTCAATCCTAATTTAAACATGGATCTTAACCCTTCCTTTGCTCGTTGAATGAGGAGGGGGGTATAGTCAGTGGGTTCAGACAAGCGTACAAGTACTTTATTACAGTAGTATTCCCCCTCATGGTGAGGGTTCGTCTTAATGGCTACCTCAATATAAGAAGTTGCTAATGATTGCTCTCTTAATTTTTCTGCGGCTAACGATGTAAAGCTCGCAATGGATTCCGCTAACTCCTCGTAAGAAGCGACTGCGTTACCGAACGATCGAGAGGAAAGAATGGACTTATTTGGAGCAGGCTCTTCGTCAATCTTCAAACAAGCAATGCCCCTTAGCTCCCAGGCTATTCTTAGGCCTATGACACTTAAATGCTGTTTGATCCATCCGTCCTCTTGCTTTCTCAATTGGTCTGCTGTGAAAATACCTTGGCGATGGAGCTTTTGGGCTGTTCGAGAGCCAACACCCCAAATTTCTCCAACCGGTAGGGTGGTGAGAAAGCGATCCTCTTCACTAGCATCCTCTAGAATAAAAACTCCCCTTTTTGTACTTTTGGCACAGTAGTTAGCCACCTTCGCTAAAGTTTTTGTTCGTCCAACACCCACAGAAACAGGGATGCCCGTCCATTGCAAAATAGATTGTCGTATGCGTAAACAATTGCCCTGAAGATCTTCTGCTTCTAATCCCAAAAAAGCTTCATCAACAGAGTAAACCTGCATGGTCTCAGCAAACCTAGCGAGGCATTCCATCACCCGGTGCGACATATCGGCATAGAGAGCAAAGTTTGATGAGAGAACAGCCACGTTGTGCCTGTCGAATAGATGGGCATACTTAAATGCAGGAGCTCCCATGGGAATACCGATCTGCTTTGCCTCTTGAGAGCGAGAAACCACGCAACCATCGTTATTTGATAAAACAACAACAGGTCGACGAAGCAGGCTTGGATCAAACACCCTTTCACATGAGACATAAAAACTATTGCAATCGACTAAAGCAATCCATTTACCTGCACTTGTGAATGACATAAGTGACTACCCCCCAAACCTGAAAATCGCTACCCGCATGCACTCTAAGGGAAGGATACTCCGCATTCTCGGGGATAAGCAAAATTCCTTGTGCATCAATTTTTAAACGCTTAACAGTAAATTCCCCATTTACAACAGCCACCACGATTTTACCATTAGCAGGCTCTAGTGAGCGATCTACCACTAAAATATCCCCTGATTGGATATGAGCATGCTTCATCGAGTCGCCTTCCACCCTGACAAAAAAAGTCGCTGCTGGATGCTTAACAATCAGCTCATTTAGATCAAGAGAACGCTCAATATAATCCTCTGCAGGCGAGGGGAATCCTGCCTGCACACTAAGATACTCTGGTAAAGGACAAGAAGACAGCGTTGTTGCTTGATAAAAGGTCACTTTTTCCATTTAGAGCTCATTCACTTTGTCGATAAGGCGGCGTAACAGCCCCGCTTCTCGTCGCTTGGGACATAAAATTAATCTAGGAAGGTCTAAAGCGTCATCTTCCTCTGGTAAAGCACTCCCCTGGATAATGGCACCTTTCTCCAAAAGAGAAGCAAATTGCTTATTGAGCAAGGAAAGCTGTTCTTCTGTTAATGGGCTTTTGATTCTAAGCACCTGCCATTCATGGACATATCGGCTCGAATGATAGCGTTTATAAAAGCGTTCAATATGCTCCGCCCCAGCCTCGACCGATGGCGCGATGTAAAACAGCGCCTCATCTTCTTCACTAATCCACCCATTTCCAAGCAGATACTTATGCACATAATGGTGCCAGTGATGCCAATAATCGCCGTGATTTCCCTCCATTAACACAACGGGGATAATATTCGCTTTGCCCGTCTGAATCAGCGTAAGGACTTCGAATAGCTCATCCATCGTACCCACTCCTCCAGGAAAAAACGCGGCTGCATGAGAGTGGCTAACAAACATTAGCTTACGTGTAAAAAAGTAACGAAACATGATCAATTTAGGGTCGCCATGAATGAGAGAGCTTGGCGTTTCAAAAGGCAATCGGATGGAGAGACCAAAACTCGTTTCTGCTTTTGCTCCTTCCAACCCAGCCCTCATAATTCCGTTAGCAGCCCCAGTGATGCACATCCAGCCAAGTTCTGATATCAAAAAGCTAAAGCGCCTTGCGGCTTGATAATCAGGATGGGTCTCAGGTGTTCTTGCAGAACCAAAAATACTGATGCGAGGTAGCTCTTTATATTGATTAAAGATGTTATAAGCATAGCGCATCTCTTTTAAGGCGCGATTAATCAATTTAATCTGTCCTGTGTCATGTTTATCCTGAGAAAGGCGTAAACTCGTCTGAATCATTTGGGCGATTAACTCACCTTCAAAACTTTCTGGAACCGCCCCGCATAGACTGAGTAGTTCGTGAATTTTCTCGACGACTTCAGGACTATTTACATTGATTGTCATGATTTCTCCATTCTATTAATCTGAGTATGACTGGGAAAACGCTAAAATTATATCCTTTTAAGACCACTTTAATCAATGCAAGCTATTATTTGGATCTTCTTCCTTTGCCTCATCATCCTCGGCCTATCGATCATCTGGTCTTCATGGCGCTATGGTATCTCTCCTATGCCTACAAGCCAAAAAGTAAAAAAAGTACTGTTTCAAAGCCTTCCTTTAAATCACTCAGGAATGATCTACGAATTAGGTTCCGGATGGGGAACGTTAGCCTTTCCTCTAGCAAAAAAGTACCCACAAGCTACAGTCATTGGTTACGAGGTTTCCTGGCTCCCATTTTTGTTCTCTAGCACACGCCTTTTTTTCTTCCCCCAAAAAAATCTCAAATTCAAAAGAAAAGATTTTTTTAAAGAGGATCTTTCTCGATCCCGATTGATCATCTGTTATCTCTATCCAAGAGCCATGAGACAGCTCGAACTTAAGCTTGAGAAGGAAGCTCTTGAAGAAACCCTCGTTGTGAGTCACACCTTTGCTTTTTACAAAAACGATCCTATTAAAAAAATAACTTTAACAGATTTATATCAAACGCCTATCTATCATTATTTATTAAATAAAAAAACGGACAACAACTATTAAATAGTTCTTAATTTTTTAATTTAAATATTGTATTCTTTTTTATCTATGCAATAAAAAAAGAATACAAAAATGAAAATTAATAGCAAAATCCTTTCCTTAATAGTAGTCTTGCTCTCGTTTATTGGTTATAACGAAGCATCTACATTTCATATTATCTTAGTTGGGGATACATTAAGTGATTTAAGAGAACAAACGGTATCGGATCTAAATTTAATGCACGAACAGTCCGTTCAACTTGCTCACGTTTTAGGAGCATCGCCTCGCTTACACGTTATTCAAGAGCATTTAGTCTCCCGAGAGGTCATATTAGGTGCCATTGAGAGGCTCTCCGTCCAGACTGACGACTACGTACTATTCTATTATTCAGGACATGGATGCAGAACAGAAGAGAAAGAAAGCCCTTGGCCCTATCTTCACTTCACACCATCAAACCAGTATGTGGCATTAGATGAGCTTATCGAGCACCTTAGAAAGAAACCTGCTAAGTTTGGATTAGTGGTCGCAGACTGTTGCAATAATAATGCTTCTTTAGAGGATGAATTTCCGGATACTTCCCTTTTTGATTTTCAGACGCTTGATAGAAGAAATATTAGCCCATATGCTCAACAGCTTTTTGCTCGTTCTAAAGGATGGCTAGTCATTTCTGGAGCTGAACCAGGTGGCTATTCTTGGGCATCAGATGATGGAGGAATTCTAACATGCGCCTTCATGGATGGTTTAAGCTACGCGCAATATAGCCCCTCGAAGAATTGGCCTGACCTAATGGATGAAATTAAGTATAAAACAGTTGGTATCCAAAAACCACAATTTACGTTTTTACCTTAATAAAGAGCCCCCTTCCAGGGGCTTGTGTTTACCAACTAGCTAGTGGGGGCATTGAGCATAAAATAGCCTCTGGATTTCCACCGGATAAAAAGCCAAATTTCGTCCCTTTATCATAGAGGAGATTAAACTCGACATAGTGAGCTCTTAATGTGAGTTGCCGTTGGCGATCTTGATCATCATAATTCTGACCAACTCGACGATCGTAGATAGGAAGAATGCCATCTAAGAAACTTTCCCCAACACGTTTCCAGATTGCCATATCTCGCTCTAGATCACCGGAGTTAAAATGGTCAAAGAAAATGCCTCCTACCCCTCTCTCTTTCTTCCAATGAGGAATATAGAAATAATTTTTAGCATTTTCTGAAAACTTGGGATATAGCTCGGAATCAAAAATGTCTAAAGAGTGCTTGGCCACTTGATGAAAATGTCGGGTATCTTCTTCATACGGAAATCCCATAGGTGTTAGATCGTATCCCCCTCCAAACCATTTTTTAGCGCCTGTTTCGATATACCTTAGGTTCATATGAACAGTTGGCGCGTGAGGATTTGCCATATGGGTAATCAAACTCACGCCCGTGGCAAAAAAAGGCTCTCTTTTTTCATTAGCATCAATAGCAGGGAATTGATCGCCAGAAACAGCTGAAAAATTAACTGCAGCTTTTTCAAACACTTCCCCCCGTATCACCGAAATTTCACCTCCACCTCCCGAGTGATGGTCCCACACCTTGCGCTCAAAGCGTTTATTCGGTTCATAACGCTCAAAATGATGCACAATTCTATCTCTTAGATTCTTTAGAAAAAGAATGATTTCATTTTTATCCATGGTGTGCTTCCTCATCACTATCTGCTTCAGTGGACCCATCTACGCTATCTGTATCTGAAGGACCAATGAGGCTGGGTTCAGGTGTATATTCCGGAGAATTTTCTTGTTCTCGAGCCGATAGGCTTTCCTCGCTACTTGTGCTAGTGTTTAGGCCATTGCCCATGACAACGATGAATTCTCTTATTATTTTTTTCAACTCAGAAAAAGAAAAGTTGCTATTTTGATGCCTTTCTAGAAAATCAGCCTCTTCTAATCTAATCGTAAATTTAGGAGGATACCACCCCTTGTCATTGTTAAAATGCAGATAATAGGAGAGCCTAAAATTCAAACAAGGTTCTTGGGGGCTTTGAGGATGATAAGCTTTTAAGGTAAGCGACTGCTCAGTAATAAATCCTTTCTCCACAGCAGTTATTTTGACCTGCTTTGAGGCAAGATCAAGGTCAGCATTAAAATTTTTTAATAGAAAATAATAGTCTTGCTTAAATTGCCCAATGAAATTACTGAGAAGAGTATGGGTTGTGGATTTTAATAAAGAGATTATAGGATAGATATCCGTATCCGAGGTTGTTTCAATAAAAAAAGTGTATTTTCCTTGGCCTAGAAGATGGTAATAAATCAATTCACCAATTGAACGCTCGCTCAAGGGATCGACAATCCCCCCTTTTATGAGGTCGGAGATTAAAGAGCGATAAAAAGAAACTTCCCCCTCCCTATATCGACAATTAAACTCTCTTATAGAGGAGCCTTTCTCCCTGCTTGCACTCCTTTCACAACCATCAAATTTCTCAAAATGAATAGAGGAAGTATCGCCATTTAGTGTCTCTAACAAGATAGTAGATAAATGGTTTTCTTTTTTTCCTTGAGTATAAGTTTTGCGAATTTCCTTACCCCCGATCCTTGTGAGATCCATTTTTGCTGTTCTTTTTTTAGATAAAGAACCAACGGCATGAGCTAGCTCACATATTTCATTGATTTCTTGATCATCACCTTCAGCGATATCCTGAAAGAAGTTCTTAAATTGCTCTGTCTTCAACAGGTCATCAAAAAAAGTTTTCACTAATGGGTTTTGAATACTGAATAGCTCGATCACATCGGCCTTTAGCAAATTATGGGAATGTTCGGTTAGTTCTTTTAAAAATTGAGCAACTTCCTTGTGCCTCGGCGTTTGATTTAACTCCTCTTTTTCTAGAATTTCCACTAATTTTTCAAGCCGATGAAAAATCATTTTTTTTAGGTCGCTCTTGAGCTCTTGCCAAAAATCTTCTTTGGTCTTTTCAAGATGATCGCCTGGCTCCTCCCCTTCCAACAATCTTAAAAACAGCCCTATAGAATGTTTCCTCCAAAACAAGCTCGGATCAAATGGTTGCTCTTTGGCTGTCATGTAAGCAAAGACATGCTTTATTTGTTTAGCCACTCTTTTTACTTGTTTATTGTTCTTAAGTAGCGGGGGAAGATCAAATTTTTCTTGTTTGGGGCTAGTGAATAACCGGCGTATGCGACAGGCGGAACGAGGCGTTTTGTCTGTTTTGCGTGCTTCTTCTTGTGGGTTCCTTGCACTTTTTGGTGTCCACTCTTCTTCACTCATACTTGGCTTTGGGGGCAAGTTCAATGGTGGCACACGAGATGGAATGATCGCAGAACCGATGCGTGTCGGACTAAATCTGTCACGACTAATGGCACTAATGTTTCCATCGCTAACAGAGTTGAAAGAACTCTTTTTCTTTTTCTCCCTTCTCGTTGGAATTTCTCCAGTCCCATGCAATAAATTGGGAATAGTAGACATAGGGTGTCACCTCATTATACTGCTTTAAAAAAGATGTTAATAAGAAACGAAGAAGCTGAGGGCAAGTTGCCCCCAGCAAAGAGTTGTTATTGGTCAACGTCCAATTAAAATAAAAACGCCGGAAACAATCGCTAAAAGGCCTAAAATCAAGGCAGGGATAGCAAATTGAGGCATTATCAAAGTAAGGCCCCATAAAATTAAGAATATGGCTAAGAGTAAAAAGCCAATATTAGTAGTAAATCTCATATAGACCTTCCTTGTTAACGTAAAAAATTACGCATGTTTTTGATAAACATGCCTAATGGCCTCCATTTGAGCCTCATTAGGCTGCCAACACATTGATTCCACAATTAAACGCTGAGCAACGATTCGCCTATTATGTGATGAAAGTGGCTCCTTGCCTCTTTCCAAATACCAAATGGTGCTATTAGAAAAAAGACGCAAAGGCCATCGCAATTCTTTTGAGAGAGCGATCACGGCTTCGCAAACATCAGGGTAGCGAGTAGGGTTAAAATCATGACCGGACAAGATACCAGAAGGAGTGAGCCTCTTGGCCCAACATTCTAAATCATCATTGACATGAGGACTAAAATGGTTGCCATCAATAAACACAAGGTCAACGAATTGCTTGTCATCCCACGGGATATGCGGTGAGAGCCCTTGGACTGGAATAACATTTGGACAATCCTTCAAGTAGCTTTCAAAGTCATCTAAACTAGCATCAAAAATACCTTGCACTAAATCAGAATGAGGCCAAGGATCAATGCAGTACACGATACAACTACTTGGTACCGATTTAGCCCAAGCCCATGATGACCGACCATAGTATGAACCTACTTCTACCATGCAGCTATTTTCCGGTAAGCAACCTGCCAAATTTTCAATAACCTCTAAATCTTTCTTAGGCATATACCCTGGGATATCTTCGCGATAAGGCATCAATCCTAAAACCTCCTCTAACGGATTGCAGGATAACCGCCCAGAACACCGTTCTTAGATAGAATCACTTGCCAAAGCTGAATGGAACGAGCTCTAAAGGCTCCTGCACAACTTAAAAGGTAGTAGCGCCACATCCGGTAAAATCTTTGGTCATAATTTTTGCTAAGTTCTGGCCAATGGAGATTAAAATTTGCATGCCAGGCCATCAGCGTTTTATCGTAATCGACACCGAAGTTATGCCAATCTTCCATGACAAATTTGCCCTCACAACTCTTACTAATCTGAACAACAGAGGGTGTCATGCTATTAGGAAAGATGTATTTGACCATCCAAGGTTCCCCATAAGTTCTCGAAAGATTGTTGCCAATCGTATGAAGAAGAAAAAGGCCATCGTCCTTAAGCAGTTGATGCACGTGATCCATGTAAATGGGGTAATTTTTATAACCCACATGTTCGAATTGTCCCACAGAAACAACACGATCGAACTGTCCTTGAGTCTGACGATAGTCTTCGAACTTTATCTCTACAGGAAGACCTTGCGTTCGCTGTTTAGCATATTCATACTGGTTTTTAGAAACTGTGATTCCAACCACAGAGACACCATAGTGGCGAGCCGCATATTCAGCAAGGCCACCCCAACCGCATCCGATATCCAATACTTTCATGCCGGGTTGTAGAAGAAGCTTTTTGCAAATTAATTCTAGCTTAGCTTCTTGAGCGCGCTCGAGATCTTGGGCCTCTTTCCAGTAAGCACAGGAATAGACCATGCGGTTATCGAGCATTGCTTTGAATAAATCATCCCCTAAGTCATAATGCCTTCTTCCCACTTCAAAGCTACGCAGATACGTTTGTGGATTCAACACCACTGCCTTCAACTTTTGATAGAGGGTATGAAGGTTAACATGATCTTTTTCCAGTGAGTGATAACGCAGTAAATTAAAAATCATACGATCAAGAGCTTGGCACTCAAACCAACCATCCATGTAAGCTTCTCCCAGCCCAAGTGAGCCCTCACTCACCACTTTAGCATAAAAACGCTCATCCTTAACTTGGATATCTTCTGGTTGATGCCCGTCAATAGCCAACTTTGCTTTTGCGCAAAAATCGACAACAAATTGTTTTAAACTTTGCTTTTCCATACAGGTTATTCATGAAACTTTTTCATGAAAAAAGCAATGAAAATTAAAAATTTTTTTAACCTTTTTACCAATCTAAAGACCTGCCACTTTTCTTACAAATAGACAAGACTTAATCTGGCAATTTTGGTAAATAGAAGAGAAACGAAATTGAGGACCGCCGCAATATTTATGGGTTCACTTGAACCTGTATGGTTGCAACGGCTAAAGAAACCCCCACCTGGGGAATCATTCGCCTCATTTAACTAAAGGGCCATTCATTGGGGCTCTAAACGCCCGAGTTTTCTCGTGTTTTCCATAAAAGCATTTTATGACATCACCTTTTCTATTTTACAAAAAGCCAGCAGCTGCCATTGTTATACCATTCAGCTTTAGTGATAGCCATTCAATGGCACAGGAGGATCAATGAAATGCTTTTATTATTGGGTCACTACTCTTTTGTTCACAATGTCGTCCATTGGTAATCTAGAAGCCAAAGGAACAGCACTTGTTTTAGATGAGCATGTCGATTCTGGTATGTTTGCTTCTTTCGGTGCTGTTTTAGGTGCTTTGCACCTTTTTGATCAGGGCCAAGTTCAAGGGGTTCATATTGATTTTAAAAATGGGCATTATTATGATCCTGATAAAGGCTCGAACTGGTGGGAGTATTATTTTAAACCTATCCACGTGGGCGATCCTCATGCCCAGATGCATCACTGCTCTCCCGAAGAGATCCTTAAGCTATCTGGAACAGGTTTTTTTCTAAAGCGCTTTCAAGCTTATCGATTGATCAAAAAATATATTAAGATTAAACCTGAATTACAAAAAGAGATTAGCAAGTACTACCAAGCAAATTTTGCTTCGCATTATGTCATTGGCCTACATCATCGAGGAACGGATAAAATTGTGGAATGGCCACTTGTGGCTTATGAAAAAACCTGGCAAACGCTCATTAATGTAATTCAATCCTTAACCGAAAAACAAAAAGCAAGGCTTCGTGTCTATGTGGCTACCGATGACCAACTTTTCTTAAATTTTTTAGCTAGTTTATTGCCTAATCTAATCATTTATAACGACTTTGTCCGCTCGGCAAATGGTGATCCTCTTCATTATGGGAATCAGTTCTATGCTAGTAACTATGAAAAAGGAAAAGAGGCCTTACTTGACTGCATTTTTCTTGCACAAAGTCATCTACTGATAAGACCTAACACATCCAGCTTTAGCTTGATCGCCACCTTCTTCAATCCCTTTATTCCATTATATAATATTTCGCCCTTTAACGATTAAAGTCGACGACTGTCCAAGTCAATGAAAGCTAGATGGGTCAACATCAGGTATAACGATTATCTCAGGAAATACTTTTGCTCTAAGGACTTGCTGGATATAAGAAAGGGTCGTTCCAATCGAAGAATAGCAAGAAGTACAAGATCCTTGGTAGGTAATAACAACTTCTCGATCATTAATAAGATTTAGAACTTCAACTCCGCCGGCATCAAGAGCAATATAAGGCCTGATATCTCGATCTAAAACATCTTCGATCACAGCAAGCTTTTTCTTAAGTGGTAGCTTAAGCCAACCTGGGTATCCCCCCTCTAGAATCTCTCCGATGTCTCGTGGAACAGGAGGCGCGATATAACTGTCGGCAAGAGGTAAATCACGGCATTTTTCGCTAGCATCCTCGATCGCCCCAAGAACGAGATTCAAATGAGGATAGGTTTCTTTAGGGAAAGCCGGCTCACCTTCCTTATCTCTGACTTCTCTATCGATCAAATCTGCCGTAATGCGTAAAGCTTGGTCGTAGTTTTTCCCGACGAGAAGTTCAGAAGCGGCCTCTGCAGCTCCAATTAATGCCGTTTGTCCAAATGCCTGAAATTTCACGTCAACAATCATGCCATCTTCTTTATCAACAAGCCAGTAAAAGAAAATCGCGTTGCCATCTTTAACCGACCCCTCTGTCCCCTCAGCAAGACGCATGCCTCGCTCCTCGGCATTGTCTTTAGTAAAAATGCCCACCGAACGTGGATTTTCAATCTTAGAGACTAACCGTTTGCTATATAAACTCCATGGAAACGGATGTGTTAACTGTTCAAATCCCATTTAAATTCTTTTTGGTATGATTTTTTCCGACGCTTTACGCAATTTAGCATAGCACTGTTCGATAATGACTAAAGCTCTTTCAACTTCATCTTCCGTTGTCTCTCGAGAAAAGCTAAAACTTAACGCGCAATTGTTTAAAGAATGATCCACATGGCAAGCCTCTAATAAATACGCAATTTGTTGCTGACTACCTCCTCCCATGCTGGCATAAACACCTTTTTGGTTGAGTAGGAAAAGCAAGGCTTCACTCGTTACCCCTGGAAAAGCAATAGCCGTAATATGAGGCAGCCTCTCTTCGGTTTCAAACAAAACAATCGCTTCGGGAATACGTCTTGTGATTTCTATTTCAAAAATCGCTTTCAAACGCGCAATTTCTGTGCAAAGATAATCTCTTGACGAAAGCATCTCCTTCGCTGCTTCGCCAAGACCGACTAATGCTGGAACATTTAAACCACCGGCTCTTAACCCAGCTTGCTCGATTCCCCCCACGATGAAGGGACTGCATTTGATTGACTCTCGAATAAAAAGGCCCCCCGTCCCTTTAGGAGCGTGCAAGTGGTCACCGTTAAATGAGGCAAAGTCAATTTCAAGCTCTTGAAGGTCGATGAACAGCTTTCCTAACACATGAGTCAAATCGAGCAGCAATCTAATCCCTCTAAGTTTGCAAAGGGCAATGATCTCGTGGATGGGATTAATTACGCCTGTTAATCCATTAGCGTAGGACATAGCGATCAAAGCGGTTCGCGGTGTTATCGTTTCTGAAATCATTTGAGCAGTCACAAAGCCATTTGCGTTTGCTTTTACAACTGATGTAGAACAACCAAATTGATCAAGGCGATTGAGAGATAGCAGTGCAGGAGCTTCATCAATATTCGAGGTGATAAAATGGTTTTTACCCGTTACCAAAGTCACATCTTGGTAGGTCGACAAAATCGCATGATTGATAGCTTCAGCGCCGGACGAAGTAATGACAAGATGATCCTTTTCCCTAGCTCCTAACAGCTGATAAACGTGCTTTAGGCTTTCACGAACAGCAGGATAAAGATCTGTCCCCATTTTATGAGGTGCAGCAAAGCATCCCCATTTATCGGAGTAATAGCTCAACATCTTGCTGATCGCTTCTCCCGATGGTCGAGTTGTTGTACTGTTGTCAAAATAAATGGATTGATTGTTCACAGTAGTGTCTTTATAAACTTACCTTCAACATAGTCATAGATGATTGGCTCTCCCAAGGTGAGTTCCAATCGCACGATTTCTTCACGGGTTAGACCATCAAGCTCCATGATAATAGATCTTAAAGAATTGCCGTGAGCAGCAATGAAAACATTTTTATTGTCTTTAATAAATGGTAAAATGGTTTCCTTAAAATAAGGGATTGTTCTCGCAGCTGTTTTTTCTAAGCTCTCTCCTTCAGGAGGAGCCACATCAAAACTCCTACGCCAAATATGAACTTGTTCATCGCCAAAACGATTAGCAGTCTCTCTTTTATTAAGCCCTTGCAAGTCGCCATACATTCTTTCATTAAGGTGCCAGGAACGATAAACAGGTACCATCATTGCTTTTGCTTCTTCACCATGAATAATAGCCCATTGGCTTAAGCAGCCTTCATCCTCATGAAAGATAACCGGAACTTTTCCCGACTGGTGCTGTGTCATAGCAATAGCAGCCGTTTGTTGAGCACGTAGCAGTGTGGAAGTAAAGATAACATCGATGGGCATCTCTTTTATTTTCTTTCCTCCCTCGAAAGCCTCCATCACTCCTTTTTCTGATAGGGGGACATCGACCCAGCCGGTAAAGTAATTCAGTTTATTCCACATGGACTCGCCATGACGCATTAAAATTAACTTTGTCATCTCTTATTCCTCCAATTTGAGCCATGAGTACCCATCATAATCGAATTATGTCTTTTATTTAATGAGAATTCTTATCATGCTACCTTTAATGCGTGCTCTTGCTCGAAAAAACGCTCCCTAGAACTATCTTTACTTGGAGAAAGCAATGCTTACAATTCTTAAACTTTTTGGGCGCTCCCCTTTTGCACCTTTGCAATCCCATATGGAGAAGGTTTCCCAATGTGTCCATACTATTCCTTCTTTGTTTGAAGCTGTTCAAAAACAAGAAGTTCAACGTGTTAATGAACTGTCAGCAAAAATCGAAGAGTTAAAACAACAAGCAGATCTTACAAAAAATGATATTCGAAACCATCTGCCTAAAAGTCTTTTTCTGGCCCTTGATCGCGCTAGTCTCTTAGAAATTCTGGCCATCCAAAGTAAAATAGCAGCTAAAACAGATACCCTAGGACTTCTCTCTTCTATCAAGCCTCTATCCTTACCTATCGAGAGCCAAGCCCTATTTAATCAATTTTTAGCCAAAGCCATCGAGACCTTTGATGGAGCCAAAGGAATCATTAAAGAACTCCATGATCTGCTAGAATCCTCCTTTGGGGGCATTGAAGCAGAAAAAGTCAAAAATATGGTAGAAAATGTGGTTTCTAAAAATCAGGAAGAAGGTAAAATTGCTCGCAGTCTATTAAAAAGTGTTTATGCCCATGAGGAAACGTTTAGTACCGGAACCTTTATCCTATGGCAACGCATTTTTGAAACAATAGGTGCTTTGTCCTACTTATCAGAACGGTTAGCTAATCGCATCCGGTTGACACTTGAATTAAAGTAAAGAGAATGACCCAAGACTCAATTCTAGTTTTTATCATCCTTATTGCTGGCTTTTACATGGCTTGGAACATTGGAGCCAATGATGTTGCTAACGCAATGGGTACCTCAGTTGGGTCAGGAGCCCTACGTTTAAAACAAGCGATTATTCTGGCAGCCATCTTAGAATTCTGTGGAGCCTTTTATTTTGGTTCTCATGTATCTGAAACAATCCAAAGCGGAATTCTTAATTCGGACTACTTTGCTACCAACCCAAGAACCCTTGTACTTGGCATGCTAGCCGCGCTCATAGGAACCGGCCTTTGGCTCCAGATCGCTTCTTATTTTGGTTGGCCAATTTCGGCCACTCACACAATCATCGGGGCTTTAGTGGGCTTTGGTATCCTCAATGATGCAACTCAAGCGATTTATTGGAACCAGGTTTATTCGATCGCTATTAGTTGGGTCCTTTCTCCATTTTTAGGAGGCCTCATCTCTTTTTCTTTGTTCACTTACCTAAGAAAAAGAATTTTCTACAACAAAGCTCCTTTAGAATCCGCCAAACAGACGATGCCCCAGATTACCTTTTTGGTGATGGCGATGCTAAGCTTTATTTTATTGCAGGGGATTGGCAACCAATCGCTGAACGAAAATATTTTGTTGCTAACATTAGTATGTGGTTCAGTTGGGTTTTTATCCTTTATTGGAGCCTCTTACATTGTCAAAAAGCAAACCTTAAATACGAAAGTTTTTCGTCCCTCTAGCCATTTTTCTCCAGAATTATCGATTCAACTTGAAAAAGCTAAGAAAGCTTTGTCACGCGCTCATTCCCTATCTCAGGGAGAAATGACTTCCCAGATTTCTTCTATCCTAGATGACCTGAATAGAACATCTGCTTCTTTGATTAATCCAGAAGAGTATGAGAAAACAAGCGAGGAGTTCTCAACCATTGAGAAAATGTTTGCCTGGCTTCAGATCGTCAGCGCTTGTTTAATGGCTTTTTCTCATGGAGCCAATGATGTTGCTAATGCCATTGGTCCCGTTTCCGCCTCCATCACGATTCTTCAAACCGGACTAACAGCAGTAAAAGCAGATGTTCCTTCTTGGGCTTTAGCTCTAGGCGGACTCGGCATTGTGATAGGGCTTGCCTCCTGGGGATGGAGAGTGATTGAAACCGTTGGCAAGAAAATTACTGAACTTACGCCTACACGGGGATTTGCTGCTGAGTTTGGAGCAGCTTTTACCGTGCTTATCGCATCAAGATTAGGTCTGCCTATTTCTACAACTCACACTCTTATAGGGGCTGTCATAGGAGTAGGGCTTGCACGTGGAATTGGAGCATTAAATCTTGGAATGATGAGAGATATCGTGGCATCATGGGTCATTACTGTACCTGCAGGTGCTATTATGGCCATTCTTGTCTTTATCCTTCTGGCCCCTTTATTTGGAACTTAGTTTTTGTTCCTGCTGAGATGTTAGCTCTTCTAAGAAAGGGCGTATGAGGCCTTGCCAAACTTGATCGAGCAGGTCCATACTAGCTGTATCCCATTTAAAAGAACGGACCTGCTTTAATAACCCCTCTACTAGCTCTCTTTCGAAGGGACTTTCCAATATTGCCTTCAACTGTTCTTGCATAATGCTAATTAAAGTCGACAGGATTTCTTCTGTCCTTTGATCAGATTCTTCCTTAAACCGCTGCTTAATCAGTTTAATGCTTTTTATCTTCTTTTGAACCTCTCTATCCGAAGCGTTCGAAGCTTTTAACCCATCTAACAACTCAGCTTGCTTTTGTAAAATTCCAACAGCTTCTAATGTACGAACATCGTGAGAAAGCATCTTAATGACCAGCTTCACAAAAATATCTAAAGATCGCTTAGCAAAAAACCGATCAAAGGTCACTTTAACAAACCAAAGGCTATCGGCTTTGAAGGTGGCTAAAGAGGCTGGCTTCCTTTGTTGATTGACATACTGGTTCAGTAAATTGTCTAACGTTCCCAGCAAGAATTTTTTAATGATTCTTTTTTTTCCCGGTAACATTAGAAAGATTTTCGCAGCTTTCAGGCAATTTGAAAGCTTATCTTTCTGCTTTAAAGCAGCGAGGTCCATTGAAAAAACGTCATCAATAGATGACCGAAAGACTTCTTCACACCATGGTCCAAGGTAGCTTTTGATATGCTCTTCAAAAGGAGAGCTAGGCTGCGTTCTAGAAAGCAAGATGTCTAAAATTTGTCGTGGCGTTCTTTTTAGGAGTTCCCCTAACTCAATTTGTTGTAAAAATCCAATGATTCCTGGTAAAGGTAGTACAGCATAACGATGAAAAAGGGGATCACGTTGAAGCTTCTCAAGCGCTTGTTGAATGGTATCAGACGAACTATTTTGAAAGACATCGTTCCAAACAGTTTCATCATTCCAGAGAGCTTCTAGCTTTTTTATTTTAGTTGTTGCTTCAGCAGTTTGGATATCAAGGTATGCAGCTAAGTTTTGAACCAGTAAGGGGGAGTGGGATAAACTGTTTAATATAGCTGTTGCCGCTATGGATGGATTAACGATAAAATCAGGTATCGTCTGATTGCATAGCAAACTTTGCAAGTTAATTCTTTTTAAAAATTCCTCTTCCTCATCAATATGAACTTGCTTAAGGCTCTGACCTGAAGCAACCTTGGGCGTTGAAAATCCAGCCTCTTTCTCAGACTCTTCCACGGTTGAAAGAGATTGATCTAGGTCTTCACTCACAGGATTCTTCTCAGCTAGCTCAGACAACTCCTCTATTTTTAACTCTAGAGCCTGCTCTTCTCCCTTCTTCTGACTAATACGTTGTTCAAGACTTGCAACTCTACAATCTAAATTCTTTTTTTCAGTGCGCAAGTCTCGCGTGCTAGACAGGCTTGCATCGATACTTTGTCCAAGAATGTCTTTAGCTTCACTCAAAAGAGCCTGTTGTTCATCGAGAATGGCAAAGTCCTCTTCCTGATTTTTTAATGTTAGAATAGGAATTTTTGACAATTCATGCTGAAGAATTTTTAATTGCTGCTTCTCAAGACTTATCAAAAACCAGGCTTTTTTCCCCTCATAATATCGCTTAAGGCCCTCTCGTCTTTTCTCTAATGCCGATTCTTGTTGATTGAGTCGAGCCTGTTCTTGCATAAAACCATCTAGTTTCTCCTGCTCGATCCTTATGAGCGCTTCTTGTTGCTCTATCTGCTTCAAAAAGCCTGCTTGCTTGGAGGCTAAACGGGTGAGCTGCTGTTTTATTTTCGCTAGATGCGCTTCCGATGAAGCCTTTTCTTTAACCAATTCTGGCTCTAACTCATGAGAATCCTGATCCTGGCGAGGAAAGACGCATTCTAAATCAAATGGAGGGTGGTCAGCTAGTTTTGACAATCGTTTGATGGCAGCATCAAATTGTTCTCTATACTCTCTAAAAAGGCCAATTTTTCCTAAAAGAATCCGAACCCTATGCGAAAGCTTTTTCAATTTAAGCAAGCGCACCTGAACTTTTCCGCTCGAATATGACTTATCTTCTTTATTGGGATATTTGAAAATCCATGTATTTCCATCCAGTTGTTTTTCAATAATAGCATCGGGATGCTTAATCGCTTTATCAATTAGCTTGGTGTAAAATGGATCTTTTCCATAGTTAAAATTATTAATCATGCATATAAGATATCACAATTAACAATTTACTAAAACAAATTAAAAACAAACGTAACAGTATTAAATTAAATTAATTTTTTCTTCCGAAAATTCAATCTCTTTTAAAAAGGGAGCGATCATACCCTCCCAAAACTGACCCAAAATGTCCATATTATTGGTATCCCAGCTGTAGGACTGAAGCTTATCTAAAAAATTGTGAACATACTTTTTCTCCAGGGGATGATCTAGAGCAATGCTAATCTGCTCTTGAAAAAACCTAATCGTAGTAAGGAGGGTCTCTTCTACTAATCGATAAAGCTTTTTTTTAGAATAATCTCTGAATTCACTCAATTTTTTCTTCTTTGTTGAAACGAATGAAGAATTCACCTCACAATCTAGGTCTTTTTCTAAATTGTGTGCTTTTGCTACAGTTTCACCAAAAAAGATCAAAAGATTTAATCCTCTTATAGCCACCTTTAAGAAGCTTTCAAGCGAACGAAACTCAAAGAAACGATCAAAAAAAGATTGGGCAAACCAAACACACTCTTGTTTAAATGCTAGTGAAGCGGTCTTTGCGCTAAACCTATCGATCATATCTTCTACATAATAAGAGAGAGCGACACGAGCGACAGTCTTCTTAAACACCCCCTTATTAAAGAGGGCAGCTTTTCTTTTAAGCTTATTTAAAGAAGCTATTTTTTTTTGATTAACAAAGGGTTTAGTTATAGGAGAATCTATCTGCTGATTGGCTTTCATTAACAACATTTCTATCAATGGGCTAAAGCAATCTCTGACTTGTTGCTCAATTTCAGACGAGGGCTCTTGATGTAAAAGTAAAATATCCGTCAAAACCTCAGAGGAACATTGCGCTAACATCGTGATGTCAACGGATTTAACAAACTCAATTAGCTGAGGAACGGGTAAGGTGATCGATTGCTGCAGAGTAGATAAATGTTTTACTTTTGAAAAAAGTTTTTTCTTATTTGATGAAGGAGAATTCTCAATGATGTTCTGCCAATCCCCCCTAATTGTATCTATTCGGTTTTGAATATCGGGGGGTTCTTTTTTTAAGTAAGAAGCAATTTTTTGGCTACCTCTAGAAGAGGTGCTTAAACGATTGAGAACATGCCTTGCGACTTCAAAAGGATCTCTATCAAGCAATCCGTATCCATTAACAGTGCGTCTGTCTTTACCCATATCTGAACACACTAAATGATCATCTGCTAAATCAGTTGCATGTGTATCAGACGGTGTATCGTCTCTCCATCCAGCTGCCACCTTACAGTGACTCTGCTCCAGCTCTTGCAACCGGAGTTCTACGCCTTTTTTTTGAGTCATAATTTCGTCACTTCTTTCCTGGATGGAAAGTAACGACTGGTTAACACTATCTTTTTCTACTAACAGATCGTGGATCCTTTGTGCACAATCATCAAGTAAACGATTGACTTTCTTTTTACTCAGCGTAAGTTGCTTCTTGGCAAGTTCTGCCAATTCAGAGTCTTGCTCAATTGCATTGAAAAGAAGGTTAGGAACGACCTGCCTTAACTTAGTCTTTAAGCTTTCCTGGCTAGATTGAGAGGTAAGCTTCGTCAACCAGGTTGCTTGACTTCGATAATATGACTCCAATAAAGCAGGTATTTCTCTAAAAGCATCTAGCTGAGCAAGGATTTGTCTTTTATTTAAGTTGTAGCTTTCTAATTTTTTTTCTTGTTCGCTGAGAGCCTGTTCGTTGTCCTTTAATCTACCTTGATAGGTAGCAAGCTCTTCTTGCAGTTCGCTAAAAGTAGATTCAAGAAAATAGACTTCCGTTCTCAGGTGGAGTATCTGTTGATTGAGAAGATCGCGTTGATTAATCTCCTCAATGAGGGTCCATGCTCGCCTAAAAGCATCGCGATATTTTCTAAATAAGCAAAATTTGCCTACAACCATTTTAAATTGATGGGAAAGCTTTTTAAGCTTTAAATGAACAAAAGAAAAACGACAATTAGCCGTATGATATGTTTTTTCGCTTAGTTGATGCTTTCTAACGTACTCAACTCTCCACGTCATTTGATCAAGTTTCTCTACACTAGAGTTTTGATACTTTACTATCTTATCAACTAGCTTTGTAAAGACCGGATCGAAACCATATTTATAAATCATCATTTGTAAACATAATAGCTTATTAAGAAGTTAATTATGTTACATGATAGTCAAATAGAAAAAAATATCATAATGATAAGCTAAGATGTAAGGGGCTCTTCGCTTTATAATGACAACAACAACTTGTTGTGCGGGTCATTTGCCTTGTTCAAGACCAATTTTAGAGATGCCCGTCCAACTTAAGCGACGAAGCTCTGACTATTTCCTCTTATCCATGAACTAGATGATTTGAATTAGACTTGGAAGAGATTTTGGTAGCCATTTAGGACCTTTCATCAAGTCATGGATAGTAAACGTCGCGATAGAAATTCTCAAATCTCATTAGCGGTTTATAATAGGCTTGGGAAAGGATAGGGATCCAAATTTTCTCAGCCTGCTCCAACTTATCCATTCTTTTTGTCGTGTAGCGAATGATCGCTGTCGAACTGCCTGCATTAAAAATGCGAATCCATTCATGTTGGTCATTAGGTGATTGTTGATTGATCCACCATTCGGCCAATAACCCTCTATCATCGTTACTAATAATCCGATGCCCCACAATATGATCTCCACTTCCAATATGATTAAGCTCCTTTAAAAGCAGTTGAAAAACGTTTAAGGGATCAATGCGAGAATTCTCTATCGTTTGAATCGTTAGTAACTCTTTCCAGTTATAGATCGTTTCAGATTCAGGAATATATTGGATAATCTGTTGGCTATCAACTCGATAGTCAGACCCAACTTTCCACATTTTATCATCCGATTTCAAGGAGAAAACAACACCATTGGCCTCTTCTGCGTTTAGTTGTATTGTTGATAGAAATACAGCAAAGATGATGAAAAAGTGCTTCATTCGTTACCTTATTTTTTCAATTTTGGATCTAGGGCATCTCGCAAGGCATCTCCAACTAGAGCTATAGAGACCAATAAGACAGTCAGGACGATTGCTGGAGGCCATAATAGATAGGCTTCAGAAGGGAATCCCCTTCTTCCTTCATCCATAAGCACACCCCACGAACAAGATCCTTCCTCACCCAAGCCTAAAAAAGAAAGCCCAGCTTCGCTTGTTATAGCTCCCATAATAGCAAAAGGCAAAAGGGTCAGCAAGGGAGGAATCGCATTTGGAAGGATATCTTTAAAGATGATCGATAAAGAGCTAAATCCTAACGTCCTAGAAGCCTCAACATAGGGTAGGTTTCTTTGCTTAAAAAACTCCCCTCTCGTATAACGACTAAAGATAGGCCATGCAAATAAGCCAATCACACCGATGACAATAAAAATGGATTTACTTTGAGTAATCGCTATTACGAGAAGAAGCATAAAGAAAGTAGGCATCGACTCCCAAATTTCTAAAAGGCGACTAATGACGATATCAAACGAGCCTCCATAGAAACCAGCGAGTGCTCCTATTGGCACACCGATCAATGTCGCTAATGCAACAGCTAAAAACCCTACCACAAGAGAAATTCTAATCCCAAAAATTAATGCTGCCGCTAAATCTTTTCGATTACCTCTCGTTAACTCCCACCAAGGGAGGTATTGGTTCAAGCGCTGATCCCCACCTGCATCGTCTTCCCAATGGAAGGGAATAATAGGCAGCAAAAGATATTCGATCTTTGTTGCACTATTTTCAAGCCACTCCTTTCGTTGCCTATAGTAATCCAGTCTTTCATTCGTATCATTAAAATCTTGCAGAATTTTTTGAGCCTTTAATAGCTCCTTCCTTTCTTCTTTAGGTATTTGGGATAGATCGCGACAGTTCATTTTCTTGTCAAACGCTTGAAGAGACTGACAAGCTTCGAGATATAAACCAATTCTTTGAAAGGCTTGATCAACCTTACTTAATATCCGATCACGCTTTTTTTCCAGCTGCTGAATTTGCATCAAAGATCGATCCTGATCCATTTGCCATAAGCTTGGTAGCACACCATGTTTCTGAATATAACGTTGCCCATACCTCTCTAATACCTTATGGTGATCCTTGCGTTGAACATAGCGTAAGACAGTATTTAACTTGGCATACTGGTTCATAAAGCGAAGATTAAAATGCCAATCTTCTTGCAGTTGATCAGGGATTAATGACAATTGTTTTTTAGCCATTATTCTTCTTTGGATTGCCTCTTGCCTTTGCTGAGAAAGAACGGGGTCGCTTGCTGGGTCGGATAAATAAAAAAATGAAAAAAAGAAAAATAAGAGGAGATGGGTGATTGCAACTACCATTAAGAAGCTTTTAAAAATCCGCTTATTTTTAATGACCAAATAGCCAGCAATGCCAATAGGCAAAGAAAACATAAGTAAATTAAAAAAAACATCTAACTTCTTCGTATAAAAGCCTGAAAAAAATAAGTAACGAAAAAAAGGAAAGTACCAATTTCCATCATACTTCACAGCAAAGGGTTTGCTAGACGCAAAAAAAGGGGCATAGATACCGACAAAGCAAAAAAGCAGAACGAAATAAAAGCCTAAGCGGCCTAATAAATTTTTACGGAATTGCCTGTATAAAGAATGCCAATAGGCATCGACATGTTTTTCGCGCATTAAACTGGTAGAGATTATGTCTTGTTCCCAAGACAAAGGTTTATAGATTCCCTACATTACTGATTATAAAAATAGCTGACAAGTAATTGTTAATAAGCGCTTACCAATGAGAATACCTGCTGATCAATAAACGGATGCAATTCTTGAGCTTGAGAAGGATGAAATTGGCCGATCCATCCTTTAATTTTATCAGCAACTAGGCGTAAATCGGCTTGGTAGCTTTTTGGTACTTTGATCTCATCATCAAAAGCCATTTTCCCTAAATCAACATGGATAGGTAGGTCTCCTACAAAGCCTGTATTATGGATAACACCGTAGCCTAAATCATGAAGACCCATCTTATAGTGATGAACATACATCTCAAGCATAGCTTTAATTTTTTCTTTCGCTGCATTTAGATCCCCCTGCTTTAGCAAGCGCGTAAGAAGATCATTGAGCATATCCGCCTTCTTTTGTAAAATGAAAACGGTTTGATCAAGATCTACAATATGCCTTAGCCCCTTACGGTCAATGATTTCAACAGAACCGAATTGATTAAATGTAGGGTTAAAGTGGAGGTAAATCAGGCCACTATTCAGATGATTAACTTCAAAAGCTTTCTTGTAACCTAGATAAAAATCGTGAACCTTTCTAAGGCGACGCTCACGTTCATTAATATCCCAATCTTCTAGGAAAGGGATCCAAGAAATTAGCTGGAGTTTAAGCCTTGGCTGCAAAAATTTGAACCTGACGAATTTCAAAACATACTGACCATCATCACTTTCAAAGGCATAAGCTTGTCCTCCTTTCCCTAAATACTTAAAAGGTCTAGCCAAAAGAGGCCTTAGCTCATGAATGGTAGGCTGCCCAGAAATATCCCACTCCGGGTGGTAAGCTAAGTGGGTCGTAATATATGCCACTTTAAAATCATTGGTAAAATGATAAATAGAATGAATACCTTTAAAGATGAGAACAAGGACTCCAAGTCCAAAACACAGGAAAAATTTCGATTTCATCGACGACCTTACCAAGCGATCAACCACCTGCCCGAATATTTAAAGGATATAATTATTTTTTTAAACAAGGGTTGATATTTATTACCAATTCCTTTAAAAAAAGAAGCGATCTCAAAAAGATTGCATTCTGATTTTAAAACTTGCCTAATGAAAAGGCAATAACATTTATCACGAGGTTAGCCATGTATTTGACTGAATATTGGGATGATGATGACGATGATGAAATCATCATGCCACAAAACTTAAATGATCCTAAGGTTCAAGATATCAATCTTGAGAGCGAACCAACCGCTTTTGACAATAATGTTTAGGCTCTCTCCTCCTGAAGGACTCCATCGGCCTTAAGTTTTTCATTTTCTTGAAGTTAGGCTTTCACTACCCCTTTTTCCATCTTTGTTATTGAAGATTGATAGCGTACAAGCTATAGAAAGGAAAAACCTGGGAATAGAAATGGCAAGGAAACTTTTCAAGGGAGGCCAAGAATTAGGTCTTTATCTTTTAAATATGGCAAAAAAGCATCGCCTCAAACGACCCTGCTCTTGGCTTCATTGTGATGGCTTGCACGAACCTAATAAAGACACTAGACATGCGCTAAGAGAGTCAAGACAAGGAAACGGTGATCTATTTCACACTCTTGCCGAATTTTGGAATGCCATGGAAGTGAATCCTCATGTTAAAGACTAGAATCATTCATAGCTTTAAAAGAGACCTGAAAAAATTTCATCATAACCAGCCTGTGATTGTGGAACTTGATAGAGTATTTCGAGATCTTTTGGAAGTCAAAGAACTCGATCCAAAATATTGCAACCATCCTTTATCCGGAGAATGGGAAGGCTCGAAAGAATGTCACATCAAACCCGACGTTCTTCTTATTTACCGTATCGATAAAAAAGAACAGGTTCTTGTCTTAGAAAGACTGAATTCTCACTCCGAACTTTTTCATTTTTAGTCCAGGGTCACTCTTGGATCTAAGATGGTATAGAGAATATCAGCGATTAAATACCCAAGCAGAGTCAGAAATGAGCCTGCTAATGCTGAAAACATGATGACATTGTAATCCCGATTGATAATTGCCTCATAAAAAAACTTGCCAAAGCCGTTGATCTCAAAAAGAGTTTCGATAATCAGAGAACCCCCTAAAACAACTCCTAATGAACCGGCTAAGGAAGTTGTAATCGTAATCGCCGCATTTCTACCAACATGCTTGATAAGCATCGTACATCTCGGCACTCCTTTGGCATAGGCTGTACGCACAAAATCTTGTCGCAAAACCTCGAGAATGGCCGTTCTTGATAAACGCGATTCGGCCGCAAATCCTCCATAAAATACGGCAATGAGAGGAAGGGCAATATGTTGGAGTGTATCTAAAAGCCTCTGAGCACTGGTCATTTGACTATAAATTTTCTCTGGGCTTGTGAACCCACTAAAGGGAATCGGTATTTGAGTAAAGGGAAAGGTATGATTAAGAGCAATCTTTTCGATTAGAAATGGTCCTACGACGAACACCGGTAAGGCAAACAGGAAAAGAAAGAAAATATTCAAGGACAGATCAATGATTCCCTTTTGACAATAGGCCATTACAAAGCCAAAAAATTGACATAGGAAAAAAGTCACAACCATCGGAAGAATGGAAAGGGTTAACGAATACTTAAAACGTTTAGAAACTTCACTGATTACAGTTTTGTTGCTATCATTCCTTAGAGTGCCAAAATCCAGAGTAAGGACCCTTTTAAAATAACGAGCGAAGCGTGTATCAACAAAAAATTGCCCTATTTTAGTTCGTAAAGGGGGGTCTAAGTCATAAAACTGCTCATTCTGCCGATACCAGGATGTCATGCCTGCTATCTTTTTGCTAACCTCTTCTTCTGAGTCATTCGATTTAATCACAAGATTCATTAATAACAAGTTATCATCAGCAATTTTCTTATTTCTCACCCTTTGTTCGAAAGTGATTGTTGGGCTCACATCCCCTTGACGATAGCCCCCTCTAGCGAAAAATTTCGAAGCCAGCATTCGAATAGCCTGATTGGTCTTGGCGTGTTGAATGATCATAAGGAGATGCGGCATGATAAACCTTGCCTGGTCGCCAAATTTAATGCGTAGCTGATCATAATCTTTAACAGACATTTCTTCTCGATCAGGAAAGTAGCGCCGATGTTCGATTTGCCACAGCTTCAACTCAACGTTTTTCAAAGAAATCCATGGCCAAGTATTAAAGAGAATGGGTAGGGTAAGACCATAGTGTTCCCTAAATTGTAAATACCTTGTATCACTCCCAAAAGCGACTGCCGCATCGCTTTTTTTCATCAGCCCCCCTTCTGCCGACTGCTCGGTGAGGGAAACAGGATCGCCTGGGGCTAGGTTAATAATGATAAAGTTTACAAGGATGATGCAAAAAAGAGTCAGAGGCAATAACGCTAATCTTCTGAGCAAATAAAAAAGCATCAACTGGACTCCTTCGTCCAAAATAAACTAGAAGCGGGCTCTGCCATGTTAGCTCCTGGAATAAGGTCCTGTCTTTCTGCTGGGATAAAGACATTCTGTAAATATTCTCGGTAAGCAAGCACAAGCTTAGGTACATATAAGAATGTGTATGGCATTTCATCATATAAGATGCGATCAAATTCATGATAAAGCTGCAAACGTTTTTCAGGATCGTACTCAAAGTCAAGATGATCAATAATGCGATCAATATCTTTATTGGCAAAACCGATTGCGTTGCTAGACCCTTTTTCTTTCGCAAATGAAGAGTGCCATAAAGCTCTTGGGTCTTCCGGAGGGTCAGCCAAGGACCAGGCTAATAGATAAGCATCAAAGTTCTTTTCATCGAAAATAGCTGATAAATCTGCCACATCAACGCCCCTAGGATTACATCTTACGCCAATCTCTTTCAAAGCAGTCACTAGGTAGTCAACGATAGATTTGATATAAGATACTTTCGAAAAATAGATTAGGGTAAATTCAAAAGGGACCTTCTGCCCACCGATCTCTTTCCTTAAGATACCATCTCCTTCGCTATCATACCAACCCTCTTCCTCTAAAAGCCTTTTGGCCATCTCAACGTCGTAGGGAAAGGGTTCAATTGACTTGTCATAACTTGGAGAAAAAGGGAAAAAAGTTCCCGTTGTTTCAATCCCCCTTCTTCTTAAATCATTTTTGATAATCCTTTTACGGTCAATGGCATAAGTTAAGGCTTGACGCACCTTTTTATGGCTAAAAAGAGGATTTTTTTGGTTCCAGCCAATATAGCTATAAGAGCGATCAACGTAATCCAAACTTTTTATGGAGAGGTTCTTTTTTGCCTGTGCCTTGTACATTGTTGAATCTAAAAAAGTCTCTAGTTCTAAAACATTGTCTGGGCGAATTAACAAATAATCTAACCCTCCTGATTTGAATTCCTGCCATGCATTTTCCGTGGATTCTTTGAACTGAACCTCATATCTTTCAAACAGTACCTCTAAGGGGTTAAAGTGCTCTGGATTTCGCCGAAAATAAATCGCTTTATCGCTAATCCCGTCAAAGAGCCAAGCACCACAGCTGGGAATGATGTGCTTCGCCCAGTGGTTAGCAAAATATTGCGCCCAAATGGAATGATGCTGGTAAGCTGTTCCTTGATCATCATCTTCAATAATTTTATGTCCGCTAGGTAAGTACTGATAAACAAATGTTGCTAAGGGACGTAACCCATACATCAGTTTATGCGTAAAGTACTTACTACGCCAGTGAACGTCACCTACTTCATCTTGTGTCGGATAAACTTTCCAGCGCAATACAAAAGTATAGTCGTCTACAATTCTAAATTCCTCTAAATCATTAAAATTAGCACGCATTGAAACAGCCAACTGATCACTGACAAAAGGATTCATACAGGCAAGGTAAAAAAAGCGAAAATCATACGCTGTAACAGGGTGTTTTTTTAGAAAATGCTCATCAAGCACAATATTATTTTGAAACCAACGTTGCTCTAAAGGCTGCCAAAAAACATCATCGCGTAAGTGGATCCAGTATTCAGGAGCCGTGCTACCTTCAGGGTATCGCTCTTCAATCTTTAATGCCATATAAGGAGCAAACGTCTCGTACTTACCAACATGATAACGCCCAATAGCAACCGAGCATTCACTAATCCACTCATTCACAAAAGCCCACCCTCCAAAGGGGTGAAGGTTTTCAGGCTTGCCAATATTCGAGGCCCGCTTTGTTCCATGTGGGATGAAATTTTCTCCTAGTAGCTTTGGCAACGTCCGGCTATAAAAATCATCCTGCGTCATCAAATTGGGAAGGGAAGGATCTTCCTTATTTACTCTTTTGAGGGTGGGTTCGCGGTTAGCTACATGCCAATCCTTGGGCGAGAGTTGCATTGTTTTTAGCTGCTGGTTGATTTCCGAAAGGTGTTTTTTGAAGCCTTTCAGGTCTTGTTCAACCAGTAAGGATGACCAATAGAGCATCATCATAAACCCAAGGATACATAAAATAGTTAACCAGCGAAATATGTAAGCGATGAGTGGTTCTCTAATCATTAAAATATAACTATGTGGTAATGGGTGTTTAAAACTAGATGTGGAATAAGATTATACTCTGCAAGACCTCTTAAGCAAGCAAGAATACCTACAAAGATAGCAGCCCCCCCTACAAGATGATTGTAATACTTACGCGCAAAAAGGAGGGTTCGTTTAGCTTGCATGGCCACCAGTAAAGAGGGGCTTGTAATCAAGGCAAAGGCAAAACCGTTTGCCGTACCTACCAAAAGATCACCCGAGAGTGCACACGCGGAATAAACCATCAATGTTTGCCCACACGGAAGTAGGATCGTAAAAAAACCAAATAAAAAAATAGCAAAGGGCTTTTCTTGCAATAAACTAATGCTTAACTTTTGATTAAGTGGAGCTAACCAGCGCGCTATCACATGATGGCCGGGATAGCTAAGATGAAATAACGTGCAAATACCAAGAAAAGTCATTGTGCCACCAAAAAATAAACTTAGCAAAGCAGCCACATTAAAGTCACTTAATAACACGCCGATTACAGCACCAAACCCACCTGCGATTAAACCTGCCAAAGTAAAAGAAGTTAGCCTGCCAAAAAAATAAAAATGTCGAAAAGGGGACTGCCCTAGTAGCATAACAAGCGGACCACACATTCCCATACAATGAAGGTTACCTAGTAGATAAACGGGCAGCATGGCTAAAAATAAGCTCATGGCTTTTTTTCGCCTCTAAGTAGATGGATATTAGCAATGTCTATACCGGTATTTCCCGATTTACGAGAATAAGCGGCTATTGTAACAAAAAGCATGGTGACAAAAAAAATCAACATGACTACTCGCGATGCAAAGTAATACAACATGGAACACCTGGAATTGCCATTTTACTTTTATTTAAAAATTTTCTTTCCGATTTGTCTATATATTATTTTTTCATTATTGTCAGCATTTGGATTTAAGGAGTGAGCGATGACTTCGAATGTCAATATTGATGCGCAAGCAGATATCTTAATGAATAAAGTAAGCCATTATCTGATCACAGTAATGGGGAAAACAACAGATGAAGCTAATAATGATGAGCTTTATCGGGCTCTTTCCTATTCGCTAAGAGAAGAAATTATGGCCAATTGGCTCGCCTGCTCCAGAACATATGAAAAAAGAGATGTACGCTGGCTCTATTACCTCTCGCTTGAATACCTTCCAGGACGAATCCTTAGTAATAATATTACAAATGTCTCCTCTATTGATATTGTACGTTTAGTGCTTCAAAAGCTGAACCGAAGTTTTTCCAATATTATCCGTTTAGAAGCTGATCCTGGGCTTGGCAATGGAGGCTTAGGTAGACTTGCCTCTTGTTTTTTAGATTCTCTAGCTACCTTACACTACCCTGCAAGGGCTTATGGCCTTCGTTATCAGTATGGTATTTTTGAACAGCAATTATGGGACGGAGTCCAAATTGAAGCGCCTGACTGCTGGCTAATTCACGAATATCCTTGGGAATTTAGGCGTGACCTTCGCAAAGTAACAGTCAAGTATTGTGGAGAACCAACACCCTCTCAAAATATTCATGGCGATGAAATTATGTCCTTAAAAAATTATGAGGAAGTATGGGCTCTGCCTTATGATATTCCTATTGTTGGCTATGCTCAAGATCGCAATTTTTCTGTTGTCACGCTGCGATTGTGGTCCACGAAAGAATCTCCTCGCAATTTTCAACTACAACGCTACAATGCCGGTCGGTTGGATCAGGCCGCAGAAAATACGACTTTAACAGACGTACTCTACCCTAGTGACCATCATGAAACCGGTAAAAGAGTGCGTTTAAAACAAGAATATCTCCTTGTCGCCTCCTCCTTACAAGACATTTTTCAATCTTATATGACCACGCATGAAAATCTACGCGATTTTGCCGATAAGGTAAGAATTCAAATCAACGACACCCATCCCTCTCTGGTTGTCCCAGAGATGATTCGTATTTTCACTCAAAAATATGATGTTCCCTGGAAAATGGCAGTAGAAATTACACAAGCTGTTACAGGATACACTAATCATACAATTTTAGCAGAAGCGCTAGAACAATGGGACCAAAGCCTTCTTTACTATCTGCTTCCCAGGCAGTGTCGCATTATAGAACGACTGAACTATGAGTTCTGCAATAAGCTCAGAAATAAATATCAGGCAGATGAAGCTCAGATTCAGCGCATGTCTATTATTGAAAAAGGTAAAGTGAGGATGGCCAATCTGGCCATTGTAGGATCGCATAAAGTTAATGGGGTTGCAGAAATTCACAGCAATATTTTAAAAAATGAGGTGTTCCACGATTTTGCTAAATTAGATCCCCATCAATTTATCAATATCACGAATGGTGTCACACAGCGTCGTTGGCTTTTGCATGCCAACCCTGAGCTTGCCCGCTTCATTTCACAAAAAATCGGCAGTGAATGGATTACCGATTTTCCTAAAATCAAACAATTAGCCGACTTTGCGAATGACAGCAACGTCCTATCAGGATTACAAACAATCAAGCGTAAAAATAAATTACGTTTCATTGAGTTTATCAACAAAGAAAACAAGCTGCGCGATGCCTATGGTCATGAGGCGTTCGCCGCGCCTTTAATTGATGTCAATTCCATCTTTGATGTACATATCAAACGGATTCATGAGTACAAAAGACAATTGATGAATGCTTTACACTTGGTTATGCTTTATCAAGAAATTTTAGAAAACCCCTACACAACACGCATCAAACGAACCGCCATTTTTGGCGGTAAAGCGGCAGGTAGCTATGAAACAGCAAAAGCAATTATCCGCCTGATCGCTTGCATCGCTCGAAAGGTTAACCGCGACCCTATCGCATCTAAACTTCTTAAAATTGTGTTTGTTGAAAATTATAATGTCTCAAGAGCTGAAATCATTATCCCTGCGGCAGATCTATCGGAACAAATTTCTACTGCCGGAAATGAAGCTTCAGGAACAGGAAATATGAAGTTGACGATTAATGGCGCATTAACGATTGGCACAAATGATGGAGCAAACATCGAGATGAAGGAGCAGATTGGAGAAGAATGGTTTCCGTTTAGCTTTGGCGCATCCGCTCATGAGATATCTGAATTAAAAAGCACGAATACCTATAGCCCACAAGATATTTATGTGAAAAATGATCGCATTCGTAAAGCTGTGGACAGTCTGAGAAATCGTACCTTTGCGATTAATGATGACGAGCATCAAGCCTTTAGCGATCTTTTCCACAAGCTCTTAGAAAGCCACTATGGTGGAGCCCCTGACCGCTACTTTACGCTTTTGGATTTAGAAAGCTATTACCAAACACAATTAAAAGTTGAGGAGCTCTATAAAGATCAAGAGAAATGGCAGCAATATGTTGTTCATAATATCGCTGGTATGGGGTCGTTTTCAACGGACATTTCTATCCAAAATTATTGCAGGCTCATTTGGCAGCTATCCCCTTGCGAGATTGATCATGAAATTCTGGAAAGCGTTCGCCACGTCTACAAGCAGTATGATAAATGCCGTATTTATTAATTGACTTTTGAGTTCAGATTTAAATCCCATTTATTGAGAAGAAGCTCATAAGTTCCATTCTCTTGTATAGTCTTTAAACCACGGTTAAACTTTTCAATCAGAAAAGCCCCATTAGCATCTTTTCTAGCGACTAGACGCAACCCCTCGATCGTAATAGGCAGACTAGCGATCTTCAATTTATGGCGAAAAAATTCGCTAAGGAAAAGATGGGCTGTAAATTTATCCATAATGACGGCATCGATACGGTTTTGGATCAATTCGTTTAAAACATAGGTAGGACTATCGTATGGTGTGATGATCACAGAAGATGCAATAGGGAGATGAAACAAAACAGAAGAGCCTCTTTTAACAGCAACGACCTTCTTGTCAAGGTCTTGTAGTGAAGAAATATGCGTATTAGAGGGAACCACCAAGACGGCCCCAAAATTATAATAGGGTTCAGAAAAATAGTAACTACCCTCGGAAATAAGATCGGGATTCATAGAGGTTAAGATCGCATCCGCTCTGCCATCCTTTAGTGCATAAAGAAGATTCCGAGGGGCTGTGGAAATTAATTCAATTTTTAAATGCTCATCTGTAGCTATTGCCCAAAGTAAGTCATTTGAAAAAGCGGTCACATTATCTTCCTTACCGTAAAGATTTAAGGGAGACCAGCTAGGGTCCTTGGCAATGCGATAGATAGGAACGGGAGAATTAAGATAGGAGGAGCAGGCTCGAATGCAAAAAAAGGCGATCAATAAAAAAACAATGAGGGAAATAACCTTTGAGGTCGTTCCCGACATGAGCGATCGTTCAATTTCCTTCCAAGTTTGACTTAATGTCCCCATTCTGAGATAATATTTATTTAAAATTAAATAACTTAATATAGTTATTTCAACTATTAATAAAAACTAGTTTTTGTGAAAAGATGAGTATTTCTCCATCAACCGGCTTCAATCACAAGCTATCCTCCTTCGCCCTAAAGGGGTTAAAAAAAGTACCTTACCTAAAAAACAAGGTTTCAACGCCTAAAGGAGAAGCAACCACCCGTAAAGTCCTTCATGTCGCTATCGAGGTGTTTAAAGTACTTAGCGTTATTGCTGCCGGTGCCTTATTTGGAGCTTTTGTCGGTGTTGGGTTTGGAGGTGTCGCTCCGCTATGTATCTCCATGGTTGCGGGAGGGCTTCTTGCTGGCGTTTCCTATTTTGGAGCTCAAGGAGTCGTCAAGGTTGTCAAAAAATATGGGTATCCGACAACCCCCGCACTCACTGCTCCTGCGATTTCCTCAGACCATTGGTTAGATCAAAAAAATCATAAGGTGTTTCACGAGGTTCTTGACTCGTTAAAAGAAGAAGAATGGTTTAAAAAATGGTTAACGCTGAAAGGTTATAAAAAAGCTGACAATTTTCTTTGGCGAACATTTAGCAATCAAGGCTTTGCAAGCGGAGAATCCTTTGCCCTACTTAGAGAAGTTTGCCAAAATAAAAACATTTCCTCCAGAGAAGCTTTAGCGGGCCTACCTATCAAAACAGTGTTTCGTCTGCAAATTCTTAACATCCTCTATCAAGACCTGGAAACGCAGAAAAAGAAGCGCCGCGCCACCGCTCAACAAGAAGGGATTAGCTTCCCTAAGTTAAAAAAGTCCATTAGAAGGCTGCTGCTTGCCAATCCTCATGGTATAAGATACTTCTGTCGTCTAAACAAGACCGTCTTATCAAATAGCAAGACATTTAGACGAACATTAAAAGCGGAAAAAGCCGCAATTTTGGCCAAGCAAACGGGGAGAGAGGTCGCTGGGATTCTTCAAGTCAAAAGTAAGAAACGGACCCATACCCTTTTTATTCAGTTAACTGATGGGAACTACCGCTTTTACGATGCTTACAGCTCTCGCTTTACCGGCTTTTATGCATTTCGTAATCAGAAGGCTCTAGTGGAAGGGCTCCATCGCCATCTGATGGCTTATGTCAAGTTCCCAGCTTTTAAAATAGGTAAAGTAAAAAGAGCATCACTTCACTTGTATGCGTTTTAACGGTTGAAGATGAGAATCATTAAATTTAGGTAACCAGCATAGAACAACCAGGCAAGATAAGGAAGTTGGAGATAGGCGGCTGTTGGGCTGATGTTTAAAAATGCTTTAACCATCCATAGGCTTAGGATAATAAGAGTGATAAGATCTAACAAGCCTAACATAGGACTCTTCAAGTAAAAAAATAGGATCGACCAACCAAAATTTAAGGCAAACTGAAGTACAAACAGTTGGTAGGCTTTTCTCTTCTTTCTATTTGCTTCTGTTTGCCAAATGAGCCAAATAGAAATCCCCATTAGCGTATAAAGAACACTCCATACGACAGGAAAGACCCAGTTAGGAGGGGTAAGATTAGGTTTAACTAAACCAGGATACCAAGTTCGCACCGATGATTCCGTGAATACACCACCCAGCATGCCTAAAATCAGACATGCTGAAATACTACATACTAGGATAAATACTTTCATGAACGCCTTGTTCTTTTTTAACGACCTATATACCTTAAAAATAACTTTGTCTGGAGGACAAAAGTGATTAACGACCATTTTGACGGTCAAAAATATTTTTACCCCGGTAGTAAGCCTACTTCTTTTTTTGCTGCCCTAACTTGGATGCTCACTCGCAAACCAAAACCTTGGCCAAAGTTCTTCTCTATTATCCCAACAAAGCCGGCTCTAGCCATCCATGACTCTCTGCCATTTATCACTTTTGTTAATCATTCTACGGTCTTAATTCAGTGGCATTCCATCAACATACTGACCGATCCCATCTGGTCGGAAAGAGCAAGCCCTTTCTCTTGGATAGGTCCAAAGCGTGTGCACCCGCCGGGCATTCGCTTTAGCGATCTTCCCCCCATAGATCTTATTTTCTTAAGTCACAACCATTATGATCATTTAGACCTCCGAACACTCCAGACAATATCTTCCCAATATCAGCCTTTAATCATCACTGGCCTTGGCAATAAAAATTTTTTACTAAAAAGAGGGATAGCTAGGGTTAAAGAACTAGACTGGTGGCAAGAACTATCTTTTAAAAATTTAAACATTGCTTTTACCCCGGCAAAGCATTTTTCAGCTCGATGGCCATGGGACCGCAATAAAACACTATTTGGCAGTTTTGTCATATCTGACGGCAAGACACAAGTCTTTTTCGCAGGTGATACGGGCTACGATAGCCATTTTAAAGAAATTCGGAAACGTTTTGGGGCCACCCATCTCGCTTTTCTTCCGATCGGTGCCTTCGAACCAAGGTGGTTGATGGAACCAAACCATCTTGCCCCTTGGGAAGCACTACAAGCTCATGATGACCTTCAATCAGCGGTTTCCATGGCGATTCATCATAGCACGTTTCCTCTCGCTGACGAGTCTTTTGAAAGGCCAAAAGATTTGATTAATGCTCTTAAAGGAAAACGCCAATTCATTGTTCTCAACCCAGGGGACACCTACAGATTCCCTTAATCTTCCTCATACTGAAACTTTAGGTCCTCGACGATGCTAATATCGGCCAATGTCGAAATATCGCCGAGCACTCGCCCTTCCCCAATATCACGTAAAAGACGACGCATAATTTTACCACTTCTTGTTTTGGGAAGATCACGTGTGAAATAAATTTTTTTAGGTCTTGCGATAGCACCGATCTTCTTAACAACATGTGCAGTTAAAGCCGCTTCCAATTCTTCCACAGCAGTAGCTCTCTCTTTTAAAATCACAAAAGCGATAATAGCTTCACCCTTAATTTCATCCGAGATACCTACAACAGCCGCCTCTGCTACCAAATGATAGTCAACTAAGGCGCTTTCTACCTCCATCGTTCCGATACGATGGCCTGCTACATTTAATACGTCATCCAGCCTTCCTAAAAGCCATAGATAACCATCCTGGTCCTTATAAGCCCCATCGCCTGTAAAATAATATCGCCCGTCCCATTTGCTCCAATACGTTTGTTGATAACGTTCATGATCATGATAAACGCCCCTGAGCATAGAAGGCCACGGCGATCGGATGGCTAGATATCCCTTATCAACCTCCTCGCCTTTTTCATTTAAAACAACAGCGTCAATCCCCGGTAAAGGCCTTGTTGCCGAGCCTGGCTTTAAAGGGGTAATACCTGGTAATGGAGAGATGAGAATGCTTCCCGTTTCGGTCTGCCACCATGTGTCTACAATAGGGCAGCGGTAACGCCCAATATTTTCATAATACCACATCCAAGCCTCAGGGTTAATGGGCTCTCCGACTGTTCCAAGTAATCTTAAAGAACTTAAACAATGCTTTTGAGGAACTTCCCTTCCCCACTTCATAAAAGTCCTGATAGCGGTCGGTGCAGTATAAAAAATACTCACCTGGTACTTTTCAATGATCTTCCAAAAACGGGCCCGATTAGGCCAATCGGGAGCCCCCTCATAAACGACCTGGGTTAAACCATGGAGCAGAGGGCCATAAGTGACATATGTATGTCCGGTAATCCAACCAATGTCGGCTGTACACCAATAAATATCACCGACCTTTGCATCAAATACCCAATCAACAGTCGCCTGCGCTCCTAGTAAGTACCCCCCTGTTGTATGTAAAATTCCCTTAGGTTTTCCTGTTGTTCCTGAGGTATAAAGGATAAAAAGGGGATCCTCAGCATCCATCCATTCCGGATCACAGTGGGAGGAGACATCAGCCATCACATCATTATACCAAATATCTCGACCTTCTATCATATTAATCGCCTGACCCGTTCGTTGAATAACAAGCACGTGCTTGACAGACTCAACTTTAGCCAAGGCAAGATCTGCCGTGCATTTTAAAGGAATAATGGTGCCCTTTCGAAAGCCCCCATCTGCGGTAATAAGCAGTTTTGCTTCCGCATCCTTTAAGCGGTCTTCAAGAGCTTCAGATGAAAACCCACCAAAAACAACTGTGTGAATTGCCCCGATTCTTGTACAGGCTAACATTGCCACAATCGCTTCTGGGATTAAGGGTAAGTAGATCGCAATACGATCGCCTTTCTTAACACCAAGCTTTTTTAAACCGTTTGCCAATTGACATACTTGCAAGAGTAATTCTTGAAAGGTCAACTGTTTTGTATCACCTGGTTCGCCTTCCCAAATGAGAGCAACTTTATCCCTTTTATCCCTCAAGTGACGATCAAGGCAATTATAGGAGGCGTTTAACTTTCCACCGACAAACCATTTTGCATAAGGAGGGTTCCACTCAAGGACCTGATCCCAGGGCTTAAACCAATCTAATTTCAAAGCCATCTCGGCCCAAAAAGCCTCGCGATCCTTTTGTGCTAGCTCATAAAGTTCAAAAGATTGCACATTGGCTTGTTCTTTAAATTCATGTGAAGGGTAAAAAAACTGACGATCATCAAAAAAAGCATCGATTGGCTTAGTCATATGGTTCACCTGATTACGACATCGCGACATTTTTAATAGGATAAGTTGAAAAAAGTTGGCAGGCAATCAAATTTTCACATATAGAAGAATTTATGAATCAATGGCTATCATCCGCTATTTTTCTATCTGTTGTCATCTTAGTCGGGTTGATCGTTTATCTATTTCTTTTTTTCTTTTATCAAGTTGATCTCGATTGGTCTAACACCCCTCCCAGCGAACAGGCTATCGAAAAAAAACTAGCTAAGGAGCGCTTAAGTTTTAAAAAACTTAAGTTTGACCTTGTCGATCCCCATGATGCCCCTGATGCCATTAGAAAGGCCGTCGAAGAAGGCTATCAGCTCATGCTGCATACCCATGAAAAAATACCCCAATATGCTCCTCACCCCATTAACTGCACAAACTGCCACTTTGCCGGAGGGCTCACCTTAGGTGGAATGGGGGGAGGAATTTCACTTGCAGGTGTAGCAGCTAAATACCCGGCGTTGAATAACGCACGAGGACGGGTAGAAAGCCTAGCTCAACGGATCAATGATTGCTTTATCTATAGTCTTAACGGAAACCCTCTGCCATTTGAGAGTGAGGAAATGCTGGCCTTTTTAACCTATTTTCAATGGATCTCTTCCAACTATCCTATTTATCAGCCTACGCCCTGGCTTGGCCTTAACTCCATTAAACCTACTCATCAACCAAACCTCATTAGAGGCAGAGCAATCTATGAAATTCGTTGTGCAACTTGCCATGGACAAAACGGAGAAGGGAAGAGCGTAGATGGTCATGGGATGAATATTCCTGCTATTTTTGGAGAAAAATCATTTAACAATGCAGCGGGGATGGGACACTTAAGAAATTTAGCCTCTTTTGTGTATCATAATATGCCTTTTGAAGAACCTCATTTAAGTGAAGAAGAAGCTTGGGATGTTTCTGCCTTCATCCTTCAACAGCCAAGACCTATATTCTCAGGTTCGTAAGGCTCACTTATCCTTTAATAGAATTTTGAGATGGGTTATAATTCTATTCCATTATGGAAAGAATGACACGAGTGGGTACATACGGGGTTTGCCAAGTCAATCAGTCACTTTTGCTTGTTCCTAAGAAATCTGGCCCTTACCGGGGTTGCTTAGATTTACCAGGCGGCCGACTAGAGTTTGGTGAAACACCGGAACAGACGCTTCGGAGAGAGGTATTAGAAGAAACAGGAGGCGAATTTGTCTTAGCACAACTTCTATTCAACTCATCTGCTGTTACCATCCACCAAGACTACGAATTTTACCATATTGGTTTAATTTATCATATCCTTGGCTGGAAGCCTCTACCTAACCATCACCCCGAAGATGACTTTTATTGGATCGAATTTTCCCAACTAGCCGCTCACCCTCTCACTCCTTTTGCTCAAGACGCTGCCAACGATTTACAATGTGCATCTTTGCAGAACCTCAAACACAGTGAAAACCCATGACCGATAGCCAAAAAATAAAAGTTGCTCCAAATTCTAAAGAATCTGAAATGATGGTCTTAGGCTGTATGCTCACGAGTATCAACAGCCTGAATATCGCAGCGGATGGATTAGATGATAGCGATTTTTACTTCGTCGAGCATAAGATCATTTTTCAAACGTTAAAAAATGCCTATAAGCAAGAAAAACCTGCTGATGTGCATTTGATTTGTGAAGAGCTAAAAAGGCAGGATAAGCTAAAAAACGTCGGCGGTGCCGTTTATGTCACCACCCTTGCCCAGTATGCAGGGACATCTGCCTACATTGAAGAGTATGTTGAACTTGTTAAACATAAAGCCATCCTGCGCAGGATGATCAATGCCGCTCAGCAGGTCGAGAAGACAGCCTTGGATGAGCCAGAAGATGTATTAGCGACACTTGACACAGCTCAGCAGATGTTTTTCCAAATCAGTCAAACAGCAAATCCTATTGCCGGCAAACACTTAAAAGAAATTCTAACAGGTTCTAAATCCGAATCTAAAACACCTTTCCTCAAAGAGCTGCAAGAGCGCCAAGAACTCTACCAACAAAGGGGGCCTGAAGATCCAGGAATAACCGGGGTACCGACTCATTTTACCGATTTTGATAAAATGATTAACGGATTCAATAATTCTAACCTTATGATTCTGGCGGCAAGACCAGCCATGGGTAAAACCGCCTTTGCCCTCAACATTGCCGAAAATATCTGTTTTCGAAACAACATTCCGGTGGGTATTTTTTCTCTTGAGATGAGCGCTGAACAGCTCGTTCACAGAATCATCTGCTCTCAAGCAGAGGTCGAGTCAGATAAAATTAAAACAGGATCGCTTAATGGCCTTGAATATCAAAGAATTGTCGCCGCCGTCAATCAGATGATGGGCCATCATCTCATCATTGATGATCAGCCAGGATTAAAAATTACTGACCTTCGAGCACGAGCGCGTAGGATGAAAGAAAACTATGGAATTGGTTTTTTGATGGTTGATTACCTTCAACTTCTTTCAGGATCAGGAAACTTTCGCTCTTCAGAAAACCGCCAAGGAGAAATATCGGAAATCTCTCGTATGCTTAAAAATCTTGCTAGAGAATTGAACATCCCCATTCTTTGTTTGTCACAGCTATCAAGAAAAGTAGAGGAAAGACAAGGACATAGACCCATGATGAGTGACTTGCGGGAAAGCGGTAGTATTGAACAAGATAGCGATATCGTCCTCTTCTTGCTTCGGCGTGAGTATTATGATCCTATGGATAAGCCGGGCATGGCGGAGTTAATCGTTGCTAAAAATAGACATGGTCAGGTGGGCAACATCAACTTAACTTTCAGAAAAGAAATCGCTCAATTTGCTAATTACACGCCTATTAAATCAGGAACTTTTGCTGTCGACCCTGCTGCTGAGGAGGCGTTTGGTCATTTCTCTCCTTGAAACCTCAATTGCTAACATACCTTTTTTCTCACCTAATGATCGGACAAGCTTGGCAGGCAATTTAGGCCCTTAGCTAGAAGGCAAATGGACAATTATAGATGATAGGCTTTCTTAATCACTTGCCACCGTAATTCATTCTTAGAATGGATATATGCCTGAATAGCGGGGAGAGAAGCTTTGGCAAAGTAAATAATTTCAGCATCGGTTAATCGATAAAGGATCGCTCGAGTTTTTTGCCTTGACTGACAGAGCATTCTCACTTTTTGGTAGCATCTTTTAAAGGCAATTTTTTTTAGCACTAGCCTTAAAACTGCACTGCCCAGCATGACCACAGGAACTAACTTAAACCAAACTGCCAAAAGATAAAGGGAGGGCTGATTGAGAAAAAGGGTAGTGATGTCTAAAAGGATCAAAATCATAAGAACGATCACAAAAACGACACTTTCGATTGATGACTGAACAAGGGGGCCTAGGTTTCTCGCTAGCCATGAAGGAGATGATTGATAAGCTAGCATCTCTTCAAACTTTGGCTCAGTGAACATCATTCTGCCAACATGGCTTAATTCATGAGTCATTAGTTCGGATTTGTGCAGAAGGCACAAGTAATCATTTTTATGGGCAAAGACAGAACGAAGCTGCAAAAAAGCAGCAGTCGGAGCACTCTCTTCTATCTGAAAAATCCAAGCAGAACCGCCGTGCCATAAAGCCAGTTGTTCATCGCTATAAACGATAGATACCCATGAGGGTTGAATCCCGTAATAATACTGAGTCGATTGCAACACTTCATTAGAGATCGGTTGATGAACAAACGGCTTTCCACCTTCAAGAAACTGAGCGATACACTCCTTTTTCAAACCAAGGCAATATCTGACACGTTGATTAAAGGCCAGCTCCTCTTCGCCAGGGCCAGGGACTAGCCCTATTTCATTATAGGTCAAATATTCAGAAAGATTCATCACTTTAAAAAAAATTTACTTCATCATACAGAGATACATTTGCAAATTCGAGAGCTTTTTTCTTGAAACTCTTAAGCGGCTATGGCACCCTTGTTCTCTCGAAGAGGAGTTTTTATGTTCCTAGATGATTATGAAGAGTTTAACCAAGCTCAGGAAAAAATTTTAGAACGTTTTGTCACAAATACAAAAAGCCACATTTTTGTTTTGCGCAACTTGCCCGAAGTGATCAAGGGAGCCCTATTTTCTCGATACTCAAGGTCTAGCCTTGGCCTTCGCTCTCTTTTGCTAAAAGAATTCATCACAAACAACGCAGACGCTTCTTTCGATGCCATCGTTGGCTGTTCAGATCCAACAGAAACTGCGCAAGAGCAAACAGCAGCCATTCAAAAAGCACAGAATTTCTACGATCGTATTTTAGACGGGTATGGTGATGATTCGATCGGGGAACTTGGTGGAGCGCATATAGCGATTGAAAACGTGTCTATGCTAGGTGCTAAGCTGCTTGAAGACTGCAGGATTGGAGGGTCGCCTCTTGAAAAATCTACTAGGTATATCTACTTCGACCAAAAAGTAAAAGGCGAGTATCTTTTTTATCGCGAACCCGTTCTAATGACATCTGCTTATCGAGATATTTATGTTCAAACTTGCAACATGTTGTTCGAAACCTATAGCCAGATGATTCCCCCACTCACCGCTTACTTTGAACAAAGATTTCCTAAAGGGCCGAACATTTCACAAACAGCTTATGTAGCCGCCACACGCGCAAAAGTGCTAGATTGCATTAGAGGCATTCTTCCTTGTGGAACGCTGACTAACATGGGTATTTTTGGCAATGGTCGTTTTTATGAGCAATTACTGCATAAGCTTCATTGCAGCAATTTAGTAGAAATGCAGGATATCGGCAAAAGAATGTATGAAGAGTTATCGAAAGAAATTCCATCGTTTGTTCGTCGAGCAAATCTTACTCACCGCACTCATGAGTCCTACGCTCAATTTTATGAACTCATGCAAACAGAGCTTCAGCTAGCAGCCTTGCAAAACACACCCTTCCCTAAAACGGAAGCCCATGGGCCTGCTGCCACGCTTATTGCTTCAGACCCTGATGCCGTCTACAAGGTCGCTGCCGCCTTACTCTTCCCATCATGCCAACATAGCTTGGGACAACTCATCAACCATTGCAAGACACTCTCAGAAGAAGAGATTAATCGTATTCTTGATGCCGGACATAACGCTAGAGAGACCAGAAGGCATAAGTCGCCTCGAGCCCTCGAGCATGCTAATTTTACATTCGAAATTATTTCTGATTTCGGGGTTTACCGCGATTTACATCGCCATCGTATGCTCACACAAGAAAGGCAGCTTCTCAACTGCGACTTAGGCTACTTTATTCCTTCTGAAATCTTAAATACGCCCCTTGAGAATGATTACCGACAGGCGATGCAAAAAGCTAAAGAGACCTTTGATACTATTTCTCAGGAACTCCCCGAAGAAGTCCAGTACGTCATCCCAATGGCCTATAACGTTCGCTGGTACTTCCAAATTAACCTAAGGGCTCTTCAATGGCTTTGTGAGCTGCGTTCTTCACCGGCAGGCCATCCTAATTACCGCTTTGTAGCCCAGCAGATGGCCAAAGAGGTCTTAAAAGTATTTCCTCAGTTTGAACGATTCTTTAAATTCGTTGATTATGAAGGTTACGATCTTGGACGCTTAGACCAAGAGCAACGCAAATACGAAAAACAGCTTCTTTTATAATCAATCTTTCGAAGCAAGTAAATTGCATCCAGTTTTTTCTATTTACTTGCTTTCTTTTTATTTTAATTAATCTCTCCTAGATTGATAAATATAAAAAAATAAAAGTTAATTTAATTTTTTAGTTTTTTCTTTCTTTCAAACTTGATAAAAATTAGGCAATGAGCTAAAAAAAAGTTAGCTGACAAAAAAATATTTGGAGTTCAAATGAGATTTCCAATTATCTTGGCTACTTTATGTTGTACTTTGGCCTCACCCTGTCTAACCTTTGCTCTTGAATTGAGCAGGGTAGATGAAAGGCCAAACCTATATGAAATCAATCGCGCTCGTAAATGGCAGAAAAGGAGCGAACAGCATGGTAACGGTTGCTGCAATACCAACCCGAATGCTTATGATTACGATTATCCACCCGATTAATGGATTCTTTATATTAAACTTCCATTTGGATACCCCATGAATTTGAACAAAAAACTTCTTATTGCTTCCTTTGTGGGCGGCTTAATCGCCATCTCCCTTGTTGGTACCTATGTTTATCAACTAAACGAGAAGACGCGTATTACATTAGCCAATGAAGCAAGCAATCAAGAAGACTTAGCTCTAGCGAAAAGGAAATTACAAGAATGGCAACCTCTTTGTGCCATGGAACTTGTCAAAAAACACCTTAATGAGATCTACCAAAACACTTCCTTTGCCTCAGAGTGGCTATCCATCAGCCTTCAGGCAGGAGTGAAGCTTCAAGATGCTAGGTTCTTAACCGAACTTTATAGTTGGGAGCAAAAGCCATTTTTAGAAAATGAGGAAGCAGCTTTAGCTGTCGCGGAAAATTTGATTGATCAAGATCGCGATCAGGAATTCACTCATTTAAAAAACTGGTGGCAAAAAGAGTGTAAATATTCTGAAAAATGGACATTACTTGAAGCGGATCACTGTGCTAGAAACGGTAATTCTTCTAAAGCCTTAAATCTTTTAACCGCTAAAAAATTTAAACATCCCTATGAAGTTGATCGCTTACTGCGATTAGCCTTCTTAAATTTAAATGAAAACCCTAGGATTTCCTGGGTCCATCTTTCACAAGCATGTAAGATAGATCCCCATAACCCGGATCTACGTATTTATAGAGCACACTTTTTAAACGCCTTAGGCAAGGACACACTCGCCTTACAAGAGTTAAACGAAGCAGCAGTCAGTCATCAAAAAGACTCTTTACTAAAGGAAGAACGTATTGAACAACATATTAAAAATAAAGATTACTTCCCAGCGATTGCTCTTTTAGAACAAGAGCTTAGCCGTGAGGCAAGCCCTCATCTTTGGAAGCAAGCTTTGTTTTTAAATAAAGTCGTGGCACCTGTTAATCATGATACGAAACAGCTTTCCAATCAGCATATTAATGCTGAAATTGCTTTTTTCCTCAACCTCAGAGAGGGCTATTATCAACCCGATATAGAAGTTAACGAAGAGCTAGCAGGCAGTGAAGAGCTGTTCTGGCTAAAAATGATACATCTTTTAAAAATGGGGCATGAAGAACAGGCGTACCGCCTCGCTTTAAAAGACCGAAATTCAGATTATTATCACCCGGAACTAAGGCAAGCATTAGTAAGAACCCTCTCTTTCCGCAACCCTTTTATCGCCTCGGAAGAATTTCTCCCATCAGGCACCAAGCATTTCTTGTTTCAGCAATTAGAAAATCAAGTCTACTCTAACGAACTACGTTCTCTTCTATCCAGTAATGAAGCCTTTTCTGTATTGTTTCTAGCTGCCGGTTGGAACGAGGCTGCTTTACAGTTTGTTGATCACAAAGAACAATTAGAGGGTGATTTGCCAGTCTGGTATCTACTAGGAATCACAAAAGCTTTAGCTCACAATCGTAGCATCAATCACGCCATTGGATTCGCGAAAATACAAAAACCTCATCCCCATCTCGCTTTATTATTAGGAAAGCTCTATTCAACCAATAATGCTTCTGATTTGGCTATTATTATCTTTAAAAAGATAACGGATTCCAACCTACCCAATCGAGAGCAAGCCTCTTTCTTTCTTGCCAAAGAATATCTCAAGCAAGGTGAATTTTCATTGGCTAAAAAGGCAATTACAGTCCATAGCGCTTGGCAAACTGTGGAAGGCAGATTATTATTAGCCAACCTTGCGCTATCTTTAGGAGACCAGGTAGGCGCAGAAGCATTATTTGCATCTATAGCCCATCAATCTCCCGAAGCTACATCCTACTTTGCATCTAAAGCTTTCTATGAAAAAAATTATGATATTGCCTATCAGTTAACGAAGAAGCTTTTTAAAGAAAACCCTATGAATGAAGCTTTTCAAAAAAATTTGGAAAAAATTAAGCTCGCACGCAAAGGGTTACTTTGAAAGCGTTTCATAGGCTGCGATAACACTTCTAAGCATGATAGGCAGATCATAAGGAAACTGTTTTAATGAGAAATGCAACGAAAAAAGGCAGGAAAGAAATAAGCTCGCATTCACCCTCTTCTGCAAGGGTTCAACAGCAACACTTAATTGATCAGCATAATAAGATAACAATTCCAGGTCAGTCCCATCAGGGAAAAAGTTTTTAGGCAAATCCTTAATCAAAACCCCTCTTGGTAAAACCTCTATTTTCCCAAGAAGCTTTTTGGTTTTTCTTACTTCCTGAACAAAGTAAAAATAATGAAAGTATTTGATCCATTTGGCTAAATCCCAACTAGGATCTGCTTTAATGCGCATCTTTTCGAAATCGTAGAAAATCAATTTTTGTTGATGGCGTCCAACGTTAGTATGGGAACATTCACCATGAATCAATCGACCTCGTATTGGAGGTAAAGAAGAACAATAGCAGATCCCCTTCTCAATCATTTCATATAATGAGGGCACATACCCATCATCTTCCAAATACATTGGGGTTCTAAGTAAAGGATGGTTTTGTCCTAGCAGTTGCACAAGATGTCTGGCACTGGCTCTCATCAACAACTCATGCTTTGGATAAAGCACTTCATCATACTGATAAAGCGAATGTAGGGAACAAATGCCCTTTAAAACCTGCTTTTCTGAAAGAATAAAATCCTCGTTAGAAATCTGTTTTTGCTGTAATTGATTGCATCTCTCAACAAAAAAACGAGGTTGCTCCATCACGGGCATGATAAGGATACCATGCTGTGCTGAGGTTCCAAAACAGGTTGGAAGGGTAAGACGATCAAAACCTTCACGCATAAGAAAGTGTAGGTTACCAATCTCGTTTGGCACACGAGGAGTGATCTTTACAAAAAGGGGTTGTGTCGAGGTTGAAGCCGTATAATAGAACCCACTACCATGTTCGTTTGGTTCATTGATTTCGTTTAATTGAACTTGCTGGTACCCATAATTCTTTAAGTAATCCCGAACGATGCCTTGGCGTTCGGTCACTATCTTGTTAGCTAACAGGTCAAAAAACATTGTATCTCTCTATCATTAGCTTTACCTATAACAAACCTAATAAAAGAGAGCTGCTAAAAAATCGATACTCGTTCTAGGTACTGCGAGCCAATTTCAAGTAAGAATCGGCTGGGTCTTTGGAAACGCTGGGTTCCCCACATATAACGCATTTGTGAGCTTGTTAAGTAGAGGTATTCTTTGGCTCGCGTCATCCCTACATAACATAAGCGACGCTCTTCCTCAACCGCAGATTCACTGTCCCTTGAATTAGCATGCGGAAACAGGTCTTCCTCCATACCAACTAAGAAAGTCACTGTAAACTCAAGCCCTTTACCGTTATGAATCGTCATTAAGTTGATACGTTCTTTTTCACCAACCGCTTCATCGAGACTAGATTTTAAGGATAGTTCTTCAAGAAACCCTTCAAGGTTTGGGGACTCAGCATTGAGTTCCCATTCGATGGCTTTGGCAATTAATTCATCTAGGTTTTCTTTTCTTTCCTCGTAAGTCTCCTTTTCCTCTAAAGCTAAGAAATCGAGATAATGGCTCTCTTCAATCACAGACACAACGAGGTCCCTTAAAGATTGGTTAGCTGCAATGGATCTAAGCACTTCAACCATTCGACTAAAGTTGGTTAACCCTTCCATTACTTTACTTGATAGCTTTAAAGGATGGCGAAGAGGTTGCTTATCCACGAGGGCTTTCACGTAGTCAAAAATGGGGAGGCTCTCAAGCATCGCATGAGTAGCAAGTTTATCCAAAGTCACGTCCCCAACTCCCCTTTTGGGGATATTAATTGCTCGTGCAAAGGCAATATAATCGGCATTTGAGTGCACTAGGCGTAAGAAAGCCAGAATGTCTTTAATCTCCTTTCTTTGATAAAAAGAGATTCCCCCAACGATGGTATAGGGAAGTTTAACGGCCAACAACTGGTCCTCTAGAGGGCGAGATTGGGCATTAGTACGATAGAAAACCACCATTTGGTTGTATGGGATTCCGTGTTCTTCATGGTGGAATCTCAGCCGACGTGCTACAAAGCGCGCCTCTTCTTGTTCATCATATCCAGAAAAACGCCTTATCTTTGCTCCCTCTCCCAACTGACTCCATAGATTTTTTTCGTAACGTTGAGAGTTGTTGCTAATGAGATGGTTCGCAGCCTCTAGAATATTTCTTCTACTTCGATAATTTTGCTCAAGACGGATCACCCTAGCTCCTGGATAATCCCTTTCGAAGTTTAAAATATTGCTGATGTTAGCTCCGCGCCAGGAATAAATCGATTGGTCCGGATCCCCTACGACGAAAAGATTTTGGGTTTTTTCAACTAGACTATTTACAAGAGTGTATTGTGCTTGATTAGTGTCCTGATATTCATCGATGAGGAGGTAACGAAAACGTTGCTGGTAGTGTTCTAAAACTTCAGGAAACTCGCGGAATAAACGAACGGGAAGGTAAAGAAGATCATCGAAATCAACAGCATTACATTCCTTGCAGCGAAGAACATAACGGTCATAGATGGCAGCAAATTTATCCTGAAAGGGCAGGGGGAGACGATCAGTATCTGCATAGTTAGGCACGATCAAGTTATTTTTAACTTTCGAAATAAGTGAGCGGATCGCTTTTAAGTCCCCCTTTTTCTCTTTTTCACCAAATTCATTCAGGCAGTTCCTTAAAAGTTTTTCTGAATCATCCTCATCATAAATAGCAAAATCCCGCTTATACCCTAAAACCCCGATAGACTCCCTTAACAAACGTACTCCTAAGCTATGAAAAGTGCTTATCCATACTTGGCTCTGCGTAAGGCGGTTCACTCGCTCCTTCATTTCTTGGGCAGCTTTATTGGTGAAGGTGAGTCCTAGAATGTGGGCAGGTGCAATCCCTGATTTAATTAGATGGATGATGCGAGAGGTGACAACACGCGTTTTCCCGGAACCTGCCCCAGCCAATACGAGTACGGGCCCCTCAAGATGTGTTACAGCATTAAGCTGCTCAGTGTTCAAATTTTTTAAATAATCCATGGCCAAGAGCTTATCAATACAACCATTAAAAAAATAGCCCTTTGAACTTTGAAAAATGGTTGAATTTAATTAAATTGAAAAAACATTTTTAATTATAAAATTTTTATATTTTTTAAACTTTAATAGAGGTGAATAAAACAGAAATACAATATAAAAAGAAATTATGAGTATCAAACTTCCCCATTATGTCATTTTTAGAGAGGTCCACCACGATTTAAAACATGTGACCTATAGAGGAGTGAGAGAATCTGACCAAACCCATGTTTTAATTAAGACACTCGTGGCCCCCCATCCCCATATCGAGGATGTTGCACGTCTAAAAAATGAATACGAACTCCTAAGTAAACTTTCGCTGAAACCAGTCATCAAATCTTTAGGATTAGAATTTTATCAAGGGGCTTACTACCTTATCCTCGATGACCCCGCTCTACCATCTTTAGAAAGGATGATTCATTTAAATCAGGTTGACTTGGTCGAAAAGTTAAGAATCGCGATCCAGCTTGTGAAAGCTCTTGGAGAAATACATTCTCAAGAAGTCATTCATAAAGACGTACAACCTCAAAACATCCTAATTAACCCTAAAACTCTAGAGGTAAAATTGACAGGTTTTACCTATGCAACCCGAATTCCAAAACAGCGCTTTTCCATCAAAAACCCGATCTTACTAGAAGGTTCTCTTCCCTATATATCACCAGAGCAAACAGGGAGAATGAACCGGGAAGTGGATTATCGTTCAGACTTTTATTCTCTCGGCGTCACCCTCTACCAGCTTTTTACCCATCAACTGCCCTTTAATACGCTTGATCCTATGGAATTAGTGCATTCACACATCGCTAAAACTCCTCCAACTCCCCATCAAATTGATTCAAACATTCCCATCCCTGTTTCCGACATTATCATGAAACTGATGGCCAAAAAGGCAGAGGAGCGTTACAGCAATAGCTTTAGTTTATTGCAAGATCTAGAATATTGCCTAAACGAATATCAAGCCCATGGGGAGGTAGAATCATTTGCTTTAGGCCAAAGGGATGTCGCTAGAAAATTGCAAATTTCCCAGAAAATTTATGGTAGGGAAAGAGAGGTTAAGGTTCTTTTAGACATTTTTGATGAAGTATGTACCGGTACAACTCAAATGATGCTGATCTCTGGATATGCTGGAATAGGGAAAACCTCTCTTGTTAATGAAATACGCAAACCGGTTTTAGAGAAAAACGGTTTTTTTATTTCTGGAAAATTTGATCAGTTCAAGAAAGGGATCCCCTATCATGCCTTTATTGAGTCATTCCAAGACCTCATTCAGCAGATCTTAACCGAAAATGATGAAGTCATTGCCAAATGGAGAGAAAGATTAAAGGAGGCACTCGGTAGCCATGCCCCTGTTATTTTTGAATTGATCCCGGAATTGCAGTATATTTTTGGGGAAAGATTACCGTCTCAAGAGTTTGATACTCAAGAAACGCAAAACCGTTTCAACTTTTTTTTCCAAAAATTTATTTCTCTTTATGCAACCCATGAAACCCCTCTCGTTATTCATCTAGACGATCTGCAATGGATTGATACGGCTTCTCTGCAACTGATCGAGGTTATCTTAACAAGATTAAAGACAAGGGGTCTTTTTCTGATAGGCTCTTATCGGAGTAATGAGGTTTCCTCCCTACACCCTTTGATGACGACCATTCAAAGAATACGTAAAAACCGCGGTGCAGTCACGGAAATTGAAATTCCTCCTTTAAATCTGAAAAATGTGGAAGAATTACTCATGGATAGCCTGCATTCCAATGAAGCTGCTATCAAAGATCTAGCCAAGCTAATCACTGAAAAGACACAGGGGAATCCATTTTTTATCAACCAATTGCTCATTTTTTTGTACGAAGAAAAATTCCTCTCGTTAGATTCAAAAAGCAGCCAGTGGACATGGGATACAGAAAAAATTGCCTCGCTGAATGTCTCAGATAACGTCGTCGACTTGCTTATATTAAAATTACAAAAATGTTCCTTAGAAACACAAAAAATCTTAAAAATTGCCGCATGTGTCGGCACCCATTTTGATATTCGCCTTGTTGCTAGAATTGCTGAAAAACCGCTACCGGAAATAATGAACTCTCTCATGGAAGCCATCCATGATGGTTTTATTTTACCCAGCGAAGATGCATTAAATTATTTATGGAGCGATCCTAAAGAGCTCAATGAAGCCATGCTTTACCAGAGCCCATCCCAAGCTTTTCGCTTTCAACACGATAAAGTCTTACAAGCCGCCTACATCATGGCTGATCTTCAAGAAAGAACACAGTATCATTTAAAAATCGGGCATATTCTCCAGCAAAAATTCACTGGCCATCATTTAGAAGAGCATATTTTTGAAATTGTCACCCAGCTTAACCAAGCCATCACGCTCATCACGGACCCCAAAGAAAAAAGAACATTAGCTAAGATGAACTTTATGGCAGGACAGCGTGCAATGCGCTCTGTTGCCTATGGGACAGCTCTCGGCTTTCTTAGAACCGGCTTGAGCTTGTTGCCTGATAATAAATGGCAAAGTGAATACCAACTCACCTTTGATATCCACTTAGCCGCTGCTGAATGCGAATATTTGCTTTTAAACTATGAAGAAGCTTCCCATCTCTTTGACCGCATTATGCAGTATGCCAAAACGGTTCGCGAAAAGGTGCTGATTGACACTTTAAAGGTCAAGCTCAACGTGAGTTCTATTCAGTATGAAGAAGCCTTGAAATTTGGTAGAAATGCATTAAACCTCATGGGAATCTCTCTTCCCTCTCGAATGCTAAAAATTCATGTTCTAAAAGAATTTTTACTCTTAAAAGCAAGACTGCTAGTAACTGACATGGACACTATTAGGGAGCTTCCTGTCATTACGAAAAGAGAAGAGCTTGACATTTTAAATCTTATGGCCTTTCTAGTAACGCCTGCTTACCTAACAAGCAAAGAGCTATTTGCTCTTGTCGTTTTAAAAGGACTCAATTTTACTCTCAAACATGGCAATTCAGAAGTTTCTGCTTACCTATACGCCTGCTATGGAATTATGGTTAATGCTCTATTTGAGGATTTTAAAAATGCCTATGCTTTCGGACAATTGGCTCTTGAACTTAACCGACGTTTTGAAGATCAAAAGTGGGTCGCCCCCACAAAATCTTTTGTTGGAACCTTTTTAGATGCCACACAAAACCATTTAAAACATAGTGTAAGCCTTCTGCAGAGCGGCTATGAGATGAGCACGAGCATCGGTGATTTTAACACAGCCGTTTTTTGCTTAGGGATGATGACTGTGGATAAATACCTTATTGGTGAAAATATCGATGAATTGATGGATCAGATCTTGGCAAGCATCGAATATTGTGTGAAGGTAAAATCGCACAACCGGGGTTTCATCTTTATGGCTTTAAGACAAACCATCTATGCACTGAAAGGGAAAACATATTCTATTGGCTCTTTAAGCTCAGAAGGTTTTGAAGAAGAGAGATATTTTAAAGAACTAATAGAGAACAACTTCGTAATCACCCTGTACTTCGCTTACACATTTAAAATGCAAATTTGCTTTCTTTTCAAGGCTTATGACCTCCTTGAAGAGGTAGGCTTCAAAGCCGACAATTTGACTCATGTAGCCTTAGGACAGCCTATGCGGTTGGAAAACGACTTTTATTATGCTTTAGGGCTTTGTGCGGTTTATCTTAATAAAGATCTCTCAATGCAAAAACAATATCGCAAGAAAATAAAAGAAATTCTTAAACGCTTGCAGACATGGTCTAAGGCTGTGCCAGCTAATAACTTGCACAAGTATCTTCTCGTCAAAGCCGAATGGGCACGAGTGAACGGCTATTCATCCGAAGCCATTGAAGCTTATGACCGAGCCATCACCACTGCTAGGGAAAATGGTTATATTCATGTCGAAGGCATTGCCAGTGAGCTGTTCGGTAAATTTTACTTGTCACAAAATAAGACTCATTTAGCCAAGCAATACTTTCAAGACGCCCATTATGCCTATTATCGTTGGGGAGCAAGTGGTAAGGTCCTTGCTCTAGAAAAGTTATTCCCTTCCTACTTCCCCTTGAATACAAGGTCGACAAAAAAATCTCGTACTGAACCTGGTTTCCTTCTCCCTCTTTCACTTGATCAAATGGCTGTGATTAAAGCCATCCATTCCATTTCTAGTGAGATTGTGCTCGAAAAACTTATTACCCATTTGATGAATATCGTCATTGAAACAGCAGGAGCACAGAAGGCAGCTCTTATCCAAGAGAAAGAAGGCAACTGGTTTGTAGCAGCAACGATTACAACTGAAAAAGGAAACAAGCCTGCTATTAAATCAATTCCTCTTAAGGATAAAAAAAACGAACTTTCAACATCGATCATTCATTTTGTCATTAGAACAAAAGAGCCTGTCGTTTTAGATGATGCTTCCAATAACGGCCTTTTTATGGCTGATGCCTATATTGTAGAGAACAGGCCCCAATCGATTCTTTGTTTACCCCTTCTCCACCAAGGAAAAGTGATTGGAGCTCTGTACTTAGAAAATAATCTAACGACTAAGGCATTCACACCAGAACGCATTGAAATTTTAAAATTGCTAACCACCCAAATTGCTACTTCCCTTGATAACTCACTCCTTTATCTTCAGCAAGCAAAGTTGACCGAAGAGCTAAAAATCACCAATGAAAAGTTGGAAGACTATAGCCACAATCTAGAAAAACGAGTTTATGAACGAACTCGTGAGTTGAATGAAAAAAACCAGCAGCTTCAAGAAACTCTGAATCAAATCAAAGATATGCAAAAAAAGCTTATACAACAAGAAAAGCTTGTTTCGTTAGGAGTGGTCACTAAAGGAATTGCAACAGAAATGAGAACTCCACTGAATTACATTTATAATTTTGCCGATCTAAGCAAAGAACTTGTGAAAGAATTAAAGATGGCTATCCCTGACACCAGTCAATCAGAAGCCTTACGCCTGATTGATCTCAACCTTCAAAAAATCTATTCTCATAGCAAAAAAGCTGATGAAGTTCTCACTTCGATGTTACAGGGGTCAAGGGAAGTCGAAGCGATTAAAGAACCCACGGACATCAATAAATTGATCAGAGAATATGCTGATCTCGTTTATCAAAGCTATTATAAAAAGGATCCCTTCTTTTCTCTAACCATCGAAACGAATTATGATCCCCTTGTGGGAAAACTTAATGTTTATCCTCAGAATCTTGGACGAGTGTTTTATAACATTATCGATAATGCTTGCTATGCCACTGACTTAAAGAAAAAAGAGCTCAAGGAAGATTACTCTCCCATCCTATCCATCACCACTAAAAACGAGTTTAATAGGATTATTATTAAAGTAAAAGATAACGGAATAGGTATGCCAAAAGAGGTTCAAGCCAACGCTTTTGCTCCCTTCTTTACCACTAAACCGGCCGGAAAAAGTGCAGGCATGGGGTTAACAACCAGCCAAGATATCATTGTTCAAGAACATGGCGGCACGATAGACATCGCCTCAGTACCAGGTCAATTTACTGAAGTGACCATCTCTTTGCCAAAAGCAGTTTTAGTAGAATGACTACTGACAATTTGTTGCATTTCTTCGCTAGAATAAGGTTTGTAACTATAGGATACATTGGAAGAAAGCTCTCTCTTGGGGCTGTGTTGAATAATTCCCAGTAGAACCTTCAAGAATGCGACAAAATGTCAGTAAGGCAGTTGCTAGCTAAAAATGGTGGATGAAAATAGATAGAAATAAAGAAACCCCTTGCTTTTTCCGGCAAGAGAAAACAAAGGAGTTTCGATGCGCAAACGCAACTGGTCAGAGTATCACAAACAATTAGTTCAAAGAGGGAGCTTAACTTTTCTTATCGATCCAAAAATGATCAAACTTCAAATGGATATCGGGTTCTGCGATGATTTGTTAAGCTGGTTTAGAAGAGATCGTTAAACTTTTAGTGACTTTTGGCACTGACACCACCGAAGATAAAAGCGGTTTTACACCTTTTCAAGTTGCAGTCATGCGAGAAAATAAAGCTCTGGCTGATTTCTTTTTGTCAAAGGGAGCAAAACCAACGGCCAGCTCCAGGTGTAGGCTATGAGAAATACTGCAAACGATACTGTGAGTAAAAAACCTTATTTAACAAGTATGAAGAGGTAGTTTAAGATTCTCGCCAAACGAACTAGAAAGACTTGAAAAATCTTTTCACGAGATGGGCTATACGATTGTTACCTTTTCATAACATTTCGTAGGAAAAAGGTGATTAAATGTGAGCGCCACGACAGGTTTCTCCTTTGAAGTTGGCGTTGAAGGCGATATTGATTTAAAAAACCCTGGAGGAAAGCAAGTTTTTTCTGCCCGGAATTCGATCAATGATTTTAACCCTATGTTTATTAATAAAAACCCTCACCGTTGCTTGAGGAGAAGATCTCAGTATAGCCTCAAATGATTGCAAATAAAAAGCAAAACAACTTTCCATAAAAGCCTCCTTTTTCTTTCCTGCTCCCATACTTCTAGAAGCTCCGTTACTTTTTTTTCGCATAAAAAATAGCTAAAAATCATAATCCTCTCTATGCAAAAACTGATTTGTCTCCTTCTCCTTTTTGTTTATTCTCACGACTGCTTGATTTGTGCCGACGAAAATCATAGCATGATTCAAAAAGCAACTCTCCAGCTTCACGCCAATTGGCAAGAAAGTAAACAAGCGACCAGAGTAGCAGACCAGCAGTCTTCTGGAGACTTTGAGCGACAATTTCTGCAAGGTTACGAATCCGTCCCCTTTACTCCCCAACCTCTGCTCGTGACAACTGTGGTTTGGGCAGATGGTTTTGGGGATTACGTTCATCTCCAACAGGTTTTGCGATTGCTCGTTGAACTCGGCCATGAAGACATACTGGTTGTTGTTTTCTATGCTTCTTGCCACCGCGATAAACTCAAAACACATCCCCTTCCTCAAAGTAAAGGCTTTTCCTTTCGCTACGTAGAATTTGACCGCCAAGACACCATGTATCATCTTCGTAAAGATAACCTCCTGTTGTCAAAAAAAGAATTCGATCAAACAATCGCTAATGCTCCTTGTTTTAAAGAGTTTAAAGAAGGGAAAAGAGATTTATTAATTGTGGCTAGTTTTTTTTCTGATGTTCTCAAAGAATTTAAATCTCTCCAGGGCTATCATCCTCTTTTTCTCCGCGAAGCCAATCCACCCTTTGAAAACGCTATTTTACAAGATTTGTATGTTCTTGGCTGGGGAAGGAATCAAGCCATGCCTGCGGATCCTCACCTGCTTGAAATCTCTCAACTTGAATTTGAAAAGAAATGCCAGCTTGCCTTGGATTGCTTCCCAGAAAAGCTTTTAAGGGCTATTTGCCATAAGCCAACCAAAGAACACTTACGACAAACTTTACTAACAAGTTCTCTGCACCACGCTTACTATCACCAACCGGCATCCTCGGTTGCTTTTCTTTTTGCTACCTTGCTTGCTCAAAACGATAAGGACCAAGCCATCTTCTTTTTCAAAGATATCGCTCCTCTTTATAACTATTTATCACACTTAAAAACAGGACCTTCCACTTCCGTGTTTAATCTTGCCTCATTGAGCAAAGAGCTTCACCTAGGTAAAGTAGAATTTCACTTCCTCAACCAGCCTCAAAAAGAACTTCGATTCGATGAAAAAAGTTCTAAAACCGTTCGCTTGATCGAAACTGAATTTTTAACAGCGCAAGCCTATCAACTATTGATTAGCTTAACCTCCTTCCCGATGATTGAAGGATGTACGGGTGATCATTCCATTCAACAAGCCCTTCTCTTGCAGCATTTTCCCTTGATAGAGCATACCTCTTCTAAAGACATTTTCGTTAACAATCAGACAGAAAAACATCTATACCAAAATAGCGTTTCCCTCTTTCGAGCCCTTCATCAACTAACGCCTTATCCAGACGACTTAAGCTTATTGTTTTACCTATCCGATCTTTTAATGATGCATGTAAGAGAAAAAGGGTTAGAATCTTTTGATCATCCGGAAACTATTTTTTTATTGCGATTCTTAGGCCGAGCTTTAAACATCAAAGGCTATGAACAAGATCTAAGGCGTTTTAGCCATTTGATTGCTCAGAAAAGAGAGTTGAAAGGCCCTCTTAAACAATTGCTAACAAGACAAATGTTATTAAAACACTATCACACACAACTCCCCAAGTTAGAAAATCAGTTCTTCCAAGCCTTCAAATTAGATCCTGCCAGCACAACTCTTTTACTAGTAGAATTTGCAAGAGAGCTGCATCGTTTGTCCTATCCTATTTTTTAAGAACAACAAGCAGATGGCGAACACTGACTCTCGCAAGAGCCTTTCTTGCCTAAGCTCTTCTCTCTCAAGCCTAAATATCCGTAACGATGATAATCAACACTAAAAGCCACTTCTCTCAAATAATTAAGCAGCTCTAAGCGACCATTACTTAGGACCGGCCCCACATGCATGCGGCAGGCTAGATCTGCAAATCTAGAATACAAAGATTCTTTAGGAACCCTTAATAAGCGAAGGCGAGGAAATGACACATCTTCAAGACGTTTTGTAAATGCTGCGTCCGTTTCTATAATAGCGATTGGCATCCTTAGTTTATCAAGAACTGGGATAGGCTTAAATGTACTAATTTCAAGCGGTGTCATTGTAATTTGGCAGGCTGCCACGACCTTTAAAATTTCGCTCACACTCTCGTTATCTCCGATACGAAGAAAAATTAAATCATGGGAACGGTATTGTAGAAGATTATCTTGTCCTAAGATTTTTAAAGGATCATGGCTCTTAGAAAAATAATGCTTATAAAAATAGAGATAGCTGCCTAAAGCACTCTTTAAGTCACGCTCATCTTCAGCATTCAATCCCAATGAATCCACCCAAATACGCCACTCCGCAGACAGGGGTTCAAGATGAGTGGGGTCTTTACTTTGTTCAGGAATCATAAACTGTTGAACATAGTTTGGCCCTCCAGCTTTAATTCCTCTCCCAAAGCTACTATCTTTATACCCGCCAAAGGGTTGTCTCTCGACAATGGCACCAGTAATCCCTCGGTTAATATAGCAATTGCCGGCCTCAATTTTTGTCGACCAATAAAGCTGCTCTCTCACATCAAGAGAATGGAGACCAGAAGTGAGGCCATAGCGTGTTGCGTTAGCAATTTTAATGGCATGATCTAAATTTTCAGCGCAAAGGACTCCTAAAACAGGGCCAAATAACTCTGTTTGATGCATGAAGCTTCCTTCTTTTACACCCCATTTGATTCCAGGAGACCAAAGATGCACATTAGTAGGGTCTTGTTGAGGCTGTAAAAGCCAGTATTCCCCATCATCCAGGGTCGTCAACCCCCTATACAAGGGCTTTTCAGGAGGCTTAATTAAGGGAGTCACTTTGGAAGAATAGTTAAACGGAGATCCCACTTTGAAGCTCTTTGCCGCATCTTTTAACGCTTCCCTAAATAAAGGGTCATGATAAACTTCTTTTTCAAGAATTAATAAGCTACAGGCACTGCATTTTTGCCCGCTATAACCAAAAGCAGATTGGACGATATCTTTAATGGCCAAATCTCGGTCAGCTAAAGCTGTGACGATGATCGCATTTTTGCCTCCTGTTTCAGCCATTAAATCTAAATCAGGCCTTAGCTTGAGAAAAAGCTCAGCTGTTGCTGTAGCACCCGTTAAAACAACACTAGAGATTCTCTTATCCTGAATGAGCAAGCTGCCCTCAGGATCATCTGCGCAGTTAATAAATTGTAGGATTTGTTGGCTGACCCCTGCTTCCCAAAACAGCTTAACAAGTTCATAGCCCACCAAAACGGCTTCTGGTGCCGGTTTAAAAATGACTGTATTACCTCCTGCTAAAGCAGCTAAAATTCCCCCAGCAGGGATGGCAACAGAGAAGTTCCAAGGAGGAGCAATTAAAATAACACCTTTAGCATGCCATTTGATATCCTCTAAAAGGTGAAACTCATTCATTGATCTCAAATAGTACTCAGCGAAATCAATCGCTTCTGAAATCTCTGTGTCTGCTTCAATGATGGCCTTCCCTGTAGACGCCGCCATAGCTCCTATAAGATGGCCTCTTTTTTCTCTAATTTTTTGGGCTATTCGAGCTAAAATAAGCGCTCGATCACTCGTAGAGGTTTTTTGCCAATCTTTAAAAGCCCATAAACCTGTATTAAGAGAGGTGTCAATATCATTGCTATCAGCAAGGGAGTATTCAAAGGGGCTTCTATTAGGGTTAGAGGGATCAACACCCCTAACGATACGATTCTCATGGTACAGTTCTTGCCCATTGATCACCAAGGGAACGCGTATTCCCTCGATAGACCTCCATCTTTCCATATACTCATAAACCCAATCGTGATGATGAATGAGAGACCAATCTGTGTCTGGTTCATTGCGAAAATCGGTTATTTTGGGAAAATCCATTTTTCTACGGTCCTGAGTCCGCCGTGGCTCATGGGAAACGTTTTTTTCATCATAGCAGGATTGTACAAATCGACTGACCTGTTCTTGCCACTCAGCAGAACCAAGTTTCAGATCAAAAAAATGGCTTAAAAAGTTTTCTTTTGCCGTGTTTTCGTCAAGTCTTCGGACTAAGTAGGAAATGGCATTTTGAAATTGTTCTTTTTTTACAGCCGGAGCATATAGTAGAATACTGCCCGTAACCATTTGAATAGTCTTAGCCATAGCCTCAGCCATCCCTTCTAACATTTCACACCCTACAAAATCTTCTAAGGAATAGGAAACGCTTAGAACCAGCGAGTAGGCAATATCTAAAATATTGTGGCTCCCTACTCCGATACGTACAGCCTTCGCATGCTCTGGAACAAGAGCATAGTTGATCATGGAAATAAAATTGGCATCCGTTTCTTCCTTTGTTAGGTAAGGTGCCTGTGGCCAATCTTTTAAAGCAGCTTCTACCCTTTCCAAAGCTAAATTAGCTCCTTTGACCAACCTAATTTTAATGGGTGCACCTCCCTGATTTACACGATCGATTGCCCACTCTGTCAACTCCTGTAAAATAGAATATGAATCAGGCAGGTAGCTCTGTAAAACAATACCAGCAGAGGTTGTTAAAAATTCGGGCTCCTCTAACACCTCTTTAAAAATAGTCTTAGTTAGTTGTAGATCGCGATATTCCTCCATATCTAAATTCACAAATTTAGGAGTGTGCTCCCCATTAGGAGCATCGTAAAAATGCTGTCCTGCAGTCCGATAAAGATCTCTTAATCTTTCCTTCAAAATATCTACGTTTTCTTGCCAAGCAATTAAGTTAATTTGACTAAAGATGGAGGAAATTTTTACAGAAATGTAGGTAATTTCAGGATTTGCTAGATCTTTTAAATAAATGTTAAGCCGTCGCAGTGCTTCATCCTCGCCAAGAATAGCCTCACCAATGCGATTAAGATTAATGTTAACCCCTTCTTCCCTCCTCTTTGCTAAATGCCGATGTAATTCTTGATCCTCACCGGGCAATATCACACGCTGACTCTCTTTTCTAATCATCTGCTGAATAAGCGGGACCAATAGCTGTTGTATCCTGCGATAACTATTTTTAAATACAGAAAGTCCCCATCTTTTATAACCGGTTAAAAATTGAGGGATTTCATGCCTTCTAAAAAGAAAGTTAAGTTGATCTGCAATCCGTTTATTCGATTGGCTTCTAAAAATTTGGTCTGCTATTTCCGTGACAAGCACCTTGCCTTTGGCATCTTTCACCATTTGGCCCATTTCTTTATAGAAATGAGTACCATCCGATATCTGTTGAGAAATTTCAATCAAGCAGGCTGCAAGAGCAGATGCATGCTGAATTTTTTCTTCTAAAGAAAGCGGTTTATCTTTACATTTTAAAAGAATGGCCTTGGCATCATCTAATTTAGAAGCAAAACTCATAGCACCTCAAAGGTTATTGTCTTATTTAAACAGCAGACGGTTGAATCAAATTCTTTATGCAAAAACGCCTCCTAATCCCTATTCTTTTCATTCTTGCTTTTTATACAATGACTCTTTTTGCAAAAGTAACCGTTGGGGTAGATGTCCTTTTGGAAGATGAACGTCAGCTCGACAAGCTGAAAGGCAAAAAAATTGGCCTTCTTACCAATCAAACGGCCATCAACAAAGACATGCGATCCACTTTTGAGCTCTTGAAAGAACGGGCGAAGCATTACAAAATCGTCGCTCTTTTTGCTCCTGAGCATGGCTTATTCGGCTCTGACTATGCAGAGGTTAAAGGCCAAAACAGCACCATCCAAGGAGTACCTGTCTATAGTCTTTATAATGAGACAAAGCGGCCTACCCCCGAAATGCTTCATGGCATTGATCTTATTATCTATGACATTCAGGATATTGGATCAAGATCTTATACTTACATCTCCACCCTTTTTTATGTCATGGAGGAAGCTGCTAAACGAAATATTAAGGTAATGGTCCTAGATCGACCGAATCCTATTAATGGTATTACGATTGATGGACCTCTGCTAGATATAAAGCTAAGATCGATCGTAGGTTACATTAATGTTCCCTATTGCCATGGCTTAACGGTCGGTGAATTAGCGACCTATTTTAACGCTGAATACGAGGTTGGCTGTCAATTAGAAGTCATCCCTATGAAGGGCTGGCGCCGATCAATGAGCTTTAAAGATACCGAGTTGCCTTGGATCCCAACAAGCCCTCATATTCCGGAAGCAGATACTCCCCTTTACTACCCCATTACTGGTATTTTGGGAGAATTAGGCATCGTGAGTATAGGGGTTGGGTATACTTTGCCTTTCAAGTTAATAGGTGCCCCCTGGATTGATGCTGTCGCCCTGACCCAATATTTAAATCAACAAAACCTGCCCGGAGTTCGCTTTACCCCTTTTTACTTTAGGCCTTTCTATGGCAAATTTGTCAATGAAAACTGCCAAGGAACTCTTATTTCTGTTGAAGATTCACTAAAATATAAACCATTGACCATTCAATACGTCATTATTGCAGCACTCAAACACTTATATCCAGACAAGTTTAAAGAAGGATTAAAAAAAGCGAGCCACCGCCAAAGAATGTTTAACCAAGTTGTAGGAACAGACAAAATCTGGCCTCTTCTTTCGCAAAAACGCCCCGTACAATGGGCCATGCGTACCATCGATGATAAGGAACGCAAACGGTTTTCCGAAAAACGAAAAGCCTTTCTCTTCATCGATTATGTAGGCCAATCTCAATAATTGGCACTCTAACGAGTTGATTGCTAAAAAATACGCCTCTTTTCTTGCTAAAAAAAGAGAGCCTTCATAAAATATCAACTTCATAAACTATTAAACAGGAGATAGTGACATGCAGAATCAGAAGATTAGACCTCTTGGTAACCGTGTTCTTGTGCAACGCTCTAAAGCACAAACTTCTAAGGGCGGAATCTTACTACCCGACACAGCACAAGAAAAACCAAAAGAGGGTGTTGTTATCGCGGTTGGACCTGGTAAAGCTGATGAAGAAGGAAAGCTACAGCCGCTTAATCTAAGCGTAGGTGATCGCGTCCTTTTTAGCTCTTATGCTGGAACTGAAGTAAAAGATGAAGAGAACGAGTACTTGATCATGTCAGAGGATGATATCCTCGGTGTTCTTACCGCATAATTTAAGGAGAAATGACCATGTCTAAAATGCTACAGTTTCACGGAGAAGTTTTGAAATCTCTACTTAAAGGGGTCAAAACTCTTGCCAAAACCGTCAAAGTTACTCTGGGCCCTAAAGGGCGTAATGTGGTGATTAGCAAAGGGTTTGGCTCACCTCTTTCTACAAAAGATGGAGTCACAGTTGCTAAGGAAGTCACCCTAAAGGATAAATTTGAGAATATGGGAGCCCAACTTGTCAAAGAAGTAGCTTCCAAAACGTCTGATACAGCTGGCGATGGGACCACCACAGCCATTGTTCTAGCAGAAGCCATCTTTACAGCTGGAGTAAAGAATGTGACTGCCGGTGCTAATCCAATGAGCATCAAACGCGGAATAGATAAAGCTGTTAGCGCCGTTTTAAAGGGGTTAACAAGTATTGCTGCGCCCATTAACACAAATAGCGAAGTTAAGCAAATTGCGACGATCTCCGCTAACAATGACGGTGAGATTGGAGAGATCATTGCGAATGCAATGGATAAAGTTGGCAAAGATGGCATTATTACTGTTGCTGATGCCAAAGGCATCGACACTGTATTAGATGTCGTGGAAGGCATGCAATTTGATAAAGGTTATGTTTCCCCCTATTTTATCACTAATCCTGAAAACATGACCGTTGAACTAAGCAATACCTCTATTTTCATTACAGATAAAAAAATCTCCAATGCTAAAGATCTCGTTCCCATCCTCGAAAAAACCATGGAAAATGGCCCCAAGCCACTACTCATTATTGCAGAGGATATTGATAGCGAAGCTTTAGCAACCCTTGTGCTTAACAAATTGAAAGCAGGCCTTCCTATCTGCGCTGTGAAAGCGCCTGGATTTGGTGATCGCCGCAAAGCGATGTTACAAGACATTGCAATCCTCACAGGAGCCACAGTAGTGACAGAAGATGTCGGCTTACGCCTGGATGATGTTGGTCCTGAAGTACTCGGCCACGCCAAAACAGTCAAAGTTTCTAAAGAAGACACAACCATTGTGGATGGTAGTGGAGACTCACAAGCGCTAAAGGAGCGTGTTACACAGATCAAAGCCGAGCTTGCCAATCCGTCTACATCTAAGTATGACAAGGAAAAATTGGAAGAGCGTTTAGCTAAATTGGTAGGTGGTGTGGCTGTTATCAATGTTGGCGCCGCCACAGAGACAGAAATGAAAGAAAAGAAAGCACGCGTTGAAGATGCACTGCATGCGACAAGAGCAGCGGTAGCCGAAGGGATCGTACCCGGAGGTGGAGTTGCTCTATTAAGGGCTGTTAAGAGCTTAGATCAGCTAGATTGCGCTGGTGATGAAAGCGTGGGAGTTTCCATCATTAGACAAGCTTGTTTTGCACCAGCAACCGAAATTGCCAATAACTGCGGTAAGCAAGGTAATTTAATCGCAGAAAAGGTTTATGAATCTCAAGGCGCATTGGGATATAATGGGCTTCTCGGCGAATTCACAGATCTTATTAAAGCTGGTGTGATTGACCCGGTACTTGTTACCAAAAGCGCTTTAATCAACGCAGCTTCTGTAGCTTCTTTACTTCTAACAACAGCTGCAATGATTACTGAAAAACCCAAACCAAAAGAAAAAGCCGGTGCAACGCCTGGTATGGACGCTATGGGCGGCATGGGTGGTATGGGTATGGGAGGCATGGGTATGGGAGGCATGGGCATGGGTGGCATGGGCATGGACATGTAACCCACCTTCTAAACGACTGATCCAGGGGCTCTTGAAGCCCCTTTTTTTAAGGGAAATAATATGCCAACTTACGAATACAAATGCCAAAATTGCAATGACACCATCGAGGTGTTACAAAAAATCACTGAAGATCCCCTCAAAAACTGTCCAAGCTGTTCACAAAATACACTCATTCGAGGAATTGGAGGAGGGATTGGATTGAACTTCACGGGGAACGGTTACTATATTACTGATTACGTAAAAGGGGCTAAAGAGTGCTGCCCCTGCGGGGAGTCATCCAACTCTTGTTCCAAAGGAAAATCTTAAGCCAAGCCAACCGTCTTGGCTTGACTCTTCTCTAAGTGTCCATCCCCATGCACGAGTAATTTCTAGATAAGCATCCTTTTCTTCCATCAAAACACCAGATGTAATTGCTTCACCATAAGATTGTTGGGAAAGCTGAAGCATTTTCCATGCCATTTGCTGTTCTTTGATAATCATATTCATTAACACAAGATAAGGTTTAGCTACAGTCAGCATTTCTATCTGAGAAGGCTGAAAAAACTGAACCTTTTTTTCCAGTTGGTTTAGTTGAGCATTCTCTTCAGCATGCCGGATGGCAAGAGGGTCTATCTCAATACCCACCGTCTGATAAGCACCGAGTGCAGCTGCAGCAAGAGCTAGAATACCACTTCCCGTACCAATATCTAGAACAACTCGCTCCTCTAATTGATCAGGAAGCATGGACAAAATTAATCGGGTAGTGGGATGAGATAAGTCACCAAAACCTGGACCGGGTTTTAGCAACAGCTGTTTTTCTACTCCATGTTGCGAAAGGTTGACATGCATCATCCCATCGTAAAACTGAGGGGAATGTAGCTCCCATTGCTTTTCCCAATCGATGTCTTCCAAGACAGTAGCTTCTAATGCCTCAATAAATTCATGATCTTTTATAAAAAGGTTTTTCTTAATAAAAAGCTCACACACACCGTCTTCTGTTTCCGTTGAATAAAGAATCGTTTCACCTTCAGCTTCTAAGGTCTCCCAGGCAAGAGTTGAAGGATAACCTGCTTTAATTCTTATACGTATTGCTTCCAAAATCAATATCCTGTGTAGAAAATTTAAGAATACACTGCCCTGAAAAATCTAACTATCTTTTCTCCAAAACGCAGGGACTAACAAAGCTAAAAGCGAATAAAATTCTAAACGTCCTAAAATCATTAGAAAAGCAGAAATAAACAGTCCTCGATCAGTCAAGAAAGCACAAGAGGAAAGAGGTCCAGCCATACGAAAACTCATACCAGTATTGTTCACCATGCAGGCGACAAGGCCGATAGACGTTTCCATATCTACACCATCAAAAATATAGAAAATAGTACCAAAAACGGAAGCTGCGGCAGCAACTAAAAAAAAGGTCAAGACAGTGGCTGCTCGACTACTATCTACCTCCCAGTTTCCGACTTGGAACAAGCGCACATTTTCAGGCCTAAACAGCGACTCGATGCGGTATTGCGCAATCCGAAATAGCATAAAGAGACGAATCGACTTTAGCCCTCCCGCAGTAGAACCAGACATCCCTCCAAAAAACATGGCAATCCACATCATGGCTTGGGCTGTATAGGGCCAAATGTCAAAGTTGGTCGTCACAAAGCCTGTTGTTGACATCGCAGAAATAAGTTGAAAAATGCCATAGCGAAAAGATTGTATCGATGAGTACAAACCATCCATATCCCCTGATAGATTAATTTTTTGGCTGCCTATAATTAAATAGGAGGAAAAGAGAGTGATAAAGATAGTCAAACAGATAAAAATAATGAATTCGGTTTCGTAAAGTTTAAAAAATTTGCCTCTCAGTACAAAATAATAAAGGGTGAAGTTGATGCTCCCGAGGAGCATAAATAAAAGTATAACCATCTCGGTGGTAATATTTTGATAGCTTGCGATGCTCATATTTTTAATTGAAAACCCACCTGTAGAGAGCGTGGCGAAGGCAATTGTGACCGCATCAAATAACGGCATGTTATCATTAGTAACGATTAACAAAAATATCTCGGCTATTGTTAATGACAAGTAGATGTTCCATAATTGAACAGCTGTTTCCTTAATTCTAGGGGTTACCGTGCCCTTGCTAGGCCCTGACACTTCGGACTGAAAGAGCACTTTCCCCCCAACACCTAAAATAGGCAAAATAGCCACAAAAAGAACCACAATGCCGCCACCTCCAAGCCATTGAGTCATACTGCGCCAAAAAAGCAAAGTTCTCTCTACGGCTTCTATCCCCTCAAAGATAACCTCACCCGTTGTTAGATCCCTGATAGGTGCTACGGTGCCATAAAACAAATATTTAGTATCTCTTACCCCTACAATCGTCTTTTCGATCGGAACTTCTAGTCCTTCTTCGTTATATTTTTTCGCATCTAAGATTGTCGATCCAGTTGTTGTAAAGCCTGAAGCCATTTCAAAATAAGCTTGAGGAAAGCTATCCAATGTCCCACTCGTTAAAAATGGCACGCTACTAACAGCTGGTGTAAGCAGCCAAATAAGAACGACAGCTGCCACACCTTCTTTTCTAAACAATGTGCCAATAGCATTCCTGCCATGATAAATTAAGATAGCTGAAAGACTTAAAGAGATTAAAATCGTGTAGAAAAAGTCAATCGTTACATAGGGATGTGGGTGAAATACAGGATCATCTAACCATTGGTAATAAAGACTTAAGCCTAGGGGAAGGAGAAGAACCGCACTAAAGATAAGGAAATAGAAGCCGACAATCCGACTAATGCTTGCGTAAAGCATGCTAAAAGATATCCTCTAATTCGGCTAAATGCTTTGGATTTGTAATCACAATGACAGTATCTCCAGGAGAAATAATGCGATTTCCGTTGGCAACGAGTAGTCTGCCTCTATTTTGAATCATAGCGATTAAAAAATCTTTGGGCAACAAAGGGCCAAGATCGCTAATAGGGATGCCAATTACCTGAGAATCCATTGACACCTTCACTTCTAAAACCTCAGCTCTATCCTCATAAAGAGACACCAAAGAATTAACAGTGCCAGTAAAAATATTGGACAAAATGCGATTAGAGGCAACGATATAAGGTGAAACAACATGCTCCACTTCAAGGCTTTCTAAGATACCTGTGTAGCTAGTATTAGCTAAAAGCATGACAACATGCGAACATTTGACTTCTTTTGCTAACATGCAAATCATCAGGTTCACCTCATCTCGGCTGGTACAGGCCACGATGAGATCGTATTGGTCAATTTTTTGAGAACGCAAAAAATCAATATCAAGTCCATCTCCATTCAAAATGCTAGCATAAGGCACCTGTTCAGCCAAATAAGCACAACGTTCATAGCTTTTCTCAATAATTCTGACAGCAATGTTTCTTCGCTCAAGCAATTTAGTCAACTGGATCCCTGTTAATGAACCTCCAATGATAACCACCGAGGACACTTCCCTCTTCTGTCGGTCATCAAATAATGGAATCCCTTCCATCGACTCCGTTTCTCCAATAAAAGTCACCTCGTCTCCTGGAAGGATTACGTCGTCGCCATGGGGAAATATTAACTCATCTTCTTTTGGATGCTTGCGATAAATCAATCCTGCCATCACCCCTTCAGGGAGCTTAAAGTCTTTTAAAGGAACTTTCTTAACATTCCAGTGATGAGGCATTTGAAAAGTACTTAGCTGTACGGCTCCGTGAGCAAAAAAATCAAAAGCTAAAGCCCCTTTACCTACGATTGATTTAATGATCTCATTAGCAACTAAAAGTTCAGGAGCGATGAAATGATCAACATGAAAAATATGTGCGAAATCTAACCTTGTTTTATTAAGAAAACGGTTGTCATGAATCCGGACAAATGTATTAGGATATCCAAGCTGTTTCGCTATCGAGGAAGCAACCAAGTTGACCGAATCGTCATTGGTTAGAGCCAGGAGGATATCGGGAAAGGTTTCTAATAAATCATCAAAAAGCTGCCAATCGGTTCCATCGCCATGACGAGTCCCAACATCTGTGTTGAAAGAAATTTCTTCCAACTTTCTTTTATCTTTATCCACAACAATCACGTTATGACCATCTTTTGATAAAAGAGTAGCGATATAGCGACCGAGCGTACCAGCTCCAATTATAATGATATTTAGCATGGTCTGATTGTAGTAGTTACAGAATTATACGCAACACAAAATCACTGCCTATTTATAACAGGAATTTAACAGGATTAGCAATTAAATGAAGTAGCCAAAGATTTTTAGAATAATTGGTTTTTCTTCCTTCTTTTAAAGAAATATGGCATATTTTTACCTCTTTAGAAGAATTTTTATGCGAACATTTCTTTTAATCCTAATTCTTACATTATGGAACTCTTTTGGGGTTGCTACCTTTGAAGATTCTATTAATGTAATTACTGGCGAATGGCATGAGGAAAATATTGACTTAATTCTACCCGGCCCATTCGGAGCAAAACTTACGAGAACTTACGCTCCCCAAGAACGCATCTTCCAACCTTTAATTCATTGGCATTTCAACCTTCCAGACCTTCTTGGAAAAGATAAGCCTTCTAGAAAAAAAGTTCCCCAAGAATTTAACTGCCAAGTCGTTATTAGCCATGATGATCAAGAGCGCATTCAAGAAGCTCACTTTCTAACACCTGGGGGACAAATCGATACCCACCAACTCTTTTTTAGCTATTCCGATCATTCATTTTCTGTAACTTCTAATTTTGGTGAACAGGTCACCTACTTTATTAAAGAGATAGGAGGCTTTTATGCCTTAGAAAAAGTTGAGAAAAATGGGATATTTGATAGCGCTTATGCCTACATACAACATCCCTTTGAGCGAAAGCTATTAATGATTTCTAAAACGCTTGCCAACTACGATCGCATTGAGATTGATTACTACTTAGATGACACACCCTCTAGTCACGCCCATTTTGGTAAAATCAGGAAATTGAGTTACTTCAAAAAAGGTCACATCGAGCCTGGCTTCAGTTATTCATTTAGTTATTCGCCTTACTTGACTGAGGTTCTCCACTCCTCAGGCACAAAAAAAGTCTACACTTTCAACCCGCTGCATGAAATAGAGAAAATCCAAGAATATGATGAGCAAAATTGTCTGTTTAAAACTGAATCTTGCTACTGGAATGAAGGGCATATGGTTGCAAAAGTCATTTCAGGGACAAGTATCAATGACATAGGTTACCTTTATAAATATGACACTAAAGGCAAACTGATTCAAGAATCGATCATCGGCAACCTAAGTGGAGCATCCTTCACTCCTATTGTCATTAATCAAGGCCGACTCGCCTCTTCCACTGAAAGCTACAGTAAATATCTTGAATATTCCGATCAAGGTGATTTGATTTTAGAAAAAGAAGAGAATGGGAAAATCACCACTTTTCTTTATAATGATCAGCGCCTTTTAAAAACAAAGCTTGTCACATCCAACGGAGAAAGGGTTTGTCGATCTTTTTTTTACTATAATGCTGATCGTTTGCTTAATGTCGAGATCCATGATGATGGCAATGCTTTGGACGAAGAAGATCTTTCCGGTGCAACTTTCAGGATAAAAAAAACCCATAGCGATTTTAATCTTTTAGGATTGCCACAAGAAACTTCTTTTTACCAATGGTCTTCTGACCAATTACAGTATGAGCTAACCCAAAGCACTTATAGAAGCTATACACACGAAGGAGAGTTGCTGGAAGAAAAAACCATCGATCGAGACGGCTCTATTCTTTCACATCTAATATGGACATATTCTCCACAAATCAAACATTTACAGAAATGCGAAAAAGGCAAAAGCATCTATCAAAACTTCAGTGTCACAGGATTATTGCTTTCTGAGTTACAGGACGGGGAAGAAACGCTTTATCAGTATAATAATGATCGTCAACTCATCAAAAAAGAAAAAAAATTTTCAAATGGGCCTAGCGCTATCTCCCACTATATTTACAATATAAAAGGTCTCTTAGAAGAGTCTATCGACTGCTATGGAGCAAGGACCCGCTATTTTTATGATGCCTTCGATCGACAATCACAGACTCAACTTCCCCCTTTAAATAAAGAAAACCTATCTTATTGGACCCATACAAACTATGATGCCTTGGGCAGAGTGATTAAAACGATCGATCCTCAAGGCTATGCCGTCCATAAAATTTTGAATGCCAGAGGTCAACCGATTGAAATTTTATACCCCGATGGAACTAAAGAATCCTTTAGCTATCATTTGGACGGGAAACTCCATATTGAAGTAAAAAGAGATGGCCAACAAGTAAGCTATCAATACGATAGCCTAGGCAATATGATCAGGAAAGAATGCTTGTCAAATCAAGGTGTTTCACTCGAAGTAGTTGAATATTGTTATCACGGGACAAGGTTAATAGAAGAAACATCCTCTCTTTACGGCGCCAAAACGTATCGCTATGATGCTTTGCAACATACTACCTATCAAGAAGAACTTCAATTTGGCCATTATATTGAAAAAACAAATGACAGCAAAGGACAGCTGATTAAAGAGCGAGAGGGGTGGATTCACTCTCCGGAAAACTCAAGGGAACTTTCCTACCACAAGTCGTCAATCACATTATCTAACAATCAAGGAGAATTGCTTCTTGAGTTACCCAATCGCTCAACAGAGGAGAATTCAACAAGCACTTTCTTCACATACAATGATCATGGGGATCCAATCCTTGCCAGAAAACATATAGATCGTGAAGGCAATATCCTCATTCAACATTTGGACGCTGATGAGAAGCCTATTGTAGAAATCCGACAGAATCCTTTTGGGGAGGAATATTACCGCAAACAAATCCAATATGACATTGCCGGTAACAAAGTGTTAGAAACTTTTTTTTTCGATAGCAAGAGTCTGACAACAAAGTGGTCCTACGGTCCTTTAAATCGCTTAGAAAAGGTGGTTGAAGGCTATGGAACAGTGGAGCAGAAAAGCCATTCTTATGAATACAATGAATATGGCCAACTTGCATCCATCACGAAGCCAGATGGGATTAAGCTTTTCTACCAGTATAACGACAGAGGGGCCATTGCGCACCTATCCTCCTCCGACCAGTCCATTTCCTACACTTTTGAATACGATTCCTTTAATAATGTTGTTTATTCCAACGATCTAGTTAGTCACATTCCAATTGAAAGAACCTATAACCAGCTCAACCAACTTACAGGAGAAACTTTTCAGCAACTTTCATTGCGCAATAGCTATGACTCGATTGGAAGAAGAACGTGTTTAACATTACCCGATCAATCATCCATTCACTACAAATATGATTCTTTTTTCTTACGCCAAGTGCTCAGAAAAGCAACTAATCAAGAGGTCCTTTATAGCAGTGACTACTTAGAGTATGATCTATCAGGTAATCCTAAAGTGATGCAGATGGCTGGAAATCTAGGTCTGATGACTAGATCTGATGCTCCAAAAACAATCAGTTCGCCTTTCCACAACATTGCATTAAATGGCCAAAAAATGACTTTTACCTATCCATGTTTTGAAGAAGAAAGAAGCTTCCTGCTTGATTCATTTCAGAGAGTTCAATCTGAATCGGGTCTTTTTTATGAGAATTATGGCTACGACCATTTTGGCAACCGAGGGCATGCTAAGTGCAATTCGTTAAATCAAGTCATAGAAGACCAAGAAGGCCTCTACTCTTACGATGCTAATGGGAATTTGGTTTCCTGGAGATCTCAAAAAGGGCTTTTCAATTTTAGCTATGATGCCTTAAATCGATTAATTAAGGTCGAACATGAAGGAAAAGAAACACGCTATATTTATGATTGCTTTCACAGGAGAATTGCCAGAATAGCGGATCAAAAAACTATTTTCTTTATTTATGATGGCCTTCATGAAATCGGGACCGCTACAGAAGAGGGGCATTTACTTGAGTTAAAAGTGATTGGCCACTCCTCAGATCATCAAGTTCATACGGTAGCAATCGAATTAGATAATTGCAGCTACGCACCTTTAGAAGATTTGCAAGGCTCAATCATTGGCCTCATCGACATCAAAACAAAAGAAATTGCCGAGCTATATGTTTTTTCCGCCTTTGGCAAAGAGAAAATACTGATGGGGACCACTGCCAAAAATCCCTGGCGTTATGCTGGAAAACGCAAAGATTCGGAATCCGAACTCATCTATTTTGGAAGACGTTATTATCATCCTATAAGCGGAAGATGGTCCACCCCCGATCCTGCAGGCTATGTCGATGGACCCAATTTATACTGCTACGCAAAAAATAACCCTATTTTTAATCAGGATGCTTTTGGTTTATTTTCTTTTAAGTCCTTTTTTAAAGTTCTTTGCCATCCCTTTGATTTTTTAGACAAAGTGATAGGCAAGCTATTTAACTACCTATGTGGTTACACAGGAGTCCCTGTGAACTCAGGCGTTTATGGCCAAGGAGAAGTCAATGACCATGTCCGCATTACATTTATTAATGGCATGCTGACAAATACTCATTGGCTAATGATGGCCGTCACAGCTTTGTCTAAAAGCCATGGCGGAGTTAATGTTCATTATGTCCATCGACCTAATGCACCCTTTTTCTTTGATGCTCTGCGAGCTTTTATGGTAAAAATTGGCTACATCACTCCCCATGCACGGGCCTTAGCTGAAACATGGCAGGAACTCATTCATGAAATGAAAGGAGAAGACAAAACCATTCTTCATTTTTCCCATAGCATTGGTTCGTGCGAAACGATGGCCGCCCTTGGTTTATTATCTAAAGACTTGCAAGGCAAGATTAAGGTTTATTCGTTTGGCTCCCCTTGTCTGGGATCACACTCCAATTGGAATATCCAACATTTTGTGAGCGTTAGGGATGGAATTTGTCTCCTTGATTTAGGTAGAATGATTAGCGCAGCCAAGGGGAAACACGCGCCTGTGACCTTCGTGGGTTCTTTCTGTGGCATTCCTTTCATTGATCATTTTTTTAGTTCAAAAAGCTATTTAGATGTTTGGTCAGCAATGGGAAAGACTTTTGTTGAATGGTATGGAAGCTTGCTTTAATATAAGTCAAAAATGTTTGATCCTTATGCGTTGGACCATCTTTATCCTCATCTCTTTCTTTTGTAAACTAAGTAGCCTTGAGTTTTCAGAAACATGTCATGCATCTATTGAGGTTCTTCCCCTGCAAGAAGATCTTGTAGATGCAGATGTCTATATTCGTCCCTTTAAAGATGTTGATGTAGAGTACCCACGCTATCTTTTTAAATTTAATCAATTTCCTATTGATGATGAACTGCTGGTCTCCATCCAGCGTATCGCTCAGAATCCTAAAGACGATTGGAAACCCATCTATAAATTCAGCATCAAGTCTAATGGAATGCTAATGAACCAAGGGAAACCGATAGGCTTTCTGTTATGTTTGTCCGCTAAAGGCTTCATTCCTGGAGAAAGAGTCGCTTTCCGATTTGATGCCTGCAGTGGGTTTCGTCAAGAAGTGTCTTTCGTTCCATACCCTTTAGTTTTGAAAAGCCGCATGGGCGCTCTTTTAATCAAAGCAGAGCTGCTTTCTACCGATCCCACTCGTTATCGATTAGAATTTCCGGGCCTTAAATTGAATGAAATAGTCACGATTTCCGCAAAATGCTTTGACCATACTCAAGGCCCCTTTAAGCATAATGGTTCTGAGGAATTCATTTTTTGTCCTGACATAGATAGTTTTGCCGGGGGCATTTCTTTGTTGACTGTCGGACGAAGAACAACTCAGAAATTTAAGTTGGAACTTCCTTGGGGAACCGCGCTGTTGAAGCAGTATGGCACTCCCAAAATTTTTCATCCTTGCCCTTGATCTTTATCTTTTCTTTTGGCATTATTCAAAGGCGACTAACTTTTGCACCGGTAGCTCAATCGGATAGAGTACCCGGCTACGAACCGGGCGGTTAGAGGTTCAAATCCTCTCCGGTGCAACTCTCTTATCAAGGTGTCTATGCTAAAGGCTTTTCCGTCTGGCCCACTAGAAACCAATGCTTATGTCCTTTACTGCCCTCACACTAAATTTGCTGCTATCATCGATCCTGGTCAAGGAAGCTTTCAACCCATTCTGGAATTTCTGAAGCAAGAACAGCTGACAGCTGAAACCCTCCTCCTCACCCATTCTCATTTAGATCATATCGCCGATGCCAAGGCTTTCAAACAAGCCCTATCTTTAAACATTGGAGTCCATCCCTTGGATGCTCAAAATGTCAGTGCTCCAGGCAGCGATGGGTTACCTCTTTTTTTACCTGTAGCCCCTGTTAAGCCTGATTTTTTCTTCGATGATGGGGATGTGATTTCTATTGGCGATCTTCAGCTTCAGGTTATTCACACCCCTGGACATTCTCCTGGAGGCGTCTGTTTTTATCTTCCGACAGAAGGGATTCTATTTTCTGGGGATACGTTATTTAAAGGGACTATTGGAAACCTTGCTTTTCCAACGGCTCAACCCGATTTAATGTGGCTTTCCTTAAAAAAACTTGCTAAAATAGATCCCAAAACTAGAGTTTATCCTGGCCACGGACCTTCCACAATGATAGGAAATGAACCTTGGTTGGAGAACGCTGAACAATATTTTAACTAAAAGGAGCGTTTATGGGCGTTTTAGTTGGAAAACAAGCACCTGATTTCAAAGCAAGTGCCGTTGTTAACAATCAAATTGTGAGTAACTTCACTCTAAGTCAGTTCAAGGGGAAGAATGTGATTCTTTTCTTTTATCCTTTAGATTTTACATTCGTTTGTCCTACTGAATTACACGCGTTTCAAGAAAAACTTTCAGAGTTTGAAAAAAGAAATGCCCAGGTGATCGGATGTTCTGTAGATAGCGCTTATTCTCATTTTGCCTGGTTAAATACTCCAAAATCGAAAGGTGGTATTGAAGGTGTCTCCTACCCACTAGTGGCAGACATTACTAAATCGATTGCAAAAAGCTATGATGTTTTGGTAGAAGAAGCAGGAGTTGCTTTTAGAGGCCTTTTCCTCATTGATAAAGCAGGAACGGTAAGACATCAAGTTGTCAACGATTTGCCGCTTGGTCGCTCCGTTGATGAAGCGATCCGTACACTAGATGCATGGATCTTCTCTGAGCAGCATGGAGAAGTATGTCCAGCTAACTGGTCAGTTGGCAAAAAAAGCATGAAACCCACCCAAGACGGTTTAGAACAATACTTTGCCTGCACGATCAACTAAATTCATGGCTTGCCCTTTGGCAAGCCATTGACCTATTTCTTCTTCCTTCTCTTATTTTGCATATCGATTTATTTTAAATTTTTTTTGCTTATAATGCGTTTAATGGGCGCAATCTCTTACCGTCCATGCCTTCTAATAGACGGCAAGAGGCCATGCCCCATTAAGCTATTCTTCGTAATCAGTTGAAAGAGGTTTCCCGTGAATGCTAATTTAGCCAGAGATAATGAGGAAAATGACCTTTTGCAAAATCTTGTTGATGAAAGACAACGAGCTCAGGAGCTAGAAGAAGAGTTGGAACGGCTTCAAAAAAATTCAAGGGCCGCTTTTAACATTGGTCATGATCAAACGTCTAAATTAAAACAATTCATTCACCTTCTTAAAAAAAAGTATGATGACATTCAATTACTCCAAGTAGAATCTCAGAAACAAGTCTCTTCCTTTACAGAAAAATGCACTCAACTTGAAATTAGCAATAACGAACTAGCCTGTGAAAATGAACAACTAAAAACAGGGCTGGAGCAAACGGAGTGCGAATTACAAAAGCTTCAACTGCAATGGCAAAAAGCAAAAAAAATTTTTGCAGAAAATGAAGAAGAACTTGAACTACTTAAAGAGCAACTAATAAAACTAAAAGAATTATTAAAAGAAAAAGAAGAATGCAATCAAACCTACATTGATGAAAATAAATGCTATAAACAAAAGCAGCTCCAGTTTGAACGTGTTATCTATTATCTTCGTAAAAGGATTGAAGAAACCCGCCTAGACAATAAAGAGCTCAGCGAAACCCTACACGTCAAAGAACAGCAACTTCTAGCCGTTAAACAGGGGTACCAAAGAAGCTGTGGCATTAGGCAATCTCTAGAGAAAGAAATAGCTCGATTATCCTTACATAACCAACAGCATCAATCAGGAAAAGAGAAGGCAGACAAACAAAGCGATAAAACGATCGCAAAGCAGCTGTCTTTTTTAAAAGAAACAAAGCAACAGTTTGCCATTCTACAAGAGAGAATCGAGACCAACTTAGAAGAGTATAAAAAAGAAAAAGAACAACAATGGCTTCAACAAACAGTATTTGGGCACAAAGTTAAATACGAAAAACTAGATTCTTCATTAAAAACTGCACAACAACACCTTGCCAAGAACGTCCGAGAAGCAGCTTTACTAAACGAGGAAAAATTGGCACTTCAGCAATCTCTTACTGAAACTAAAAATGCATTAGAAAGGGCCCATTTTAAATTGCTTGAGTCACAAAACCAACTTGAAATAGAATGTCAAAATCAAAAATTGCTTCAAGATCAGTATCAAAGCAGCTTAAAAGCGGTCGAATTGCGTGCAATTAAGTGGGAGGAAAAGCATTTTGAGCTACAGCAAAAAAGACGTGAAGCTGAGGAGAAACTTTGTGAGTTTAAATTGTTTGAAGAAAGGTACCAAAAAATGAACAAAATTTTAAGCGACCTTTCTAGTCTGCTTAACACTGCTTTTTCTGTAGAGTATCAAGATCAATCCTTAGATGCTGTTGAGATAGCCAAGATCTCTCCTCGGACCGTTACTGAATGCACCGATTCACTATGAGTACTGGCTTGAATCGATCGGAGGAAGAACCCACCATTCTTGGTATCGATCCCGGAACTTGTGTCACTGGATTTGGCATCGTTAAGTGTGTTAATCATCAGCTCATTGCATTGGATTATGGCTGTATAAAGCCCCCGAGGAAATATAAGCTTTCAGATCGCTATTTAATCATCTTTGAAGCTTTAAATGTTTTGATTGATAAATTTCAACCTAGCATTCTGGCCGTCGAAACTCAATATGTCAAAGATAATGTGCAAAGCGCACTTAAATTAGGTATGGCACGAGGGATTGCTATTTTAGCGGCTAAAATAAAAGGCATGGGTATTGTTGAATATGGTCCTACCCAGCCTAAGCTGGCCGTAACAGGAACTGGAAAAGCGAAAAAATATCAAGTACAGGAAATGGTGAAACTCATTTTAAGCTTAAGGAATTCACTGCCAGAAGACGCCGCAGACGCGTTAGCTTTGGCTATTTGCCATTTCCATCATTTACAAACTGCCCGTGTTTTAGGTCAAGAGATTTAATGTATAGTTATCTAAATGGTATTTTAAAAGAAGCATCGATGCAACATGCTATTTTGGATGTTCACGGCATAGGTTACAAAGTGTTTATCCCTATTCATCTTTTTGCCAAATTACCAGAAATCGAATCACCATGCTTGTTATACACTTGCTACATAGTAAGGGAGTTATCGGCCACCCTTTACGGATTTTTAGATAGGCAAGAACGTGATTTATTTGAGCTACTGCAAAATGTTACAGGCATTGGCCCTAGAATGGCCCTAAACCTTATCGGACATCTCAACCCAGCAACTTTACATCAAGCAATTCATCAAGACAATACCGCCATCCTTTGTAAAGTGCCTGGCATAGGCAAAAAAACAGCAGAGAGGCTAATCATTGAGTTGCGCGACAAATTAGGCTTCATTCCTTCTGAACTTAAGCTGAAAATGGAGACTCCGAATAAAAGCTTACAAGGAGATGCTGTCAACGCGCTCATTCATTTAGGTTATCACTCATCCGTTGCTCAGAAAGCGACCAAAAAAGCGTTATCAGAATTACCTGAAGATTGCGATCTATCCACGTTAATCACCCATTCGTTGAGGAGCGTTTCTTAACTTCACTCAATGAGCGTCGGATAGCTTTTTGCAAATGGGACAAAGTTCAACTTTATGTTGCTTTGCTGTACAGAAGGCCCTTCCATAGTAGATCATCTGAAGATGAAGATGGTTCCAATCTTTTTTGTTAAATATTTTTTTTAAGTCTAACTCAGTTTGCTTAACATTTTTTCCGCTGCTGAGTCCCCACCTTTTCGCTAAACGATGAATATGTGTGTCGACGGGAAATGCCGGTTGATGAAAAGCTTGCGACATGACTACTGAGGCTGTTTTGTGACCCACGCCAGGAAGACTCTCTAGCTCTTCAAAGGATCTAGGAACAAGGCCATTAAATTTATCTAACAACAATCTAGAAAGCTCATAAATCGCCTTAGCCTTTTGTCTTGAAAGGCCGCAGGTCTTGATCGCTGCTTGGATTTGATCGATGGATAAGAGCACCATTTTCTCTGGCGTACTGGCTAACCCAAACAAATAAGGGGTGACGAGGTTGACACGAGCGTCTGTACATTGTGCAGAAAGAAGCACAGCAATGAGTAGGGTGTAGGGACTTGTATGTTGAAGAGGAATAGCAGGCTCAGGAAAGAGCTCTGCTAATGTTTTTTTGATAAATTGAGCTTTGGCCCGCTTATTCATTCTACTTTCCTATGCAAAAACGGGAAAAAATTTCTGTTAGAATATCTTCACTGATATTTGACCCTATGATTTTTCCCAGCTCGTGTAAAGCATGCCTCATATCCAAGGTCAAAAATTCAGGCGATAAGTACTCCTCTAACCCTTTAACCACTGCTTCAACATTCCTAATAGCTCCTATTAAAGCTTCCTTGTGACGAACATTGGTAATCACAATTTCCTCCTTGCTTGGTGCGCCCTTCTGCCAAATCACACGATCAATCGTTGCTTTGAGTTGATCTAACCCTATTTTTTGCTTTGCAGAAATTTCGACTTGGTAAGGTAAAGGAGTTTTAAAAGAGGATGGAGCTTGATCTATTTTATTCCAAATAGCAATGGTTTTTTCTTTTGGCAAACACTGAAGAAGTTCAAGCTCTTCATCCTTTAAATCTTGAGTTGTATCTAGAACAAACAAGATCAAGTCTGCCTCAGCCATCGCTTGCCTTGATCGCCGAATTCCTTCGCGCTCAACAATTTCTTCGGTCTCTCTAATCCCCGCTGTATCTAAAAGCCTAAAATTTAAACCATTTAAGTAGAGCGAATCTTCTAAAACATCGCGTGTCGTTCCAGGAAGATGAGAAACGATAGCCCTTTCTTTTTCGAGCAAAGCATTCATCAATGAAGATTTACCTACATTTGGGCAACCGACTAAGCAAAGAGAAATACCGTTTTTAATCATGCTGCCATCGTGAAAAGTTTGTTGCAGAGCACGCATGCCTTGCAGAGTTTCATTTAAACGATTAGCAAGTTCTTCCATGGTAGCAAATTCAAGGCCTTCTTCCGGAAAGTCGACCCAGGCTTCTAAAATAGCAGCAATCACTGTTAGCTGTTGTTGAAAGGCTCTGATTTTTGTGGATAGAGTCCCTTTGAGCTGGCTTTCTGCAGCGTCCAGAGCACGCTCGTTCTTAGCCGCGATGAGTTCCTGTACGGCCTCGGCTTGGGCTAGATCGATTCTTCCATTGATGTAGGCCTTAAAGGTAAATTCACCTGGTAAAGCATGTCGTGCGCCTGCTTTTAAGACCGTTTCTAACACTCGTCTTGTAATAAGAGTCCCACCGTGGCAATAAATTTCTACGGTGTCTTCACCAGTATAGGAACGTTTCCCTAAGAACGGAATGATAAGAACATCGTCTACAACTTCTCCTTCTTCATTTAAGATGTTCCCATAATGGGCTGTATGCGTCTTAAAGCGACGCACGGATCTAGAGAAAACTTTTTCAGCAATATCTAGAGAATCTTTTCCTGAAATACGAATAACAGCGACACCGCCTTCTCCAGGAGGAGAAGCGACAGCAGCAATTGTTTCTTCGGGCTGATAAGGTTGATGTATAAATTCCATAGTGCAACTATTATAAATATTAGTATTTATTAAATTCTACTCTAAAACTAATTACACCTTGCAACTTTCTGCTTACTCTTTCTATAATCATTTCTCATGTCTACAAAAAATTTTTTTATCGTTTTTTTGGTTTCTATATTTTTCTGCTCAGGTGGCCTCATTACCTGGAAACAAAAAAACGCTTCCTACACCATCCACGAATGCGATAACCTATTTACTTACGTTTATCCAGCATTTAAAAATAAGCTATTGGCAGTCCTAAACAAAGACAACGATCTCGATAAGAGTCAATCTAAGCTTGCTCAAGCTCTGTTAAACCCTATGACAAATTTAAGAGGCTATCATGAAAACTGGGTGGAACACTTGCGAGAAAGCATTAAGCGCGAAAAAAACGAACAAGTTGCATTAACAGAACACTTGTGCTCATGGCTATTCTTAGGAGCTGATTTAAACGAAGAGATGCAGGTTTTCTTGAACCAGAGATATGCCTTCCCCTCCTATCACCCGCAGCTTGGTGATTTGATTAAGTGCTATCATCAAGAAGTTTTTAACGACAAGGCTCTTTTTAACCCTCATAAAGCTCCCACACATAACGATGAGTTTGGTTACGGCAATCTCCCCTCTTACCTATTTTCTTTATCAGATACGCATGTGATTAGAACCCCAAATTGCGCCAAAGATATTCCCTTTATTAGATCCCTCTTTTTAAAAGCTCAAGATGGTGTGCAGGAAGAGTTCCTCGGATATATTACCAGCTTGAAACATCAAAGACATGTCTATGTCAACTTAATGAAAAGACATGGCAAAGAGGGGAGCAAGAGTGCGCAACTTGAACGCTTTGAACGGACACAACCTTCGTTAATCCTAGTTACCCTAGATAAAGACTCCGATTTTTATTGGCAAAATGCAGAATATAGCGAAAAAAATAATGCGGCAGAGTTTAAAGAAAATTTTTTAACCAACCTTTTTGTAGATCACGGTCATTATTATTGGTCAAGCAAACTGGATCAATCGAAATGGAAAAAAGCCTGGGAAGAAATTATTAGTGGAATTCATCATCGCTATTTTGAGCAAAAAAGCACTTTAGACAAGCGGGAAAGGCAAGATTTTATTGAGCTGTGCTATTTAGAGTTTGCCCATTACCTGATTGATCAATTTCAACCTTTATCGATCAATTTATCTTGCAAGCAGAGTATGGATCGCGGTCCTTCCTTAACAGCCTTGTTATTTGGAGAAGAACTTATTAAGCAAAAGCAATTGGAAAACAACTATAAAAAACTTCTAACGATGTTGTTTGCCCCACCTATCCTGGTTCATAATCGTCATAGCCACACCTCGCGCATTGACCGCTTTGTATCGACCTTTAAACGCATTAAAAACAATCATGAAAAAGGTAGCCCTATTTAATCTTGATTCTTTGGATATTCAAAAAATAGCTTGGCTCTTATGATAAATATTTTGGAGGTATTTATGCGTAATTTTTTTTGTTGCCTTTTATTCGCTGTCTTTACACAGTTACCTTTATTTTCAACTATTGAGGCGCCTTCCACTCATGAGCAGCAACGCCAATATCCTGTATTAACTCCTGAAGAAGAGGATCGATTCCTAAAACTCATGCAACAAGCCATTGACAAAGCAGAACAAACTTTAAAGGCAGCCCAGCATCAAGCCACACGTCATGATGTGATGCCGACATGGGAAAGCAAAGTAGAATTCCAACATGCAATTACTATGTATGAAGTAAAAAAAACTTTGATGAATAATTTTAAAGGAACAGAGTCTTTGCGCAGCCCTGCAGTTAGAGCAAAGCTATTACAAGTGTTAAATAGTGCTGATATATCAACCGCGGATTTAGCAGATCTTCAAAGCCTTGTTTTGAATGAAAAGGAACACATTCACGATGAGGATCAAACGATTAATCAACGCACACTTCAAAGAGAGCAAGTCGAACAGCAGCTACTGCAACAGCGACATGGGCAATCAACCAGGCCTTAATAGACCAGCAAGTACTATCCATACAGATATTACTTGCTGTTATGTTTTACCGTTTAAAAAAGATTTATTGCCTTGATGCAATAGGTACAAAATGCCTCGTTTAATGCCATTTACAATTGTTTCTTTTCATTTACCGACTAGCATCTTTGGAAATGATAAACGACTTTATTCCCCTTTTCCTGATTGCTAATTCCTACAGCCTTTGCCTCGGAGCTATCTCTGCTTCTAGATTATTTTTTGAAGATGATCAGGTTCTCATCTCTTCTCAGGAGGAGGCCTAACATAGCGCTTATTATTAAGCCCGACACGAACTATCTCTTAAAAGAGAGGGCTGGAGATCAAAATTGTATTTAAATCCAGGCTTTGAAACCTTTTATTCATACGACTCCTTAAACCCTACTGACGTAGTAGGGATTATTCCTAAGGCTCCTGTTTCTTGCTTAGATAAAAACTTTCTATTCGATTTTTTTGCAAACCAATTGCGAGGCGACGAAAAGACACACACTGTGACCCCAGAAATCTACTGGCCCAACAGGGACAGAGGAAGAGTCAGCAGGAACTACTGAGGCAACTGATCCTACCGGTGATACCGATCCGTAGGTCCCACTGAAGCCACAGGTCCTACAGAACCTACTGAAGCAACTCGCGCTAATAATTACTTGTTTTGTATATGATACAACGATACAGCACCTGGCAACCAAAATAATTTTCAGACAATTACGCTCAATACAAATGCGGTTTTAAATGGATGACTCAAACCATGAATTCATCTATCTTCACCTGCAACCAGATAGGGCTGTATCTTGTCCCCGCTCGTGCTCAGTTAAGTGTCAATGTTTTAGTTTCATTAAACGCAAAACTTAGCTTAAGAGCAAGTTTTGAACGGAACAGAAGTAGCAGGAAGCCAATGTTATACCCAGTCAAATGTAGCATTGTTGGGAAGAGATACAAGAGAGCTTGTCAGCTTCTTTTTACTAGATGCGAGTTTCCTGGTCAAAACCTTGAGATGCCATTTACCTCTAGCAATTCTGGCGCAACGCTTTATCCTGTGGCTCTGGAACCGCAACGAGTGCCGTGATCGTCATTAAGCGGACTCTACAGGGAAGCCCATGGACTGCCCCATCAAGCATCTTATCTCAACGCCCTCTTTAGATGCCTGGACAAGATCCTCATCAAATTGAATCGATTTGGGTTCAAAAAGCAAAATAAGAGAAGAGCCTCCAAAAGAAAAATACCCCTTCTCCTCACCTTTGAGATAAGGGCAAAATGGCTGATAAGTTTGATGAATGGACCCCACACTCGTCGCTCCTATCTCCAGGTAAAGCACTTGCCCAAATTTTTTTGTATCTAAACAACACAAGGTACGCTTATTGGTCGTAAGAATGTCGAAATTTTTTCTAAGAGCCAATGGGTTTACTGAATATAACCACCCATTAAGCAGTTCCGTTGTATGAGGAACACAATCGCAAGGAAAATGAAAGCGATGGTAATCCGATGGGCAAAGGCGAGCAATGATCATACTGCCATGCTCATAGCGATGGGCAAGCTCTTCATTTTTTAAAAGAGAGCTCAAATTAAATTTTTTGTTTTTAACATAGAAAAAGTTAGCCGAGGAGATTTCTGGATAGAACCAATATCTCCCGTCCGCAGGAATAATCGCTTCACTCTGAGCAAGAGGACGGCTTTCTTTTTTCAACTCTCGGATGAAAAAATCATTAAAAGACGCGAAATCACTGATTTTATCTTTAAATTCATTTGCTTCAATTTGATGATGAGAGATAAATGGGGCTATTTTCCTTTTTGTGAAAGCCCTACTCTGCCAATAACCCACAAAGGAAGAGAAGAAGGAAAACCTGCTCAATAAATGAAGTAGTGGGGCTCCAAAGCATCTGGATAAAAGATCCTCGCCATATAAAAACTGCAGGGCCTTCCCTCCATACACTTTCTCTTCCATCTGTTTCTTAGATAAGCGGTCAAAATAGATTATAGGTTTCATCATTAAGCAAAGATTTTTTAGTTCGTTAGCACACGGGTTGGCCTCATTACCTCACAGGATTGGTAGATGGTCATCATTTACTCCGAACGGCCATCCATGGAGTAAAACTAAAAGCAGGGGAAGCGAATAGAGAGCACTTCACTTAGCAACTTAAATTTTTTTTGATCAATCGCGCTCTTATTTTATTGATTTTACTATAATAGATTTTAGAATGCTATTACTTTAAGAGGCAAGGAAGATTGAATGAAATCTTTGAGTCTCTTATAATTCATCTATTAAACAATTTTATGGAAACATCATGCTCGGCTTTTTAAAAAAAATATTTGGAACTGCTCAAGACCGCACCGTGAAAAGATATTTTAAAATCGTCCACCAGGTTAATGAATGGGACGAAAAATTTAAATCCCTAACTGACGATGAACTGAAAGCCAAGACGGATGAATTTAAACAACGATATTCTCAAGGTGAAACTCTTGATCAACTTATGCCTGAGGCCTTTGGGGTTGTGAAAAATGTTTGCCGAAGATTAGTTGGCACCGAGGTCCATGTTTCTGGCTATAACCAACAATGGGATATGATCCCTTATGATGTGCAAATTGTTGGGGCGATTACCCTTTTCAAAGGAGGAATCGCTGAGATGCAGACAGGTGAAGGTAAGACCCTCACAGCAACTCTTGCCCTTTACCTTCATGCTTTAACAAGTAAGCCTGTTCATCTAATCACCGTGAATGATTACCTCGCTGAAAGGGATTGTCAATGGGTGGGTACAATTTTAAGATGGCTTGGACTCACTACAGGTGCCCTGACAAGCGAAATTTCCCCCTACGAAAGAAAGAAAATTTATGATTGCGATGTGGTCTACGGAACGGCTTCTGAATTCGGCTTTGACTATTTGCGCGATAACTCGATGGCCACACGAAAAGAAGAACAGGTGCAGCGTGGTTTCTATTATGCCATTATCGATGAGGCTGACTCTATCCTCATTGACGACGCTCGTACCCCTCTAATCATTTCCGGTCCTACCTCTGAAAGCAGACAGCTGTATGATGAGTTAAAGGGAGGAGTCGCGGAATTGGTTGTACGCCAAAGGGACTTTTGTAACCGCCTTGCTACCGAAGCTCGCAAAACTCTAGAAAGTCTCCCTAAAGAAGGAAAGAAGACAAAAGAGCAAGAAGAGAAAGGAAAAAATGCCCTCCACAAACTGTGGCTGGTCGGTAAGGGAACTCCCCACAACAAAACCTTAAAAAAGATTAAAGAAGATCCGGACTATCGAGCAGGGATTGATAAGTGGGATCTTTACTACTACGCTGACCAAAATAAAGAGGAAAAGCACCAAGCTCTTGCAGAACTGTTTATTCTCATTGATGAGAAAAGCAACGAATTTGAGATCACAGACAAAGGCATTCATGCATGGGAAGAGTGTACAGGAGGAAACGGTAGCTCTGACGACTTTCTCATGTTAGATATTAGCCATGAGTATTTGCTCATTGATCAGGATTCTTCCATAAGCGAGCAAGAGAAAACGGAGCGCAAGCTAGCCATTCAAGAAGAAGATCTAAAGAGGAAAGAAAGAGCCCATAACCTAAGGCAATTGTTAAGAGCCCATCTTCTAATGGAAAAAGACATCGATTACATGGTTCATGATGACAAGATCATTATCATCGATGAGAATACCGGAAGACCACAGCCTGGAAGAAGATTTGCGGATGGCCTTCATCAAGCGATCGAGGCCAAAGAAAATGTTTCCATCCAAAAAGAAACTCAAACGTATGCCACCATTACTCTGCAAAACTTTTTTAGAATGTATGAATGTTTAGCGGGAATGTCTGGTACGGCAAGCACGGAGGCTAACGAGCTGAAACAAATTTATAAGCTCGATGTGCTTGAAATCCCTACTCATCGCAAATGTCAGAGACATGACTTCAATGATGAAATTTACATGACAGAACGGGAAAAATATAATGCGATTCTAAAAGAGGTCCGTGAGGTCCATGAAAAAGGAAGACCTATCCTCATAGGAACAGAATCGGTAGACGTTTCTGAGAAACTAGCCAGGATTTTTAAACAAAATAAGCTAGAGCCTACGGTTCTTAACGCTAAGCAACACGAAAAAGAAGCTGAGATTGTCGCCAACGCGGGAAAGCGAGGCAGTATTACGATTTCTACAAACATGGCAGGCCGCGGAACGGATATTAAGCTAGAGCCAGGTGTCGCTGAACTAGGAGGCCTTCACGTTGTTGGGACCACGCGTCACCAGTCTCGCCGCATTGATAGACAGCTAAGAGGCCGCTCAGCCAGACAAGGAGACCCAGGAAGCTCTAAGTTCTATGTCTCCTTTGAAGATTCGCTGATGCGCTTATTTGCGTCTCCAAGGCTTACCTCTATCCTCCAACGCTTTAGACCACCAGAAGGGGAGCCCATCTCAGCTTCGATGCTAAACAAATCCATCGAAACGGCCCAAAAGCGCATCGAACAAAGAAATTACATGATGCGCAAACATACCCTTGAGTACGATGATGTGATGAACAAGCAAAGACAGGAAATCTACACCTTTAGAAATGAAATCCTGAGCTCGGAAGACATGGTATCAATAGCCCTCGACCTGTTAGAGAGCAGCATTAGCCAAGCTGCGGAGAAATTTTTTAAAAGTCGAGGCGATGAGGAGGGTTGGGACCCAGAAGGTTTCCGTCAATGGATGATGCTACAATTCCCCGTTTCTTTTTCAGAGGATGAATTTGATCGGGATGAGCTTGAGCTAGAAGACATCGAAAAGATTGCCATCGACAAAGTTTCTCAAGCTTTCCATGACAAGGTCGCCCGCGAAGATGCTAAAGCTACCCCACTCCAAGAATCAGGCATTAGGCTGCCCCCTAATCCCTCTCAAGAAGCCCTTAGGCACTTGATGATTCGCAAAGTGGACAAATTTTGGCAAGAGCACTTGCTAGCCATGGACCACTTGAGAACAGATGTTAATCTTAGAGCTGTCGGCAACAGAGATCCTCTCATGGAGTTTAAGCATGAGGCTTTTTCCCTGTTCGATCAATTAAGCGAAACACTTCGCAATGAAATCGCGCAGACCCTGTTCAAATTTGAGATTATGCTGCCAGCTCCTCAGGAACTCCAGCAGGTATTAAACCAACTTAACTTGGAAAAAGACCGTTCGTTCCTCTCTGATCTTGAGCAGCCGATTCCCGACCCAGCACCGGTGCTTCCCCCAGAAGAAAAGTTAGTGCCCGTGACCGCTCACCCGAAGGTGGGAAGAAATGACCTTTGTCCTTGTGGTAGTGGCAAAAAGTACAAGAAATGTTGTGGGCTTTACCACGAAGACGAAAACTAATGCGATGTCAGGCTAGAGGATTAAGTCCTCTAGCTTACCTATCTTGATCATCCTGCATGCTTAGTAAAAGGTAGCTCCCCAAAATCAGAGAAGGGACCGCGATGGCTCCATAGACATACCAATATTTGGCATTCCACTTTAAAATTAAAAAACCGTTTTCTTCAAAAAAGAAAAGAACAATAGCAAAAAGCGAGAAAAAAACCCCAAGGGTTAAGAATAATGAAGAGATAGGGGCACTATGACTTAAAATTTTTTCTTGCAAAAAGCTGTTTCCCTCCTCTTCAACATCCAAGGCTTCCTGATCTTGCTCATCGATTGTTTCAGAGTTCGCGGTTGGCGTCTCCTCCTCATGTAATGGATAGGGGGCTTTGAGAAGGTCAAGATTGAATCCCTCTTGGTGATCCGGACTGAGATAAACACCACAGTAGGGACAGTTCTCAATAAACGTAGCCACACTTCCTTCACAATTCCAACATAATTTTTGTTTAACTGGTTTGTTCATATCGATATGGGCCCTATTCTGATCTGTTTAGTGACAGTTTGCTATTTGTGTTTAAATAATGCAAGGTGAAGCCTTTTTCTTTTCAAATCCTTCTCTTCTTTATTAGATTTTAATATTTAAGGTGCATTATATTTTTATCATTTTCAATTTAAACAAAAAGAATAATCAATGAACCCATCGTTTGAGTATGATGCCTTTAAAACATCGATCCAACTTCTAAGCAAATGGGACCCTAATACCGAGTATATTACCAAAAACCTTACCCGAAAAAAGAAATCTCGCCGAGTAGGAGGATGCTTTGCCTGCTTATTTAACTTATTCAGACGTTCCAGGGCTGGTGAAGCCACGACTGCAGCATTTCGTCTTGAGCAATACACAAAGACTTTTCGTAAAGAATTAAAAGCAGATTCTTCTACACTTAGAAAACTGAGAAAGCTCAATCATCGTATCCGTGAGAACCTGGCTCAGGATGTCGGCGTTCACCGCTTACGCAAATCAAGTCAAAGAAATTACCTCGATTTAGTTTGCCGTTCCATCGACAACCAAATAGAGGATATCCTTCAAACGGATGAAGCGTCATCTTTAAGAGGAAGGGTTTCAGAGCTTAATCTTTCCTCACACGATTCCACAAGCACTGATGATGATTCCACAAGCACTGATGATTATGTACCGTTTAGCACACTAGAGGAACCACCTAAGGAAAAAAGAGCAACAAGAGAACTCAACGAGGAATACTACTTACCACAGTTTCGCACACCAAAAGATCTTTGTCGTTTTGTCGACAATGTCTTTACCAATCCTCACACGACTCTCGAAGAAGCAGTCGATTGCCTCAAAGCATTAAATACACTTTTAGAGGAAAGAGGAACGATAAAAACTCTCCTACAAAAACAAGCAGGCCACGATACTAAATGGCTACATGATGAAAAACTTAAGCCTGGAACTACAACAACAGAAAGCGATCAAATATTAAGGGCGGTGATTCTATTTAAGCAACGTTTTCCTAAAGCTGAAAGAACGGAAGAGTTTAAAAGAGAATGCACTACCTTTTGCACGACAGTGCGACGCCGGTTTTATGACGATCGAATTAGTATGGATCGAAAAGAACTCTCCGCTCTTGCAAAAACGATTTACCACAAATTATCCAATGCTCGCAGCCCCCAACAAAGAGAAGACGCTACGACTGTTTTGGAGATCGTAAAAGAATGGGCACTTAGGAGTGAAAAAGCTAAGCCTATCGGTATTCCTAAATGGTTCCACTGCACGAAACGAACATTTGTAAATGCGCTTGTTAAAACCGGATCCGTTGAAGTACGCCACCAAGGAGCTTTTCCAGGGGCTTACGCCTCCTCTGTTCCTGAAATGGGCGATGAGTACAACAGCTATGGGCCTTACTGTTTCGCTTTAAGCAAACATATAGAAGATCAGGCGTCCTCTTCTTCGCAGCTTCCATTAATTACGAATGTTAATGGAGGCAGTTCCACGCCTCATCAAACACCTATTGTTTTAACCAAAGATGCAAAACCCGTTTTGAAAACAGACAGGTATTCTCAAAAACAACCTCCAAAAGTTTGGGCCGGTTTCCAAAAAGATATTATCTTAAGAAAAATTGAAAAATCAACTAGTCCTCTTGCCTACTATGGGAAGACAACTCTTTGCTTTTTTGCTTTTATCGCTCAAAATAACCATTTGGATTTAGATGATCAGAACTGGAATGAACTGAAGAAAGTACGGATTTTGTCGCGCGATCAATTCTCTCTCTTTGTCAATATTATACATCAAACATTTCACTTCACGGTCCCTGACACTTGGAGAGATGCCAAGGTTCCTACTGGCTGCTTCGGAGTGAGCAATCGTTATGGGGGATACGCTGAAAGGCTTGGGAGTGCGGCAGGTGTTATCGATCAAAAAGATCTATAAGCAACTTCATTGAGTTTTTCTGAAGATGACCATTGAGCATCTCCTGCTTGACGTTAACGCCACTTGAGACCTCTTTTTTTTGCGCTCTAATTCTTTAAGTGCTATTTTAATCTTGTTAATAACATAGATCTCGTACGGGTGCTAATGAAAAAACAAAAATTTGATGTTGTTGTGATCGGAGGGGGGCCCGGCGGGTATCCAGCTGCAATTCGAGCGGCACAGCTTGGAAAAACCGTTGCATTGATTGAAGCAAACGAGCTTGGGGGCACTTGCCTGAATCGCGGTTGTATCCCCTCCAAAGCTCTTATTGCTTGTGCTGAAAGGCTAAAACAGGTTAAAGAAGCTGCCGAATTCGGTATCATTGTCAAAGATATTTCTTTTGATTACTCCTTCATGGTCCACCGTAAAGACCAAATTGTTACAAGGATTAAAAAAAACCTTGAAGGACTTATTGCCACGAATGGGATCAAGGTGATTAAAGGCTATGGGAAACTTCTTCCTTCTAAAGAGATTGAAGTCACAGGCCAAGACTCCTGCCTTCTTGAAGCAGAGAAGATCATTATAGCTACAGGCTCTGAACCGAGAGATATCCCAGCTTTTCCTTTTGATCACGAAAAAATCTTAGACTCGACAGACTTACTCAACCTGAAGACTTTACCTAAAAAACTAGCAATCATTGGCGGAGGGGTTATTGGCTGTGAATTTGCCTCTCTATTTAATACACTAGGGGTTGAAGTGGCGATCGTGGAAATGCTCCCTTCCATTTTACCGATGGAATGTGAAAGTGTTGCTTCTTATTTAACAAAATCCTTTAAAAAAAGAGGCATCGCCATCCACACCAATGCCACTGTCGACTGCATTGAGAAAAAAGCCGATGGTGTTAAAGTTGTGGGAAACAACCTATCCCCGATCGAAGCGGATCTTGCTCTGGTTGCAGTGGGAAGATCCATGAATGTCCGCAATATTGGATTAGAAGAGCTGGGCATTAAAATTAAAAAAAATAATCTCATCGAAGTGAATGAGTACATGGAAACAACCGTTTCCGGCATTTATGCTATCGGTGATCTTTCCTCAACCTGGTGGCTTGCTCATGTAGCCACTCACCAGGGCTTAGTCGCCGCTGATCATGCTTGTGGGCGCCAAATTCGCATGAATTACACAGCCGTTCCTTCAGTGATTTTTACAGATCCAGAAATCGGCACTGTAGGGTTAAGTATTAAAAAAGCTAAGGAGCAAGGCTACGAGATTTCTATTGGACAATTCCCTTTCCAAGCTCTTGGCAAATCCCAAGCAATGAATCAAACGGAAGGCTTTGCACAAATCATTGTGGATAAAAAACGAGGACAAATTTTAGGAGCACAAGTCGTTGGCCATGAAGCCTCGGCTTTAATTGCGGAGCTAACCTTAGCGATTAATAATGAATTAACGATTGAGTGCATCACTGAAACGATTCATGCTCATCCGACGATTGCAGAAAGTTGGTTAGAAGCTGCTCTACTCGCTGAAGGGCACCCTGTCCACTTTCCGCCCAAGGGTAGATAATGGATGAACGCCGCTTTGATCACACACCGAGAGTAAAAAAGTTGAATGTTCTCCCATCTCATCAAGATACTTCTCGCTTTAATGTTGTAGAAACAGGTCGCTTTCCAAGCTGGCTACATCGCAAATTGCCTAAGGGAAATACTTTATGGGCGACAGACGCGATTTTAGACCAGCAGCGATTAGCAACGGTTTGCGAAGAGGCCAAGTGCCCCAATCGCCTGGAATGTTGGACAAAAAAAACAGCGACATTTTTGACGATGGGCAAGGAATGTACCAGGAGTTGTGGCTTTTGCAGTATCCTCCATTCGGCCACCCCTTCACCCCTAGAAAGGGATGAGCCGATAAGAATCGCCGCTTCTGTAAAAAGCCTCGGCCTTAAACATGTGGTTCTGACGCAAGTGGCTCGAGACGACCTTAGTGATGGTGGCGCATCCCACTTAGCCTTAATTATTCAGGCGATTAGAAATGAAAACCCCCATGTTACTGTAGAAGTCCTAACATCCGATTTTAATGGCGATCAAGAAGCTTGGAAGACAATTCTTCAGGCCAAACCCGAAATTTTTAATTATAATATAGAAACAGTAAGAGCGTTGACTCCTCGGGTTCGCCATAAAGCGACCTACGAGCGCACATTAGAGCTGCTTTCATTCCTTCACCAGAATCGCTACTCTAACCATTTCTTTATTAAGTCAGGTCTAATGGTCGGTTTAGGAGAAGCAAAAGAAGAGGTTTTCCAAACTCTAGCTGATTTAAAATCAGTTGGCTGCGATGTTGTCACGATTGGTCAGTATCTTCAATCCCACCCTAAAAAGCTAATCGTGAAGCGATTTGTCACCCCGGAAGAATTTAAAGAATATGAGGAATTTGGCTTCAGTATTGGCATACGTTTCATGTATACTGGCCCCTTTATTCGATCAAGCTATAACGCGGATGAAATCATGCAAAAACTTAATAAAGATCAACAGCAATGACAATAGAAGATGATTACGATAGCTTTTCTCTAGGTGATGCCATGGACAATGCCATTTTGATGCACAGAGAGGCACACTTTGGTGGCAATTTTAATATCATGATTGATTACTACACCAAAGCAGGCAAAGGTGTCTACGAAGATTTTAGCCTCTCTCGCATTGAACAACTTGCTAATTACGAGCTGGCCACTCAGCAAAATTTGGCACCTCTTTTACTAACATCACAAGAAGCAGAAAAAATTGCTTTAGCTAAAGAAGCCTACCAAAAATTACGCAAAATTTATGAGCTAAAGGATGAGAAAACTTCCCAGCCTAGGCTCATTGCAGATCTCATTCTTAGTGAAGAGGAAGAACCTCTACGTGAAATGGCAGCCGTCATTAATAAACAGAAGGCTATTGTTCCAGCTCTTTTGGATCTAGTCCGCTCGGAAAATTTTTATGATCCTCTTTTTCCAGGCTATGGAAAAGCCCCCTATCTAGCAGCTAAGTGTTTAGGACAAATTGGTGATGCAAGTGCGATTATTACCCTCTTTGAATCGATTGGTCGAGGAGATTTTTTTGACGACGATATTAACCTTCATGCATTAAAAGCGATCGGCGAACCGGCTAAGCAATTTTTGCTTAAAGTAATAAAGGGAAAGCCGATGAATGAAGATAATGAGCGAGCCGCCATTGCGCTTCTAGCCTTTAAGGCAGACCCGGAAATTGCTAATACTTGCTTTGACTTATTACAAACGATCGATTTAAAAAAGGAGCTCCCATTAGCTACTTACCTCATTTTAGGCTGTGAAGGTTTACAAGAAGATCGCCGTAAACCATTTGAACAATGGGCCTCCAAATCAACTATTCCAAAAGAGTTGCAAACAGATATTAAGAGTGTGACAAAAGAATGGACCTCCGAGCGCCAATAAAGCGTTTAGGCGTCATTGTCCCCTATCGCAACCGAGAGGAACACCTTAAACAGTTTATTCCTTACATAAATAATTTCTTATCAGATGTTCCCCATCATATTTATGTCGTCGAGCAGACTGAAGAGAAACCTTTTAACCGAGGATCTCTTTTGAACATCGGTTTTTTGCAGGCCAAAACTACATGTGATTATGTCTGCTTTCATGATGTTGATATGCTCCCTGTATCAGCAGACTACTCCTACTGCTCTGCTCCTACCCACTTAGCTACAAACGTAGAACAGTTTGGATACCAAATGCCCTACTCCCAATATTTCGGCGGGGTTACTCTTTTTAATTCACACGATTTCGCCCTTATCAATGGGTACCACAACGGCTATTTTGGCTGGGGCTTAGAAGACGATGACCTGAGATTGCGCTGCTTTTTTCACGGTTTAACAGTCGAGTCAAGGCAAGGAACGTTCTTATCGCTACCTCATCCCCATGCCGAAGAAACAAATCTTGATACCCGAAGGAACCGCCAGTTGTTTGAACGCTTTTATCGTGGCGATATCACATTGCTAGCAGATGGCCTTGATTCTCTTCAATTTACTATTCTTCAGGAAATCAGTCTCCCCGATTTCTCGAGAATCTTAGTAAGATTTTAAAAGTAAAAAATTGTTGCAAGTTTTTTTTATCTAGTTCAATATCCCTTGTTAAATTTAAATGAGATTTGTAATCCAATGGCAAGGTTATTAGTACGAGCTTTTTTAATTCTCTTTTCATTCGCTAGCTGTTCTTCGCTAACTCGAAATCCCGATATCATCAATGTAATTCCAAAGGATAAAAATGATTTACCGTCTCCTTTTCAAAAACACCCTCCCTGCGATCCGACTCCCTTTGAAACCTATGTCCATGAAAGTCAGCAATTGAACCAAAGGCAGCGTTATCAAGCTTACTTAAGCACCCTACTAGCAGATGCGATTAAAAAAATGGAGGGTATCCACCACGCCACGATTGAACTTGTAGACACGTCGGGATCCGATCAAGAATTACAAGCTAAAATTACCATCGTATATGAAGATCATCGGGACGAAGAACATTCCGGTCTTCTTATGCAAATTAAACGTTTAGCTGTGGCTATCATTCCTAATTTAAAAATGGAAAATGTCGTTATTATGTCCCATAAGCAAAACCCTAGCAGCTTAGCCGAACAGGTAAATAATTGATTTTCTTGACGACACTCTTATTGGGTTAATATTTACCTAAATGGTTTAGAATGCTAGCATCCAGTTTATAACATGCGATAAAAAGCGACTCTACTTCTAGCAAAGTGCTACCAAGTCTATAAGGAGTTTTTTAAGCTGTAACCCCTATCTTGAAAAAACTATGAAACATCTTGTTAAAACGCTACTTCTGTTTACAATCCTGCTTTTTTCTAGCTGCGAATCAAGAAGGACCATTGTCAACGGTCTTGATGAAAGAGAAGCTAATGAAATTGTCGTCTTCCTATCCACACGCAACATCGATGCCTCTAAGGTACGCAGTACAGAAGGCACAGGAGGTGGCGGTCAGAAAGTTATTTTATGGGATATCAGCGTAAGAAGTGACCAAGCGATTGAAGCGATGTCGCTCTTAAATCAAGCAGGGCTTCCCAGAAAACGAGGCCAGAATCTTCTAAGCATCTTTGCCAATGTCGGTCTTGTGCCCTCTGAGCTTCAAGAAAAAATCCGCTACCAAGCAGGTTTAGCAGAACAAATTGCAAGTACCATCAGAAAAATTGACGGTGTTCTAGATGCGGAAGTACAGATCTCTTTTCCTGAAGAAGACCCCCTGAATCCTGGAGCTACCAAAAAAGAGAAACCAACGGCTTCCGTCTACGTCAAACACTCGGGAGTACTAGACGACCCTAACTCCCACCTTATCTCTCGAATTAAAAGGCTTGTAGCAGCAAGCGTCCCCGGATTGGACGTTGACAATGTAACGGTTATTCCCGATCGAGCACGTTTTAGCGAATTAAATACAGGCATTTTGCAAACTGGTAACGAAGAGAGACATTATGTCGATGTGTGGAGTTTGATTATTGCCAAAGAATCGCTAACGAGATTTCGCATTATCTTTTTCTCCTTCACCATTTTACTCTTATTACTCCTCCTCCTCCTCCTGTGGCTACTTTGGAAACTTTACCCAATCCTCCGCTCGCATGGAGGGTTCAAAGAGCTGTTTTCTCTTAAACAGATGAGCGAGGGCATCGAAGAAAAAGAAGGTAAAAAGAAGGAAGACGAAGAGGAGGAAAAAGCAGCAACTCAAAAAGAGACTGAAGATACGGACTTGGTTGATGAGGACATTGACGAAACCTAATGGCTGAAGATCTACCTTTAAAACAGCAAATTTATATTAAGGTGCTACTGAACCATTTTCACCCAGGAGAACAAGAAACACTCCTAAAAGGGCTTCCGGCTAACCAATCTCGTGAAATATCAGGACTTAATGTTGTAGCAAACGATCCTTCGATCATTTTTTTGCACCCAGCACAAGCCTTGATGTCCATTCACTATTCTTGGATTGCTCAAGAACTTGCTAAGCAGCCTCAAGCACTCCATGGATTTTTCTTAGCCTCACTTCTTGAACCACAAAGAACAGCTGTAGGCAAATACATCACCCAAACAAACGCTTTAAGCCTGCCACCTCTTTTAGCTGATTATTTCTGCCATCAGCTTTATATAGCTTTAGGCATGAAGGAACTTCTACCTCGAGAGTTCCTTCCTAATACCCCCGTGTTGCGTCTGTTAGACTTTTCAAAACCTAAACTTGTTAATCTTATTGATTTTTTCGGTCTTTACGATCTTGCAGAGGAAATTCGTACGATCGTGGATACTAAAAACTTAAAACATATCTATGCTTGCCTAACCCCTAAAAAACACCAATTTCTACGTCTATGCCTTCATCAGAAAGAGAGGCTAGTCGTTCCAAAGCTTCATTTAGAGAAATGGGATACCAGCTGCTCCGAACTTCATAAAAAGCTTCACAGGAGGGGTTTGGCGCGATTAGGCAAAGCGCTTTCCAATCAACACCACGATTTTCTCTGGTATTTATCCCATACATTGGACAGGGGTAGAGGACAAATTCTAATCGCTCAAGCAGCAACGAAAGAGTCGGAAAGTATTAATTCTATCCTTAATAATCAGCTATTAAACCTCATTCATTTTCTTGAAGGATCCAAGTGAAAAAAAAATTCTTTTCTCTCATTAATGGACAGTCCGTGCATATCGCTCCAAAAACTAAAATCATTACCAAAGATGAAGTCTCAAAAATTGTCGAGGGAAGCGAGGTTCTAACTGCTATCAAGGAAGATGCCGAGCAATTTCGCAGACAAGTCATTGAGGAGGCAGAGAAAATTAAAGAAGAGGCTCAGGCGGAAGGCTATGAAGAAGGATTTAAGAATTGGGCTGAGCATGTGGCTAAATTAGAGCAAGAGATTACCACTGTTCGCGCAGAGATGGAAAAATTGATCATCCCTGTCGCTTTAAAAGCTGCAAAAAAAATTGTGGGGCGCGAAATCGAACTTTCTGAGACTGTCATTGTAGATATTGTTGCTAACTCTCTAAAAGCTGTCTCTACCCACAAAAAAATTACTGTTAACGTAAATAAAAAAGATTTAGAAATCCTAGAAAAACACAAACAACCATTGAAAAGCCTATTCGAGAATCTAGAGGCTTTCTCAATCAAAGAAAGAGAGGATATTCAACCCGGTGGTTGTATTATTGAGACGGAGGGTGGCATTATCAATGCACAGTTAGATAACTTATGGCGAACCTTAGAAAGAGCATTTGATATGCTCATGAAATCTAAACAAAAAGGTTAGTATGTCTTTTGTTAAAAAAAGTCTTGTTTTTATCGTCATTAGTTCTCTTTTTTGGCTCAATCCCGAAGCTTTGTTCTCCCAAGATGATCCGATACAAGGAGGCCGAAACGTTCAATCCATTGACCGCTCTAAGGCTCCTATTAAGCCAGAAGATCTCCCCCCTAATGTTCGCTATCCACAAAGTGTTTTTACGAACGTTTTCGATACTTTTCAAAATCCATCGTTAATTACGCAAGCAGCTGCCCTTGCATTTCTCTCCTTGCTGCCTTTTATCATCATGATTCTCACTTCTTTCATGAAGATCGTGATTGTTTTATCGCTTTTGAGGAGTGCACTCGGGGTTCAACAAGCGCCACCTAATCAAATTATTAATGGTGTTGCCTTCATGCTTAGCCTATTCGTCATGTATCCAACTGCTTTAAAAATGTACGATAGCGCTCACCAAGTGGTAGCTCAAACACAGGTTCCTACATCTATTTTGGCACCAGAATCTTCATCTTACATCGTACAGGTCGGCATGGCGGCAAGAGAGCCGCTAAGAGAGTTTTTAAAGAGAAATTCATTGGTCAAACATCAAGCTCTCTTTTATCGCATGGCTTTTCGGACGCTGCCCGAAGACCATCGCGACCTTTTAAAGCCAGATGATTTTATGATCGTAGTGCCAGCCTACATCACCAGCCAGCTAAAAGACGCCTTTGAGATCGGCGTACTTATTTACATCCCTTTCTTTGTCATCGATCTTGTCACCTCCAATATTTTGCTAGCCATGGGGATGATGATGCTGTCACCTGTGACTATTTCAATGCCTCTTAAGCTATTCTTGCTTGTCATGCTCGATGGCTGGACGTTACTGATCGAGGGCCTTGTCGCAACCTTTAGGTAGGAGAGTTATATGTTTCAATCCCAAGTTGTACAGTTAGCTTATCAAGGGCTTCTTCTGATTTTGATTTTATCTGCTCCTCCCATATTGATCAGCCTCTTTTTTGGGATTATCGTGGCTATTTTCCAAGCAGCAACGCAAATCCAAGAGCAGACGCTTTCATTTACTATTAAACTTGTCGCCGTCACCCTCACGTTAATGATTCTAGGGGGCTGGTTAGGTTCACAGATTATGAGCTTTTCTTTAAACATTTTTACTAACTTTCCAAAATGGAGTATTGGAAGCTCATAAATGGAGTTAGATTCAGGGTATGTCACTCTTTTTTTAAATAGCGCTTTTGCCAAAGGCGATTTTTTAGGCGCTCTAACACTAGTCATGCTTTTTCTTGGGCGTATGCTCCCCATTATCGCGCTATCTCCTTTTTTCGGTGCGCGTGTCCTTCCTCACCCTGTTAAAGTAGTATTTGCACTCACTTTGTTTGTTATCTTCCTTCCTAAGCTTTTAGAAGCAGCGACAACCCCAATTACATTTAATGTGATGTCCCTGTTCTTGCTGGCTAAAGAGTTTTTTGTGGGATTTTGTATAGGCTACATCATCAGTCTCCCTTTTATCATCGTTCAGAATGCTGGCATCATCATTGACCACCAAAGGGGAGGAGCTAGTTTGATGGTCAATGACCCCACCATCCAGAACCAATCTTCCCCAATGGGAACCTTATTTAACTTCGTACTCATCTATCTTTTTTTTTTAATTAACGGTCCATTTCTTGTCATTGAGCTCATAGGCATGTCCTATGACATTATCCCCCCTGATCGCTTTATTAACCCTGATTTTTTTAATAAAGACACCGCTTTTTGGAAATTACAGATGGACGTTCTTAACCGCGTTATGGTCATTTCTATCCAGCTAGCCACACCAGCACTATTAATCATGCTTATGACTGACCTATTCTTAGGGATTGCCAATCGGTTAGCCCCCCAGGTTCAAATTACCTTTTTAGGTATGGCCCTAAAATCCCTGCTCGGTCTTGGTATTGTCTGTTTAGGGTGGTATTTATTCCTAGAAGAGGTCAATCGCGACTCTTATCATTGGATTTACACGATCAAAGAGATGTTACATATGTTTAAACCTAGTATCAGTGCACAATAAAACTGAAAAATATTTAAATATGTTTTTTCATTTCCTTTCATTTACTTTACTTTAAGGACATGAGGGAATATGAGTATTAGGATCTATTGCCAATTGCACCACAGAAGCGATCTGTGGAATGGATACTCAAGCAGAAAAAAGTAAAAGAAGGGCTCTTTTTGCCATCGCAGCTCGTGTTTTTGCTGTTGCAGCCCTTAAGCTTCGCTTTCATAGAAGGAGTATTGATTGCATCGGGAGTAGGTTTAGTGCTTGGAGGTTTGGAGCTGGCGGATTTTGTTTCCCATCCTTGCTACTGTACCTGTTGCGACCTATTTATCTTATAAAAATGCTTATTACCACCTAAATTAGCTTTAAGAATGTCGCTAAGAACTATAGGATGCTATTTTTAGCAAAGGCTATTTTGTACTTAAAGGTTGCCTTTTGTATCTTGCCCTGAATTGTTTGCTATAAGCCTTTGTTTTTATTGGTTCTACATACTTTGACTATTAGCCTTAAGTTTAAATTTTCATTTAACTCGCCTCTGTGCTATAAAAAAGAAAAAAATTAGGGGGTTTTTATGAAAGTATTCCAATCTGTTGCCAATTTTACCAAAGAAATTGCCACCGGAGTAGATGTTCAAGCAGCTAAAAGTAAAAAGAAAGGAGCTCTTTTTGCCATCGCAGCAAGCGTTATTGCTGTTGCAGTCGTTGCTTTAGCTGCCTTTACCGTCATCAGCACTTCTTTAGGTATCACTTCGATGCTGACAGGAGCAGGCCTGCTTATCGGAGGATTTCAAGTGGCCAATGCGGCTGCAAACGCTTTTTTGGTAACTGCTGCTGCTTACCTGCTTTATAATAGTATTAGAAGCGCCCATCATCACCTACATAACAAAACAACACAGATACCTACAAATACGCTTTTATTCGAAAATCAAAGTCCAGCTGTTGCAGCAAGACAATCTACTTAGCAGCAGCCTTCTGAATACGCTCATGGATTGTTTGCCATAACCCTTCTTGCGGGAACTGGCTATCAATCCAAGCGATCGCTTTGTTTTGCTGGTCCAGCTTTCTTAACAAGTGATAAAGAGACTGTGCGACTTTCTGGGGATCATCACTAGATCCCCAATGCCACACCTCTACTCCTGGAGGGTAATCTCTATCTTCAAAACCTATAATTAATGAAGCGTCGTTAAAACAATTGGTTAAAACCAATTTTGCTTTTGGGGCATAATGCTTATACATTTGACCTGGACAAAGGGGCGCGGCCGTTGCTTGATAAATTGCATAGGGTGGAGCATAGGGTAGGACTTGGGTCAACTCTTCTCGCGAAAGAGCTCCTAAACGAGCAATCTGCCAAAGGTCTTCTTTAAAAATCAAAATTGTTGATTCGAGCCCTTTCGAACACCTTCCTCCATCGACAACAGGGAAATCTTCCCCAAAATCTTCTTCGACATGTTCATAGGCTGTTGAAGATGGTCTTCCTGAAAGGTTAGCAGATGGAATGACAAGAGGCCCGGCCAACCTTAAAATCGCTTGAGCAAAGGGGTGTTGAGGAAAACGAAAAGCCGCTGTAGGAAGTCCCGCTGATACTTGCTCAGGGATTTTTCCAGCAATGGTGTTAGTGATTAGTGTCAAGGGCCCAGGCCAAAAAGCATTCACCAAATCTTCTAGGTGGGGAGGAACGTCTGCAATATAGTCAAATATTGCCTTTTTGGAATAAAGGTGAACGATTAAAGGATTCTTTGGAGGCCTTTTTTTCAAATCAAAAATGGTGTGAACCGCTTGAGGAGAATGTAACGATGCCGCTAAGCCGTACACTGTTTCTGTGGGAATAGCAACAACCTTCCCTTCAGAAAGAAGTAACGCTGCTTGACAAATATCTACTTTCATAAAATTATGATGATTTTAATTGAGCTATCACCTCTAAAAGAGCCAATTTAAAATGATCGATCTCTTCTTTCGTGTTATATAATCCAAAGGAAGCACGAGCTGTCCCAGGTACACCAAAATGTCTCATAACAGGCTGAGCACAGTGATGCCCCGTTCTTACGGCTATTCCCTTTAAATCCAGTAAAGTACCAATATCTAGGGGATGAAGGCCTTGGATAACAAAGCTGAGAATAGCTGCTTTCTCAGGTGCTTGGCCAATGACCTTAAAGCCTGGAATGTCTAAAACTCCTTGCGTCGCATACTGAATGAGCTCATGTTCCCACTCTCGGATAGCTTGCACTCCTATTTTATTTATGTAATCCAAAGCAGCGCCTAACCCGATAACTTCAGCAATCATCGGTGTTCCTGCTTCAAACTTTAAAGGTAAAGGAGCGTAGGTCGTTTTTTCAAAGAAGACGGTATCTATCATATCCCCCCCTCCCTGGTAAGGAGGCATTTGCTCCAACAGCTCTTCTTTACCATAAAGAACACCAACACCAGTGGGACCATAAACCTTATGGCCGGAAAAAACATAAAAATCCACATCGAGGTCTTGGACGTCTATGGGCAAGTGTGGTGCCGCTTGAGCGCCATCGACCAAAATTTTAGCTCCTTTGGCATGCGCTAACTGTGCAATCTGTTTAATGGGATTGATTGTACCTAAGGAGTTAGAAATATGTGCAACGGCCACTATTTTCGTTTTATCAGTAAGCATTTTTTCCAGTGCGTCAAGATCTAGTGTGCCCTGATCAGTTATCGGAACCACCTTGAGCACTGCCTCCCTATCTTCACAGCAAAGTTGCCAAGGAACAATATTGGAGTGATGCTCCATTTCTGTGATGAGTACTTCATCCCCTTCCCTAATAAAGGCTTTTCCAAAAGAATAGGCAATCAGGTTAATAGACTCCGTTGTACCTCTTGTAAAAATCACTTCCTCTTTTTTTCTGGCATTAAGGAAAGATTGGGCCTTCGAACGAACAGCCAAATACGCCTCTGTTGCATAAAGAGACAACTCATAAACAGCTCGGTGAACCGTTCCGTAGTGCTCACGGTAGAATCGATCAATCGCACTAATAACAGGCAAAGGCTTCTGGGCTGTGGCAGCAGAATCGAGGTAGATCAAGGGCTTGCCGTGCATCGTTTTTTGAAGCATAGGGAAATCTTGCCTAAGCTTAAAAATCGTTTCTTTATCCATTAAAATACCGTTAAAGGTTTTTATAAATCATTTGAGCTGATTGCTCTCTTAAGGAGGTAAGAGGCAACATCTCTAACATTTCATCGCAAAAACCTAATGTGAGCAATTTTCTTGCCTCATCTTTTGCCATCCCTCGCGTCATTAAATAGAAAAGGTGATCCTCGTCTAACTGCCCAACAGTCGCTCCATGTGAAGCTTTAACATCATCAGCAAAGATTTCAAGATTAGGCTTGCTATCTACGGTTGCTAGGTCGTTAAGAATAAGGTTATTATTTAACTGAAAAGCTTGTGTTTTTTGCGCTTCCCTGTGAATGTAAATTTTTCCTTCAAAACCTGCATGAGAAGAGTCATTTAAAATGCCTTTAAAGAACTGCATTGAACGGCATTCAGGCGCTTGGTGGTTCATAAAAACATGATGATGAACTTCTCGTTTATCTTTTAAAGCCCACAACCCATTCAAATGACATTCTGCATTTTCTCCTACAAGATCGGCCCTGTAGTCAAAACGCACGCCTTGAGCGCCATCACTTACACAAATCGTTTTAAAAGAACTATCTCTTTTCATGGTAGCACGAGCAGCTTCAAAATACCATCCACGATGAGACAGATCTAAGGCTGTTTGAGTTAAGGAAGCCTGAGCATTCTCCCCTATCGAAAAATTAATCGAAGCATTTACAAAAAATTGATCTCCTGACATCTGCACAGCTGTTGACACAAAAGAAGCTCTTGATTCAACACCCATAAACACTTCCGTTTTAGGAGTAATCATTAAAACCGCTTCATCAGCATCGATCACTTGCAAAATCTGGATAGGTCCGTTTATTTCTGTCTTAGGCGAAAGATAAATAAAACAACCACCAGTGCTTAAGGCTCCATTTAAGGCAACAAAAGGGTCTTTCTCGCTTTGCAGCCTTTCCGTCGTTTGATTACTCAGTAAAGGACCAAAAGTTTTCATCGCATCATTCAAGGAGGTGATAAGAACGCCTTTGCCCAGTTCTTCAAGCTCCGAGCAGTCGGAGCGAAAAAAACCATTGTGAAATACAAGAATACGACCTCTGCATTCAGGCAAAAAGTAGCGCTCTAGGCTTGGTACCCGTTTCTCTTCTAAAGAGGGACCGGAGAACTCTTTACTAAAAAGCTGTCTAAGATTGATATTTTTAAAAACATCGTTTTTTCTATCAGGTAATCCAAGATCCAAGAAATGATCCCAGTACTTTGCTCGAAGCCGCTGTAAGGAATCTGTTAACTTATAACGATTATAGAGGCCTGCGACAAGATGATGAAACCGTTCTTGCTCAGTCGTAAGTTCTGAAGTCATTAAATAGCCGTTCCCTTTAATTGAGGGTTTAGCCAGTCATACCCCTTTTGTTCTAATTCTAACGCCAACTTTGGGCCCCCCGATTCAACAATCCTACCATCCAGCATGACATGAACATAATGAGGGTGAATATAATCCAAAAGTCGTTGATAATGAGTAATTAATATTAACCCCTTCTCTTGATTCATCAGCTGGTTGACTCCCTTAGCCACTATACGCATCGCGTCAATATCTAGCCCTGAATCGGTTTCATCAAGGATGCTAAGACTTGGGTCGAGCAAAGCCATCTGCAAAATCTCATTGCGTTTTTTTTCCCCTCCGGAAAACCCCTCGTTAAGATTACGTTCTTTAAACTCCTCTCGAATATCCATCAATTTCATTTTTTCGCTTAGAATGTGATCAAATTCCTCATTAGAAAGAGGGTCTTTACCGTTCGCTTTTCGATTGGCATTCATCGCCGTTTTTAAAAATTGAAGGTTACTGACACCTGGGATTTCGATCGGGTATTGAAAACTCATGAAAATTCCAAGATGAGCTCTTTCATTCGGTTCTAGCTCTAAAATGTTCTGCCCTTTGAAAATCACCTCTCCTGAGACTTCATAGGAAGGATGCCCTGCGAGAACTTTAGCCAAGGTCGATTTACCGGCTCCATTGGGGCCCATAATAGCGTGAATCTCGCCAACCTTCACTGATAAATTCAAACCTTTTAAGATGGGTTTATTTTCTATAGATGCATGCAAATTTTTTATTTCTATCATTAATTTTTCCGAATAAGTGTTTGATTATCCAACAGAATTTTCTAACTTCAAAGTAAGAAGCTTCTGAGCTTCTGTAGCAAATTCTAAAGGTAATTCTTTAATGACATCCTTACAAAATCCATTGACGATCATACTGATCGCATCCTCTGTGTCGATGCCTCTAGATTGAAAATAGAATAACTGCTCTTCGTTCATTTTGGAAGTTGATGCCTCGTGTTCAACTTGTGACGTAGCATTAGACACCTTCATGACAGGAAAGGTGTTTGCTGAACAATTGTTCCCAACAAGCATCGAGTCACATTGGGTGTAATTACGCGCTCCCTTTGCCTTAGGGGAGACTTGCACAAGACCTCGATAGCTATTGTGTGATTGGTCCGCTGAGATTCCTTTAGAGACGATCGTCGAGCTTGTATTCTTGCCAATATGAATCATTTTAGTTCCCGTATCAGCCTGCATATGACCATTTGTTAGAGCAACGGAGTAGAACTCTCCAACAGAATGGTCTCCCGTAAGAATACAACTAGGGTACTTCCAAGTAATCGCAGCTCCTACCTCAACTTGAGTCCAAGAGATTTTCGAAAAATCGCCTAAACATTTTCCTCGCTTCGTCACAAAATTATAAATTCCACCTTCTCCGCTGTCAGGGTTACCTGCATACCAATTTTGCACAGTTGAATATTTTATTGTTGCCCGTTCTAATGCGACTAGTTCTACCACAGCCGCATGCAGTTGATTATTATCAAAAGCCGGGGCTGTGCACCCTTCTAGGTAACTCACGCAAGAGCCTTCTTCAGCAACAATGAGGGTTCGCTCAAATTGACCAGATTCTTTATCATTGATTCTAAAGTAGGTGGAAAGCTCCATGGGGCAGTGCACTCCTTTGGGGACATACACAAATGAACCATCCGAAAAAACAGCAGAGTTTAATGCCGCAAAGAAGTTATCTCCGATAGGCACTACGGTGCCCAAGTATTTTTCCACAATGTCTGGGTATAAGTGCACAGCCTCAGAGATTGAGCACAAAACAACTCCAGCATCTTCTAATTTTTTCTTAAACGTCGTTCCTATCGAAACCGAATCAAAAATCATATCAACAGCTACGTTAGAAAGGCGCATTTGCTCATCTAACGGGATCCCTAAGCGTTCAAATGTTTTGAGAACCTCAGGGTCAACGTCACTTAAGGAGTTGAGTTTTGCTTTTTGCTTGGGAGCCGAGTAATAAGTGATATTTTGATAGTCGATAGGCGAATAGGTCACATTTGCCCATCGAGGTTCTTTCATTTGCAACCACCTTTGGTAGGCTTTCAAACGAAAATTCAATAGAAATTCTGGTTCGTTTTTCTTCAGAGATATCGCGCGAACAATATCTTCATTTAAGCCTTTGGGCAAACTTTCTTTCTCGACTTGGGTAACAAATCCGTACTTATATGCAGATTTCTTACCGAATTCTATATCCGAGGCCATATTTTGCTCCAATGGATCTCCTACAGAAGTTATTCTAACATAAAATGTATAAATTTAACATTTTACATAATTGACTGTCAATTCTAACCCATTCCCAGTCGTTTTAGCGATCGATTGCAAAGAAACTTGATTTTATCTCCCCTTATATAAATAATCTCCCGTTAGAAATTCTTACGAGACATCACATGAGACTCTTTTTATCCTTAGCACTTTTATTAGTGGTAAGTGCCAGTTGTGCTCCCAGGACAAGCTGTGATTATGACATTTATGGCGCAGATGAGTTTGTTATTGACTCTTATCGGATTCGCCAAGGCAAAGCCGCGATTTTAGAAATGCAAGGAATCTACCTCGAAGATATTACTGAAGAGGATATGTGCGAGTATAAAGATGTGATCGCTGAGGATGACATTTTGAATATTGTTGTTTATCATCCCAACCGCCGCGATCTCATGGAGTCGTTCCAATTTATCAACGGTGCGGTAGGTGGTTTTAAAGTTCATGACGGCATGATCGACCTGCCTGATATTCCTCCTGTTAAAGTAGCAGGTCTTTCTCTCGATGAGGCTAAGGATAAATTACATGAAATTTTGAATCGAGAAATTAAAGATATTGACGTTTTTGTTACTTATCGTGATCGCCTCGCAAGAAAAGTAGAGATCACCGGTCTGACAGGATTATCTGTATTACCGGTCGATGGCAGAATTAGATTGAATGAAGTGATTGCCCACGCCCATATCGCTGGGGACGCCAACCTCTTCATGAGCTATCTCCTCAGAAATGAGATCCGACAAAACATAGACTTTCACAAACTCATAGTTGAAGGAGACATGTCTCAAAACATCGTCATGCGTGGCGGTGATAAAATTTACATTGCCAAACCTTTGGATGCCAGTGTTATGATTATGGGTGAGGTCAATGCTCCTCGCGCTATTCCGCTTATCTATGGCTATATGTCCCTAAGAGAGGCACTTGTGATGGCAGGTGGTATTCCTTACACTGGAGATAAGCGCTACATTCAAGTGATTCGTGGCAACATGCAATGCCCTAAAATTTATGTTCTTTCTTGGCAACATATCGTGCACCTCCCTAATGACAGTTTGCTCCTAATGCCGGGCGATACTGTTTATATTTCACCAAAACCAATTACAGAGTGGAATCGCTTTATCGAGCAGCTAATCCCAAGCTGTGGTGGGGTACAAAACATCTATAACGTTTACAGGCTTACTTCCGGATAAAAATGAATAAAATTAGCGAAGAAAAAGAGTCAACAGAGCTCAGATACGCACTTAAAGACTACCTGAATTTATGCCAGAAGTATAAAAAAGCGATTTTGTTTTTTGTTATCCTAGGTGCCCTGGCAAGTGGGGGCCTTGCTCTAACAAGAAATGTTTATTACCTTACAACAGCAACTTTTAGAGACAAGGGAAAACCTCAAACCGCCATCCGCTCATCGCTTACCGATCTTATTTTTAGTAACGGTGCCATATCGGGTGATAGCGAAACAATGTCCACATTAAAATCGCGTAAACTGCTTTCAAAGGTCATTCACAAATTAGGCATGCAGGCTCAGATCGCGCCTGTGCAACCCTCTTTTCCCAACTTAAAAGATATCCATGATAACTTTCTTGCCGAATATGCTTACTGGACTAAGCAACAAACGCCTATTTTAGCGGAACTTGATGACCCTATCATTGCCAAACAAGTGTTATACGGAGGGGAAATCCCCCTAGCGATTTTGATTCAATTTGTCGATGAGAGACAATTTAAAGTTTTAGGCAGGGAAGATCTTCCATTAGGTACCTTGGACAACTCTTTTGAAGCCGATGATTATTCTTTTGTGCTGCACAAACCTCCTGGAAAGACATCTCTTACCGATCAAATGTTCTCAATCCTCTTTTTACCCCTAGATCTTACTGTAGAGAATATCACTTCACTGATGGTCGTTGAGCTTGATCGTGAGGATAAAACCCTTTTAAAGCTTAGCTTCAAGCATCGCGATAGACATCGTGCTGCAGAATTTTTAAATTCCCTTATGGCAGCCTATCAAGACTTTATCAAAGAAGACCATGAATATGTATCGAGCTACCAACTAGAATACTTGAAAAATCGCCAGAATGAAGTTGGCGCTGATTTGCAAGTCCTGATGGAAAAACACGCTGAACGCCTCTCTAAAGATCTATCTTCCAGTGGTTTTCTTGACTCTGAAAAAGAGATCGATTTTTTAGCAGCTAATGTCCATAGTCTTCAACAAAAAATTTCTGAAATTGATTTTGAAAAAAAACGCCTCGAAAAACTTGCTGATCTCGATTTTGTCTATTACGATCAGTATGGCGGACGCGGCGACTCAGCAGTCATTAACCAATTATTGGGTGAAATCAGGGGGATTAAGCAACAAATTGATGTGCTAAACCTATCCCTAGAGAAGCAGAAAAAATTGGATGATGAGAGTATTCGCAACCTTCTAGACGAACAATTTACGGAACTCCATACCATTCGCTCTCAATTAAAAGAGACAGAAGAGCTATCGATTGCCTTAAAATCCAGTGAAGACTTTTCCTTAGCTGATGTCTTGTTTCAACCATCACAAAACATCACTCCCGTTTGGTTCAGCTCACTCAACCAAATTAACGAAGAAGATCAGCAAAGCTATAAAGACCAACTCTGCTCTTATCTTGATAACTTGAGAAACATGCTTAAGCTGAAAGAGGCAACGATTAGCGAGCGAATCAAGCATCAACACTATCCCGGTCAAGAGTTTCAAGGCATCACTTTAGAAACAGCTAGAAACTTGTTTTACAATTATTCATCGGCTGTCACTGAGCTGCAGGGGCAGATTAAGCAACACCAATTTATTGTCGAAGAATTAAAAAAACCTGATTTTGAAGTTTGTTCATTAACAGCTATCTTACATGATCCTATCAGCGCTGAGAGAATAGCTAAGGCCAGCATGCTCTTGATTAATTTGAGAGATGAAAACAATCGAACACAAAAAGAAATGAGCCGACTAAGGGATGAACTTAACATGCTTAAGCAATTCCTATCAGCTCACATTGAACAAATGATACAGCTCTTTACCCTTCGAGAAAAGCTTCTACAAGATAAGATTTATGCCCTCCAAAGTCTTACCTTAGATTTAAGCTATCAGCAAATCTATGTATTGAAAAAAAACCTTATCGACTACCTTGCTACGCGTCTTGAAAATCTAAATGATGAGAAAAAACTGATTAAAGAGTACCAGAATGACCTGAACCAGCGCATGGCTAAAATCCCCTCTCGATGGGCAGCTGAAAAAATCGTATTTCAGCATTTGACCTCTCATCAAAAATTTTTAGAAAACCTTTCCAGCATGGTGGAATCAAAAAACATTTCTAAAAATTTAGAACTCATTCAATCAACTCCTGTTGATCATGCCATTCCTTCGATTAACCCAGCACCTCCCCGTGCTGTCTTTTACGCGATCTTAGGTTCCCTATTAGGTTTCCTTGGATCGGTGGGTTTTTTAATTGCTCGCAGCCTAATTACAGGCATCCCGGCTAGTGAAGACAATATCAAGCTTGCCCAAATGCATTGTTCAGGAACGATCAGCAAAACTTTCGTTTCAAACCAGCACCTCAAAGATTGCGACCTTAATACCATTCGACGTTCCTTAGGCTTTCTAGAGCAAAGCTTGGCAAACAGCCGAAAGGTGCTATTTATTCTAGGCCACGGAACAGACCCTTCCTTGGATTTTTGTAACCTTCTCGCGAAAAAAGGTCGGAGCATCATCCATCTTGACCTTACTTTTGACAAAGTTTCACCAGAAAGTAAAAATGGCTTACTGCAATACATAGAAGAAGGGGTATTGCCTGACATTTTAGAGGTGGGTGGTATCCATACTCTGTCATCCGGAGGAGTCTCTCGCTATGCATCAGAATTGCTAAAACGCAAAGAATTTAAAGCATTATTGGAAACCTACCAACAAGAATATGATTGGACGATTGCTGTTTCTCGTTCGACTATTTTGGATGCTGATGCGCTAAATCTCTCTTCTTTATTCGACGCTGTCGTAATAGTGATTGCAAATGAAACAATAGAAGAGTTGAAAGAGTTTGAAGAACAGCTTACTGCCTCTTCATCCAAAGTGGTCGATTGCTTACTGATGCATTAAGTATCGGTTGAGAAGATCTTCTCTTTAGGTTATAGTGATGCCATCCTCTGTGATTGTTCTACTCGTTCTCGTAGCTCAGCTGGATAGAGCGGTTGCCTCCTAAGCAACAGGTCGCGCGTTCGAGTCGCGCCGAGGACATTTTGATCAAAACCTATGCCTTCTTTGAGCCTTTAGAAAGCTTAGGAGCAGCGGGCAATCTTAAGTAGCTATCGATACCTTTAGCCATCCCAAGGGCAAGTTTCTTCAAATATTCGGGATTTTTAATTTTTTGTATTTCCTCGTCATTGGTTAGAAATCCACCTTCCACGAGGATAGCGGGCATCGTTGTTTCCCTAATCACAGCAAAGTTTCCATGCTTAACGCCCCTCGACTTTGCCTTGGTCTGAGAAATAACACTTTTTAAAACAAGCTCTGCCAACCTTTTGGATTGATCAACCCTTTTCTTATTTTTGTCCTTTTCATAGAAATAGATCTCAATCCCTCGAGCTTCCTTACTTGGAGCTGAGTTAAAGTGAACGCTGATGAATAAAGCAGACGGTTGAGCATTTGCAAAGCTTGCCCTTGTAAGCAAAGGGATGAAGGTATCATCATTCCTAGTCATAATCGTTTGATAACCAAGTTCAGTGAGATAATTTTTTAAAAAACGTGCCGTTGTTAGATTTAAAAATTTCTCCTGATATCTCGGTTTTAAGTGGGAATGAGTGCCAAAGTCTTCTCCCCCATGGCCCGGATCAATGACCACCATTTTATATGGCTTACGCGCTAAGGATTCTTCTTTCTTTGGAAAGGTGTAGGTCTGCTCATGCCGACGATGAGACGAAGCACAACCTACGGCAATGGTTAAAATTAATAAACAAACTTTTGAAAAATGTAGCATAAATTAAGTGAATAACCTTTCCTGAAAAATTTGATGAGCAATTTTTCGATCATCAAATTCAATTGTTTTGTGAGCAAAAATTTGGTAAGTTTCATGACCTTTTCCTGCGATCAGGATAATATCTCCAGGTTCTGCTTGTCCAATCGCAAGGGCAATCGCTTTCTTACGATCAACTTCTAACTGATGACGGGACGGGTTTTGAAATCCTTTTTGAATGTCTTCGCAAATCTTTATGGGATCTTCGGAACGTGGGTTATCTGTTGTGACAATACAACAATCAGATAGTGATTCAGCCACCTCTGCCATTTTTGCACGTTTTGTACGATCTCTATCCCCTCCGCATCCAAAAACCGTGATAATCTTTTTTTGTTTTACTTCTTGTAAGGTTGTCAGAACATTATGTAACGAATCATCGGAATGAGCAAAGTCAACGTAAAGGTTAATGCCCATAGGATTGTTCACCCTTTCAAGACGACCGGGGACTGAAGGAAGTTGCGTTAATAGAGGTAAAATCTCCTTTAAGACTTTACCTCTAGCAAGTAAAGCCCCGATGGTTGCTAAAACATTATATACATTAAAACGACCAATCAGTGATGTTTCACAGGAAAACGTGTGATCTTTAAAGCTTAAAAGAAACCTTGTCCCTTGGGTATTAAAAGTAATATCTTGGGCCATCAGATCTGATTTCTTATCTATCCCATAAGTAATCATCGGTGTGTTGCACCCTTGGATGATCTCTTGCGCCCAGGGAGAATCATGATTAATGATAGCAGTCTTATTCTTCTTTTTCGAGTGGTTTAGCTTCCTAAAAAGCTGATTTTTTGCCTTACAGTAAGCTTCCATGGACCCATGGTAATCTAGATGATCTAAGCTTAAGTTTGTAAAAATGGCAACATCAAAATCAATTTCATCGACTCGACCTTGCGTCAAAGCATGCGAAGTGACTTCCATGACGGCATCTGTACACTTTTGCAAGATCATCTCTCTCAACATTTTATGATTCAAAAGCACATCGGGTGTTGTCCTTGTTGCCTGGTAGCGATGTTTGCCTATAATGTATTCGATTGTCCCAATCAAACCTGTTGAAAAATTTAAATGATCGAGTAAGTATTTAATTAAAAAAGAGACTGTTGTTTTTCCATTTGTACCGGTTACACCTGTAATAAAGAGCTGATCACTAGGTGAGTCATAGTAAGTTTTGGCAAGATGGCTTTCAAGATGGTTTACATTCGAGCTAATCAATTGCACGACATTTTTTAGCGAAGGGTCATAAATATCAGTTAAAACCGCGACCGCTCCACCACTGATCGCCTCGCTGATATAATAATGACCATCTGTCGTTAATCCTTTCTTAGCGATGAATAAATTGCCAGGACAGATATATTTTGAATTCGCACAAATCCCCGTAATTTCAATTTCTTTAGAGCCCTTCAAGATGATATCAGGCAAATCTTTAATTAATTTTTTTAATTTCATGGATCATTGTTTCTTTTTAGGGTTGTTCCATTTTTCATAAAGCTCCCTTAGAGCATCTATTTCCTGTCGAAAGTCCGCTTTTTCTTTGATATATCTTGGATCTCCCATTGGATAACCAAAAGGATCATCGGGCTCAATGCCTAGATATTCTAAAGATCTTTTCGCAATTTCTCTAAAAATGGGGGCGGCGCAAGCACCACCATTATGGTTTTTACCAATTCCTGGGATAAAGCCATATTCAGGTTCATCTAAAGCAACGATCAAGACAAACTCAGGCTTATCTGTAGGAGCAAAGCCTAAGAAGCTAGCTACATAACATGTTTCGGAATAAATACCATTAATGATTTTTTTTGCCGTACTTGTCTTACCACCTTCGGTAAATCCTGGAATATCTGCTCTTCTTGCTGTTCCACCCACTTTTGTCGTGAATTTCATGGATCGCTTTACTCGATTAGCAATCGCTTCTGGCAGTACTCGCACACGTTGGTTTTCATTGGCCCGGTGAACTAAAATTTCTTCTCCAACCTCATTTTGCCTGGTAATTTTTTTGATCAATGTTGGCTTTACTAAAAAGCCTCCATTAACAAGCACCGCATGTGCTCGCAGTAGTTGTAGCGAAGTAGCCAAGAGATTATGCCCAAAGGCCATCGAAAAAGGGGTAGCTAAAGACCATTCCAAAGCTCCGTTAGGATAGGTTTTTCCAAGGTTTGGTAAAAAGCCCGCGCTTTCTGCTGGCAATTCAACTCCCGTTTTAAGGCCAAATCCAAAAACTTGTTGAAGTTGCTGACGATACCAATTAGGCCCTAGCCGTGCAACAATCTTTTCGGTTAGGCGAGCCACATAAATATTAGAAGACTTTTGGATGGCCATATCCATATTTAAAAACCGGTGAAGGCTTGTGTCTGTGATCGGTTTCGAACGCCCGGGAAAAGAGCCATTTGAAGTCGCCATCTTTTCCTCGGGGTCGAAAAGGGGCGGTTCTCCCTGTTTTTCTAACTCTTCATTAGCAAGAAGAGCAAGCGCAACTGTCACAGCCTTCATAATCGACCCGGGTTCATTTGCATCAGTAACTGCCTTCACTTTCGAATGTTCAATAAGAACAGGATCATTAAAATAATGTTGATAGCGAGACGGATAAAAGAAGGGGTATTGAGCTAGTGCGTAAACTTCCCCTGTAAAGGGATTCATCATCGCTGCCCAACCTGTTTTGGCTTTAAATTGTTTGACTCCCTTAGCAAGCTCTTCCTCAGCAATCGCTTGCAAGACATGATTGATGGTCAAATAGACATCCGCGCCAGGATTTGGAGAAACATAAACATCACCAATTTCCATCGCATGTCTCGGTGATCGCATCAGCCTTTTTTTCCCTGGCTGGCCATGTAAAAAGGAATCAAAGTAGAGTTCAAGCCCGCCTGTTGGGATGGCCTTCTCGCTATTTGCCTCCTTCACTTCCTGCACTGTATGCAATACCTGTCCTAAGAGAGCGTCAAAGGGATAGGAACGTTGATAGTCAGAGACAAAATAAAGAGCATTTCGAGGAATTTTATGCGTTTTAGCATAAGATTTCCACCACTCAATTATTTTTTCCTTTTCATGGTACCCCAGCCATTTTGCCAGTTTACGGTTACGACTTTTTTTATAAAACTGCCTTTGAAAAGAATATTTTTGCTTAGGAGGTATTTGCAAGATAGCTAAGAGGGTTTCAGCAATTTCTTTTTTATATTCTGATGGGATAGAGGTCGGATCAACATGCAAATGATGTTTCTCAACATCAACCACGAGCCTCTGTGGTTCTTCATGATTTAGTTTCTTAGGGTGATTGTTAGCATAAAAAGTCCCTCGAACAGAAGGTTCCTTAACCACAAAGAAGTGCTGTCGGTCAGCAATTTTAGACCACTTTTCCCCTTCAATCATTTGAATATTAAAAAATTGAACAATCAAAAGAGCGAACAGAAAAAAGATCGCTAAAGAAAGGATAAAAAGACGCTTACGACCTCTTTCAATCATGACTTTCTACAACCATTATTTCATTATTTTGGGGATACTTAAGATGGCTATACTCACTTTTTTTAGCAAGTTCCATTAGGTTTGAAGGATTCTCAAAGCGGTCAATCTCATACTGCAACAGCACATTCTTTTCTTTAATTTCGTGAAGTTCTTTTTTAAGTATGGGTATTTTTAATCGCTCCTCCATGACTTGGTTTAAATAGTCAATATATAGGTAAAGAGAGAGGGTTAAGGCAAAAAGACAGATAAAAACATGGGACAAGACCTTCATATTTTTTCAATCACTCTTAGTTTAGCACTACGACTTCTGGGATTCTGCTCTTTTTCTACAGAGGAAGGTTCTACAGGCTTTCTAGTCAGAAGCTTACACTCCGGAACTTTATCTAGAAAAATACCTCCGATTCCCGTTGTATTCACCTTATCACTAGCAGCTTCTCTGAAAAAATGCTTAACAATGCGATCTTCTAAACTATGAAAAGTAATTACAGCTAAGCGCCCACCTAAGCTAAGGGAGGCCATTGCTTCTTCTAAAAAGATCTCTAGCTTTTCAAGTTCTTGGTTCACAGCAATTCTTAAAGCCTGAAACGTTTTTGTAAGAGGATGAATTTTGTTCTTTTTGACCCAAAAGGGCTCTCTTAAGACTGGTTCTAAAACGTGGACTAGGTCAAAAGTCGTCTTAAATAGTCGCTGATTTCTCTCTTTCGTAATTGTTTCAGCAACCTTTCGCCATTTTTTCTCCTCGCCGTAGACTTTTAAAATATGACCTAGGTCTCTTTCATTCCAGGTATTTACAATATCGGCAGCTGTTAAAGAATGTCTTTTATCCATTCTCATATCAAGAGGACCGTCGCGCAGAAAACTAAACCCCTTTTCTGGAGTATCTAACTGCATAGAAGAGACACCTAGGTCAACTAAGATCCCATCTACAGAGGCAAGGCTGGCTTCGTTTAACACCTGCTTGATTTCGGAAAAATTATGTTGATGAAAAGAAACTTTTTCCTTCAACGAGTAAAGTCTTTTTTTTGCTAGGCAAAGAGCATCACTATCTTGGTCTATTCCTATAAACTTCTGTATTTCAGGGTGTTCCTTTAAAATCGCCTCTGCATGCCCTCCAGCTCCGAGCGTCCCATCAACAAAAGAAGAGAGGTGTTTATCTTTGAAAAAATATAAGCATTCGTCTAAGAGTACAGATTGATGGGCATTCATAAAATTAAGACTTTTTTGCAAAAACGGTTACTTTTGTTAAAATAGTAATAGAGATTTTACTTGTTTAAAAGAATATTATCCTGAAAATCTTACCTGTGCAGTTTAAGAAACAGGCAGTTGGCAAGAGGTACCATGACAACGATTGATAAGCTAGATATGAGTGTTCACAGCAATTACGCTCTACGCATTATGCTGACAGAACAGATCAACAGTCAGCTAAGGCTTACAGAAGCCTCCAGCATCCCCCCCCAAATTCAAATGGTGGATATTTATCCCAAATTATCGGAATTGGATCTTTTATTGGGAATCGTCCCGCTATCGACCCCATGGGCTTTTTTCTATCCTCCCCAAAAATTTGAAACCATTCGGCGCAATCCATTTTCTTTTTTCAGAATCGGACCGAGCTTTGGCTCACTTGAGCATCAAGCAGAGGTTGAAGCTCGACTTGACTCAATCTCTACGACAACCCAAGAGGAAAATGCCGAGAAACAGGTTTTGGCCGGTTGTTTAAAGCAAATGAGCAAAATTAACGAAATGCTAGCCTTTATCATCGGGCGAATTGGGCAGTTCCTTCAAGGATAATCATGAGTAAAATTAACTGGTTACAGTCTCTTGGCTGGAGTGAAGATCAACTCGAAGATTTACGTTATGCCGGCTATGCTTATATAAGGCAAGGAAAGTATGATATTGCTTTACCTTTTTTTGAAGCCCTAACGGTTCTTGATTCTAACAGTGCTTATGACGCCCAGACGTTAGGAGCTCTTTACCTTCAATTAAATAACCCAGTAAAAGCTCTTAAATGTTTTGAAAAAGCGTTGAAAATCGAAGCTGATCACGCCCCCACCCTTCTTAATGTAACAAAAGCCCTATTCATGTTAGGAAAAAAAGAAGAGGGTTTAAAACTCGCTCACATTCTTGAAAAAGAGCGAGATCGTGACATTGCTAATGTAGCAAAAGCGCTCATTTTAGCTTACAGCTGATTCTTTAAAATTTCCTTTAAGGTTTTGCAGATACCATCAACATCTTGCTCACTTAAATCGTAAAAAAGTGGCAAGGAAATTGCCTCCTGATAGTATCCTTCCATTTCAGGGAAATAGGAGCTAATATCTCCCATGTAATTATAACATGGCATTCTATAAAGGGGGATGTAGTGGTATTGTGAACCGATCCGCCTCTTTTTGAGTTCATTGATTAAATGGGTTTTTGAAATGGGGTAGCGGCTGTGATCAATCTGAACAACAAAGAGATGATAAGCGGTCATCTCATCATAGTTTTGATCAAATAAGCGGATCCCTTCAACTCCGTGAAGTTGGCTTCTATATCTTTTGACAAGACGACGCTTTTTTTCAATAAATAGATGAATTCGTTTTAATTGAGAAATGCCTAACGCAGCTTGCATTTCAGAGAGGTGGTAGTTACTGGAAGGTTGCTGAACCTCATAATACCATGACGACTCATGGCCGATTAAATATTTTTGCTCTCGCTCAATACCACTATTTCTAATGACCTGCAACCGATGGTAGATTTCCGGATCATTTGTTGTCACCATCCCTCCCTCACCGGTTGTGATCTGTTTGACAGGGTGAAAACTAAAAATCGTCATTAAGCTATAAGTACAGCTCCCTACTTTCACTCCATTAGAGTACCTTGACCCAATAGCATGAGCGGCATCCTCAATGACAATCGTATTGTTATTGAGAATTAAACGGTCTAATCTCGGCATATTAACTGCGATTCCAGAGAAATGGACTGGTAAGATAAAGAGCCTTCCACGGGTAGACGCGAGGTTCAAATTAGGTTCTATTTTTGATAAATCAAGGTTTCCACTCTTTCGATCAATATCAACAAAAATAGGTTTAGCCCCTAACTCAGTTCCCGATGCAACAGTAGCAATAAATGTATTTGGTGTAACAATGAGTTGATCAGATGAGTTCATGCCGGCAGCCATGTAAGCAGATGTTAAAGCCGTGGAACCACTTGAAAAAGCAACGGCATAACTCGCATCTACATAACGAGCTACTCTTTCTTCAAATTCTCTTACTTGATCCCCACGTGTGATTAAGGGGGCTTTCAACACATTAACAACAGATTCGACATCACTTTCGTCGATCGATTGTCGTGAATAAGGTAAAAAATCCATTTAAACCAAAGAAAAAATTAAAATTTAAAAATTAGCCACTAGAATCAGCATTATACTTAATTTTTTGCAATTTGGCTTTATTTTTTTTATGAGGCAAAAAAATGTGTTGCTAATGATGAACATCTAAATAGTTACCGGAAACATCTCTTAAAGCTACTTTGTGTTATCAGAGACCAAGACAAAAGTATTGTCTGCTATCTAAATTAATACTACTGAATCCAACAATGGTTTAAACGACAAATACTGGTAGCAATTTAGTTTTAATAATGTAGGTTGAGCCATTTTCAAAAAAAATTGCGTTATGTCAATTGTTCGCCAATATACAAATCATGACATTTTGGGCGTTATGGAAGTTGGGAAACGTACTTAAACATGTGTAGTTATTGTTGGTTTAGTTCAGACGTCCCTGATAAGCCAATTGAATTAAGAGTAGCCATCATAAAGAAAAAACCTATGAAGCATTTTCATCTAGGCTTAAAGACATACCTTAAGAACAGCAAACAAGAAGATCTTTTGATGCCCCCTCTTTTGGTAAAGAATTAGCATTTAATAATGATTCGTTATTTTACAAAAGCAAACATTTAGCTATTCATCAAACAGCGGATAAGCATGATGACCATCCTGAGCAAATACCTTTCGATATTCTAACTACCAAGCGGCCCCTTCCTTTAACCATCATATTGAAAATCATGCTATCCAGAATCAGTTTCACGAATTACTCAAGCATGGTTGACGCGATTGTCCCTGTGACGTAAAAAAAATGGTACCACAATAGCTTTAACCGGATAGGCCTTGGCCTAGAGTATCTTGGGGGAGGCTTTAGATTTGTTAATTAATGGTTTTATTCCTGTCGGTTCCATCCGTCATCGAGGTTCACGCACTATTGCTTAGGTGATGGTGATCATGCACTCAGGTTATCCGCTATGGAGCTGATGGGGAACTGAGAAGAGAGCTATTTTCTACCAAAATGGTGTAAGAGCCTATGGTGTCATCGGTGGTTATTACTATTCGAACCGCTACCTAAAAAGTATTGCAGGTTCCAAGGTTCGCCTGGAATTTAATTGATCGGAATACTTTAGCTTAGAGCTAAAATATAGTTACGATCGCACCTATCATTCAAGATTTCAGGGTCGCTTCCTGTTTAGCACCCCTTTAGAAAATCTATGCAGATGCATGAATGGCTGTGAAAGATGCATCGATTCTTTCTTGCTCCAAATTTGTTAATCGAGCCAGTGTCCCATTCGTTGACAGCAAATGGCTGCTTGAAATGAAATTGGCAACCTCATGAAGAGAGGAAGCCTTTTCAGGTTTCCCACTCGTTTATCTTTTCAATGCTTTTATTGAAAATTTAATTTAAATTGTGCTATAATAAAGTATCAAAATCTAAAAAAAGATTGATTATGCTAGATCGTCTTTTTAATTCTAATGAATATATAACGATAAAATTTCCTTTTGATGAAGAAATATTACTGAGAAGAGGCTTAGTATCAAAAATTCGTAAATTAGAAAACCTTCTTAGCTTAAGCCACAATAATGAGGTTAGAATCGACACTATTGCCCACGAGACCTTTGATGATGTTCTTCGGATGATGAATGGCGAAGATCCTCTGCTTACTGATTCAGAAAGCATCAACGCCTTAAAGCAAGCTATTCTCTATTTAGAAATCAGACCATCAGACAAGCTCCAACGCCGTATGACCAATGTTTTTAAAAAATACTTTCCTCAGGATTTGGTATAGTCTCTCTGGCTTTTTTCGTTTGAGCATCGTGAGCTCCTCCTAGAGGGAGGCCTATTTCTATCACATTTGTCCTTGAAGCGTTGAATAGTTGAGCTGATAGTTGTCGATCATTGAGTGTTTGCCCCTTACTAATTACAAGCAACGGGCCTATCAAATTTCCCTCAGCATAAAGATCAACGTCCTTAGCTTTTTTAATTTTCCTCCACTTCCCATCCTGTAAAATAAACCAGTCACCAGGACCAACAATTTCTCTTACCCCATCTACTTTAAACATAAAGTGGATCTTGGTTCTCGCACCTAAAAACTCAAAGTTATTTAAAACAGCTTCTTCATTTGGCATCGGATCCGGTGATCGAACCAGAGTAAATGGGACTTTAAATTGGCCACCCACGGACCAAACTTCTAAGTTCAAAGTTTTCTCATCCATTTTACGAACACTTAGCAAGGGATAGTTTTGTGTCATTTCATTCTTACTAGGCGTTGTCCACCGATGATTTTTCCAAATAAAGTACTCACCAGGAGAGGCAAAAATGACGTAATGGTCTTCTCCCTCGCCAAAATCAATGCGTTGCTTAAGATTGGTATAAGCAAACGCTTGTCCCCCAAATAGCCCGAGAAACAGATCTTGACCGTGCCATCTCGCTTTCTGACGAAAAAGCAGGGTACTATCGACTTTTTGGTTCTCTATACTCCAAGCCGCGGTGTTAGCCGAAAGGGTTTTTTCGGGAAGAAAAAACTGAACTCTTTCCCCTGGCTCGGTAACTCTTTTACCATTGACACCCAATAAATATACATCGATAAGGGCTCCTTTATTTTGAGGTTTGGCTACAAACCATATCGAAGTAGGCTGATTATGAGGACTTAAAGTAAGGCTTTTTGCAGAATTATCTCTTATTAAGTAGATCTTCTCTTCGGGTTTAGCCGAATAGATGGTTTTTATATTGCCAATGGAAAAATAAAATTGCCGGCTTTCCTTACCTGCGTCAGGTCTTTGATTAGAGCCAAAGTAGCTTAATCGAACACGCAGATCAGGCAATAAAAGATCAGGAGCCACATGATGGAGAGCTAATGCAGGGCTTGTCAATTGTTTATAAGTTTCTTCAGGAAGTTGAAAGGCATTCTTGGGAAGAAAGTGAGTTTTTTTACTTATTTCGGGACGTTCAAAAGAGTGATTATAGAAAAGCCCAGAAATACTAAAAAGCAAAAGTATGAACAATGAGGCGAGAGCAAGGCTACGATTGATCCACGGGAAATAAGATTTCCTCATTTTTTATCCCTTAGTTCATCGATGTCTATCAGAATTATACTATAAATAAATTTATATAATTAGAGAGAAATTAATTTTTTAGATAAGTAAAACAAACTCATTGGTTTTGTTTTGTTTTAAAACAGCCTGAAATTTTTAAAAGCTATTTAAAATAAACAACTTACAAAACAACTCGCTTTTCATCTGCTTAAAAATAAAAAACACAAAAATAAAAATTTTGATCCTCAACGATTTAAGGATTTGCTTAACTTTTGACCAGTAAAAAGTGCTTGCTCGCTAACTTTTACCATGTTAATGTCTCCGTCCAGAAATGATCTTGAACAAATTGTGGAAAGACTGTTAACAACCTTCATTTTAGGTAAAAAGTTAATTTTAATGATTGAAAAGTGGGTCACCCTTTCCGTTTTTAAAATATAAAAATCAGGATGTAGAATGCTTGCGATTGATCTTTTGGAAGCCTGGCAACAATTTTTAGCCTTTGCAAAAAAACGTTGTTCCGAAACTGCCTTTGGCAACTGGTTACAGCCCATCAAAGTTTTAGAATCTGGATCGACTGACGAAATCATCCTTGAAATCCCTAATATCTTCGTCAAAGAGTACCTACTTGCCAACTATCGAGAAGATTTAGCTGCCTTCTTACCTGTTAATGCCAATGGTGAACCAGCAATAAAGTTTGTCATTGCGGCGCCTGTCAAAAAACTGATCACCCCAGCAACACCGACGTTTACGCTCGAAGAAGATAAGCAGCCTTTGCTCGACGTCAAACTTAATTCCAATTACCGATTCGACACCTTCATTGAAGGTCCTACAAACCAATTCGTGAAGTCGGCAGCTATGGGAATCGCAGCACGCCCCGGACAGTCGTATAATCCACTTTTTATCCATGGCGGAGTAGGTTTAGGAAAAACTCATATTTTGCATAGCATCGGGCATTACATCCATGCGAATCATAAAAATTTACGCGTGCAATGTATTACAACAGAGGCCTTTATCAACGATCTTGTTGATAACTTGCGCAATAAGTCGGTTGATCGAATGAAAAAATTTTATCGCTCTGATGTCGATGTTCTACTTGTAGATGATATTCAATTTCTACAAAACCGCCTCAACTTTGAAGAAGAATTTTGCAATACATTTGAAACGTTAATTAACCAGCACAAGCAAATAGTGATTACGAGCGACAAACCCCCTTCACAATTGAAATTATCTGAACGCATGATCGCAAGGATGGAATGGGGACTCGTGGCGCATATCGGTGTGCCAGAGCTAGAAACTCGTGTAGCTATTTTAACCGCAAAAGCTGAGCAAAAAGGTCTTTTCATCCCTAATAAGGTTGCCTTTTATATTGCCGAACATTTTGACCATAATGTTCGCCAACTAGAAGGAGCCATTAATCGTCTCAGTGCCCATTGCAAACTCCTTAACTTGACGATTACTGAGGAGCTTGTAGAACGGACATTGAGGGAGATGCTACCCCAAACGCCTAAACAAAAAATTTCTGTCGAGCAGATCTTGAAAAGCGTAGCAACCATTTTTGAAGTTCGTGTCAGCGACCTAAGAGGATCAGGAAGAACAAAAGAAATCGCCCTTCCTCGTCAGGTTGCTATGTACCTTGCCAAAGTGATGATTAATGAATCTTTAATGATGCTGGGAGCATCCTTCGGGAAAACCCACTCAACCATTTTACACGCCTGTAAAACCATCGAGGAAAAGATGGCCAAAGATGAGACTTTACGCCGTCAAATCAGCATGGTTCGACGCAACATTGAACTTTAATTTTAAAGGTGCACCAATCCTTGTGGCACCTCTTTTGTCTTCTTAAAAGTGTTTTTTATAAGCTCCTTTAGTAGGAAATTTATCTCATATCTGTTATGAGAAATCAAACCCAGCCAAACTCTATGAGCAGATATTTACGCAGAAGAACCAAAAAGATCGGCATCCCTCCTGGAACTTTAATTTATACAGGAGATGACATTGAGCAGCATTTAGAAATTTCTGCCATTGCTTATGACGCCAATCATTATGAAAGAATGGATCATCTTTCCCTACCTAGATGCCAACAAATATTAAAAAATGAGCAAAAAAAAATTTGGATTAATGTTTGTGGGATCAATGACTCTAATAAAATTTCAGAAATTGGAAAACTATTTAAGCTCCATCCTCTTTTACTAGAAGACATTATGAACCCCATTCAAAGGTCGAAGGTAGAAGACTACAAAAATTATCTTTTTATTGTTTCACGCATTCTGAAGTTAGCCAAAGAAAAACAGGGCCTAGAGGATGAGCAATTCAGTTTAGTCGTAGGCCAGCACTACCTCATCACTTTTATAGAAAAAGACTCAACGGTTATTCAAACGGTCATAGAAAGGTTAAAAATAGCTGATACACGCCTCAGAAGGCGCAATGTCGATTATTTAGCTTACTGTTTGTTAGACTCTATTGTCGATAATTACTTTTTTTACTTAGAGACAATTGATAATAGGATAGAAGGCTTAGAAGAGACTGTTTTAAACCATCCAAAAATTAGGACCCTTAGCGATATTCAAAATGCAAAGCGAGAAATGGCTTTTTTAAGGAAAAGCATCTGGCCCATGCGAGAAGTCATTAATCAGCTACGAAAAACAGATTCTACCCTCATTAGTGATGGAACAAAACTTTTTTTCTATGACGTTTATGACCATATCGTACAGGTAATAGAAACGATTGAAGGTTTTCGAGAGCTTATTTCCGGAATGTTAGATATCTACATGTCTAATATCAATCAAAGAACAAATGAAATCATCAGACTGTTAACGATCATCACCACCATTTTTGTTCCTTTAACGTTCATTGCTAGCCTTTATGGAATGAATTTTGAAAATATTCCTGGCTTACAATCTGCATGGGGCTTTCATGTCACCCTTGTTCTCATGCTATTTTCAGGAGTTGCAATGGTCTACTTTTTTAAAAAACGCCAATGGCTATAAAAGGATAAAATGGTAATGGATATAGATGCGTTAACAGTAAAAGTCCAAGCAACCAATCAGAAATTTAAAAATGTGCAGGAGGAAATCAGTAAGGTCATTGTTGGACAAAAATCACTGATTGAAGGTCTCCTCATTGCCTTGTTAGCCGAAGGGCACCTCCTGTTAGAAGGCCTACCTGGATTAGCTAAAACACTCGCAGTCACTACATTAAGCCAAGTTATCGACTGTCAGTTTAAACGGATTCAGTTTACTCCTGATTTGCTACCGGCAGATTTAATAGGAACATCCATTTATAACCCCAAAGACACCACCTTTTCTATTAGCAAAGGCCCCATTTTCACCAATATCCTTCTTGCCGACGAGATTAACCGTGCACCAGCTAAAGTTCAATCAGCTCTTCTAGAAGTCATGCAAGAAAAGCAAGTGACCATCGCTGGACAAACCTTTAAAATTGCTGAGCCCTACCTTGTTTTAGCAACACAAAATCCGATCGAACAAGAGGGTACTTACCACTTGCCCGAAGCTCAAACCGATCGTTTTATGATGAAAATCAAAATTGACTACCCAACTAAGGAGGAAGAAGAAGAAATCTTAAAAAAGATGGCTACCTTAGGAGAAAAGCCAACTGTTGAACAAGTTTTAAGTATTGATGAGCTTCTCTATGCGCGTACGGTCGTCAACCGGATCTATATAGATCCTAAGCTTACCGATTATATTCTGGATATCGTGTTTGCTACACGATATCCAGAAAAATACCAACTCGACCTTGAAAACCTTATTTTATATGGTGCCTCACCTCGAGCGAGCATAGCTCTTGTCATCGCATCGAAGGCCCATGCATTCCTATCAAATCGAGGCTATGTTACGCCTTATGACGTTAAACGAGTCGCTTACAATGTACTTCGCCATCGTTTGAAGTTAACCTATGAAGCAGAGGCCGAGGAACTCTCGGCTGATGAAATCTTAAATCGTATCTTCGATCGCCTATTGGTCCCTTAATGGCTGATAAACTATCTTCTCATGATTTAAAAGCAATTCGACGTCTTCATATCTATCTTGAGCACTTGGCAACCGATTTGCTAGCGGGCATCTATCGATCTAGCTTTAAGGGCAAAGGGATGGAATTTGAGGAGGTCAGAGAATATGTCCCGGGCGATGACATCCGAGCCATCGACTGGAACGTCACTGCCAGAATGAACCATCCCTTCGTAAAAAATTTCCGTGAGGAGAGAGAAGCCACGATCATACTTATGGTTGACATTTCCGCCTCGTTGCAATTTAGCCAATCCAGCCGTTTCAAAAGTCAAATTCTTGCTGAAATTGCCGGAGCGATTGCTTTTTCAGCCATTAAGAATCAGGACAACATTAGCTTGATCCTATTCTCTGATCATATAGAAAAGCATCTTCCTCCCTCCAAGGGAACTCGACATGTTCTACGCATCATTCGAGATTTAATAGCCTTTAAAGCACAAAGCCGCCGAACTAACATTGCTAAGGCACTATCTTTTTTAGGAAAAGTGCAGAAAAAACGAGCGGTTGTTTTTCTCCTTTCAGATTTTTTAGATGACCATTTTTTCCACGAAGCTGCCATTGTATCTAAAAAACATGACCTTATCGGCATCAAAGTGAGTGACCCTTTAGAAAGCCAATTTCCTGATATTGGACTTGCACGTTTTGAAGATTTAGAAACAGAAGAATGCGTATTTATCGATACTTCAGAAGAATCCTTTAGCAAAAATATTCAGCTAAATGCCGAAAAGCGAAGCCACTTATTAGCCACTCGGTTGGCTAAGTTAAAAATCCCCTTAGCAGAAGTAAAGACAAACCAAAATTACCTTTCCATTCTAAAGCAGCTATTCCAAAAACATAGAAGTAGACAATGACTTTTCTGATCTTTTTGCTAGGTTTTACCTCGTTGTATGGAGAAACGCTTTGGGAACATCAGGAGGGGCCTTTTCAAGCCTACTTAGAGGGCCCTACCAGGCCGATTAAACCAGATGAAATTTTTAACCTCACTCTATTTATACGCTATCCAAGCCGCTATCAAGTTCGAATATCTGAAGATTGGCCCTTCTCCCCTTTATCAGCTTTCGCTCTGCAAGTACAGGAAAGGAGTACAACAAAAGAACAGGATCACGAACTCCTCTCTATTCGGTATCAATTAACACCTATTCTAACAGGACAAACTCAAATACAACTTGCCGCCATCCTGTTTTTAAACGGCCAACTTGTCCTAAGCACCTTCTATCCCCCTCTCATTAACTTTACGATTGACCCCATCCCCTCAGTTCCGCTTCTTCAGGAAGAACCTTTGCTTCGCTTAGATAACCTAGACCCTATGGAAATGAACCGTAAAAATAGGCTATCTTTTGAAAAAAAAATACCTTATGTCGACTATATTTCTCTTTTGCATAAACGCTCTTTTCCCATAAAAAACTTAGTGATCGCTCTGTTCTTAATCTTTCTGCTACCTGTCACCATTATTTTACTCAAAAACAAAAGAAGTGAGAGAAAACAACTATCCAGCCGAACAAAGCTTTTAAACTACCTAAAAACTATTCACCCAAGTGCTCAAGAAGATCCTGTTTCTGCCTATCAAGATATTAATCTTCTTTTTCGGTTTTACATCCAAGATACATTGAACCTACGAGCTTCTCACCTAACAACAGAAGAACTATTAGTTACACTATCTCAAAGAGAAGAAATGAGTGAAAATAAAAAGGGGCTTTTAAAGAAGCTATTAATGGAGTCAGATCGAATCAAATTTAAAGGTAAAATTCCAACCTACAAAGATTTAGAATTATCTCTCAAACTCATTAATGAAATAGTTCATTAATTTTTTTGACAAACAAACTAATTTTAATTTATACCCAAAATTAACTACACAACACAAGATTAATACTGATATTTATCCACTTTATTAAATTAAAACTATCACGAATCGTTGATTAAAGTTTTTTTATATAAATAACGATTAGGAAATAATATGAGTATTGAAATTAGTTTAACAATCCTTGCTCTTTCATCTCTCTTCCTGACTATTCTTATCCTTATTCTAATATTTTTTGTGATTAAGGCCCTCGTTCGGGTGCAATCAATGACAGAAAAACTATCAGAGCAAGCAGAAAAAACACTACTGAACGGCACAGAAATCGCCGAGAAAATTAAAGATAGTATTGACGCTACTAAACCCATGTTTGACTCTATTGCCAAGATAGGCGTCATCATGCATGACTGTTCAGAAAAAGTTTCTTGCGACATCAAAACTAGACAGCTGCGAAAAATTGTCCCTCTTAGCAAAAAAAAACATGAAAGCAAGTTTGCTGACATTTTGGAGTTTGTAGGGTTAGGGCTACTATTATGGCACAAATTAAAAAAAGGAGTAGAAGATGATGAGTAGAAGAAAAGAAGACACCTGCTGTCATACTGATGCACATGGTGTCATGATTGGGTTAATTTCCGGGGCAGTGCTTGGAGCTGCAACAGCGTTCTTGCTATCGACCAAGGCGGGAGAAACATTCAAGGAAAACCTTTGTGAAGCCTGCGAAGACTGGTCTGAAAAAACGAAACATTTCACAGAATCTATATCAGAAAACTATCTTGGGTATCCCAAAAAAAGACCTAACGACCATCTAATAAAAGTGATAGGAGGATTAGCCGGAAGTATTTTGGGAATCTCTGCTCTTATATTTTTAAGCTCAGATGCTTCTAAGGCGCTAAGACAACAATTATTTCATTCCTTTGAGTCCCTTTCAGCAAAAAGCCAACAAATGGCTCATGACTTCACTGATAGAGCTAGTGACACTTACGATCAGGCCCACGATCAAATTGAGTCATGGGTTAAAGCTGCACGGGAAGCTATGCATGATTATAACTCTAAATACGACCTATCCCGTACTCTACCGGAAAAAGCTGTATACTGGGCTCTTGTCGGTATTAAACTATTCCAAAGCCTCAAGAAAGAGGGAAAATAATATGACAAAGCTAAAAAATGTTGCCACAGGAGCAGCATTGGGAACCTTGTTAGGTTCAATTGCGCTTGCATTGTACTCTAAAAGGGTTGAAATCTTGGAAGTCTGGCTTGAACACACTCATCAGCTGGGGGACAAAACAAGAGAGCGCCAGGATCATCTTGTTGGAGGGAACAAGAAAGAAGGCGCTTGCCATCTCCATTTAACAGGGATGGCAGGAGTATTTTTTGGTGAGCACAATAGAGACGCTAACAATCAACTCTATTTAGCAGGATTGATAGGAGTCATTTTGGGTGCAGGGATAGGGCTTATACTAGCTCCACAATCCGGCAAGGAGCTAAGAGCCCAGATCAGGGAAGCCTGTCATACGTTGGTTGATAAGAAAATTGAAGAGCTGTTCCGCTGTTTAAAAGCTCATCAACAAGAAGCACAAGAAACTTCATCGAATCAGGAAAGCGAAGTAAAAGAATAGTCAAAATGAGAGATCATCTCCCCATCCTTTTTTTCTGGCATCCTTATAGAAGGCCTTATCCTTTTTTGATAGGGTCTTTTTCTGGATGCCAGCAGCTGTGCATAAGGTAAAATTAACATGTCCTGTATGCTTGGTAGGATGGCGTACAATTCGCGCAGTCGGAACCACTGCTTTCTGCTTAGAAATAGCAATATAAGAAAACTTTTCATCCTCGTAGGCTAAAGCAGCTTGTTTCACCAAACGGTGGCTTTTGTTTCTTTCTAGCCTCACATTAAAATGGCACCAGTCATCGTAAGACATAGGACAGCTATCGGCATGTGGGCAGGGAGCTATCGGAAAACCACCCTGATCAATCAAGTGTTGTCTTATCAATTTAATTCTTTCAAAACCTCTTGGTGTTCCTGGTTCAATAATGGCAAACACACCACTGACTTTTGGCCAAACTTTATTAAGCAGGTGAATAAGGTCTTGCTGTTCTAGTTCTCCAAGAGAATAGGAAGCCACAACTAGATCAAAATTTTTCTCTAACTCTAGCTGTTTTAGGTCCTTTAATTCCCAGCATGGGTAGCTTCCCAATGCATTCATGATTTTCTTACCAAAATCTATGAATTCACTATCTCTTTCCACTAGGTGAGCTGATTTTATCCCACCAAACACTTCCTGGGCAGCTAGAAAAGCTGTCCCTGGGCCCGCACCCAAATCCAAAAAAGAGTTAGGTGAAAGAGGATAAATGCCACTTAGCTTGCTGAGAACTTCTGTCACCGCCGCAAATGTGGCTGGGAAACGAGCCACTAGATAAGCGTACTTTTGTTCTTTATCCTTGAGCAGGGGCAAGGAGGAGCCTCTTTCTTTATAAAAAGAGCTGAGCTCGGAATAGGCCTTTGTTAATCGCCCTTGGGGAATCGAGGAAACAACATGGTCGAGAACGTCTTCTAACTTTTCAGGTAACATGTAAAATTTTTAAGTTAAATTTTTTAAAATTATGCCCAAATATTATTAAATTAATAATAAATATCCTCATCATATGTTATATAGCTTCTGGTTAGCTCTTGCTCGGTTTTGTTTTTGTAACGGTAAAATCTAAAATATCGGGAAACTCAGCGTACCCTTGAAAGGCGTTTTGAAAGTCTTGAGTAGCAAGAAGAAGGGGGTAGTCCTTGTCTACCAGATCATATAACTCCATTCTTTTTTCAAGGATTTGATTTACAATGATCTCATCCCCTCTAAAGAAAGCTAATAGGATTTCTTTTGGAGCTAAGAAGGCTCTGACTTGAGTTTTTTTACCCTCCGACAAAAAATCATAAAAGGAGATGGTTGAGCACTCCCTTCCACCCTTCCTCTCATCAGGATTTCTCTTTAGGAGGAAATACCAAAATCTTTGAAGGTCGGGATCTTTTAGATCGAGTTTATTTAGTCCAACCATATTCTCGATCTTTTCGGTCGCGAACCCCTTTAGAGTTGATAGCAAGGCATCTAAGAAGTTAGGGTTCTTTTGTTCGATTTCCCTATAAAAATTTTCTCTACCATAAATCTGGCTAATTAGGTTCTTAATGAGAAGGTCAAATTGATCTTGCTGTTCCGTCGTCAAATTCTTTGTCTTTCCAACAAGCACTCTAAAATTAATCATTTTTGACCCTTTACTTGTTGCTCTCTTTTCCTTTGATTCATCTTCGAGGGGCCTTCCTAGAGAATCCGGTTCTTCTTGCGATGCTGTCTTATCAGATGGTTGCATCTTAAAGGCCTCTTCCACCTTTTTATTATAAGCGCAGTTTTCCTCCAGTTTCATGTAGCGAACCCATGTCGCCTGAGAAAGAGCCTGCCGATAAAACACGCGAACCTCCCCATAACTGATAGATGCTAATACCATCAATAGAGCTGAAACAAAAATCAACAAGTTCATGTGTGGTAGACCACTCTTGCATGAGGTAAAGGAAGAGAATAGGTCACCGATTGATCATCGATCACTATTTTAAAACGTATGATCGCTGGTAATTCTTTAAACTCCTTTCGCCAATGATTGAGCCATTTAGATAAGCGCAGTTCCTCGCTCGCAGCTTGATCTTGAGCTAGATCTGTTTTCGCGTTGACAAAGAACTCCATGCTTAGTTCTTGGACTCCTTCGGCGAGGATTTCCTGATGAAAGCTTGGTTGGCTATCTTCTTTCCAGTCGGATCGATCTTGCCAAGTCATCAGCGTTAGCTTTTTTTCCGGGTCAACATAAAGGCGGGCTAACACAACGCCGTTTAAGGCAAGATCAGTTGTTGTATCATTGCGATAGGAAAAAATAAGGTTAGCTGTTCCAGGAAGAAAAAGACTTAGATGTTCATGAGTCGAAGTAAAGAAAAATGTTGTTGCATTATCCGGCTGAATAAGTTTTAACGTAAGATCACTTAGTCGGTTCTGCAAGTACCTTAGCTTAAAACCCTCAACAGAGGCTCTTTCATTTAGCACACTTATTTGGCTCATTTGAAAATAATAAAATAAGAGAGAACTCATGATGAGTGTCGCCAAGATGAGAGCCACGATGACTTCAATTAGAGTAAATGGACGCTTATGAATTTTTTTCATTTTTCTTGTCTTCAATGTTGCCATGAGTCAAATCCCGAATCACAATGAATTCATAAGCAAACTTAGCTTTTTCTTTGTTCAAACTAGATTCAAATTCAAAATCAACTTCCCACAACTCAGTATGGTAACTAGCTTCTTTGGTTTTATCCGGCTTTAATTTTTTAAAGCTGAATACCCCTTTCCAAAGGCTGCTATCTCCTAAGTGTCTCGGCTCTAACGGATACTGCCTTGATCCTTCTAAAAAAGAATACGAAATTTTATGCATAGCAAGATCTTCATAGACAACCGAAAAAGCATGGTTTGCAACTTGATGCATACCCATACTTTGAATCATTTTTTGCTGTTCCCGCCCAATAAAAGCAAAAGACGAGATGAGGACCGGTAATGCCATTGAAATTAATAAAATGGCTATCAAAACCTCCATCAAAGTAAAATGCTGTTTCTTATGCCTTATCATTACTTGGAGTTTTCAGTCTCAGATTCTGGTGCCGTTTCTTGTCTTGTGATCTCAGTCAGTCGTTCGATCGATGTGCGAAAATGGGAAAAAGAGGGTTTTTTGTACTGAGCAGCGGGTTCGAGGGTTAAGGGAGCCGGATGGCCTGGCAAAGCGATTACAAAGGCCGGTTTCTCACTTAGCTTGGAAGTCAACCTTAGGAGGCCATGATTCATAGTAAACCCCTTTGAGAAAAAGGTGAGCACAAAATCATCTTCTAAGACCTTCCCACCATCATCCTCAAAGCGCAAAGAACCTATCTCCCTTAGCTCCAGTTTAGTAGGAATTAATGTTTGCTCAATCTGCCTGGTAAAAGGATTTTTGATGCTGATCTCAGAAACAATCTTACCGTTATTTTTTTTAAAGCTGACCTCAAGGTCTCCCGAGGCTATTTGCATGATATCCTGAGCCAACCTTAATTGATTAACAACGAGGTTGGCTTCATCAAGGAAAGCCTGCTCACGCCATAGACTTCTAATACTAAACGCAAAAATACCGGTGATGAGGCTCACAATCGTTAAAGCAACCATCACCTCTACTAATGTGAAAAATTGCCTTTTAATCATTAACGAATTATTTTTTCGTGCTTTTCAAGGCCCCTAGATGAAACTTTAATGCGACCGTCCGACTCTAGTAGGACCTCATATTCTTGTCCCCATCCATCTTTGATAAGATCTCCTGGATTCTGTACCAGAGGAGAGTTACGAACGACTTTTTGCCATACATCGCGATCTGTGATGTTATCCATTAACCCCGGGTTTTTAGCAGCCTCAAGGTTTAAAACAGCTTCAAGCTTATCGATACCTGCTTTGGTTTTAAAAACCTTTCCCTCTTCTAAGCTCCCTCTAAAGTTGACCGCTAACACACCGGTGATAAGAGCAATTAAAATCATGACAATCATGATTTCAACCAACGTAATAAACCTTCTATTTAACTTCTTTACCTTCATAAAGGACTCCTACATTTGCAATGAAAGGGATGAAATATCTGTCATGGGAAGCAAAACGGCAAGTAATACCATACCAATCAAGGCGCCCATTACAATCAGAATAATAGGTTGCATTAAAGCCATAAGTTGATCAATGGTTTTTTCTAGGTTATTTTCATACATATCAGCAATTTTAGACAGCATTTCTACCATCCGCCCAGATTCTTCACCTACGGCAAGCATGCGGGGCACTAAATGAGGAATGAGCCGTGAGCGCCTTATCTCAGCACTCAATGCTCCTCCTTCAACAATTTTTCCTTCAGCTCTAGAAATTTCTTCTTCGAGCAACATGTTTTGCATGACGTTCCTAGATAGCTTTAAAGCATTGATCAGAGGCAACCCACCCTCAAGCAGGGTAGCCATTGTCCTAGAAAAGCGCGCCAAAGCAGCCTGAACCATTAATGTGCTTATCAAGGGTAGCTTCATCATTTGCTTTTCTATCCAAATTTTACTTCTTGGCTTTCTTAATTCATAAACAATCCAAGAAACGACTCCTGCAAGGACAGGAACATAAAGCCAGTACTTTTCCCTCACAAAATGGCTAAGAGAAAGAACAAATTGTGTGTATCCATTCAGCTTTCGATCCGCAAATAACCCTTCGATAGAAGGCACGACAAACCCAAGCAATAGGATAATGGCCAAGAAGGCAAATCCTCCTAAAAGAGCAGGATAAACCATTGCATTCTTGATCGTCTTTTTTAAAGCGACTTGCTTGGTTAATAATTGGCTGAGGCGCAGTAAAACGATGTCCAAAGCGCCTGCAGCTTCTCCAGCACCAATCATGGCACAGTACAAATCATCAAAACTGTCTTTAAAATTAGACATGGCACTAGAAAGCGTAGACCCAGCCTTAATTTGCTCACATAAACTAGCGATAATACGATGATAGGGTTCTAGCCGAGATTGCTCTTCAATAGCCAAAAGGCTTTCATAAAGGGGAATTCCTGAGCTTACTAACTGCGACAACATGACAGTAAAGGAGAGAAGCTGATCTTTAGAAAGGTTTTGTCGAAGGCCCATATTCCCTTTCGTCGTCAACCTTGTAACCATCACTCCTTGCTCGCGAAGTTTAAGCTTAGCCTCTTTTTCATCTACGGCTTCTACAAAACCCTTTCTTCGCTTACCCCTATGGTCTAGTGCTTGGTAATAATAAACGGGCATAACGGTTATTCCTCAAAACCACGTGTTGCCCTTAAAACTTCTGCAACAGAAGTGATCCCTTTAAGAACCAGTTGAGATCCATGATACAGTAAGCTCTTCATCCCTGTTTCTAACGCCACCTTGCGCATCTCAATCGCATCAGGGCTCTTAACAATTTGCTTTTTAACAGCGCTGTTATCGATCATTAGTTCGTAAATACCATGTCGACCGCGATACCCCGACCCATAGCACATCGCGCATCCCTTACCTCTCCAAAGGACGCCCTGAGATAAATCATCACGTTTTAAGCCCAGACTGCTCAATTCTCTATCTGAAGGTTCGTAAGTCTCTTTACAATCACGACAGATTTTTCTCACAAGGCGCTGAGCCATCACCCCTACGATTGTGGATGAAATAAGATAGGGCTCTACTCCCATATCGACAAGCCGTGTCACTGCCGAAGGGGCATCATTTGTGTGAAGAGTGCTTAAAACAAGGTGACCTGTTAGAGAAGCCTGAATAGCAATATTCGCTGTTTCTACATCACGAATCTCCCCGATCATAATCACATCAGGGTCCTGCCTGAGGATATGCCTTAACCCAGTAGCAAAATCGAGATTAATTTTTGGTTGAACTCCTATTTGCGCAATCCCTTTTAAATTGTATTCTACAGGATCTTCGATCGTCATGATATTCGTTTCATCGCTATACATTTCATTAATCGCGCTATACAGTGTTGTAGTTTTACCGCTACCGGTAGGACCTGTGACTAGAATGATCCCCTCAGGAAAGTTGATCAATCGGCGAAAGTCCTCTAATACCTCAGGCAGCATCCCGACGCGATCTAACCCAAGAATCACATTCCCACGATCTAAAATACGTAAGACAATGCGCTCCCCACCGACAACTGGAACCGTACTGACACGAAAGTCAATTTCCCGGCGACCCATTTTCAGCTTAATTCTACCATCTTGAGGAAGCCTTCTTTCCGCAATATCTAACTTGGACATAACTTTGATACGCGTTAGAAGCTGTGCTTGATATTCTGCTGTGGGAGAATGGCGCGTTTGAAGGACACCATCAATCCGATATCTTACCTTTAAGCCTGATTCATGAGGTTCAAAGTGAATGTCTGATGCCCCTTGCTGAATCGCTTCTGCTAACATCAAGTTCAGCAGCTTAATCATCGGAGCTTGATGCTCAACATCACTTAAAAGGTCATACACTTCAACGTCTTCATCATAGCCTTCTTCTTCCGTTTGCTCTGTTAGATTAGCAATGAGTTGGGAGGCTGCTCCATGCTCTTTATTATAACATTCATGGATAGCTAAAAGAAGATTATCCTTAGGGGTGAATACAGGCTGCACCTCTTTATTGAGAATCAGACGAAGCTCTTCTAGAGATTCAAGATCAAAAGGGTTGGCCATAGCCACTAACACGGCTTCCCCTTCCTCTTTAAATGGTAAGATTAAATGATTAGTAACAAAGGAATAGGAAATATTCCTATACAGTTCTTTTGGCAGGCTTTGATTAAGTACATCTTCATAAATAGGAATGCCAAATTTTTGGGCCATTTGACGTGTTTCAAATTCCTCATCCCATGAGTGACCGGATTGTACGTCTATGGGCTCATCGACCATCATATTCCCCACATGGGATGTAGATATCCTCTGGATTTGGACAAGTTTCCAAATGATGCCATTCAGGAGAATAGCAGCGATCGGGTTCTTTTCCAAATAGCATACTCATCCAGCCATCCAACAATTGCCTTTTGGCGGTTTCACGAGCACAGGTCAACATGCACATAAATTCAGGAATGTCTCCGGGCCGGCGTAGCATTTCTTCACGCCTAATTCTTTCCAAATCACAAGCGGGATCGCTAATAATTTTAGGCGTGATGAAGATAAACATTTCAGTTGAATTATCACTGCTTTCCGTCAAACTAAATAGCTTCCCAAGCCCTGGTAATTCTCCAAGAAACGGAATAGCCTGCTTAGAATCGACACTTGTTTTTCTTCTCAAACCTCCTAAAATTACCGTTTCGCCATCGGCAACACGTGCCTGGTTTTTGATATTTCTGCGTGTCACGTCCGGCTGATTATTCACATCAGAATCTATCGTGTCAAAGGTAATATCGGAATCTAAGGTAATCGTATCATAAGCATCAGGTTCATCTTCATCCCGCATGTGAATCGTCGGAGTAATTTTGATCGTTGTACCATACTGTGCACGTTGGAATGCATCTTTTAAAGTTACCCCATTAGCCGTTTCTACTTGGAATACCCCGGTCTTAATCGAACGCTCATCCTCAATCGCAATAAAAGCAGGCGTTTGGTTGAGGGTGATCACCGAAGGACTAGAGTTAATGGAGACATCATCCTGGGTTAATAAAAAGCGATAGATAAGGTCAAAGGCAGGCACGCCACTTGTTCTTTTGTGACTCCATAAAAAGTCAAAAATACCACTACCTAAACCCACGTTATTTGGCTGATTCCAAGTTGCACTCGCATTAGTTGCTTGTGAAGCTGCAGAACCCAACCGCAACAAGTTTAGACCAAATGTATTAGACTTATCGATCCGCTTCTCAAACAAAAGCACTTCTAGCTGCACCATTTTTTTCGGCACATCCATCTTGCGGATTAAATCTTTTAGCTTAGGCAAAATATCTGCTTCGACCACCATGACAATAGATCCAGATTTAGGATCGACAATAAAGTTACCAAAATCAACGCGTGTTTTTTCTTGTTTTGAATTGGCTGGGAACACAAAAGCAGGGGCGACAGGAGGCACTGGACGCTGAAAATAAGGGTCTTCTGGGTATAACTGAGCCGGCAAAGGCTGAGCTTCGGGTCCCAAGGGGGGTTGCTCAATCACTGTTCTTTGTTCAATTGGTGGCAATGGCGATTTTCCTGGTCCGTTAGGTGAAAATTCATCCCCGTAACCATTTTCAAAACCAACACCGCTTGCTATCATTAACTCATAGACTTTGGATAGCACCTCTGCCAGTTCATCAGGATCCGAGTGCTTAGCGGCATACCAGAAAATCACCTTATCTCGTACCCCAGCCACTTGGGATTCGATCTCCTTGATGATATCTTCTGCTTTCTTTACCTCTTCCTTTGTTCCTATCAAGAAAATCGATTGAGCAATCGCTCCAAGCGTCAGTATTTGTAATCCGTTACTTTCAGGCCCTGGAGAAAAATCTTGAGGCGCACCATCGGCTCTTCGATACACTTTGGCAGATTCTTGGACCTGGTTAAAAATGGTTTGAAGCACCTTTGCCATCTCATCTGCAGGTACGCGGGTAAGAGTAATCGCTTTATACTCTTTTTCTCCTCTGCTGGCAGCAATAAAATCATAAAGCTTGAGAAGGTCCAGGATATCGCTTGTTTGCGCTACAATTAAGATATCTCTTCCCACTAATTGTACAGCTGTATTTTCAGGATTGGCAAAATTATTTAGAAAAAACCAGATGCGGCGAATATCCGAGGGTTCAGGAGAAATAACAAAAGCCGCTTTCGTATCTCTTGGCAAAATCTCCAAATCTTCTCTTTTCGATGTAATTAAGCGAACACCCGACCGATCTTGTCGCAAGATGTACAGTTCGCGCAAGAAGGGATTCAGCTGTCGAATACCTATTCCATTTTGTGCTAAAATCAGTTCAAGCATTTCATTCCAAGAAGCTCTTGGAATAGGCAGATTGGAATCAACGCTAATTTTAATATTAGCAATTTCAGGACGCATGATATAAACGTAGTCATAAGAGCCATAATCCACGATCAGCTGCTCGATCGTTGTTTCTGGTTGATACCATAAAGCGTAGGGTTCTGAAGAACTTTGAGAAATGGCCACCTCACGCCAGCTATTTTGCAGTTCAGCAATGTAATAGCGAAGCTCGGTAATTTTATTTAAAATTTCTTTAAATTCTTGATCACTACCATTTTTTAAATAAAGCCGATAAGCCTCCTCACTCAGCTTACGCTCCTCAGTTCTTGATTCAATCAGTTCTAAATTAACCTGGTTTAAAACCCTCTCGGTTTCCACACTCAGATCGCTGCCACTTTCTTGCAAACTGGCTTTCTTTTCGGCAATAGTTTGTGCTTCTAGATTAAGGCTAGCAAAAAATAATGCAATAAAAGGTAAGATGTACATGATTGCCCATTTTCAATCAGGATGAATGTTCTTTTCATGCCATTCATCCTAATGATTCGCTAAAGGATTAATATTGGTAGGATTTAATGATGCTGATGACTTTTCTTTAGGAAATGAAGAAAAATTAGAAGCATTCATCTGTTTGAAGCGCGGGTTAACTCGATGTGCGTGCATTTTCTGTTCGTTGTTTGGTTGCATAAGAGTGTCCTTAACTCCAGGGTGGTTATGCTGCATGGCAATTTCTACTGTTTGCATATCCGTTCTCGCAGGATTAAACATCGTTCCAACAAGATGCGACTTTTCATCTTTTCTGACAATATCATCTAAGACAAACAGTGTTCCTGTTAACTGGCCATTAACATAATCATCGACTTCTTCTACGGTTGTCAGCTTTTTCCAGCCCCCTTCCGTTAATAACAACCAATCGTTAGGCTTAACAATCATGCGTGTTTGGTTCACTTGAAACACACATTGAGTTCGCGTTCTTGCACCTACAAATTTAAATTCCTGGACAAGGTGCTGAGTGGGTGAATGGTCTTGACTGCGTAGAAGATTTAAAGCCACGCGGGCTTTACCTTCAATATCCCAAAGTTCTAAGTTCATCAAACGCTCATCCACTTTTTTAACGGTCATCAATGGACGACCAACAGATAAGGGGCCCGGTTCGCAAACTGACCATCGGTGATTGTCCCATACTAGGCAATCACCAAGCTTAACAAAAATCGAATAGCCTTCTTCTCCATCATCAAAATTGATGCGCTGCTTACCAACAAGTTCAGAGTATTCCTCTCCACCATGTTTTTCAAGAAAGCGATCAGGACCAACCCACTTCGCTTTTTGTCTTGCTAACAGCGTGCCATCCACTCGCCATTTGCCAATTTCCCAAGTTTGGCCCATACTAAGTCGATTAAATTCTTTTTCTGGTAAAAAGAAATGGGCACAGTTAGAGGGCTCAGTAATAATTTTATCATTTTCATCTTTCATAAAAAGGCATAGATTGGCTCCTTTGCCTTCTGGAAATGCCTCGAACCAAAGGTTTGTTTCTACATTGTTAGCACTAAAATAGTACTTGCATGGCGATGTTTTCTTATCATAAGAAAGATAAACCTTTTCACCAGCAGCAAAAGAGTGAGTTGCCCTAAGCCCATTAAAAGTAAAATGAAGTTTTAACGAATCCTCACTCACATCGGGCCTTCCATTTTTACCGTAATAGACTAACAGGGGCCGCAAATCAGGCAAGCGGACTTTAGGCAACGCAAATTGCAAAGACAGCAAAGGTTCATTAATGGCAGTATACGCCTCTTTAGACTGTGCGAAGGCATTCTGGGGTAAAGAACGCCTGATAGATGAAACGTTTCGCTGAGTTAAGTCTCTTCCACAAAAAAAATATAAAGCAAAGGCCAATAAACAAAGGCTGCTCGCTAGGCCGGCAAAAGACAAACTGGCAAATTTAAAAAACTTCTGGTTCATGGTTTTCCCAAAGGCAGTTATAAGCCATTTAAAAGCTAGCAACTAAAAATGATTGACAACGTTCGGTTTTGGAAAATGCCGGTATGTGATGAATCGTTAAGCGATATTTCGCTTAAAACCCGAACTTAAGCGCAATTGTTTAACCAATAATTAAAGTATAATAACAATAACTGCGCAATAACAAAATCAAGATATTCTCTGCAAGCAGAAGCCAAGCATTGGGTTAAAAACCTTCTCAAATTACTCTTGAGCTATTGGCGATGGGGCATTTTTTTTTATTTTCACAAATTAATAATTGCCTCTCTTCAAAATATTTCGTATATAGGAGAAAAAAATAAGGATTTTTGGCATGAGCAGTCAACCTCCTAACAGTCCCGAGCAAAAACCGACTTTTAAAGAGAAATTTCTGCAATCATTACTCCTCTTTAGATCAAATGAAAAGTTAAATGGCTTAGGTGACATCACCCCTTCAAGCACAAGAGATTCTATCGCCTACGTCATTCTTATTGTTGGGATTATCCTACTCTTTTTTCACCCAATCTACGGCGGGCTACTGATTGGATTAATCTCAGGCTTTTACTTCTCTTCCGAATTACTTGCATTTTTGCAAGCGATCAATCATCTTATTGACGAGCAAGGTATCGTACGAAGCTTGGTCGCCGGAGCTTTATTCATCGGCCTCTTTATTTCCGCGCCCGCAATTATCCTGGGGATGATCGCCGCGGTAGGGATCAGAAAAATCCTTTTTCCGGAAAAATAATATTTTTAAAGAAAAGAGAAAAGCATGGTGCATATACGAATAAAAAAAGGATTAGATATCCCTATTAAGGGAAAGCCGGAAGGAACGATACAATCTTTGAGATTGGCTGGCGAGTCGGGGCCAGCGCAAACCCCAAAGTTTTTGGCTTGTGACCTTAAACCCTTTGAAGATTCTAAAATTCGCCTGCTTGCAAAGTTGGATGATTATGTTAAAACAGGCCAACCTATTGCCGAAGATAAAAGTATACCCGGTAGGATGTGGGTTTCACCTGGGTGTGGGGTCATTAAAGAGATCAGAAGAGGATTAAAACGAGTGCTTCAAACCATCGTCATTGAAACTGCACCCCAAGAAGAGTTTGAGCATTACGACCCATTAGATGCGCAACAGGCTTCAAAAGATGAACTCCTTAACCTATTAAAACGAGGCGGCATCTTTACTAAAATTAGAGCTAGGCCATTTGATTTATTAGCCGATCCCCAGCAACTGCCTAAAGCCATTTTTGTCAAAGCATTAGAATCGGCCCCTTTTGTGCCCCCTTCGGAAATGCAAGTGACAGGTCATGAACAGGCGTTTCAATTGGGTTTAAACGTCCTTTCTCGTCTTACGGAAGGACAAGTGCATTTAGTTATGAGCCCTGATACCCAATTTCATGCTTTTCGGAATGCTGAGAATGTCGCTAAGCATACAGCAGAAGGACCTCACCCTGTTGCTAATGCATCTGTCCACATTCAGGAAATCGCCCCCATCAAATCCCTAAATGATCTTATTTGGACGTTAGACGCGCATACCGTCGTGTCGATTGGCTACCTTTTGTTAAAAGGACAATACCACACGGAGCGCGTGATTAGTATCGCTGGGCCTGGCATTTTGCCGGGAAAAACCGGTTACTTTAAAGTCCGTGAAGGTTTCCCCATCTCTGCATTAGTTTCCGGGAGGATTCCAAGAGGATTGATGCGCTTTATTTCTGGTGATCCCTTGAATGGCCAAAAAGTTGGAGTTGAAGATTTTTTGGGTGCTTATGACTTTGCTTTTAGCACTGTTCCTGAGAATATTAGAAGAGAATTTTTGCATTTCTTCAAACTGGGCTTACACAAGTACTCCTATAGTCGTGCTTACCTCTCAGGCCACTTGAATAGTGAGACACGCGAGTACGACTTCACGACTAATCAACATGGTGAGCCTCGAGCTTTTATAGATCCAACATTATATAACGATGTCAATCCTCTAAATGTCCCTACGATGCCTTTCATTAAAGCCCTTATGGCTGAAGATTTTGATTCAGCTGAAGAAATGGGCATTTTAGAGGTAAGCCCTGAAGACTTCGCTTTAACCACCTTTGTTTGCCCCTCGAAAATTGAAATGGTCGAGATCGTCAGGAAAGCACTCTCTCGATATAGCAAGGATGTCTTACAATAGAAGGTGCCCATCGGGCGCCTTCTTAATTTGCGTATCATCGTTGATGTGAAAGAACTGTTACCTTTGCATGAGGAGATATATCTATGACATCAAATATAGGGTTTCATGTGCATAGGATCTTGTCCTATCCAGTAGTGATCGCCTATTTTAAGGACATCTGCTCGAGAAATGATCGCACCCGCCACAGTGCTGACAAGCTCTACTGCAAGCAAAAGTGGCGGAGCTAATGAGAGAACGGCTCTTAGAATAAAATAATTACCCACCAGCCAGCACACCTGTCTTTTCAAACCATTCTCTTCTTGAGCAGCAGATCTTATGAAATGCACTGAAAAGAAGATACACGAGATTGTGCCTAGCACAGGGATGTACGAAATGGCTTTTATAGCAACCAAAGGGCAGCAATCCTTACACTCAAGGAGGGGCATGTAGCTAAACACGCCTAAATAAGCTTCTTTGTTTAATGAAACACTCATCTTTTATTCTCTTTTAATTTAGAAATCCTTTGCATTTACGTTCTACAATCGCTTGCCCTATTTTGAGAGCAAGGGCAAGGCTGATCAGCAACAAAAAAACCGGTGGGTAAAACTTTTTGATGACAAACCATCGGTAGGTGAAAAATACAGTAAGCCCACATACAAAAACAAGATTAAAGAGGAGGGCATATTTTTTATCATGCAAAACCATCCACCAGCCAATGAAGATAACGGCCCCTGAAAGAACGCTTGCAATGATAGCCACTAGGGATGAACTTTGATGGCCAAATGCTCCACCAACGATTAGTATCGAAGCATAGACAAGTAGCAAAGCAAGTAGGTTGTGTTTATTTCTCGTCACTATTTATCCTTCATCTTGCAAAGAAGTGGCGTTAAATGCCCCACAATGTATGTTCCCTGTCTGGTGTGCTAAATGAGCATGCACGACGACAAACTCAAGCTCCTCTATTGCGTTTATTGAGTGGAGAGTATAAGGACTCATTTCCAGAACAACCCCTGGGTTCATCTCATGTCTGGATCGGTCAATTGTAAAAATGCCCTTGCCGAAAACGGTTGTAACGACAACATGGGCATTTGTTTTGTGCTCAGGGATGATATCTCCGGGAGACAAATAGAAATGAACGACTTTTAATCCTGGGCGATCAATAAGCACTTTTTTCTTTTTATGAATCGGTAGATCACTCATAGCGCATGCCTCTTATCTTCTTTTCTAAATAATTTTTTAAACAAACAGCACTGTTATGCTCTTCATCATGCGAGCTGTAAATGAGAGTGACTGTTCCTCTAGCGATTGCATCTAAAATTGGAGACCAAGATGCTGGATTGGCATCTAGTTCAGCACTATATTTTTTTTGAAACTGTTCCCATTTTGCAGGATCATGGGAAAACCATTTCCTTAATTCAGTGCTTGGGGCAACCTCTTTATTCCAATCATCGACCTGGAGGTGGGTTTTCTTAATACCTCTTGGCCAAAGACGTTCGATGAATATCCGAATCCCATCTGTTTTTTCAGGCGGGTCATAGACTCTTTTGAGTTTGATCATTTTAACCACCATGAATCATCCTTACCTAGAACAATAGTTGATGCAAGGCAAATTAATCAAAGCAAACTTATCGCACTACCAACCGCACTAAAATGATCCTCGATAGCACCTAATCAAAGGAGTAGCTATTAAACGATACTGAAGCATTAAGGTAAAAGGGATGCGATAAGGCGACAGCGTGTAGTCGATGATTTTCCCCTAGGCCAGCTGAGTAGCAAATAGGGATGCAAAAATAAAGTGCCGCATTGGTGAGCTAAACGAACTGATCATCTTAAGAAAAACTAGTAGAACAATGAGCTTTTTCTCTCTTTGCCTACTAATTAATACAGGACTAACAAGCCTACTTTTTAGTAGCATGCATCAAGCCGCAATTAAGTTGTTCGTATGAGAAATAGCTTATTAGGCCAGCCATTACACTATTTTGCTAATTCTGGCAGCTCAAAGGTTTTCCAACCCTACCTTGGGATAATTTTTGGAAAGTAACATCGCATGAACTAGCGTAGTAATACTTTCTACCACAAACAAAAGTGGTGGGGTTAGGGTCAGAGCCGCCCTTAAACCAAAATACGCAGCATGCATCCCACATACTTCTTTTTTCTGAGCATTTTTCTTTTGCCCAGACATATAAAAACCAATCACTGACAAGAAGAGGCATGAAATGGTACCAAAAATAGGGATGTAAGCAGTTGCTTTAAATGCTCTATATTCCCATTCACCAAATTGTGTAGCTTTTCCTGCTGGCATATAGCTAAAAAATTTTAAATAGACCTCATTACTTAATGAAACGTTCATGTCTCCCCTCACATTTTAATCCATTATCTAACATGACAACTACCATTAGCCATGCTTAATCTAATGTGGCTAAATGTTAATATCAAATGCCTTTAAATTCAATCTAACTCGTTATCCTGTAACAGGAATCGTATCTAAAGTTTTAATCATTCTTTCGATCAACAAAGAATCCTTTGCGATAAAAGAATGGGGTATTTCTTCTCCAATTGGTTACAAGCAAAGAGTCTTCCCGGCTTTAAACCCCGATTAATTAATCGAGGCATCAGCTCTTTGATCTAACCTGCTGCTAAGCTTCTCGATTCTAAGTTTTTAGAACCTATTTATTGCCGTCTATTTTTCTTGCTAGGCAAGATGGCATCCACTGCCGTAGTGACACCTTCTACGAGGAGTAAAAGTGGTGGGGCTAAAGCAAAAGCGGCTCTTAACCCTAGGTACACAGCTCTCACCCTTAATTCTTTTGTGTTCTTAGCGTTTTGCGAACTTCTAGAATTTTTAAGGCAAAGCACTGAAAAGACGAGGCACGAAATGGTACCAAACATAGGGATGTAAGAGGAGGCTTTTAAACCCCTAAATACCCATGCCTCTATTTTTGACTCACCCTTGGAAACATAGCTAAAAAAGCTTAGATACTCTTTAGTGCTCAATGTAACATCCATTATCCATCCTTTGGCTTTAATTAATTATTTCGTACAGTTATTAATATTTAATAAAGACAGGATATGTCGTCTTTTACCAGGAAGAAATCCTCGCTATGTTAGAAAATGAAAGGATATTACCAATAAGAAGCCTCTACTCCCCTCTTAACCCCTATCTTAAACCTCTACTCTGCAACACATTTTGCTCTTTTTATTGATACACACCTGGCAAAGAGTGGTAATCATATCAATTGTAAATAACAACGGTGGAGCCAAAGTTAACGCGACTCTGAGTGCAAACATGCCGCAGAAAGAACCTACACCTCTAAAGTCCTTTTCATAAAGATGTGTTAAAACCGATAGGGCTAGAAGGGCAACCTGAGAAATAGTACCCAATACGGGAACATAAGCAGTCGCAAGCCATACTTTGACATATGCGGGTTTTTCTTCGGTTCTAGATCCAATTTTAAAATCTGCATAACAAAATGTGTGTAAATAAGGGGCTCTCATTTTATTCTCCAATTAAACAATTCTGAAAACTTTTCTAAATAAAATTAATAGATTTTCGCAAAAAGCTCTGTCACTTACAATAGGGAAGAGTAGTGGATTTATTCATATTAATCTTTTACCAACATGGGGCCTATCCGATACCCTCTGAACAATCGTGCAATAAAGAAGCGTTTCATAAAGCCTAAAGTCGCTTCTATTGCCAGTCTAAATTCCGAGCACTTGCATCGTTAAAGTTGCATTTACAAGCACTTTTTCTTATTACGCTCAAATCTATAGTTGGGTAAATTTTAAATCAATTCTGAAAAAAAGAAAATGCAGAATGAATTAAATTAATAAACTGTAGGTGTTTTTAGCTGATCATGGGAAAGCAGAGGAAAAACAAAAAACGGATGACAGCTCATCACAAATGGCTAATGATTGGCTTAGGTTCAAGATCATAATAATCCTCTTTTTAAGGGTTAATACGAGAAATAGTAGCCACCATAAGTTCGGCAGGGAAACACCCCATCCATTCGCAATTGTCATAAGTCAATCATTCAAAGGCAAGAGAGACCAAAGTTAGCTCACGAATCAGAAAGAAAAGTAGGGAACCGGAATATAAAGTGGTTTCTAAAACAGAAGCTATAAAGTTCAGCTTCCATACTTTCATCCCTAGACGTCACTTTCGCCCTTCAGCTTCGATAAAAAAGCTATTTCCCTTAGACTTAGATTAAAGTCTTGGATTTAAATAAGATAAGGATGGAAGGGCAAAAGCTTTTAGAAGCTGAACACCCTTCATGCCTTGATTAAAACATTAAAATGTCGCTCGCATTCTTTGCTCTTTTTTATTGATACGGGCTTGGCAAAGAGTGGTAATCATATCAATTGTAAATAGCAGAGGTGGAGCCAAAGTTAATGCAACCCGGAATGCAAACATGCCATATAAAGAACCTTGTCCTGTTAAGTCCTTTTCATAAAGATGTATTGAAAATCTTAGAGCTAAAAGGGCAATTTGAGAAATGGTGCCCAATACAGGAACGTAAGCAGTGGCTAACCACACTTTCCCATATCTGGGTTTTTTTTCAATTCTAAATCCATTTTTAAAATTTGCATAACAAAATGTGTGTAAGTAGGGGGCTCTCATTTTATTCTCCAATTAAACAGCTCTGGAAACTTTTTAAATAAAGTAATCGATCTTCGCAAGAAGCTCTGTCACTAACAATAGGGAAGGGTGGTCGATTTATTCATGTTGATCTTTTCCCAACATGGGGCCTATCCGATACCCTCTGAACAATCGTACAAATTACCCTTTTAAATCAAGATGATAAAAGCAAACGCGTTATTCAGCAATAGGAAAGCGAGCAGTTCATAAGCCAATGGCGTTTCTTTTGCTCATTTGAATTTCCGAGCGCTTGCATCGTTAAAGTTGCCATTAAAAGCAGTTTCCGTGATGCTCAAAACTGTTATAAGCAAGTAAATGATAAGGCATTAATGAAAAAAAGAAAATGCAGAATGAATTAAATGGCTAACCTGAGAACATTTTGAGTTCATGAGGAGTGAGCGGAGGAAGAACAAAGACCAATGACAGCTCATCAAAATGGCTAATGATCGGTTTAGCTTCAAGGTCATAGTAGTAATCCCCTTCTTTTAAAGGCGTAATATAAGAAATAGTAGCCACCTTGAGTCCGGGAGGAAACACCCCATCCATCCCAGTCGTCACAAGTAAATCATTTACCTGGACAATAGGTATGCTTTGTCCCTTCCCGATTACCGGCTCACCTGTTCTTAAATCTCTAGCCGGCCCTTCATCATCAGGAAAATCATAGTTGAAACCACTCCCTACGAGTACTGGCTTTCGAGAACGGCATAATAGCAGGCTTTGGCCACTTAGTTCGCCCTTAGCCAGCAATTGCCCTTCTCTTTTTACTCTTACTGAAGAGGTTAGTTCTGGGTCTGTAATTAACCGCACACGTGATTGCTGCTTACCAACATAGTCTATCAAACCAACAACTGCATCGCCAAAGACAACTGGGCTATTTTTAACAATAATTTTTTTATCCAGCCCTCGGTTGTCCTCTTCTCCTACATTGACCCAAAACACTTGGTTCCAAGAATTAACCGATCTAAAAATGACTCGACAAGGTAAAGAGGAGAGCTGTAATTGGAATAAGCCCAGCATTCTCTTCTGATGTTTGGCATACTCTTGTTGCAACCCCTCAGGCTCAGTAAAGTAAGCTTCATTAAAACCCTCTGAAAGTAAGGCAAGCTCTTGTTCCAACAAATCCTTTAAACGAACGACTTCTCCCTGCAATAGCTGATTTTCAAGTTTTAATCTCTCTACCTCTTCGTTTAAAAAATGATCCTTATTTTCAATGAAAAGGAGTCGATTTTTGACCTTCAACGCTTTGTTCAGCACACTAGCTAATCCAGCCATTGTTGAGGTGCGCAGTTTGTGAGCAAAGGGACCTGGCAAGAAAAAACAGAAACTAACGAATACAATGAGAAGAAAAATGTTTTTTCTCGTGAAACGCATAGGTACTTAGATTAAGACAAGTGAAATTCAAAACATATTCTAAACGAGACGGATTTAAACCAACACTTGTTTATATCATCCATTGATCTCTTCAGGATTTATTTTCCCTTTGCCTTTTTAAAACTAATTGAAAAGAAAAGCAATTGCTGTAAATTATCCAACCAGCTAGGATATATTCCCATGTAACACATATGAGGGGCGTTAGCTCAGTTGGTAGAGCGCAACAATGGCATTGTTGAGGCCAACGGTTCGATCCCGTTACGCTCCATCCTCCTCCTTAAGTCTCTGTTCAAATATTTCTAGCCATCTATCGAAATCACTAAGTCTTCTTTCCTTCTCTTCTTTTATTCGCTTATAGTAAGGATCTTCTGCCAAAACCGTTTCAAAAACGTTTAGATAATACTCATCAACATATTCAACGGTTCCTTGGACGAACGGAAGATCTGCAAAAGGTTTGGGGTTAGGCTTGTGGTTCGATTTCAAGAGTCTCTTCCTAAGCCATTTTTGTTCAAGGAAAGCCAAAAAAGCTTCAACTGTCTGGGTTTGAGCTCCCTTTAAACGTGCCTGCCAAGAGAGCTTTTTATCCGATGTCACCACCATCTGTTCATGAGAGAAGGGCATCCGGCGCAACTCATCCAAAATACACTCGTCCGCCGTTTCTCCTTCATCCGTGAATAAGATTTCAAAATTCAAGATAGAGTTTCTTGATCGCAACCCCTGCTGGTAGTGGGAGTCAAAAACAATCGTTGCATCGATACTTAAAGCGTTAATCTTACGCCCTAACTCCTCAATCATTTTTTCTCTTTGCAGCTGTAGGGGGCCTTCACCCGCCCTAGCTAACCGAAAAAGCAGGTTGTAGCCATCAATAAAATAGTGCATCAACGAAGGTTATGAAGGGTGGGGAGAAGACGCTCAAAAGCTTTATAGCGATGAGAAATTCGATTTTTCACGCTCTCGTTAAGCTCGGCAAAAGATTTGTCATAGTCATGCTTCACGAAAAGAGCATCGTAACCGAAGCCACCATTACCCTTCTCAACGTTAAGAATAACGCCTTCACAGGTAGCTAAAACGGATTTGATCAGGCCCTGAGGACTCGCTAAAGCTAAAGCACACTCAAAATAAGCATACCTAGCCTCACCTTCTAACTCAGACATCTTGGTTAATAATTTTTTGCAGTTTTCACTATCCGTTGCCTCATCCCCCGCATAGCGACGAGATAGAGTACCAGGTTCACCATTAAGTGCAGGGACAATTAAGCCAGAATCATCACCTAAGGCATAACAATTTAAGGCTTTAGCAACAAAAAGAGCTTTCTGAATAGCGTTTTCTGAAAAAGAGGTTGTTCCTTCTTCAGGAAGGATGACGTCAGGGAAGTGACTAAGCCAGTGCACTTCCCAATCGGGAAAGATACTTAAAAGGGTGCGAAACTCTCTAACTTTATGAAGGTTCGCACTCGCAATAACAATTTTCATCGATTAATCAAATATACTCTTAAAGCTCACCACTTTAAACTGTTCATCTCTAAAAGTAAAGCTTTCCCCTACTTTTAGACCGATCATTGATTGAGCTAACTTTGACTGATAAGAAAGAATATCCTGATCAGGATTTGCATCCCATGGCCCTAAAATTTTATATTGGGTTGTCTCATTATTCGCATTTTTAACCTCAACGATATGTCCTACACTAATCTCTTCCGGATGAATGTCATCAGGCGTAATAATACGAGCTTTACTAAATTGATCTGAAAGCATTTTCAATTCGGCTTGGAGGCGCCCCTTCTTCTCTAATGCGAACTTATACTCAGAGTTCTCTCTTAAATCCCCCAATGCTCTAGCTGCTTCAATTTCTCTAGCATTTTCTACAATTTCTTTCGTCCCAATATGCTTGATTTTCTCCTGGACTTTCTTATACCCTTCCTCTGAAGTCCATATTGTATAATCTTCTTCAGAATCTTTTCTTGCTTTTTCATCTTTGAGAGATGGATGAGCAACTTCGGCTAAAGATCTTAAGATTTTCAGGTCATGATCGCTAAGAGTATGGCATTTGGAAACTAAAAGAAGAAATTCTTTAGCAAAATCTATAGGGCTGCCATTAAGGATTTTTCTGACCAGTGAATAGCGTTTAGCAGAGAAAAGATTGTACATTCGCTTAGTTAGCTCTCGATAGCTCGGAATATTTTCTAATTGATTTAAAAGTAAAAGAAAACTTTCCATAAATTCATAGCGATGTTCTTTATCTGAAAAAGGTAGATTCTCCTGCTCAGAACCCTCCATTACTTTCTGAAAATACCATACAAATAGATCCGGTTGCTTTGAAGGCTGAACAATTAATTCGCGCAACATCGTCTCTAGTTCTTGGCGTGTTGCCGGCTTGTTCAACTCTTTTAAAAGAAAATCTCTTAATGGGCTTTGCTGAAGGTGAAGGAGTAGATCGATAAATAACTTTGCCCAATCTTGCCGATGTTGCTTCAGTGCAATGATGGCCTGTTTTTTATAAGCCAGGATTCCAATATCATCGATAAAATCCTCAACTCTGTTCACTGCTAGAATAATATTAGCCACCTCTTCATTTTTTTTGCTTTGAGCAACTGTCTCCAAACAAAACAAAGCTTGAATCCTTAAAGCACCGCTTAGGTCGTGTTGTGCGATGACTGATTCTAAAGCATTTTTAAGGAACTGCTTCGTTTCTTGAATTTTCAACTTGGCAGGATAGTCGCGAACAAAATTATAACAGGCGAGGATAATTGATTGGGGCTCAGTTTTCGTTTTTAAAATCTTATAGAATTGGTCCTCATGTGCCACCTCTTCCGTACGAAGCTGGAAAGGGTCTTTTAAAGTATCGGGAGAGCAGATGAGAGTATCTTTTTTCAACTTTGCGCGAGTATTTTGCCACCATTTTTGCCAGTCTTCTTCGGGAATAACTAACCCCTCTAATTCATCTTTGATTTCAGCAGCTGTCTTTGGCCCTAAGTCTCTCAATAAAATTTTGATAATTTCTACAGGGTTTTCTTTTGCCTGTTTTTCAAACAAATCAGGGTCAGCAAAACGTCTCGCTAGAAAATGATCGGCACTTAAAGGAATCAGAGTTTTGAAAGCATTCGTGAATGTCACATATTTCCGACCTGCCACATTCTCAAACTCAATAACGAGTTGCTCTCGAACCTTTGAAACCTCCATAATTTCACCAGTCCCCCATCCGCTTCCATGAAAGACAAAATTACCAGGTACAGCATGAACGAGCAGATCAAAATTTGATAATGCGCCTTGAAAAGTTTCTTTTCCTCTAATACCGATGAGGCGTAATTTTTCGTTATAGTCAGACAAACTCCCATAGCGCTCTTGTAATCGTTCAAGAATGAGCTGTGATAATTTGGGGCTATTTTGGGTCTGTAAGTCAACTAAGAGTTTTAGAGCACTATAGGAATGTTCTTTTGAAGCAAGAAGGTCTAAAAGGGGAAGAGCTGTCTCTACGTAAGCGCCAAATAGTTTCCCAAAATCAGATAGCTTGATCGCCTTAAGAATAGAAAGAAACTCCTCAATATCAACAACATCACTTGCACAATATTCTTCCCAGAGCTGCATAAATTTATGAAAGTCCCTGTTGTTAATTTGAGTTTGAATTTCTTTTAAATAACTCATGCATTCCCCTTGATTTATTTACAGACCAGCGAAATTGATAGCAAAATAATTACAATTTAGATATTAGGAAGAAATATACTTCGAAAAGGCATTAATTTCAATTATGACTTTAAAAATCCTCCTTATTTGATAAAAAATTTTCTTCACTCTATGTTATACTTATTATAGTGAGGATGTAGATATGAGCATTTTTGACCCCACCTTTCATTCTAAAAAACAGGGTAAGATTAAAAAACCCCTTACCCGAATTCCAGCCAAAGCTGCTGTTAAAAAGGAAGGCGGGGTAGAGCGTTCTAACGATGAAATTCAACAGACGATAGCGCGAATGAAACAAATGCACAACGAGCTTAATAATCAAATAGATAAGATATTCCAACTTAGCGGCAGGGATCCCAGTGAAGTCAACGATTATTTCAGCAACCCGTCTAATTTTCCCTCTAAGGTTTGGTCAGGGCTGCAGCAACGTAGGGAGTCTCTGGAAGAAACCTTAAGCGGGCTATCTCCTAAAGATTACAAAGAAAGGAAAGCAACTAAGCAAGCGGTTAAGTTAGCTAAAGATCGCAAATCCAAAACGCTGGGTGCTCGTAAAAACTGGTTATCGATGAGATGACCATCGACCACATTGTTTTTTTTCCTAACACTCTTAGCAGATATGATGTCCTCAATCACTTTACGCACAGTTTAATGATTGCTTTTGAAAGGGCGGGTCTATCCACCGAGCTAATCATCCCTACTGACAGTCATCTACTGCCCTTCCTAAAGAAAATTTATGCCAGTCAACCAGATTTTACCCTAAGCTTTAATGGGCTGCTACCAAATGAAAAGGGGGAGTTCCTATCTGATATGATTGGTATCCCCCATCTATGCTGTCTTGTTGACTCCGCCCATTTTTTTCTTGATCTTATAAAATCGCCCTATAACATCATTACCTGCCCAGATGCTGTTTCCTGTACAACCTTTAAAGAAATGGGCTTCGATCAAGCTTTCTTCCTCCCTCATGCGGTAGACCAGAAACTTCTATCACTGCCTCAAGAGCAAACGCTCTATGAAATCGTTTTTTTTGGTTCGCCTATTGATTACCAGGCTATTTTAGAGAAATGGAAGGCGAGCATGGAAGAAAAAAGGATTCAAACGTTATTGGATTGTGCTGAAGCTGTTTTAGAACAGCCTAACCTTGCTTATCAAACAGCCTTATCCTTTGCTTTACCACCTGCGAAGTTTGCCAAAAAAGAATACTTTCAGTTGTTAACCGATTTAGACCTTTACGTTAGAGGGAAAGATAGGGTTGAGCTGCTTAGGTCCATCAAACATGTTCCTATTCATATTTTCGGAGAAGACCATGCCATCTGGAGAAAATACATAAAAAATACCAATGTGCATTTTCATAAGCCAGTCCAATTCCAGCAGGCAATTGAAATTATGAGGAGGAGTAAGATCGTGCTTAATAGCTCCCCTATGTTTAAATATGGAGCCCATGAACGTATTTTTACGGGTATCGCTTGTAATGCATTATTGGTAACAAATGAAACGCCGTATCTTCATCAACAATTCAATCAATGCGAAGTGATTTCCTACACATCTAAAAATCGCTTGATGTTAGAGCAGATCATTCAACTATACCTTCAAGATGAAAATAAAAGACAAGCAAGTGTTCATCTAGCAAAGCAAAGGGTGGCGGCTTCACATACCTGGGATCATAGGGTTAAGGAAATTCAAGCTAGTATTCCCCTGTTTTTAGAAAAAATAGCAGAACTCTAATCCTGCCAAATCCGATCAGGCTTGCGAGTTAACCAGTGACCTATTTGAGGGTTGTAATATTGATGACCATTAAAATAGAACCCCGTTTCTTTCTCAAAACGCATACTGCCAAAGCGCCAAGGGTTCTCGGCATTTTTGGTAATGCCGGACCTATCAAAAACTTCTTCTTCCCCTATTTTAGAAAACCTGTACGCTTCATGTACTGCACCTGTATGATTCAAAATGGTGGAAACATTTCCTAAGACATCATAAATAATAGCATAAGGGGTTTTTCGCAATTCGATAGCGACATATGGGAAAGACGAGTTTTCATCTCCCGGGATAGCTAATTCTCTTGGCTCTCCATTCTCATAGCATCCCACCTCTTTATGATGATCATAGAGAAAATCTAAGCGGATTTCATCTTTGGGTGTGTAAATGAACTTGGACAATCGTCGATTGAATGCATCGTAGGCATATTCTACTTGAGTATCGCCTAAGCCAGCCTTTACTAACCTACCCAAAGCGTCATATGAGAAAGTTTTCAGTCCTATCGATGTGATGTTACCATCTAGATCATAAGTAATAGGGTCTTCTCTATCTTCAGCAAGCTGTTGAAAGAGATTGTACGCATATCTCTGATCATCTACCGAGACAAGCTTTGATAAAGAATCGTACTTAAAAGTATGTCTAAAGCTAGCTCCAAACTCGCTAATGAGCTGATTTAAAAAGTTAAACTGGTAAAAAATTTCGTGCTTACCTTTGCAATCTAAAATGGTACGTTTTAATAAATTGCCCTTTGGATCCCAACCGTCCCTAGGAATATATTCTTTGTAGTGTTTGGACGTAATTGATTTTAAAAACCCCTGTTTACCATATTTGTAAAAGCATTTCCCTGCTCGATCTAACATGGTTTCAGTGGTCGGCCTTTGCATTTTATCATATTGGTCATACGAATGAACATAGAGAATGGTGTCGTCTGCGTCCAATCTTTCAATCGCTTTCAAAAGCCCATAAGCGTATTGGTATTTTATCTTGGTTTGATCAGATAAAGTCTTCAAAGTAACGTTGTGAGCAGCATCATATTGATAGCTGATACCAAGTCCCGTCGGTAACTTCTCCTCAACGAGTTGATCAAATGCATCATAAGAGCGGGTAAGAACCTTTTGCGTTAACTCATCTTTTACGCTTATTAACCGTTGCTTCTTATCATAATTAAAGGTGTAGAAAACGGATAAATCATTTGCATATACAGCCTGCACTAAACCAGAAGAGTTATAATTATATTTAATTTTTTTACCGGCAGGTTTTTCAATGCAAATGAGTTGGCCTAAAATATTATAGGTGTAATGGGTTTTCAAAGGACGAATAGATGTCGCCTTCTCAATCTTAGCAATACATCTTAATTCTGAATCATATTCATACTGAGTTACATTTTCGGTCCTGTAGTTGTCCGGATGAAACACTGTTTCTATCTCCCGCGAGATACACCCTAGCAGGTCATAATAATTTTTTTTCTTTTGCAAGGTGTTCCCAAATGGATCCTTTTTTGTGATCTCTACCAGCCGACCAAGAGCGTCTTTAATTAGAAACGTTGTACATCCCTTGCTATCGATCACTTCCTCACAAGGAACACATTGTCCTAATTGATTCACATAAGAATAGTGATTTTTTATAAAATGAGCTTGGCCGCAAGGCTCGATCACCTGTTTGCCTGTTGAAGTATAGATCGTCTGATAAACCTCTTTTTCATTGCCATTGAAGTGCATTTCTTTCACTAGGTTTCCTTCTGGGTCATAAAAATATTTTTTATGATTAAAGCATTCGTTCCCTCTGATCGTTTTTTCTTCCTCAAGCTGATTGAGGGCATTATATTGATAACAATAAATGACCATCTCATCGTCATTTATCTTCTCCATTTTTTTATTCACACGTCCTTGGGCGTCATATTCATAGCAAGTGACCTGGCCTAGCTTTTCTTTTTTTATTAGTCGATCAAAAACATCATAGTCGTAGTAGGTGACATGACCTAAGGCGTCAGTTTCAGAAACGAGATGAAAGGCGTTATATTCAGCACTTGTTTGCCATAAAAGGGAGCCTTGCGAAGAATAGTACCCGGTACTAACAACTCGATCCTGATAATCCCTGATATAGCGGTAGAAACAGCCATTTCTCAATACATGCTTTGTCAATTCACCATGAGGAGAGTACTCAAATTTTTCTTCCGATCCATCCTGATAAAAAAGCTCAGAGATTTTGCCGTTCGGATCAAAAGCAGCCTTTACAATATGGCCTTTAGGATCTTTTTTGAGGTAGGGTTGTCCCTTTTCATTATAAGAGAAAGTCGTTGTTGGTCTTACAGGCTTCCCTGTCTCATCCAAAACCAAAGGCTCGATAATCTGAGTGAGACAACCACTGCTATCATAGATGTAATTTTTTTCATGCCCGTAATGGTCGATTTCAGCAATCATGCGCCCCGAAGAATCGTAGCGAAACTTTTTAGACAGGGTAGTATCCGGGTAAACCTCGTTCTCCTGAATTAATCTACCCTGACCATCATATAGATTTTCTTTGTGCTTATCTTTTCTTGGCCCATGTTCAAGAGTGCAATTTCCTTTATTGTCATACAAGTAGACGATCTGATCCCCTAGTTGATTTTGACGTCGAATCACTCTTCCATCGGTATCGTATTCCCATTCAAGAGTAGCTACAAGCTGCTTATTTGCATCAAAAATCTCCTGTTTGATTAAATGGCCTTGGGGAGAAAAATGATGATGGTAGGCCCTTTCTAAAAGCTCGTGTCCTGTGCTGAGATCAAGCACTTTTTCTTCTATTTTTAGTGAAGGACCAAAAGGATTTTTTGGATTTGGCGTAATATATCGAATTTGTCTGTAGGTCACGCCACTTAAATCATTAATATCATCTGCATAACCGTCATCATTCACTTCTATGACAATGACCCCTTCTGGGCTATAAGCAAACCCTTGTCTCATTGCGATGCGATCGCCATCCCAGACATAAACAACGGCTACTCGATTAGAACGATGATAGAGTTTATAGGTTGTTTTAGCCTGAATTTTCGCCTGCTTAGTTTCAGCAAATCCATTAGAGAACAAAAGCAACATACAGGTAAGAAGGATTGAGAATCGAAGTCGCATAGATCTTTTTCCACTCATCTTTTAACCATGGCATTCTTACTCCCAAACATGCGTTTGCATATACCTCTAGTAAAAATGCGATGATTGGTGTCATTAGTGAAGCTTCTTCTGTAAGCAGAAGAAGACGAGGTAGAACATTGATTTATAATTTTAAATTTAAAAAAATGTCAATCAAATTTTTGAAAATAATGATAAAAAAAGGCAATTATCAAAAACTTGATAATTGCCTCAGTGCCCGTCATCCTAACGAGCACCTTTAAGGAGGAGGGCTATGAACACATTTTAATGACTCGACTCTAGTGAACGCAAAATCTCCATTAACTTGCTTTTACTCTTTAAAATTCTTTTAAAGTACTTTGGGTCTTCTTTCAAAATTGCCTGCGTCTCCTCGGAGTAATTCGCTAAAATCCTTCTCAGAATTATTGCTTTTCTTTGAGGCTTTGGTTTCATATAATTACTTTCTATTTACAACTCATAATGCAAAAAGCATGCCGAAGTCTGATTTAAAAAAATTAAAAGAATGGTTTCTAAAGGAAAAAAGATTGCTCCCTTGGCGAGAAACGACCGACCCCTATAAAATTTGGATTTCAGAGGTCATGTTGCAACAAACACAAGCCGATGTGGTTATTCCTTTCTATCATCGATGGTTGGCTCGCTACCCAACATTGCGAAGTTTGGCCGAAAGCACCCCCCAAGAAGTGATTAAGATGTGGGAAGGCTTAGGCTACTACTCCCGCGCGAGGAATTTGTATGAAGGTGCAAAACTGATCCTGAACAAGCATCGTGGAATCTTTCCCGATACCTATGAGGCTTTAAACGAAATCAAAGGCCTTGGGCCTTACACGATTAATGCCATTTTAAGCTTTGCCTTTCATCGAAAAACATTTCCTTTAGACGGGAATGGAATCCGTGTTCTCTCCCGTTACTTTGCCTACCAAGAGGATGTATCTAAACAAAACAGTTTGAATTGGTTAAGAAAAAAAGGAGAGGAGCTCCTTCCCGAACAAGAGCCTTGGATTGTCAGTGAAGCAATTATTGAATTGGGAGCAACGAAATGTAAGAAAACTAAGCCGCATTGCACTTCTTGCCCTTTACAAGGCTATTGTCAAGCTTTTCGTTCAGGCACTGCAGAAAACTTTCCCATAAAAAATAAGAAAGTCTCTGTCACCCATCTTGAAAGGTTTGTGGCTATCTGCCTTTATAATCAAAAACTACTTGTTCGAAAAGGGGAGAAAGGAAAACTCATGGCTGATCTCTATGAATTCCCCTATTTTGATCTAGAAAAGATAGAGCCCGCTCTCCTAAGAGCAAAGATTGAAACTCTTTATCATTTAAAGATTAACTTGCAAACCAATTTGCCCAAAGAAAGGCACGCGTTCACTCGCTTTCAAGCAGAGCTCTACCCTACCCTTTTTCATGTAACACCCACGCAAAATTTAGCCGATTATGAATGGTTATCGGCCGAGCAACTCACAAAAGTGGCTTTTTCTTCCGGGCATCGGCGTATTTTAGACAAAGTCCGGCACCTGCTTTGACGCTCGTACAATTTCAGGTATTTATAAAAGGCGGTGTGTGACTGATACATGGAGATTAAAAAGCCTTCATATCCCCCTAAAAAGCCCCTTTTGAGAACGTAGCTTTTAAAAAAAGCAAACCATGAATGGATAAGGGCTTTAAAAGGAGATGAGTTCTGTTTACTTTTATTTTGTGCGGCAAATAGTGAGGAGTATGATTGCATTTTAGAAAGGAAATCTTCTATTCCTTCGTAAGAAAAATGCTTCAATGGGTGCTTTAATTTAACCGTGTTTAAACCTTTAACAATCACGGACTCATGAACTTGTGCTTCGCTAAATGCAGTGATCTTCCGATGATATAAACGTACCTGATAATCAGGGGACCACCCACACCATTTAATCCATTTGCCATTATATTCATTATGCCGTGAAATCGCATAAACAGCTCTTTTATCGAGGTTAAGAGATTTAATTTCCTGAACTAGGTCGTTAGATAAAACCTCATCACTATCGATAGAAAGGATCCAGTCGTTAGACGCAAGTTGTGATGCTTCATTATGGGTGGGGCCAAAGCCTTTAAAAACCCCTTCATGAATTTTGACATTCAAAAATTGCTGTGCAATTTCTAATGTCTGATCGCAAGACCCGTTATCAAAAATTACCACCTCATCAAAGGCCTCACAAGCCTTAAGCACTTCCTTTAAATACTTTTGGCTATTCTTTGTTAGAATGGTTACTGTAATCAGGACAATACCTCGTTTATTGCTTCTAAAACGCGTTGTACATGACCGGAAACATTGACCGGGTGCTCTACCCAAAGAACCATTCCATCGCTGTCACAAATGAATGTGGTTCTTATTATTTTTCCCGATTCGTCAACAACACCGCATCGTTGGGCTAAACTTTTACCTTCATCTGATAGAAGAGGAAAATTGAGTTCATATTTTGCAGCAAACCTTTGATGGCTTTCTGGCCGGTCAGGGCTAACACCAAACACGTTGATCTCAATATCATCAAAGCTATCCATCACATCTCTAAATTCACAAGCCTCTTTAGTACAACCGGGAGTATCATCTTTAGGATAAAAATAAAGAACAAAAGGCAAACCTAAAAGATCTTCTCGAGTCACTAATCTCTCCTCAAAGTCTTTGATTTGAAAGGATGGGATTGTATCTCCGACCTTCAATAATTCTTGCATTGCTCCCCCATGTTGTTTCTAACTATTCTTCACATTTGGATGGTTTTTGGCTATCTATTCTAATACCCTCCCCCACGCTTTTTTTTAAAAAAATCTAACCGTTTTAGCTGATCTATCACCAACGTTTGTTTACTGGATTTAAAAAGGTCTAAAGGAGTTTTTCCCGATAAGTTTTTAGAACCCATCAATTCATTTAAGAGACTTAACCGATAGGCGTGCTTGATAAAGCATAGGCTGATCGTCGTATTTTGAGCTTTAGCGGCAAGGTGCAAGGGTGTATTTCTATGAGCATCTTTTGCAAGCAAATCATAGCCAAATTGAAGCAATTTTTTTGCCATGGTGCTCTTTTTATTCTTGACGCACATATGAAGAGCTGTGAAATGGGGTTGCTTAGGATGGATCAACTCTTCATCCGAAGATAGGCTAAGTGGACAAGAGATCGTTTTAAAAATCACTTTAGCAGTTTCTACCGCATCGCAATCTAAAGCGACCTCCAAAGCATTACGCCCTAACGCGTCCCTTGTGAGTGGACAAGCATCTCTTTGTAAAGCAAAGTCGACAATTTCTGCCTGATTAAGCTCACAAGCGACTAAGAAAGGCGTTGCACCAAATTCATCTCTAGAATTGTACAATTTTTCCAATGGCTCATCTTGCGTGGCAAACTGTTGTTCATAAATCGCGGAAAGCTCTTTAAAGGCCTTGATAAGGCCATTTTTGACTGTAAAAAAGAGTAAAGGAAGAATATGTGATCGATGAGTAATCAATGTTTCCAATAAGAAAACTAGCTTACCTTGACAAGCACTTTCTTGTGGGGAGAGCTGATCATTGTTCCTAATCAACGGGTTCGCATTTAACTGAATCAGTTCCAAAGCAATCCTCTTCATCCTTTTTTCAGATCCTAACTGATCCAGTACGGTGTAAGAGACAAGACAATTTAGGAGTGTATTGCCTTTTATATCCGCTAAGTTTGGATCTACCTTAAATTGCATTAGTCTCAAAAAGTAAGAGTATTTTCCCAGTGCAAGAGCGAAATGAGGAAGAGGTAACCCATTTGGCAACAACTGGCTTATTAAATCAACTAACCTATTGTGCTCAAAGTGAACTTGGTAAAGGTCTAAGAGAAGAAGAGCATTTTCCTCAGACTGAAAATGAATGGCAGCCCCTAAGCCATTAGCAAAATCGCTAAGGTTAGAATGACTTTTAAAAACGTCAAAATATTTTCTTAGATCATCGATTAGACCTTTTGCACAGAAGACTTCTAAAAAGCTATGTCCGTAACTTTTATCCGTTATTAAGCAGGGATAGTGCTTGATCAACCACTCCATGGTTCTTGTAGACTCATACCAGCATGCAAGATGAAGGATATGATAGGACGAAAACCATGGTTGAGACCAATCGATAGGGTCGTCAATGAACTTCTCTAGATTGTCTTCCTTCAGCTGTTGTAATTTCTCGATAAGAAGCTGTTTCTTCTCTAAATTTAACAATGCGGGATTCCATTTAGATGAAAAATAGACAGGCATCTTTTCGATGCTTGGCAAAGGAATACAAAAGAGCTGATCTAGTAGTCTTTTGCTAGGAAAAATCAAACTATGAGCATTAAGTAAACAACTTTCTTGTAAATCTTTTAACTTAGCTCTTTGCTCAGCACTAGCAAAAGAAGCATCTAGATTTTGAATCAAGCCATAGATGTCTGCAAAATTTAATCCCTCATTTGCTGGATCAGATGCAGGAAAAGCTTGCCTTAGCTGGCTGTTGAGTTCAATGATCAAAATCAGGACCTCTAAATAGTGTAAAAAAGATTGAAACTCCTTCTCCCATCTTTTAGACTCTCTAAATAAGACTTTAGCCATTTGTTGAATGATAACACGTTGGTCTTGCATGCGCGCTGCAATGGACTCTCTGTCAAAAACAATAAAATAGCGCTTAAGCATGATCGTGTAATCTGTTGATTTTCTTTCATTTAAATAAAAGATCGAGCAAGCAACATCTAGGTAAGCCTTTAAGCATGCTACAGGTAATCGTTGACTTTGCCGGGTTAAATCATAAAACTTTAACCATAAGTTATTTCTATGAGAGCCATCAAGGGAGCATTGCATCAAACACCCAAACACTTCCTCGTAAATGGTTACGAGCTGATTAGCCGATAAGTCCTTATGATACTTTGCTAACAAATCATAAATACACCACAAAGAGGGCATCGTGGGAATTTTCATTAATAAGCGGCAGGCTTTACTTACAACATTCCCTTTAGACACTGGTGGCAAACAAGACCAGCGTAAAGGAGGCTCTTTTAAAGGCTGCTGAGCCTGTTTACTTAAAAGAAAAACTACCCATGAAGATTCTAGGAATTCAAAAAAACAGATCTCACTAATGCTATTCACACTAAATTGACTGACTAAGTTTTTGGCCCCAGAGCCTCTCAAAGTATCCGCGTAAGCAACCTCGATGAGGTACCATTTGGTCAATAAGTCTAGCCTATGCTCTTCACTGGCTTTGGGGTATAAGAATCTGAAATTAGTATTGAAAAGAGCATAGATTTTTTTAATATATGACTCATTATTCAAGCAAATTGGGTTTTTTGAAAATGCTTCTACTAGCCTGTGACAAAGTTTCAAAATGCACATGCAGATGTCTTCATTTTCTCTCCTTGGCTTTTTAGCCCATTGCGCATGAAGAATAAGATGCGCTCTTTCTAAAAGAGCCTCAAAAGTAAATTCCGGACTAACGCTTGACTTCTCTACATCCCGTTCATGGAGTAATAATTTAATATATGCTTGTAAAGCAGCTTCAACGGCTTGACTGAATGGATGTAAATCGTGTTGAAAGCAGTGCATGTATTCAAAAAAAAGTTTCAAGCTAACTTGGATGTATTGGCTATCTAAATGTAAAATCGACTGTTTGAGACGCTTACTGATTAACTTCCTTAAGCAGGGATTAAACTGTTCATTTAAAAGTGGCTGGCAAACCATGAGTAGATTGAGTAAAGAGCTTTCCACTAATGGTGAGCTTGTTAAAGTGCACCGTTGGATGATTTTAGCTATCGCCTCTTTCTGTTCTTGAAATAAGCGCAAAAAAGCATCATTGAATAGATTTTTATTTTGATTAAGGTTAACAAAAAGACGCATGATAGCAAAATAATGATCTCTTGTTACTTCTGTTGATAAAATGAGGATCGATTGGAGGATCAACTCAGGCGAAGGCTGATCCTGAACGCGCAAAAGCTGATGGATGAATGTTAGTTTTGAACCACCCGAGTGTTTATTTTGGCGCAGCTTTTTAAGCATTTTGAAAACAATAACATCTAGTTGAGAAATCCCCTCTTTATTCACATGGACTCTATGCGCCATTTCCACAAAATAAAGTGTCGCTTCTTTTAAACAACTACTTTCACTGCTTTCTAAAAAAATTTCACCAAGAGAGATATCTTCCTGAATACACTCCTTGGCCAAATCATTTAATTGCTGCAAGCAATGTTGCTTAAAAGACAAAATTAAACGCCATGATTTAATGTGCGACCACTTAACTTCCCATTTCCTTACTAACGTTTGAACCAATGTTTGAAATAAGGTTAAACGATGCTCTAGCGTTAAATTTTCCCTTACCTGAAAGATGTCAGGTAAAGCAGCTTGCTCTAGCCATTGCATGAGTTGGATAACAGAACATCTTTTTGAAGAAATAATCTTAGCCAGAAAAGGGGCAAAGCTAGCGGAATTGAGATAAAGAGTGGCTAGATCTAAACATTCACTCATCGAGGACCATGTGACTAGCGGATGGACATGAGGAAGCAGAGCACTTAAGGGGTCATCTAAACTAAGTAATCGACTTTTAATGACGTGAAGTAAGAACTTAACCTCTTCCTCTGTCAAGCAATTGCGCGCCTGTAAGGCTAAGAAACATTGAGCCAACTCCTTGGCCCCCCATTCTTTTGGAAATAAAAAATAGTAGCCGAGAAAAAGGTCGAATTCCTCTTTGTCAGCTCTAATGATTGCTTCATTTTTCCAAAAGGCCTTCCATTTTGGGTGAGAAAAGCTCTTTGTAGCTTCAAATAGCTTAAGGATATCATCCTTATTACTCACACCAACAAGCCATTGCACTGAGAACAACCCCTTCTCTAAAGAAGCTAACCATTCTAAAGTGGTGGGGCTGGCCGTACAAAACAGCTTTGCTAAATGATCTTTATCCTGGAGCTCATAAAAATAACTAGCCGCTTTTTCTAGGCAATTGACATTTAAAATTTTTGCATAATATAAAATGATTTTCCGAAATGTTTCGTCTTGGTAGCCCTGTTGTAAGTATTCTAAAAACATTTGATTGAGTAAAAGCGTTGTTTCGCTAGCTAGATGAAAAGGAAGCTGAAAGAGATGGGCTGCTTTTAGCAATTCTAGTGACTCAGGTATCGACTTTTCATGCCAAAGGCTAGCCAGTAAACTGGGCAGATAGGTTTTTATGGTTGCTTTCTGCACTTGTTGTAACGAGGAATCTTTTGAATAAAAATTCTGCAGGAAGATGAGATAGGCTCGAGCAAAACGAGCGATTAAAGGCTGTGACCCTTGAGCCAATTTGGGGAGACTAATGTTAATGATATCAATGATAAGCCGCAACGAAGATGTTTTGAATTCTTCGTAATTAAGCTGAAAAAAACGACAGTAAGTCTCCAAAAGAGAAATAATCCATTTTAAACCCTTTTCATGTTGATACTTGATGAAGCGGGGTTTCTTGATGATTGCACAAGCCTTTGTTAGGTGAAAATTACTTGGATTACGTAAAAAATGAGCAAGGATCAAACTAACGAAGTTTTGAAACTGCTTATCCTGTGCCATCTTTGGATCTTCTAAATACCTCAAAGCCAGTTGCTGAGCTTGGTTCCAATCTTCTCTTTTTAGCAATCTCTCTATTTGATGGAGATCTAGTGCATGCTTATCTTCTTGTAGTAAACTTTTTTTGGAGAAAATTTTCTCATATTCAGGATAATCCATTAAAAAGTGGCCAAGAAGCTGGCTAACCTTTTTCTTCCATGCTAGAGGAATCTCTTCCGCTACTAACTTTTTCATGATCGAACAAAAAAAGTGGGGTAAACTTTCGCTACTACTCAGTAATGCAATGGTCATCTCGTAGTAATTGGCCCCATCAGCTTCTTTCTTCCAATGGGATCCATAATCCGTCCATAACCTAACCTTTTCCTTTAGCTCAATCTCTGTCTGATAGCAATATGAATAAAGGAGTGAAAAAAATAGAGAATGAAACTTCAGTTGTTGGCAAAGAGGCTTGTTTTTAAATAACGATGACGTCAACATTCCATCATTTTGCTTTGTGATTGCCTCTAAAAAATGGGTAGCATCTTTTTTTGAAGTAAAATTTCCTTTAGATATTTTAATGAAAAAGGCTAAAAATTGCTTAATTTCTTCTCGTTGATCAGAACCATCATCTTTTGAACATAAGCTCTTTAAGATCAATGCTTCCGTTATCTTTTTGCTCTGATACATCCCTTCTAAAAAGGACAGATAGGTCGGTTGATTGCACAATTCAATCAACTCTTTTTCAGAAAACCTAAGCCGATGGCCTAGTTTGAAAAGGTAGCGCTCCTTAACCTTTGTATCTGCTCGCCAAACCCACGCAGAACTTAAAATAAGCTCATTTGTGTGGTCCCTTTTTAAACTCAGCCATAGTAGGCTATTGATCTTTGGATCTCGGCACTTATCAATGAATGAATAAAAATAACCTTCATGATCCTGAGGAATATCCAAAACGCCATCAACCAGCATTTGTTGTAAAAGGCTACTAAGATATTCCTTGGCCTTGTTGTCTTGCTGTAGTATAGCTAACCCGTTCCTTCCAATGGTGTCCTCTAAAAGATAACAAGTGAATTGCCTATTTACTCCTTGGATGAGAGCTTGGTGACCAACAAGAGTGAACCTTCGATGACATCTAGCTAACAAGGACAATATAAAATGACAGAGAGGCAGACCTAAATGTTGTTGCTTAACAGCATACAATAGAATGCCGATTGAGGTCTCTCCTATTGATCGTGGTAAGTGTTGGCTGAAGCAATCTAAAAGAGAGTTTTGCTGCTTGATGGGAAGCTGATCACAATTTAAAAGTGTGTAAAAAGCATTCCAATAAAAAGCTGCCATAGACAACTTTTCTTTGGGCAAATGCTGTAAGCTATAGCTAATTTGTTTCCCTAATGGCTGTGTACTTCTCTGAAATTTTTTTATCATAGCGGCAAGGGATTCTCCACTTACATGGGCGCCTCTTGTTAAATGAGAGATCGACCTTAGCCAATCCGTAGGTTCAAGACGGTCGAGATCACAAGGACGAACAAAATGAGTAAGAATATCTAAAAATATGACCCCATTGGAGAGTTTTTGGTTTGAATATGGTCTGACAACCAGGTCACATCCATTTAAAAAGAAAGGGGCCATAGGCAGGACTAAAGAGTGCTTGGTAAAACGTGCCCGGCGAGCTAAAGACTCGTAACAAATAAAGTCCATATCCCCTAATTTATAAAGATGATAGTCATTACCACCATCATAGATAGGGATCTCCTTCACAAAAAAACGAGCAATCATCTGCTCTAGTAAAAAAGCCTGTTGAAGAGGAGCGCTACTATTTTCAAAACAACTCATTGCTTTTTTAATGACAGAAGGGGCTAAGATTAGTTTTGTGGTGAAAAAAGCAGTGATGGACTTGACTATTCTTTGCAAATATTGTTGCTGGCCTACCTGGACTTTCACCCTTATGTCAAAATCATTGGCATGTTCTAGCTCCTTCTTCAAAATGATAAGGTCTTCATAACCAAGCAACTCTTTGAGCTGTTCAACTTGCAAATCAAGCACTTGAGCGGCAAGTTTGAGAAAATACTCTAGCCCGCAAAAAAGAAGAACGCTTGAGCCCACGAGCTCTAAGCTATGCAGATCGATCAAATGATCATTCATTAGCCATTGGATAAGCTCACGTCTTTGAAAAGAAATTTTTTCTCCGAGTTTCTCGGAGTAAATCGCTACCTCCTCTTCCCAAAAGGCTTTAAGTTGAGAACAATGCGAAAGACTAGGCCATGTCAACCGATGGAGTTCACCATGGATTTGACGAGCCTCATTCATCATTCCCCTGTCTTTAAATAGGATCAGTAACTTCTCCCAAACAGGCCTATTTTGATTTTTTTCTATCGTATTCAGCTCTGAGTTATCGCTTCCTCGAGGTCCAAAGCGCTGGCTTTTAAAAAATATTTTATTATTGGTTCCCGTTAAAGATATTAAACTCATAAAAAGTTAACAAATTAATTACCTAATCTAATAACTTTATTAGAAAGCTAGCTATCTTGACAATGCAAACATAGGAAGAGGAGCTTAATGTCCTTTTCTTTGCTTTCGCTGCTCAACAGAGCGATCAATGATAGAGGCAAGAGTGTCATATCCTTCGCTCCTTGCTATGTCAGCTGCCGTTTTACCACCTTTGTTCTTCAACAACCTAGCTTGACTTTGCAATAGAATTAACACAATTTCCGTAAGCCCTTGTTGGGCTGCAAGATGAAGGAGGGTATTCCCTGCCCGGTTGGGGGAATCGATCAGTTGCTCTAATAGATGTTTTTTCTTAGCATAATTAATCAATTGCTGGGCTAGAGTTACATTTTTATTGCAAATAGCTATGTGAAGAGGGGTGTCTCCCTGCTCGTCAACATTTAATAACGAAAGTCCCCATCTTAGCAGCTTTTTGATGATGTTTTTGCTAGGTCGTCCTGTAGCTGCCCAGTGCAAAGGCGATTTGGAAGGCCGAATCTCTACTTCCTTCCCCATGCCCACCACCAACTCGATTTCTTTTTCTAGGATTAATTCAGCAACATCTGAGAATTGATGGCCTAGAGCGTACTCCAACGCGGTTCGATCCATTATTGCTCCACTGGGAGTTTGAACCTGTGATCGGATGCTTGGGTCACCTCCAGAAGCCAGGATTTCCTTGACAATCGAGTATTCGCCTATTAAAGAGGCGAAGTGTAATAGATTTTTTTCTCCTTGAAGTAATTGATCATAAACATCTTTAATCTTTCTTTGAGGATACCTTTCTTCAAAAAGTTGAGAAATCTGTTTAAAAGCTATCTCATTGCCTGCGTTAATGCAAAAAAGCAAAAAGGCGGGAAAAAGGCCCTCAATATCAATTAAAGTGGCTAATAGAGATCGATCCTGCTTTTGACAAGCTAAAAACAGAGGTACGGCTCCTTGATGATTTTTTGTTAAAGGATCTGCTTTCGCTCGAACAGCTAAAGAAACTAAAGCCTGGTCTGATTCAGATGCATTCTCGTTAAGTAAAATAAAATGTAAAGGGTTATTCCCTTGGTCATCTTCTCTACCTAAAGGTAAGCCAGCATCAAACAGCTTTTTGAAAATAGCCAAATGTCTTTTTTTGGCAGCGATATGGATGATCGTCAATTGATATGATGGGATGATGATCTTACAAATTGCATTTAACCTTAGGAGAGGGAGGTTCAATTGAAAAAGGTCAAACATTTTCTCAGCCTTATCAGGAGGTAATACGAGTATTGCCAAGCCAAGGGAATGAGCCAGAGCCTCATCATCGATAAGGTTCTGGCTTTTTTGTAAAAGAAATTGTGTTAGTGCTTCGTCGCCCTTAGCTACAGCAATTGCCAGTGCTGTCATATTCATGTCTAATTTCATTTGCTCAGGATAATTGCTGCAGAGAAAGGCAAGGATCTCTTTAGCACCGGCTAAACAAGCCAATTGAGTGAAGTTAAAGTAGCTAAATGGAAAGTTCAATTGTTGAAATTCTTTTAAACGATCTTCCTTAATCGCTTGCAATGTTCTTGTCAGAGTCGCTCTACTCTCACAACTAACCACATACTCGAAATTAAACGGATTTAAAATGGAATCATAAATTTTGCTAACATCAAGAGATGTCGGGAAAAACACTAATTGCGCTTTTATAAAGCATGTTTTTAGGAGCTCCCTATATTCAAGGAAGAAAGAATGACCTGTATCAATTTTAATTTTTAATAATAACTCGTAAAGGCGAAGAGCATTAATTTCAATACAGGTACAGGGGTGGTTGGTCATATTGAGAAAATTCTCTAACATTTGGGCCATACTAATACATTCTAGAAGCCTCTTAATGTGATGAAAAAGAGAGCCGTAATTTTCTCCCCATTTCGGATGCTCTTCATGAAGGATGCAAAAAACTTGATAAATGACCAAATGGCATTTCTCAAGGCGCTCCTTTGCTTCCTGCTTATTAGGACCAATCGCAAAAGGATAAAAAAACATCTTATCATTCTCTTCGCGAAGGTGTCTAAAGTAATGGTAGGCCACTTCCAGATATTCATGCAGGAAGGGCAGTGAGAGCAAAGCATTATTTTCCTTGTAATACTGGTAAATACCTGCCCAAAAGCCATTAGCAACTAAGCTTGGCTCATCGCGCATCCGTTTAAAAAGACCATTGTATTGCTTTTGTAAGTAACCAGGATCGGGATCTATTTCTTGGAAAACAATTAGGTAGTCACATACGCACTTAAAGTACTCAAATTCTCTCTTAGAGAGGCTTCGGATTACTATTTCAATCACTTCCTTCTTACTGCTTTTAGGGAGGGCATACCAACCACCATTAAGAGCAAAGGGATGAGTAGACATTTTGCTTAAGTGTTCGATAGCAAAAGCTTGGACATTGTATAAGTCGTAGGCATAACGGGAAAAAAAGCTTGGTTCAATTAAAGACCCGTTTTCTTGCTTCATTAAATGACCATAGCCGATATCAAAAATGAGCAGAGAAATGAGAGACTGAAGCTGTCCTAAAAGAGGCGATACACTAAAATGGAACCTTAAGTTTTTCTTAAGAAGTTGAAAAACAATTTTTATTTTTGAATGATCTTCTACCTTTATAAAATGAATCAGCTCTTCTTTAAATAGTTCGTTAATGTGGGAGCTATTCTCTTGAATTAACCCAAGGTATTTAGAATCTTGTTTGAGTTTTGTTAGCCAAACTTTATGGATCTCCTTTAGGCATGCTTCAAGTTCTAAGGGTTCATTACTTTTTCTTAAGAGTGGAAGTTGTTTATTAAAGAACTCTCTCACATATTGATTGAATAAAATGAAGTCACTCCCAAAACGCGATAAATAACGCATAAACACTAAAGAGCTTCTTAAATCACAAATCAATGAATTTTCCACGTCATCGCTTAATATTCCTTCTTTTAAGATACGTATCAAAAGGGGTAGAGTTTTCTCAGTATTAAAGTAGCGGTAGATATTTCCTTGTTCATCAGTCAGCAGGTGAAGAAAAAGTCGGTTAACAAACGATGACTTTAATTGAATTAATGGTAAGAGTCGTTGACGCAATTCTTCTTGGTTCTTTTGTAAAACACGAATCGTTTCTGCGTCCCATTGATTTTTCAACCCAATTAGCTTGCAGAAAAGATAAATTTGTTTTGCGTGACTATCCCCGCAATCACCTTTTTCTATAGCAAACAGACACTCGAGTAAAAGCTGTGGCGAGGAGACTTCTAAAGAATGAACCTGATGTAAAAGTCTCTCTAAGTTACTTCGTAAGAATTTTGTTTTCTTTAATTTTTTGATCAGACGGCAGACAAGCTTCTCAAAAGATCTCCTTAGATCGGGCAAACCCTTTATCTCTGAATAAACATCTAAACATAAAAACCAACACCCTTTTAGAACCTCCATATCGGCGATATTTTCAAGCTTTTTTAAACACTCCAATGCGAGTTGATACCGATCGTCCAGTGTAAGATTGCCGTAGAGGCGCCTAATAAGCGCCAACACTTCCCCTGGAGTTAAACTAACCCTATCTTTTATCACCAATCTCAAAAGAGCGTGATAGAAATGGCTTTTTTGACCATTCTTCTTAAGAAAACCCAACAGCTGTTTGTGCTGTAAGACCTTTTCAATCAAGCGGCATGGAGCAGTGGCCTGCTGGATCAAAAGAAGTAAAAGCTTTTGGACTTGGATCACAGGCAATTCGGAGAAGCTTCCCAAGAGCCTGTCAAAGATAAAATCAACACGCTCTTTCAAAAAAGAAATATGGTCAGAAAGACATTCACATACCCCTGAAGTCATCACTCTCTTGCTTTTTAAAAGATGACACAGCAAATCAATCTCTTCCTTTGAGTATTCAAAAAGCCCATTGATCGAATGAAAGAATTGATCGGCCTCATCCGGTAATTGGCCTGGAGGTATTTTCAAGCAGAGAAGCGCAAAAGCTTTAATGTCTTGCCTAAAGAAGGTAGATGCCGTCCAATGCAAAATCAATTGTAGTTTTTCACCATGGATAAAGGATTCAAGAGCATTCAAATTACTTTGTAATAAAAGTTGATAGAGTTGCTTTTCATCTCTAATGCTAAAACGCCATTCTACCAATTTTGCTTTTTGCTCTTCAGTCGCATACAGAAGAAGGACGTTCAAAGAGGATGATGAAATAGGGTGTTCAATAATAAAATCGAACAAAGATTTTAGAATTTGTGGATCAATTTTTATTGGCTTAGTTAGAAATTGGCATGTATGTAGTTTGACAAATAGTTGGATGGCTGTGGGTATATCATCTAAAAGGTTGTTTAACAACTGGGATAAGTAAGGGGCAAATAGCTGCCGGTGTTGATGATGCTGATCTGCTTCTGGCAACCAATAATGAGTAAGAAAAAAAAGATAATCTCTAGCAAAGGCTGAAAATTGCGCATTGGGGGTATCATGTTGAATCAAGGCATGACGTTTAATTAAAAGCAGCATTTCAAACAACTCGCGCTGAACAGTTCTAGTGTCCGTTAGGCCTTGATGCTCGTGAAGTTTCTCATGAAAACGAGAAAATAAGATGAGGGCATATTCTTCTGGGAAATGTTGAGCAAAAAGCGATCCTTGGCTCGCTCTGACAAGAACAAGCCAATCATTTCGAGATGGGCTTTTCAACAAATCGTTGACCCATCCTTGTGCTTTTTCTTTAAAGGATTTCACCTGATAACATGCTTTTTCATCGGCAAGTTGTAAAAAAAGGCGGTTAGCTACTTCCCTGTTCTTGTCTTCTATAGCTTGAAAAAAAAGATGCTCTTTAAGCTCAAGCGCATCTTTTTTGGTTAATAGCAACCAGTTGGGTTCGTGTTCATATTGAGCGTAAATTTTCTTAGCAAAACGACTAAATTTTTCTTTTTCTTTTTCAGTCAGTAGAGGAGCAACTGAAGATAGGATACGGTGAGAAATAGCAAGATCTTCTTCAAAGCAGCCTAGAAGGTGTAAGGATAGAGAAATCACCGCCGACCTTTTTACTGAGGATTGATCTGCTTGTTGTTTGATTAATTCCCAAATTTTGTAAGCTGATAGCGGATCAACACAGCTCATGAGTTTTTGAAATTCAGGATGCCTTATCAGAGCATTTCGCACGAGAGGTTGCTTTAGTGCTTGTACTGTTAATTCGGTCGAGTTGACCTGAAGCAGAATTTTGATCAATTCCTCGCCGTGAAGAAAACGATCCTTTTGATGTTCGCAAAGCTGCCTGATCAAATCAATAAGGGGTCCTTGGTGGAGCAAGGATTCTTTGAAGCTTAAATCTTTCAGTAATTGCCATGCCTTTTCCGCATTAATCACTTTAGATTGATGAAGGTAAGTGATTAGTTCGCAGCAATTCTTTTCAAAATCTTTCTTTAGATGATCGATCAGTCCTAAAGTTAATGAGGCAATACTACTAGCCTCTTGTCCCCTCGCTAATTCTTTCCAGAAATCAAAGCTGAGCTCTTTTAACAAAAACTGTCTAGAAGAGGCTAGGGATTGAACAAGGTTTTGAGGACTTTTTGTCAAAATCTTTTTTAAAGAACCTGTCTTAATCCCTAAGCTTTCCTCTACGCAAGGCTGAATCTGATTTAAATCTAACAGCTTAGATCCGGCTAGATTAAAAATAACCTTCAGCCATTTTTTCTGCTCGCCCAAAGGGTGGATCATCGTATGCGCTTTTGAAAACCAAATAAACGCCACTTGATGTAAATAAGACTGATCTCTTTGCAGACACAACGAGGCCAACTGAAGCAAACGCGATCTTTGCTCGATAGAAACACTTTCGTCTAATACAAGCATTTCAGAGAATAAAACCAACAATTTTTTTTGGATATTTTCGCGATCAATTTCTCCTAATTTCTCAATTAGAAAATCCGGTGAAACATCTTCCATCCGTTTTAAAGAAAAACTATTGAATCTTAAAAAACCCTTTTCAAATGAACACGAGGAGTTGAAAGACAAACAGAGTTGTAGAAGAACTTGGCAAAGAGGGAAGGAGATCTCATCTTTGACGTAAGAGTGTAAAAGAGTACAAATTAAGGATGGATGGGTAGCTACCTGCTTCTCAAAAAAGAGCTTTAAGGCATTATTCTTTTCTAGCCGACGCACATACATGCTTGCAAAAAGATTCCAAAAAAAAGCTAATTTAGCGTCTAAACTCGGAAGGTGCTGCAAACAGTAGGGAATCTGCTTTTCTATGGGCTTCTGACCAGTAGTAAACTTTTTAAAAAATAGATCTTCCAAGGGCTCGCTGAGGAATGATCCCTTAGTGAAGTGAATAAGGGCGTGTAGCCAATCCGTCGGATCAATCTCATCAACGCGGCTTGGACGGATGATACCGGCAATAATATCCACTAGTACCTGCCGTTGATTTTTAACTGCTGTATCAGGAATTGTTTCCATAGGAGCTGAAGAAAAGAATGCCTCCATAGGTAGCTCAACAGAACGTTTAGTAAAACGAGACTCTCTTCGCAAACTTTTGTAAACCGTTAAGTCCATCTCACCAAGTCGATAAAGCTGCATATTATCGACATCTTGACGATCCCCTCCACCAATAAAGATATCGATAGGTTTGAAAAAAAATTTTAACAAAATTAATTCTTTTGTCTGATCATCATCGACAGTAAAGGTACGCTTGGGAAATTTTCCCCTTAATAGCTGAGCACCTTTTTTCACCACCTGGGGATCTAACTTTTGAATAAAAAACTCTCTTACAGCTAATTCGAGATCTTGAAAAGAACCTTCTAAGTTGGCAAGTGGTACCCGAAAGTCATAATCATTAGCTTGTTCAAGACTCTCTTTGAAAATATGTATTGCATCACGGCCAAGATGTTTTTCAAGCTGATCGATGGATGCATCGCTTCCCAAAGACAGGTTCTTGATTAGTTCAACAAGTTGCTCTAGGAAGTAGCGATAACCACAAACTTGCAAGACTCCTGAACCAACCATTTTAAAGCTGGCTGGATCGATCATTCTTTTATTAATGAGAAATTCAATGAATTCACGGCGGATAAAGGGTACCTCAGCTTTGAGTTGGGCCGAATAAAGCCGTTCCTCACCCTGCCAATAAGCTTCTATAAGCTGCAAAGAAGGCTGACTTAGATTTGGCCAAATCCATGAGGCCCCCCCCACCTTTTCTGTTAATTGCCCTTCTTCACTAATAAGGTCTAAAGCAAGCAATAATTCAAAAAAAGCTGTACGAGGCGCAAACGTTTTTACTTGATGCCAATCGAAAGCCTGAATTTCTGGGGGATGGTCTATTTCTTTTCTGTTAAATTTGTTATGGAATTTAACATTAGGAGTTATCGATAAGAAACTCATTATTTTATAATAAAGTTAATTGATAAACCTATCAATTTTAATGCAGCGTTACAATCTTGACAACCATAAATAAGTCGCCTATGATGAATGGTTTTCTATAGGTGTTCCTATGCTACAGCCTAAAAATGTGATTGTTAAGATGCCCAATTGGATTGGTGATGCTGTCATGGCAACGCCCATTTTAGCGGATTTAAAGCAGTTTTGGAAACAATCCAAACTAACAGCCATGTGTCAGGCTAATATTGCCAAATTGATAGAGTGCGACCCCAACGTCGATGAAATATTAAGCTATTCTAAACCCAGTGGTTGGTCGCATCGAATTTGGCATCGTGATGCGGTGACTCCATTACAAAGGGGTCATTACGATTTAGGGATTCTACTAACAAATTCTTTCTCTTCAGCTTTCTGGTTCTGGAAAGGCAACGTCCAAAATATCATCGGGTACACCAATGGGCTCAGAAATCTTTTTCTTGACCAAGCTATTCCACTTCCTAAGCCCTTAGATCAGTGGCATCAAATTGATGTTTATAAGCACTTGCTTGAACCCTTAGGAATCACGTTATCAACAACCCTTCCAAAACTGTACTTAGGCGAACAGGAGAAAAAAAAGGCCCAAGACTTCTTAAAAAAACAGGGTGTTGAGCCCCATGATACTGTCATAGGCATTAACCCAGGTGCAGCTTACGGCTCTGCCAAATGCTGGCTACCTGATCGTTTTCGCGAAGTGGCCTTTAAGCTACAAGAAAGGTCCAAAACCTGGATCTTGTTTTTTGGAGATGATTCGACAGCCCCTCTCATCCGAGAAATTTGCCGCGATGCACCTGATCGTGTTCTGAATCTTGCAGGAAAAACAAATTTACGCGAATTAATGGCACTGATTCATGCCTGCTCTATCTTTCTCACAAATGACAGTGGCCCTATGCATATAGCATCTGCTTTTCATGTCCCTTTAATCGCTCTTTTTGGCTCCACTGATGCTTCTAGAACAGGGCCCTACCATCATGAAAAAGTCATTTATAAAAAACAGCCCTGCTCTCCTTGTTTTTTAAGAAAATGTCCTAAGAGAGGGTTTCCATGCATGACAAATATTAAAACACAGGAGGTTTATCAGGAACTTTTGAACCTTATCAAGGAGAATGAACTCTAAGGATTTTTATGCATCAAAAAAAATTTTCAGAACTAGCGGCTCGATTATTAAGCAAAATCATTTTTATTAGCCTCCTCATCGCCTCACTTGTTTTAGCATTGGTTTTGCTACCCATCCTTCTTTTTGTGCTTTGTCTCCTAGGCCTAAGCTTTTTAACCCTCTTTGTAATAAAAAGATTTGCCAAGAAGAAATCAGTCAGCGAAACAAAAACAGAAAAAGAAGATTTTACAACCACGATCGAAGTTGTTCCCATTAACGTCTCAAAAAGCGAAACACTTAAAAAAGAAAATGGAAAAATCCAACCATAATTTTCTTTTATCGAGATGGGGCCATCCTCCTCTTCTCAACCACTCAGTAGCCCAAGAAATTCGAACCATTAATTTAGATCTTTTAGCCAAGCAACAAAAAGTTTTAAAAAACCTTCCCCTTCAACCATTAGGAATTCATCCGGTTAACACTTACCGTTACGTTGATGAAACAAGCTGTCCAACGCTAGGTGAAAAGCTTTTAAATCAAGGAGCTGTAGGATGCCTCATCGTCGCAGGAGGACAAGGCTCAAGAGCAGGTTTTTCCCAGCCAAAAGCCCTTTTTCCCATAAGTAATGTTAAACATAAGAGCTTTTTACAAATTTTTTGTGAAAAAACTCTAGCAGCAAGCAAATTAGGAGGCAAAGCATTACCTCTTGCCATCATGACGTCATCCCAGAACCATGATGAAATTCACCGTTTCCTTATTCAAAATAACTATTTCGGATTAGAAGAAAACCAAGTTGATCTTTTTAAGCAAGGTTCGCTGCCTTTCTTAGATGAAACGGGACAAATTTTTTTATCAAACGAAAATCACATTGCCATGGGACCGAATGGTAACGGGTGTGCGCTAAAAGAATTTATCAATCAAGGGATCTGGAAAAAATGGCATCAAAAAGGGATTAACGTTGTCAGTTTTGTCATGATTGATAATCCTTTAGCAGAGCCTTTTGATCTCCACCTTATTCATGAACATGTCACCTCAAAAGTAGAAATTACGTGGAAGTGCGTTTTGCGAGAGTCCCCAGAAGAAAAAGTGGGGCTAATCGCTAAAAAAGGTACTCACTTAACCATTGCAGAATATAGCGAGGTGCCGGAGGCAACCGCCAAGAGACTCGATCTTTACCCTTTAGCTAACATCAGCCTCTTTATGATCAATATGGAGACAATCATCAGCTTAAACGATCAGGAGCTCCCCTTACATGCTGCCCTAAAGAAAACACAAAAATATTCCCAAAAAGCAAAAATGAGCAAGCCCACGATGGCATGGAAATTTGAATACTTCATTTTTGACATTTTAAATTTTAGCGATCATGTTTCTCTACTTGTATATCCGAGAAGTAGCTGTTTTGCGCCAGTTAAGAGCAGCAACGATGTGACCTTTGCTCAAGCCATGCTTTTAGCTCGTGATCGTGAAGTGTTTAGCCGTGTGACAGGTTGTGCACCACCCGATCATCATTTTGAACTGGATCCTCAGTTTTATTACCCAACGCGAGAACTTAAACGCCATTGGCAAGGGAAACAAGCCCCCTCCCTGCCCTACATTTCCGGCTGTGATTGTGCTCTTTAGCTACCTCCCAATCTATCAATTTTCATAAAACAAAAAAATTGCTATAGTAAGGAATTATTCATTTAAAGAGACTTATAATGAAAATCACCTACTTAGGTTCAGGTTCTTGGGGATTTTGCCTAGCCTCTTTGCTTGCCTCTAATCAACACGATGTCACAAGCTGGTCTCTTGACCAAGATCTCGTCGAAAGATTAAATAACGGTCAAGAACACCCCTTTTTGCCAGGTTTTACGCGCAAGCAAACAATGCATTTTACCACAAGCATGGAAGAAGCGCTGAGAAATGCTGAGCTGATCGTTGAATCAGTGACTTCTGCTGGCTTGAGGCCAGTTCTTGCTCAATTAAAAACCATTATGACTCCTAAATGTCCCATCGTCATCACTTCAAAAGGAATCGAGCAGCATACGGGTGAAATCTTACCTGAAGTAGCCGTCACCGTCTTAGGTGAAAACATTCGACATCTTGTCGGTATGATTAGTGGACCCAGTTTTGCCAATGAAGTAGTTCAAAGCCTACCAACTTCAGTCGTTGGCACAGCCTATCACCCCGAAGCGATGAAACTGATTTGTGAAACCTTCACCAACCAATCTTTTCGTGTCTACCCTAATAGTGATATTAAAGGGGTTGCCTTCGGGGGAGCATTAAAAAATATCATCGCTATCGCCTGTGGTATTTCTGACGGCATGAACTTAGGACATAGCTCAAGAGCTGCTCTTATGACTCGAGGTCTACACGAAATTCGTAAACTTGCGGTAGCAAATGGTTGTAAACCTGAGACCATTAATGGCCTATCTGGTCTTGGAGATCTCTGCTTAACTTGTAGCTCTGCGATGAGTCGAAACTATCGATTTGGTCTTTTGCTAGCGAAGGGCGTCCCTCCTTCTGAATCTAAGGATCAGATTAAAATGGTTGTAGAAGGCGCTTATACATGCGTTTCTGCCCTACAGCTTAGCCAGCAGCTCAACATTCCCATGCCAATTACTGAAGCTGTCCATAAGATTATTTACGAAGGATTAAGCCCTCAAGCCGCAACAGCGGCCCTCATGCAGCGAACCATTAAAGAAGAGCACTTATAATGAAGATTGCAACTCCTACCCAAATGTCCCAGCTGGAACAGATGGCATATCAAGAAGGCCACCAAGAAGCCGTCTTTATGGAAGAGGCAGGTAGTGGTGTGGGCTTAATTGTCCATGAATTCACGGAAAGATTTGGATTAGAACATCAGGTCATTTTACTATGTGGCAAGGGTAACAATGCTGGTGATACTTACGTGGCAGGCGCTCATTTGCAGCTTTTGGATTACCATGTGCATGCCTACCAGCTTTTTCCTCTATCAGAATGTTCACCGCTTTGCCAACAAAATGCTCAACGCTTTTCTCAAGAAGGGGGTTTGATTACAGCAGTCAATGATGGCGACGAAATTCCTTTTCCGGAAGATGGAGTGATCCTTGATGGTATTTTTGGAACTGGATTTAAAGGAGATGTAGCAGAGCCTATCAAAAGTTTTATCGCCTCTGCAAACAATTCTGGGCTTCCTATTATCGCGGTTGATATTCCTTCTGGATTGAACGGAGAAACAGGGGAAGCAACAGGAGAAGTAATCGAAGCGTCTCAAACAGCTTTTTTAGGACTTCCCAAGTTAGGATTTTTTATACGAGAAGGATGGAATAAGGTTGGTAAGCTAAAACATGTTGATTTTGGTCTACCAAGAGATTTAATTGAAGAATTTTCAACTACCATTGAGATGCTCTCTATTGATTTTTTGCTGCCCTTTTTACCAAAAATTATCCGTAACCGCAGTAAATATGACGCAGGTTATGTTGTTGCCTTATCTGGCTCTCCAGGCATGACAGGAGCAGCGAACCTGTCGTCGATGGCTGCCTTAAGAAGTGGAGCTGGTTTTGTTAGATTAATGTATCCAGAGGGGATGCAAGCTGAGCTTGCAAGTAGTCCATGGGAAGTAGTAAAAACTGCTTATGATCCGGACAATGAAGAAAGCGTGCTATTCCACCTTAATCATGCATCCTCAGCTTTCATCGGTCCTGGTATTGGACGTCTTCCTAAAACGCGCGCTCTTCTGAGGGAAGTTTTATCTAAAATTAAAACGCCTTGTGTAATTGATGCCGATGCCCTGACCATCATCGCAGAAGACCGATTAGTGATTCCCGAAGGGGCGATCTTGACGCCACATCATGGGGAATTGCATCGTTTATTATCCCTAGAAACTAAGCAGCCCCTTGATCTCGCCTTCTTAAGAAGGTGCCAAGAGTATGCTGATGATAAAGATATCACCTTAGTAGTCAAAGGAGGACCTACCTTTATTTTAAAAAAAGGAGAACCTATTTATGTTAATCCTGTTGGAGATCCGGGTCTCGCTACTGCAGGAAGCGGAGACGTTTTAACAGGCTTGATTGCCGGTTTATTAGCCCAGAAAGTCCCTCCACACAGTGCGGCTTGCCTTGGAGTTTACTTGCATGGACTTGCAGGTGAGGCTGCTGCTGAAGAACAAACATCTTACTGCATGACCTCTTCCGATTTATTAAATTTCTTTCCTGAAGCATTCACCTTCTCTATGTTTAATTTGCCTTAATGCGTTAGAAAGAGAAAAGCCAAGATTATAATCTCCATTTTTGTATAATAAGCATTTACCTTATTATAACTGCCTAATCGACCCATGTTTTTAAAAATGCTGCGGAAATCAGAATCGCTAGCAATCGCTATTTTTTTGTTTTATACGGCTCCCATTTTTATGTGGAGCCTTTACGGCATGAATATTGCGGATAGAAATGCAAGCTGGACCTTTTTTTGCATGGGATTGCTATTACTTTTTTTTGGCACTCTTCTTTTTTTCTTCTGCCTAAGAGCAAGAGAACGCTTGCTATTGGCTAACCACTATCCTGTCTCATCGTTCATCGATGATGCACCTGAAACAAGCTTAGAAGCGAGGCAGACCGCTCTGCAAGAAGAACACCATTGGCAAGAGAAGTATCGCGAGCTTCAGGATGAATTTTCACTATTAACTCTTGAGTCATCGCAAGCAATTGAAGGGTTAAAGAATACTTTAGATCAAAAGCAACAACAAATTACCCACCTTGAAAACCAAATCCACGATTTAAGATATGAAATTAAGACCCTTCTTAACCTCACAGAAATCGACTATTCTCAAAATCATTCCTCCCCTGCTTACCAAAATACGCCTCTATTGCCCCTTTCCGATGAAAAAATGCAAAATTTTAACGTTGCAAACCAGGATGAAGCAAAGCATTTATTAAAACAATGTTTGGGAATTGCTCAAAAAATGACTGGATCTAATCAGCTTAAATCCTCATCAAAGCTGAAACTGCTGCCTTTGGAACATACCACTCTGGATCTTCGTGTTCTCTTTGACGCGTTTAGGGAGGATAGCAGCGCCTTGATTACAATCTTTTCAACAAAGGATCGCAAGCTCATCTTTGCTAATCATCAAACTAAACCACTTTTTGGCTACCATCCTGAAAAATTCGTTCAAGATTTCTTGTCTTTAATTAGAAATCCGGAAGAATGGAACGAAACACTTGATCAACTATCAGCAAAAGCGGAAGCGACATTAAATTTATCCATCAAAAGTAAAAGTGGTGAAACTCTTCGGACAACTTGCTGTCTCTCGAATATTCCTACAGGGATTTTCAGGGATCTGGGCATTGGAATTTTCTTTCTAAACTAAAACTTCTGTACCCACTTTTTAAGCCCATAATGCAAAGCTCGAAGATAGGCCGTTTTTATCCACTGAAACAACCGCCAATACTTTCCGGTAAGCTGAGTACTTGTTTTGCTGTTTAGCAAAGCCTCGGGGGAAAGTTTGGAAAAACGATAAAAAAGATCACCTTGGAAATACCATTTCCAGCTCTGCCTTTCTTTCAATAATGATGGATAGTCATCAAAAGGAAAGCCCTCCATGGTTAGAGGCTCATTAAAATTAATAGGGACAGAACCAATGTGATATTGCCTTACTGCTTTATTAACAACACTCCATTGATCATAAAATAGGCCCTTGCCTAAAGAATTAATATTCGTGTAGTAATGAGGAAAATCTTTTAAAGCTACCTCAGCGGAACTTAGCCTACGCTTATTGTACCTTTTATCGTGTAAAACCCAGATGACATCATAACCTACGGATAAATAATCTTGGTTCCGAGCTAAAAGTTCAACTTCGTCAATAAATGAACATTGAATTTCAAAAATTAGCTTTTTATTGACCCAAACAACATCTGCGATCCGTTTGATATCAGGAAAAGGCACTTCAAGGAAAGCTTCACCTTCGGGAAGATGCTTTAGGAAATATTCCTGAGCGGCGATATGAACTAGGCTTTTTCGGCTTAAGAAACAATGATTCGCCTGCGACAGATGATAAAAATGAGCAATCTTTTTTGCTCCTTTACGAACTCTTACGATGCTATTACACTCAATGCAGACATAGTCACGTTGGCCTATAGCCTCTTGTGCAGAACAAAGCTGATGCTTTTCATTAAAGGCGAAGATTTGCATTTCAAAAAATGTTATCACGAAAATATTTATTGAAAAAATCCTACACTTATTTAAAAATTAATCCAAGATCCTATATATCCATAAAGACACGTTAATCTTGACAAAAACCTCAGAGCTCGAGGAAAATGTGTCTGCTCTCCCTTTTCAGGTAATTTTTAGGTCATATGAATAAAAATAATTTTAAAAGTGCTTTCACCCCACAGCATCAGCAAAAAGTTGACGAACTCGTCGGCATTGCAAAAGAACAAGGGTTCATAACCTACGAGGAAATTAACGATATCCTTCCTATGACCTTTGATTCCCCAGATCAAATCGATCAAGTGCTTATTTACCTTAGCGGTATGGATATCCAAATTCTTAACCAAATCGAGGTAGATAAGCAAAAAGAACGCAAGAAAGAAGCAAAAGAACTAGAAGGATTACCAAAAAGAGTTGAAGGCACTCCTGACGACCCGGTGCGTATGTACCTTAAGGAAATGGGGTCCGTGCCGCTACTGACACGTGAACAAGAAGTCGAGATTTCCAAAAGAATCGAAAAAGCACAGGCACAAATTGAACGTATTATTATGAGGTTCCGCTACTCGACAAGAGAAGCCATTGCCATCGCCTCTTTTTTGATTGCCGGGAAAGAACGTTTTGATAAAAGCATTTCTGAAAAAGAGATTATTAATAAAAATGAATTCTTAAACCTTCTCCCTCGGCTTAGTGAGCTCTTAAAAAAGGAAGACGAAGAATTAGAGAGATTACTAATTGAATTTGAAAATCCCAATTTATCAGCTTCTGAGCAAACACTTTTACAAGATGCCATCGAGAAGTGTCGCATTCGTACCCAAGCTTATCTAAGGCGTTTTCACTGTCGCCATAATATTATTGAAGACTTTGGTGAAGTCATCTTGAATGCCTATGATCGGTTCCTAGCTTTAGAAAAAGAGCTTCTAGAGCTCAAACCGAGGGCTGAGCGTAACAAATTTGCACATGCCAAACTCTTAGCAGTCCAAAGAAAATTACGTAAGAGGGAGTTAGCAGCGGGAAGAAATTTAGATGAGTTCAAAAAAGATGTTCGTATGCTTCATCGCTGGATGGACAAAAGCCAAGAAGCGAAAAGAGAAATGGTGGAATCAAATCTCCGCCTTGTCATCTCAATAGCAAAAAAATACACAAACAGAGGCCTCTCCTTTCTTGACCTCATTCAAGAAGGCAATATGGGCTTAATGAAGGCGGTAGAAAAGTTTGAATATCGCAGAGGTTACAAGTTTTCAACCTATGCGACTTGGTGGATTCGTCAAGCTGTCACAAGAGCCATCGCCGATCAAGCGCGTACCATTCGTATCCCCGTTCACATGATTGAAACCATTAATAAAGTTCTACGAGGAGCTAAAAAGCTCATGATGGAAACAGGGAGAGAACCCACACCAGAAGAACTTGCTAATGAGCTCGGCTTAACTGCTGAAAAAGTGAGAGAAATTTATAAAATTGCTCAACATCCTATTTCTCTACAAGCAGAAGTTGGGGATGGTGGTGAGAGCCAGTTTGGTGATTTTCTTGAAGATACGGGTGCGGACTCGCCTGCTGAAGCGACAGGCTATTCGATCTTAAAGGATAAGATGAATGAAGTTCTCACAACACTCACCGATCGCGAGCGAAAAGTATTAATTCAACGTTTTGGCCTTTTAGATGGGAAACCTAAAACTTTAGAAGAAGTGGGTGTGGAGTTTAACGTTACAAGGGAACGGATTCGTCAAATTGAGGCTAAAGCCCTACGCAAAATGAGACATCCAACCAGATCCAAACAGTTAAAAGCTTTCTTGGATTTGCTAGAAGCTGAATAATCTCCAAGGGCATCTTGAATGCCCTCTCGTCCATTCTCACATCGTAGTTAGTGCGTGGAATATTAATGAAATAAGTCCTCAAGCTATTAAAATAAAAAACGCATGGACACCTACCCACAGTTAAATATAGAAAAGGTTCTTAAATTACTTGATGACCAAGGCCCCATTAGCCGCTATCTCCCTGGATATGAAACCAGGGCAGAGCAGCGTGAGATGATGAAAAACGTCCTTGAAGCCTTTAATCACAACCAAATTGCACTCATCGAAGCAGGTACCGGCACGGGCAAAAGCATGGCTTATCTCATTCCTGCCATGATAGCAGCCTCATTATTCAAAGAAAAAATTGTTATTTCTACAAATACGATTGCTCTTCAAGAACAGCTCATTCATAAAGACATTCCCCTTATTGCTAATGCTCTCGATCTATCGCTTAAAACCGTCCTTGTTAAAGGGATGAATAACTATCTTTGTTTGCGCAAATTAGATGAAGTGCAATTTGAAATGCTTCTTCTACCGGAAAAAGATCGCGAGGAACTGCAAAAAATTGATGCCGCGCGAGAAGCAGGGTCGCGCTCAAACCTTAAATTTAACCCTTCCCCTCATGTTTGGGAACTCGTTGGCGCTGAACATGACCTTTGCACACATGTTGAGTGCCCTCATTATCATCAATGTCCTTACCTTCAAGCTCGAAAGCAAGCAAATGATGCATCCATTCTCGTTGTCAACCATCATCTTCTTTTTGCCGATCTTGCCATGCGTGCCGAGATGCAGAATTATTCAGCACAAGCCGTCTTACCTCCTTATAAGCGTCTTGTTTTAGATGAAGCACATAATATAGAGGATATTGCAACAGAATACTTTGCTAACCATTTAGGGAGATTTGAACTTTTACGTTTACTTGGTAGATTAAGTACAGACAAGGTAGGCCATCGCTCTGGAAAATTAATGCAGCTTAAAGAAAGACTGCATGCTTTTTTCGTTAAAAATCCTTCAAAAGAGGGCTCTCAGCTTTTCCAATTCTTATCTACGGAAGTTCCTGCCATAAGAAGAGAATTACAAAAAACCCTTAATGATGCCTTTTTATGCTTTCATCAATTCATGACCAACTGCTTAAGAGATCATGAAACATTAGAAGAGGGCAAGTTGCGCTTACTTCCTCACCACTTCACAACGTCAGATTGGGAGCAAAAAGTCAGACCTTTGGCCAAAGAGTTATCTGAGAAGTTAAAGCTTTATGTGCAGGCTTTATCAAGTATCGAAAATAAGATCCAATGGCATCAAGATGACAAGCTTAACGAGCAGACTAAAAGCTTGTGTTTTGACATTAAGGCGCTTACTCTTCGTCTTGAGGAAATGGAAAGCTTACTCATCGATTTTGTCGATAGTGGCCATCATCCTTCGAAGGTGAAATGGATAGAAGTTGATGCATTGCGGAGCGGCACTAATATTACTTTGAAAAATGCCCAACTTGATATATCTCAACTACTCGTTCAAAGATTGTTTGATAAATTTGATACCATCATTTTGTCTAGTGCTACTCTTACGAGCAACCAACAGTTTCATTTTCTCAGATCGCGCCTTGGCCTACATTCTCCTTTTTCGGAAAATAGAGAGGTCACTGAGAACATTTATGCTTCCCCATTTAACTATTCAAAGCAAGCGCTTCTACTTGTTCCCCAAGACCTACCCGATCCTGCGAGTCCACAGTTTTTAAAGGAATCTGCTCATTTTATCTTACAGGCCATTGAAGCCAGCAAGGGTAACGCTTTTGTCCTCTTTACCTCATATCAGATGTTGCAAAGCTGTGCTTCTGCATTAGGAGCCTCATTGAAAAAACGACAATTTCATCTTCTAAAACAAGGAGATGAGAGCCGTAATCAGTTAATAGCTAAATTTAAAACCCACCCTCGTTCTGTTCTCTTCGGGACTGATTCATTTTGGGAAGGTGTAGATGTTGCCGGGGATGCCCTTCAGTGCGTCATCATTGTTAAGTTACCTTTCAAAGTACCTAGCGATCCTTTGCTACAGGCAAGAGCAGAAGATCTTTCATCTAAAGGAGTTAATCCTTTTCTTAATTATTTCCTACCCCAGGCCATTGTCAAGTTCAAGCAAGGCTTTGGGCGTCTTATCCGCAATAAGAAAGATCGTGGTTGTATCGTCTGTTTAGATAATCGTCTCATCAATAAGAATTACGGAAAAATTTTCCTCAATAGTTTACCCGAATGTCGCCAAATTTTTGCCCCTCGCCCTTTAATTGAAAAGTACATGATCGATTTTTATAAAAGTGGAAAAACCCACCCCCTTTAATAGGGAGGATGAGAGCGTTTTGGTCCTAAGCATTAGAGCTAAGATACTACAATAAAGGTTAAACTGCTCCATGTAGCAAAGCTTGCTGAAATGCGAGCCACTGGACAGGTTTCCTTACTGAAAAATGTGTCGCATTCTCGAATGCTTTACCGAGGATGATTCAACACAGCCTACAAAAAACTAATCGTGTTTTTATATATAAAACAATTGTGTTTTATATATAAAAATAATTATAAATCAAATTATTGCAACTAGAATTGAGTATTATCTCATCTTTAAACATAACTTTGTTGTTTTTTAGCAATATTGTTTATAGTCTCATGAATAAAGGCTGTGTTGAAAATTAAATTGAAAATAATTTTCAACACAGCTTTTTAATATCAATTAAAACCTTTAAGGGGAGAAATCTATGAACAAGTTCATCGTAATGTCATTATTTGCGATTGGCGCTTCAAATCTCTACGGGGATTACAATCAAAACCCTAGTTTTAATAGACAAAATCAACGAGGTTCTGACGCTTCGTCGCACAACCAGCATAAGAAAAATGAACCGTTTAGAAATTATAATGGTTCACAGTCCATGCCCTATTATACGATCAATGAAGAGGCTTTCAAAGATATCAATAAGAACACACCTGAAAAGAGACAGGGGACAAGACAACAATATTATTACTATGGTTCAGATAGTAATGATAGCAGTGATGATAACGATAACGGCGTCGATGATAACACCTATTATCGTGCAAATCGTACCCATGAGAACTTGAGTAGTAATTCTTGGTTTAACACAGGCTCAAACGCTGGTGGGGATGTCAGCCCTAAAAACCTTTATTATAACCAAGGACAACCACAAAATACGGATTCTAAAAATGATACTTATACCACAGAAGGTGATAGGCGTTTAGGTCATCGCATCCGTGATGCAATAAAAGGAGGTTGGTTTTCAAAGGGTTACGAACAGGTGCAATTAAACGTTAGCAACGGGATTGTCACCTTACGAGGTTTTGTTGCTACTTTTGAAGACAGAAAAAATGTAGAAGACACGGTGAAGAAAGTTAACGGTGTAAAAGGTGTAAAAAACAACTTAAATATTAAACAGTCAGATCGCAAAGCAGATGCCAATACTCCGTATGAACGTGCTCAAAGCATGAACAAAAACCCTAGCCAGAATCGCAATTTAATGGACGATAAAAAGAAAGATCGTCATGGCACTATGCCAAGTAAAGATTCTTTTGCTGCAGCAGACTCTTCTTGGTTTAACACCTCAAGAGACTCAAGCGCGTATCAAAATACGGATAGCCACTCTTGGTTTGGAACATCTAAAGATAATACTTACGCTCAAGATATTGGTACTACGGATGGCGATCGTCAATTAAATAAGAAGATCAGAGAAGCGCTTGGAAAAGGATGGTTCATAGATAAATACGAAAATATAAAATTAAACACATCAAATGGTGTTGTGACCATCCAGGGATTCGTAGCCACTTATGATGATCACAGAAAGCTCAATGAAGAGATTCGTAAGATGGAAGGTGTACGCGCTGTTAACAACCAAGCTAAAGTAAAAGAAAGCACTCATCGCTAAGACTTACGTAAGACGCTTCCTTATGAGGCGTCTTACATTTTTGTTTTTGCTAAGCAGCGTAAAAACTCTGCTACACTCCATGCTTGAGCGAAGCAACCTCTTGCATAAAAAGGTTCACAAGCATCAAAGATTTCCCCTATAGTTCCCTTACAATAGTTAGTCGCGTGATCTTCTAACCCTTTTAATAAGTCTCTAGCTTCCCTCTTTTTTTGGGGATCAATTTTTAACCAAACATCAATATAAGGACCAATTAACCAAGGCCATACGGTGCCTTGATGATAAGCCGCATCTCTTGAACGTAAATCTCCATCATAAACGGGCTTAAAAAACCTATGAGAGGGGCTTAATGTCCTTAATCCATAGGGCGTTAGTAAATCCTTCTTCACAGCATCAAAAACCATAGACCATTTCTCTCTTGCTAAAACAGGAAAATCTAAAGAGATAGCCAAGAGTTGATTGGGCCTTAAAGAAGGGTCATCGCTTACGGGATGCTCTAAAGAATCTTTATTATCTACTACATCAAATAAATAGTTTCCTTCTTTGTACCAAAAACGTTGGTTAAAAGACTCATAGCATTGATCTGCAATAGATAATCTATCCCCTGTCCACTTTTCAAAAAGCTTTAAAGCATTGTACCAAAGAGCATTAATCTCAACAGCCTTACCTCTTCTTGGGGTTACAACCCAATCATCTACCTTAGCATCCATCCACGTTAATTGATAAGACTGCTCTCCCTGCGTTAAAAGGCCATCACTGTCCATTTTAATACCAAAATGAGTCCCCTTAATATGCCACTCGATGACTTTAGCGAGCTTGGGCAAAATAAAATCTAAAATATCCGTATCATTTGTGTAGTGAATATAGCGATCTACTGCGTGGAAAAACCAAAGCGTGGCATCTGCTGTATTATATACCGCCTGCTTCTCGCCATCAGGAAACATGTTTGGAATAAGTCCACCTTTAATGTAGTAAGCAAACGTTTTTAAAATCGACTCAGCTGTCAAATACCTTCCCGTTACTAAGGTTAGTCCCTCAAGAGAGATCATCGTATCTCTTCCCCAATCAGTAAACCAGGGATAACCAGCAATAATCGATTTCACCTCCTCTCCTGCTGCTTCCAAGCGAATGCTATCTTCTTCCCTCCATGTCGGTGTAATAATGAATTGATCGGCAGCTAAAATCATTTGTCTTGATATATCTGTTAATTCCAATTGTCCTTTCGCCGTTCGAATTAGCCTTTTTCTTCGCATTTTTTCAATACCGCTAGCTTCATGAGGAGAAAGAGTGAGTGCAGTTTTCCAAGACTCCGTTGAGGCTGTAAAAGCAACACTTTCAGAGGGGTGAATGGTTTGAGAGAAGTAACCTAAGCTTTGTAAGTGATCTTTAAAGGCATATCCTCTTGCCGCATCAACGTCATAGGTTATGTCGCTGAGAAAATGCCTTTCAAAAGTAAAGGCTGCTTGAGAAGAAGAACTTAGCTTTAATTTAGGAAATCCAGGTTTTTCAATTTCATAGAGATTCTGACTGACATGCATCTGGTAACCATTTAAACCATCTTGGTCTTCTAGGAGGTGTTCACTGGCGCGAAAATGAATGTAGGGTTGCCACTTAATTTCGATGGGAATCGAACCTGAAATGTAGTGATACGTCATATGAAGCGTATTTTGCCGATGGACTAGGATGGCTCTTTTTTCTAGTAAAATTTCGCCAATCGCATAAATCCAGACAGGTAACCCGTTCTCAAGTTTGAACTCAACAAGAGGAATATTCGGTAAAGAGAGGTTATTTTCCTGTCTAATCATTGATAGCGCGTAAGTTTCTCCTAAAAAGCTCATAGCATCATCAACGTAACTTAACATTACTGTCCTACCTAGCGGAGCAGGTAAAGACGCTACAAGAAGGCCATGTTGCCTTCTTTGCGGGGTGCCACTTAGTGTTGTAGAAGAATATCCCCCAAGGCCGTTCGTAATTAACCACTCATCATTGAGTAATGTGAAGTGGTCAAGATGATTAATTTTTGCCATCGTTTTTACCATCAACTGCTTCTAGAAGAATTGCTGAATGACCAATAATTTTCCAATTGGAAGGATGGATTTGTGGGGTTCCTTCCCCTCCATACTCCACCGCTTCACTCGATAAAACCAATTTCCATTTTTTGTGGATATCCGGCGCTAGCAGCGGCTCGGGGGCAGGCTTAAAGTAGTGATCTGGACCGAGATTTACGATCAGCAGCCTATCACCTCGCGTCCCAAAGTAGCGAATCAGAAAGGTGTTTTCTGAAATGACCGCACCGTCAATCTTAACTTCGTCCATTTGGCTAAACACAGGATCTTCTTTGCGTAATTTAATAAGATCCTTAAACAGTTTATAAATCTGCCTATTGTCTTCACGTTCTTTAAAGTTTAATTTACTATTCGTAAACATGAGGGGGTTAGAAGGTTCAGGCAAAGAGCCTTTAACAGCTTGAGAAGCCAGACGGGGGAATTTAGACAGTTCTTTTTTTCTACCTTGATCAACAAGATGGCTCAATTCTTCGGAATGATCAGCGAAATAATAAAAAGGACGAGTAGAGTTGAATTCTTGGCCTTGAAATAACATTGGGGTGCCCGGTCCTAATAACAGCAAGCAGACGAAGGCGCGGTAATTACCAGGGTCAGAACGTTGATGGAGCCTAAGACCATACCCTGAGTTAGCTAATTGATCGTGATTTTCTAAGAAAGTAATCATAGAAGATGCTTTCATGCTGAAGTAGGGAATCCCTCTTAATGTTTTATGCCATAGGTAATATTGTCCTTGATAAAGGAAGCCATATTTAGCAGCAGAAATAAATTCCTGGGGTGTTCCGAGATAATCCATGTAATAAGCTTCGCGTTTACCGGTTAGCCTTACTAATGCGCTATGATGAAAGTCATCATTCCACAGCGCGTCAAAATGGTATCCGCCCTCTTCAAAATCTCTTAAAAGATGCGTATTTTGTTCCTCATTTTCGCCAATAACAATGATGCTTCTATCCCCGCCGGCTTCTTTAGCAACTTTAGAAATATCGGCTAAGATATGAACTGGGGTTGTGCTAATCAGCCAAGGAGTCGCATCCACTCTTATTCCATCAAAGTGATATTCTTCGATCCAGTATCTTACATTAGTTAGGAAAAAACTCCTTGAATGTTGATGATCAAAATTAATCGCACTTCCCCAATCTGTGATGTGTTGATCGCTGATGTATTCCTGTGCAAATAGGGTCATTTGATTTCCCTCAGGGCCAAAGTGATTGTAGACAACATCCAGGATCACACCTATGCCAAGCTGATGCGCTTTGTCAATCAACATTTTTAAATCTTCCGGTTTGCCATAATAATGGCGAGGGGCAAATAAATTAACGCCATCGTACCCCCAACCAAATTGACCAGGAAAGTCCGAAACAGGCATTAATTCGATAAGAGTAATCCCCAAGCTGGCAAGCTCTTCTAGCTGCTCTAAAGCAGCAAGAAAGGTTCCCTCCTGTGTGAAAGTACCTATATGGATTTCATAGATAATTTGTCCCTCAATTCGACACCCCTTCCATTGAGTATCGGTCCAAGCAAACTCTCTTTTAATCACTTGAGATGGCCCATAAGAACCAATCGGCTGAAACCTTGATGCTGGGTCGACCAATTTTTCATCACTACCCTCCCCGATAAAGCGATAAAGAGCACCTTCACCAACACCAGGAAGGAATAAAGAAAAATAACCATCCTCTTCTCGGTTCATAGGATGAGCTTCGTTTTCTTTCTCTAAGAATACGCTTAAGGTTTTCAGGTTTGGCGCCCAAACCCTAAAGTCAACGCCCTCATCTGACAGCTCTGCTCCGATTGGATAATATCGAGATCGCCCCATTTTTCCTTATACGTTTTTTCTTAACTATTCATAAAAAATCTTTTTTTTAAAAAAATTTATCCAATAACAACAAAACCTCAACCATAAGTTGATAAATTTCAATGCACTAACTCCATCAAAAAAATAAATATTTTGGAACTTATTATGGATGTGATAATCTAAGTTTATGAGCCAAGGATCAGGGCTTAAGCTTACCTCCGACACAGAGTAGTGAATACTGCAAGGTATTTATTGCCTTTTCAATAGAGTTTGTCCAGGCTGAAAGACAAATATCTCTTTTTCGAGTCCTAAATTTAAACTGCAGACAAGAAGTGACCAAAGTTTTCTCCTAACTGTGCTTAAGAGAAGATAATGTAGGTGCATATCTTTTGATTAGGGTGCAAATTTAGGTTTGGTCGTGTTCCTGACTTCAAAAGGGAGGAAGAAGAACTATGTTAAAACATTTCTTAGGACTTTTTATTCTTTCTTTAGCCCTTATGGGCTGCAATGTAGACCAGAATACGTCTGTAAGCCCCATGAGAGAAGGGACAAAACTTACACCCGATGGTACAACCTTAGGGAGTGAAAAAGGTGAATACGCTGATCAAGGTGCTCTAGAACAAAGTGAGAACGAATCAGATCGTCAGGTGACACAAGCCATCCGTCAGATGCTGATGGCGGATGATGGACTATCCACTGAATCAAAAAATATTACCATCGTGACTAGGAATGGAGTAGTCACACTCAAAGGTATTGTGGCAACTTCTATTGAGAAGCTAGATATCATTGAAAAAGCTCAAGCAGCAGCAGGCGTGAGGAATGTGGTCGATAAACTCGTGGTTTCAGAAAAGGAATAAATTGATCTGATAACAGGAGGTTACTATGAACCGTGCTGTTTTTGGTATCATAAAAACAGAAGAAGATGCTCAAAGAATTGTTGATCATCTAGAAGAGGCTGGATTTCCCCTTTCTTGTATATCCATTATCTTTGCGGATAAAAGAAAGACATCGGGAATGGGTGTTTATCATCCCCAAGAGACTAAAGGAAAGAACTCTGAGATAGGTTATGAAAAACACACCAAAGCCCCAGAAGGAGCCAGTGCGGGTGCAACTACCGGTGGTATCATTGGTGGCTCAATAGGCCTACTAGCAGGCCTTGGAGCAATTTCTATCCCAGGTTTAGGACCTTTTATCGCTGCAGGGCCTATTATGGCTGCTTTAAGTGGTTCAGCCATTGGGGGAAGTTTGGGGTTACTAGTAGGAGCTCTTGTGGGGATGGGTGTTCCTGAATATGAAGCAAAACAATATCAAGGCAGTCTACACGCAGGCAAGTTCCTTATCAGCATTCATACCGAAAATGCTGAAGAACTCAACAAAGCTTGCGCGATTCTTAAAAAAGAGGGGGCTGAAGACGTTTCTAATACTATGGAAAAAACTTCAGCGATGTAACTTTAAGGAGGTTGCTATGTCTAGAGAAGATTTTATGGATCTATTTATAGATCAACTTAACGATGTTTATAGTGCTGAAAACCAAATTGTTAAGTCTTTGCCTAAAATGATTAACGCTGCTTCTTCGACTGAATTAAAAAATGCTTTGGACAGCCATCTACAGGAAACGCGAAATCAAGTGACAAGACTGGAGAAGGTTTTTAAAGCCCTAGGAGAAAAGATCGGCAACGAGCCCTGTGAAGCGATGGAGGGTATTATTACCGAAGGTGATGAAGTGACCCAACTCTACCCTCCTTCTGCGTTAAGAGATGCGGCTCTGATCGCTTGTGCCCAACGTATCGAGCATTATGAAATAGCCGCTTACGGGACTCTATGTACTTTTGCCCAAGAGCTAGACTTGGATGACATTAAAGAATTATTAGGAGAGACATTGGACGAGGAAAAAGCCGCCGATGAAAAATTAACAGGAATTGCTGAAGGAGGGCTTCTTACTACAGGAATCAATCAAAAGGCTCTTAACCGCTAAGAGGTATTTATGAGCATAGGGTTATTGCTTCTCATTATCCTTGCCTTAATGCTAGTAGGCGCCTTTCCTGCTTGGCCTTATAGTCGAGCATGGGGTTACGGCCCTTCGGGGGTTTTAACCGTATTGTTACTTATTTTAGTTTTGTTGGCCCTATCTGGACGTGTAGTGCTTTGGTAGTCTCAAAACGGCTTGCCTTCTATATATAGATAAGATCTGATTGTGTAACTTTTGGAGCTTGGATATAATAGAGGGCAAGTTTTTATGACACAAATTTCCTTAGATACAATTTTAGATTTATCCTCACAGAATGGTTTTCATTCCATCATTCTTAGCAACCCCTTTAAAAGGGGAAAAAACGGTGTTACTAAAGTCACTATTCGCCCTCTGCTCATCAAAAAACAAAAAATTTTTCAGGCAAGCATCCAGAAAGGTTCGCAGATTTTTCATGAAAATATTAAGCCTAATACCATCAAGGAAAGAGTCCATGATTGGTTAATGACTTTTCGCGAAGGACATTTTCGTTTAATTGATAAAGACTACCACTTATGGAAAAAAAAAGATGGAACGCTAACCATATCCCAAAAAGAATCGGTAAAGCAAAGCTCACAATTGTCGCATAACCGACCTAAAAACTACCTTTTGTCTGAAGGAGTTCCCTATCCTTTTTTTATTGCCTTAAAAATGATGGATACAAGTGGAAAGGTATTGGCAGGGAGAAGAGATAAATTTAAACAAGTTAATCGCTTTCTAGAAGTCATTTTAGATTCATTAAAAGAGGCCGATTTAAGGCAAAAACAATCGCTAAAGATTGTAGATTTAGGATGTGGTAAAGCCTATCTAACTTTTGCCTTGTATCACTATTTGAGCAGGGAACTAAACACTGATGTTACTATTATTGGCGTCGACTTAAAAGAAGAAGTCATCGCTTTTCTTAACCAAATAAGTAAAGAATGCGGCTATCAAAAGCTTCATTTCGAAGCAGGTAAAATCGACAGTTACCATTTAGAACAAACAGATATCGTCATCGCTCTCCATGCTTGTGACTTAGCAACCGACCATGCTTTAGCTAAAGCGGTAGAAGCTCAAGCGCAGATTATCCTAGCTGCGCCATGCTGCCAACACGAGCTTCTAAACCAGGTTAAATTTACTACCCTATCTCCACTTCTAAAACATGGAATCTTGAAAGAACGCTTTGCGGCTCTTCTCACTGATGCCTGTCGCGCATCTTTACTTGACTGTGTGGGATATAAAACCCAAGTGTTAGAGTTTACTGATTCCGAATCAACGCCTAAAAATATTCTAATTAAGGCTATCAAGAAACCTCAGGATCAGAATCGCATGCTAGCCAAAGAACAATACCATCAGCTTAAAAAAACCTTTCAAGTCTCTCCTTCTCTAGAAAACCTGCTTCAACCCTATTTTTGAATTCTTTATTCATGGTATCTTTAAAAAAACTTAATTCGTTTTTCTTATTATGCCACTTTAAATGCTGATGGACGAAATTTTTTAACAACTGAGTAGCTATGACAAAACCTTGTCGACTGGATTTTAATGCGAACATTTGGTCTGATCCTGTAAAAAAAGCTCTTGTGCGAGGCCATTTAAGTGGAAAAAAAGTCACTTATCACAATGGGTGGAAAATAGGAGGAAAAGCGGTCTTAGAAGGCAGAAAAAGCCATCGGTTAAAAACCATTTTCCTTCAAATTGCCCATTGGCTAAAAAGCACTTTTTCCCCTCATTACCGCCACGAATATCGAAACACGATTAAAGCCCTAACAAAACTGCAACAAAAATCCCCCTCATTACAAAAAACGCAAAGACAAGCAAACACCGTCATTCGACCGACTCAACCACCTCCTAATCATGGTCGTTTACAAGAAATCGACCATGAGCTGCAGGAAATTGCGGAAAGGATAGACCAAGAAACTAAAAAATTTGCTGAAAAAAAAGCTACCCTTCTTCAGGAAAGGGCCGACTATGAGGTGGGGAAAGAAAATATTCAAACCTATTTGACATATCGCAAAGAACACCTCAACCCTATTAAGACTTTTTTTAATCGCCAGCAAGCTGAAAAAATGAGAAATTGTTTACACATTCTCAGTGAATTGGATCATATCCAAGCTGATTTAAAAGCATTGCCCATTCAAGATCTAGAAAGATTGCTTCGTTTTCATGAGGAAGGCATTGGGATAAAAGGTGACGAGTTGAGAACCGAAGAAACTGCCTTTAGAAATCTCGAAAAGGAATTAGACGAACAAACGGCTGCGCTAAATACTGAAAAAGATCAATTAAATTCACAGAATATTCTTTCTCCACAAATTCAAAAAGGTGTGACCTCACAGGTTGAGTTGGCAGCACCCTTACCTGCTGATTTAAAATCAAATATTCATGCTAAAGCCTTTTTTAACTACTTAAGAAAAAATGGCAGCACTGAATTTGCAAAGCTTTGGGAAAAGCTACTGAATAACTTTGCCATTAAAAATGACTGGAATTTTATCAAATCTTTTTCCTGCAGTAAGAATAACTGTGTCCTTACTTTTAATGAACCTATCTCCATTTGGATCTCTTCATTAAATGAAAATGGTCAAGAAGACCCTCCAGGGGGAGTCATCTTTGTCTTCGGCAATAACGACCAAAATACATTTACTTTTACGATGACCAATAAAGTGATGAATATTTCAGGTGGCTATCAAATGCTAGTGAAGACTCCGGAATGGGCAGTTAAAATACTAAAATGGTTCATGAGCCCTCCGGCATTTTTAACTGCTCACACGACCCGTATAGATTTTAAAAATCTTCTTAAGGTAGGCATAACGGCAAAAGCCTATAAAAAATCCAAAACGCGTGAAAAAACGATTAAAGAGTTACAGAAAAATTGGGGTAGTAAAGCAGAAGTAATTGCCAAGGTTCCAGGCCTTTCTCTTGATCAGCAAAATAGAGCTTTTATCGAAAAGAAAGCACGCAGAACTTAAAAGGTTTAAAATCTCACTGACTACTTAACCTTCTAGTACACCAAATGCAGCAGCGGCAACGGAGGGGAACATTATCTCCTGTCGAGAAAGAACTTTAGAAAGTAGCTCTTGGAAAACCTAGCTTAAACCACGTTTATAGAAAAGAAGATGTGCTAAATGCAATGATAGCAGAAAATACCTTAATCAAGAGTCTTTATAAAATCTCAGTTTTCCTGGAAACCGGTTCTGTTATGGAACACATGCCCTGTCAATCATTCAGTGTTTGTCGCTAATCCCTTTTCTTTTTGACAAGTACAAAATTTTTTATCATCAATTTCTCGCACTTATATGCACCATCGATTCTAGTGACATCATCTAGAAAGTCTCTACCTACGCTTGCATGCTAGGAAATAATTGTTGCTTTTGCACACATATTAGGAGGAATACCTTGAAAGAAGGTTGCTACAACCTCAAAAATTGCCATCTTCTGCACTCAAATGCATTCTTCACAAAGGCTTCCAGGAGCCGTAAAAAGTTTAAGGTGGCTGAACAAAAGGACTTCCTGGCCCTTGATAATTGAACATTTGATAAAAAAGATCTGGATGCACGAGATACATAAATAGAAGAAATAAAAGAATAATAGCCCAAAAAATAAAAATGGCTCGTCTCAGCTTTTTGTTCACGTATTCCCTCCCCTCCTCTTATCTTCTTTAAATCACCCTACTACCTATTTATATACTCCAGCAACTAGCAACTCGTTCAACTGAGCAAAAAGATCGCAACTTTTGCTATAAATATTTGCTATGGCAGTTACTGTCTAATACATTTTTTTTCTTAAAATTTCATAAAAACAGCAACAAAAAAATTTATACCATTACTATTGTTTTATCTAACAAACCTTTTAAAAATAGCTGATAAAGAAGCATTTAGCTATGAATAAAACCTATAGCTATAAACAAAAAATTATGGCCTTAAAATAGCCCTTGAACCATTTATTTATAACTTATGAAAGAATAATTTTTCACCAAAATGAAAATTTTGCTTTGAACTAAGGCAAACTTTTGGCAAGATAAGTTTGAAAGCTCAAATTGAGTTATTTTTCACGCTTAAACAAAGGGAAACTATATATGAAAAAGATGATCTGCTTATTTGCTGCGATGCTGGCATTCGTATTGCCTACTGCAGTTTCTGCCTTAGACGTAGAAGGCTTTTACGTTGGCGCATTAGGTGGAGCGAATTTCTTAGAAACATCTAAAAGACATGCCGAAAAAGCAAAATTTAAAACTGGCTATGCTGCTGGTGGTATGATTGGTTACAGATGGTGCAACGGATTGCGTCTTGAAGGTGAAGTTAGCTACCGTCACAATAAAATCAAAAGCTTTAAATTTGGCTCTACAATGCACCATCCAGGCGGGCATGCCCGTACATGGTCTTATTTAGCTAACGCACTCTATGATTTCTCTGATTGGAGCTACTGGTGTATTACTCCTTATGTTGGCGTAGGTATCGGCTATGGCCAGCAAAGACTGAAAGTTGGTTCTCACGATAGTTTCCACCGTCATAAAAATGGCTTTGCATGGCAAGCTATTGCTGGTATATCTTATCCAATTTGGGATGCAGCAGAAATCGCTGTTGAATATCGTTTCTTAAAAGGCCAAGTCAGAAGAGCATACAACCACTTCGCTGGTGCATCTATCAGATGGTTCTGGTAAGAAACCTTTAGGTTTAGGCGGGGTTTCCCCGCCTTTTTTTTATCTATTTAACAAAGTTTTTTAAGCACAAAATAATCAAGCCTTTTATCCTTTCGAAAGCGATCTGACTTTACAGGAAAATCTATGCCAAGGGGTTTCCTCACCCAGCTAAAAAAAATAACACTGCAAGCTTCCGATAGCCCAAGAGAAAGCAATGATTCTCTCGCGGCGATACTCTACTAAGATAATACGTTTCTGGGCATTTCACGACATTGCTGAAAAGTTAGTGCAATGATCTTGATAACGCAACAAAGGTCATGAGTTCAATGTCCCGATGTTGGGGAATATTGGTGGTGAGTTCAAAAAAGCAAAAATACTTAGGCAAATCATTGAAAAACAAGCAAAAAATGGTCCGTTAGATTACATCATTGAAACAATTGATAAGATAGACGTTGATCAACAGAGATGAGTGGCATTAAAGGAACTTGCAAGAGTGCTTGCCAAGCTAAACGACCTCAACAAGATAGTAGAAATGGCTAAAATATCTCATAATAATCAAAAAAAACAGCATGCTTTGGCCTGTGTTGTATCAGTGTCCTAGCAAGAACAACTTTGAGTTAGTTTTAGAGATTTGGAATAGAATATCGAGTGATGAGACTGACAAAAAGACTGATTGGTTTTGCAAGGCTGTAGACGTTCTACTTGTAAATTCTACATGAGCATCTCCCTCTCACCTCTATTACAAGTGATGTGTTTTTGCTCGTTTAATCTTCAATGAGCATTTAAAAAATCATTAGTTGAGAATACTTCATGTTTAGAGATAACTGAAAAAAAAGCTAAACGAGGACCTTCTCACAAAGCTTAACACCTCTATCTCTTCATCGTGCAATTACTTCGCAAATAGCAACGACAACGGCTGGCTTTTAACAATGGCTTCATTTTCCTCATTAGCTACGCTCTAAAACTAGAGGAAGTGTTATATGGATTTAAGTACACTTAAACGGCCTTAAAACTCAGCTTATCAAGCCTTAAAGACGTTTATTCAGAGGACAGTTGATCATTTATGTGGCTTTAAAAAGGGTTTAGATATCAAGTGAATAGATGCTCTGCTCAATCTATTGAATTGAACGGGCCAGATTTTATGCTTTTGAAATCAAAAAAGCCTTCTTAAGCCTATAAGAAAGCCGGTATCAGAGGTAGCCATTTAAAACGATGATCAAACTGATTAGCTATAATGGCTTCTGGTCGGTTGAAGTAGGTTTTCCCTCAATACGTGATTCAAAAGCTGTGACTTTATCTTCACCCCCTGTTGGAACAGCGAGCTTAATACCTGTAAAGCCTTGAAAAGCCATCGACATTAAACCTGTCATGATAAAGGTGATCCCCATGCCTCTAATGGAGGGAACAACATCGGACACGGCCAGCTTTTCACGAATAGCAGCGATCAAGGCAATCGCTAGCCACCAGCCAATTGCGGATCCAAATACGTAAACAAGATTGGGCCAAAAAGGATAATCTCTAGTAACAGCAAATAAACAAGCTCCTAGGATCGCACAGTTAACAGCAATTAGAGGAAGGTAAACCCCTAATGAGGCATAAAGAGCCGGAGAAAACTTATCGATAACAATTTCCAAAATTTGTACAAAGCCGGCAATGACAGAAATAAAAATTAAAAATTCTAAGAAGCCCAGATCAATATTTTGAGTGTTCAAGCCAAAAAAGCTCAGCCAATGCAAAGCATTAGCTCCTGTTACAAAATGGTGAACAAACCAGTTTAAAACCCCTGCTACTGTAAGGACGAACACAACGGCTAAGCCTAATCCGTTGGCTGTCTTTAGTCTGGTTGAACATGCTAGGTAGGTACACATCCCCAAAAAGTTGGCAAGGAGGAAATTTTCAATAAAAATAGACTGTACAATTAAGCCGAAAAGATTAATCGGTTCATAATTTCCCATCCATATGCTCATAGTGCCCCCCTAGCTGCCCTTTTTCTGATTAATGATATTAAAAACCCAAATCAACCCACCAATAATGAAAAAGGCAGCGGGGGGACTAACCATCAAGGCAAAATTATCGTAGTGATTTGGATGCTCAGCTGTTGCATACCAAGAGGCTGGGACCACTTGAAGACCAAACAACTGCCCAAAGCCAAAAAACTCTCGAATGGCGCTAACAATAAGTAAGACAGCGGCATATCCTAAGCCGGCTCCTAAGCCATCCATAAATGCAGGTAATGGAGTCACATTTTTAGCCATTCCCTCAGTTCGCCCCATGACAATGCAGTTGGTTATGATTAACCCAACAAACACACTCAACACCTTAGAAATGCTAAAGAAGTAAGCTTGTAAGAATTGGTCGATGATAATCACAAAAACAGAAATAATAGCAAGCTGTGTAATCATCCTCACGCTTTCCGGTGTATAGTTACGGAGCAAAGAAACAAAAAAGGATGAAAAGGCTGTTACAAAAGACACAGATAAACCCATGGTTATTCCAACAGATAACCGATTAGTCACCCCTAAAGCAGAGCAAATACCTAGAACAGCAACAAGGACTTGGTTGCTGCTCCATAACTGATCCGTTAAATACTTATAAGTTGGTAAACGTTGTTCTGCCATACTATCCCTTGTTAGAAGATTTAGCCGAAGTTTCATGAATTTTAACTAGGAATGAGCGATAAGGGGCTAAGACCTGCCTATAGGCTTCAGTCACTCCATTCCCAGTCAACGTCGCTCCCGTCATGCCGTCAACAGCACTTTTAGCCTTTGGTGAGTTTCCTAGTACTTCGGATACTTTTCCTTTTACAACTATAATTCCTAATGGAGCCGTTTTAAAATCAGTTTTTCCACTAGGAGATTCTTGGAAAATCTTTTTCCCTGGAAAAAGATTCTGCCAATAAGCTTCTGCGATATTGGCGCCAAGGCCCGGTGTTTCTTTTTGATCATACCAGGAAATTCCGATCACCGTGTCTCCATCTGTTTTTACCGCTAAATAACCGTAGATGGCATCCCAAAGGCCATACCCATTTACAGGTATAACATACCCTTGAGGAGCATCATTTTGCTTAAGATGATTCCCTAAAATCTCATAGATTAACATCCAAGGTTGTTTATAATACCCTGTTTTTCTATAGCTATTTACATATTGATCCACATTCATGGATAGTTCTTTAAACGTTTTTATCTCCCCCTCCTTATTAACAAGTAAGGGAACAAAGCGTTTTTTGTAGATATCCATCAACTGTTCTTGTGTCGCAATTACTTTATTCGCATCAGGAACTAATATTCCTTGATCGTAGCGAGCAGGCACATCCTTTCCATGATCATCTTTTACCAGAAAATAACCTTCATGGCTTAGTACTTGAGCTGCAATCATCATTTGCTTACTGCGATCAAGTTCACGTGCTATTTCTTTGGGCTTAGCAAGAGCGCTAGCGAGGACGGATAAAATTAAAGCACAAATAAAACTCAAGACAATCATAAAAAGAATGACTTGATTATTACTAAAACCTTTTTTAGGCAGTTGTTCTGACACGCGCTAAGCTCCGTTTTCTTGAGTAACGAACCACATAATAATCGATCAATGGCGCAAACACATTGCCCATTAAAATAGCAAGCATCACTCCTTCTGGATAGGCAGGATTAATGCATCGAATGACAATGGTCACAAGGCCACAAAAACCTCCATAAATCCACTTGGCCAAATTCATGCTAGGCGAGGACACTGGGTCGGTGGCCATAAAAACGATCCCGAATGCTAATCCTCCTAAAAGTAGGTGTTTATAAGCCGGAAACCCCATTTGAGCGGCATACCAAGCTCCTTGATCGGCTCCCAGAATTCTTGGTGCATATTCAAAAACTAGAGCCGTTAAAAAAGCACCTAACGTCATGCCAAGCATTGTTCGCCAAGAACCAACTCCGGTCCAAATTAAAAATAGAGCACCTAAAATACAGGCTAACGTAGACGTTTCTCCGATGCACCCAAGCTTATCTCCTAAAAAGAAGCCCCAATCATGGTTATGGCCAATATCGTAATTGAGAGCGGAAAAATGATAAGCATCTTCAAAATAACCGGAAGAAAGCCCTAGACCACCTTCCTGTAAAGGGGAAGTGACAAAAGAGCGCATCTGATCCTGACTTAGTTGACCAAGAGCAGCTTCTCCCTGCGAATTCCATTGTTGAAACTGCTTTTCAATCATTGGAAAAGTCCCTACATGGCTTCCTACGTCATTAGTAGCAATGGCGTCGACATGAATGCGTTTGATATCGGAAGGAATGTTAAAGCGAGCAAGCTTGGTCGCTTGGGAGTAACCATCTAATACAGAAGTTTTAGCCTCCTGGTTCATTTTCAGCAGGCTTTCTCGCACTGTCGATGGATTGCTCCCTACCCAAACATCACCTGACATCCTTCCTGGATAAGCGAAAAAAAGAAAGGCTCGACAGGCTAAGGCTGGATTCACAATATTCATTCCAGATCCACCAAAAACTTCTTTTGCAAAGATGATTCCCACGGAAACCCCAACAGCTGCCATCCAGTAAGGAATCGTTGGAGGCAAGATAAGCACATATAAAATTCCTGTGACTAAAAAACCTTCAGAAATAGGATGCCTTCTTAAACAGGCAAAAAGGGCTTCCCAAAAGCCGCCAACAGCATAGGCAAGAATCGTTAGAGGTAGAACTAGGTACAGGCCTTCTTTAAGAATCTGAAGATAACGATGATCCTTCAAAGAAAAATCGATATAAGCCCCTAATGAATCGGAACTAGAGAGGTATTCATTCATTAATCTAAAATCACCGCTTGAGTACACATAACTCTGTAGGCCAGTATTCCAAATAGCGGCAATCAGACAAGGGATGAGTGCGATGACCACAATGATCATCCATCTCTTCACATCAATAGCATCGCGAATGTGTGGATTTCTTTGCGTATTGATAGGTGCTTCGTATAGGAAAGTGTCCCCGGCTTCAATCAAAGGCTGAAGAGCATGTAAGGGTTTTCCTTTCTCAGCCAAATGGAGCTGATAATCTAAAAATCTGCGTAACATAGATACCTATCTTAACTTAGTAGGATGAGACAACTTGCGATGTAGAAAAAATAGCGCAAATTTAATTTAAATTTCAGCCTAGCAAAATCTCTAAAAAAAGGGGAAATATTTTCTATTTAGGGCTTTAACGCCTTTCGATCAGTCATTTAGAGTAACAAAATGTCAACTGTTCATAAAAGAAGAAATTTTTTCCTTGGGAATAAAGTGACTTTTAAAGTTTATTTCTTTAAAATGGGCTGCATTTAAAGTCATTAATAATCATATGCTTAAAAAACGAATCCTTTTAGCAGCGATTATTGCTATTACATTATTAGGTTTTTTTTATAATTCGCTTCTGAATCACGGCCTACGCTATTATATCGATAAAAAAAGCCGTGAGTTAGCACTCCCCCTTTGCTACTCTAAAGTAGAATTCTCCCCTCATCAAATTGTTTTTATCAATCCAGAGATTAATGTAGATGGCGGCTTTATCAAAGCAAATCGTCTTACCCTAAACCATAATATTGATTTTCTAAAGAGACACGTTGATTTAAATATAGGGTTAGACTACCCAGAAATCTCTTTAGAAGGAGACAAAATTTTATTTGAAAAGCTCTTTAACTATCAGGAAACCCCTCCTCTTTTTACGTCAGCAGGACAGGTGAATTGTTCTCATGGCACCTTTTCCAAAAACAACGAATGCTTTTCGTTTGCGATTTCCCATTCCTGGACATCAAAGCATAAAGAAGGATACCTCCATGAAGGCACTTACTCTTTAAATTTAAACGATCAGCAACAGCCAAGCTCCATGCATCTAGCATTTCAAGCAAGCTCGTCCATGGATATAGGGGTTAAGGCTAACCTCCATCAAGTTAAAGCAGAAAGGTTAGCAGAAACCTTGAAAGCCTTTATCCCCGAATTATCCTCTTGGACCTTTAAACAAGGATTACTTGATGGCGCTTTTGAGTTTGTTTTTAAAAATGCCCAGTTTGCCCATGGTCAGGGGGAACTGGCCATCAATCACCTAGAATTAGAGGAAAGAAATCTTGGCTTGGAGGCTTCCATACAAAAAGCGATCTTCCGTACTCACTCGGAAACACAGCATGCCTCCTTAAATATTCTAGATGGTGGCTATCTTTACTTTAAAGACTCCGAAGTTTATGCCGCTTTTAAAGATTTTCAAGGTAACCTAACCATCACTGAATCCGATCGGCTTGAAATGGACTTAAAGGGCATTTGGGAAGATGAAAAAGCACCTTTAGAAACCAAGCTGAAGGGCCATGTTCATTTAGCTAAATGGCCTGATCTCGTCATGAACATCTCCATACAAGACCCCCATTTGCAAGAGAAGCCATCTTTTATTCATGTTACTGCTAAAGAGCTTGGAGGAGTTAACACTGAGGCTAAAATTGCTCTACAAGGTTTTGGTCCAAAGCAATTCCTTTTTTGGCAAAGAGCAATCGAAAATCTCTTTCCAGGTGTTAATCCTGTCTCTTACCATAGAGGGACTATGGACGCTCTTCTCCATATTTCCTTCGATAAAGAACAACAAGTGGGTGCAATAAAAATAGAAAATATCGATGCTTCTAATGTCTTTTTTGTCATTAAGAAATGGGAAGCCGCTCTTGGAGCCGATCGATTATCCGGTCAATTAGCGATTAACTTTACAGACCCCAATCCTCAAAATACTTTAAATGCAGATATCAATATTACAAACGGGCAAGCTGCTTTAATCGGATTAACGCAAGATTTTTGGCAATTTCATCACATTGAGACGCAATTATCTGTAAGAAATGGCATCATTCAGAGATCATCTGCAAGTGTTGAATTAGCAGGACTTAAAGGATCTGCTGAGGTAAGTTCATTTTCTGAAAATGAGATCCTGCATCTCAAGCTTCAAGGACAGGCGATTGACCTAAAGCCTTTTTTACCGAGAAGAGTGCAAGCCGGTATAAATAGAATGAATCAAGACTTACTGACAGTCAACGCGAGCGTATTTAAGACGAGTAAAGGCGTTAACGTTCTCGGCGAACTCAAAGTTCAGGACCCTGAGATAGCATCACCGCCTATTGCCTTCAGTTTTGATTTAGAGCGTTCGCCTTTTGAAGATCCCTCCTTAGATACTTTTAATCAAAAGCAAGAAATATCTGCTCTGCTACGCAACCACTCTTTATCCTATCTGAAAGCCCTTTTTCAATTAGACGAACGCTTATTGTTAAGGGAAACAGGCATCCATGGTTTCGTTCTTAGAAATGGGATATTTTCCGTAAAAAACCTTTCTTTAGAAAGATTTGTGTCTCCTTTCCTCTTCCCAGACGATCTTTTTGCCTTGAAAGGCTTCAGCAATATTGAAGGATCCTTTGATTACCTTGGGCTAGCCATTCGCTATAATGCTCATCACCTCAGCTTAGAAAACGACGCCCTAAGTATAGCAGTAGAACATGTGATCGGGCATAGCAATCCTCTTCCTGCTCACCATTACTTTGACTTTTCCACAGGCAAGCATTTTGGAGAGCTGCCTCTTGCTAATGCTTCTTATTTTGAAAAGAACAGCGGCCTCCTCTTTACCGATGTTGATGCTCGAGTTCTTTTCGAGGAAAAAGGCGTTCATCTTCTTGATGTAGAAACATTTAGCAATGGAATTTTTTTTGGTGGAGGCATCAATGTCAATTATCTATTACCTCAAAAAGGGGCCTTTAATGTTGAGCTCTTGATTGATACTCTTTATGGTAAATGCTCTCAACTGCAACACTTTTTTTCGCATTTTAACAAGTCTTTTTTCTTTAATCATATCCCCTTAGAAGGAGATGTCTCACTACGCAATAAAGGCTGCCGCATTTTACTGGATTTCCCTCCTCACCAATTTTTTGTCGAAACTCAGGTGGAAGGGCATATCTGTGATGCAACTTTGACTGGAAAAAACCTCGATCTAAGTTTACAAGACCTTTCGCTAAACTTTTCTTACGATTCAAGCCAAAAGCAGCTTTCTTTTTCCGACTTACAAGCAGCTATCATCACAAGCAAGCCCTCTTCATTTGAAGAATACTCCTTACAGAGTAATCGCATTCATTTTAGTAATCTCGATGAAAATGAAGCAGAATTCGATATTTGGGTAAAGGATCATCACAGGGATTTGGCTCGTCTAAAAGGCTCAACCTCCAGTCAATATAATCAGTTGTCCGAGAAAGAAATCGTTTTCTCTTTTGATCAAGAATACACTCATTTTGGAGAAATCCAACCAAAAAAAATGGCTCTTTTTTTGAAGGATTGGACCAAAATAGCCAGAGCAAAGATGGATTTTTCTTTTCGTTTAAGTAATCTCTTGTACGACTTACATCGCTTTGGGAAATCTGGTTTACTACTTACCTCCTCTCATTTTTTTAAAGAACTAGGCAAGCTGAAAAATGCAGGGGGGGAGTGCGATGTTTCCTTAACCTATGACGCTTCCAATGCTATTTTTGATTTTTCCCTGCAAGGCTCTCATCTCACTTTTGATCAATTTCAATTTAAAAATGTAATGCTCGTTGGCAAAAACCAGGATAGAAGATGGAGCATCGATCAGCTCCAACTTGATCAACTCTCGCTATCAGCAGAACTGATTAAGCATGATACGATTTGGAAAGCTCATTTTCTTGGCATACGCTATGGGCAATCTCTCCTATTAGGCATGCAAGGCGAATACCAGGAAGGCAGTGAGTATTTAAAAGCGCAGATCAACCTATTTGAGGGCAACTTAGCGAAGCTAAACGAGTGGCCATTTTTAGTTTCTTTCTCTCAAGAATTGTCACCCTCAGGCCTATGCAAAGGGAGTGGTGAACTGTTAATCAAGCTTCCAAAAAATGAACCGTTAAGCTTTGATCTTGATCTAAATGCCTATTTGCACCAATTTAAGCTAAAGGAGATTAGCTTTAATGATACAACTCCTTTTTTCTGCCATTTTTCCCTAGATCAAGGATTAACCATTAGCAACCTTAACACTGCGATCCTGGGACAAGACCAACCGATTCCTCTTCATTTTGATCATCTGCAGTTCGACTCTATTCACCAAGCTTTTTTTGTTACAGGTTTAAACTTCGCTATCCCAGCTCCTCAGCTATCACCTTTCATCAGTCACTTGCACACAAATTTTCCTTGTCTTCTTTCTCCAGCAGCTGCCACTATCCTCAAACAAGCCAAACAAGAAGGCTCTTTAGCCGGTGAGTTAAATTTACAAAGGTATGCCTCTCACACCGACGTGCAGATTAAGTTTAAAGATGATAAGTATCGTTTTGGTGAAAGCGAACATTTCCTACGCTCCTTTACCCTAAATCTTACGCCTCAACATCTTCTTTTATCGGCAGATTATACCTTCAACCAGCATGAATTTTCTCTATTGGGAAAGTTAGTCGCCCCTTCATTTGGGTACGGAGAAATTATTCTCAGAGACCCCATGCATCAAGATGATGAATTTGATCCTCTTTGGATTGACTGGCACTATGATCAAACCGATGGGTTTATCATTGACCATGCAAAAGGCCATTTCGCAGGCATGCATCTTTTGCTATCTAACAGCTCCACCTCTCCGTCAGATGCCGCAACATTGCGCTTAGACGGGAACGTAAGACTCCTTAGCGATCAATTCCACCATCTCTTAGATGCTAGCTTATCCGAACAGGTTCTGAAATGGCAGGTAGGTCAAGGCTACGAGCTAAAAGGAAGCTTTGGCTACGACAAAGAAGGCCATAGTAATGGTTCTCCTCTCTCCTTTTTCGGAACTTTAACGGGAAATGACTTCCATTTAAAGGGGTATCAATTTAAAGCATTGACAAGCCAAGTCAAGTTCACAGGGGACCAAACTGAAATTTCTCAATTAAAGATCGTTGATCCGGCTTGTTCTCTTCAAATGGACAAGCTTCTCATTGCTAAAGATGGCCTACAATCCCATCTTCATATCCCCCAGCTTACCATACTTAACCTAAGGCCAAGCTCGCTTGTGGAGGTGGACAAGCCATCGGGACCTAAAAAACCGCTCATCATCACAGAGTTAATCATTAATGACCTTAAAGGCACTCTTGGAGATGAAACAAGCTTTATAGGAAAAGGGCTTTTAAATTTTAGCAATCCTGTAAAAAAACATTTGCAGAATACTATTTTTGCCTTTCCAGCCGAAATCCTTACTCGCATCGGTTTAGACCTTTCAGTTCTAACACCAGTTGTTGGTACTATCTATTATGACATCCACGATGGCAAAGTTTATTTAACAAAGTTTAAAGATGTTTATAGCCATAGTCGGCTATCTAGATTTTATCTCCCTAACTCTAGAACACCTTCTTATATGGATTTTGAAGGTAACCTCAACATCCAAGTTAAAATGAAACAGCATACATTGCTCTTTAAATTAGCAGAATTATTCACCGTCACCATCCAAGGAAACTTGCAAAATCCAACCTACACTCTCTTAAGGCAAAAACCTTTACAAAGATCTGAGGTCATCGCTTCAAGCGAATCTGGAAGTTGAAGCTTCCTTCTTGACGTCGAATGCTGAAAATTTTATGCTAGAAGCTTCCTTTCTAAGGAGTTGGTGTGAAAACGAAACGATTTATTTACATGTTTGTTGGCCTGTTGGTCTGCTTTGCATTGGTACGCTTATACTACACCCTAACGGACGATTTTAGGCTCAGTAATATCAACCATGAAGTTCAAAACCATCCTGATTGGGATTTTGCACACTTATGCCCTTTAGAAAAAGAACATTTAAAAGAAATTCTCAACCAAGAGTTTAGATATCTTGGCAAAGGAGCTCAGGTTTATGCCTTTGCTAGTGCTGATGATCGATGGGTGATTAAGTTTTTTAAATTTAAGCATTTGAAACCCTCACTGTTTATCAAACTTCTCCCCCCTATTCCTCCTTTTAAAGCCTTTAAAGAGGCAAACATTCAAAGAAAGAAAAGAAAACTGGATGGGGTGTTCGAAGGCTATCGCATCGCTTATCTCTTTGATAAGGAGAATGCGGGTCTTTTTTTTGTGCATTTTAATAAGACAGACAACCTAAAACTGGTTGCTCATTTGATCGATAAAGTTGGCTTTCACCATACTGTTGATCTTGACAAAACCGTATTTGTCATCCAGAAAAAGGGTAAGACTTTACGTCAAACCTTAGATGACTGCCTTCAGAAAGGTGACTTGGACACTGCGCTTGTGCGTGTCAACCAGATTATAGACATGTATCTATCTGAATATGAAAAAGGAGTGTGGGATCGCGATCACGGCATCTCTCATAATACTGGATTTATCGCTGATCAACCGCTTCACTTGGATGTAGGTAAATTTTCTAAAGATGACAAGATGAAAAATAGAGAAGTCTACAAATCGGATCTTCTGCATGTCGGCTATAAAATTAGTGCTTGGATACGAGACAATCATCCGGCTTACCATGCTCCAATCTTAGATAGCCTTGAAAAGCACTTAAGTATGATTTTAAATGAAGACGCCAAAGTCAGCCAACCTTCTTAGACAACTCAGGCAACATTTAGTTCATTCATTTCTTTCTCTCGTTTATCCTCCGATATGTCTACATTGCGATTGCCCGTTAACGACTGGCTATTTGCTTTTTTGCCAGTCATGTGTTCTAGAAATGGAGCTATTGCCCATCGAGGGGAACTGTTCAAAATGTTGCGAGAGGGATGCTTGTGTAACCTCTTATAAGGATCTTATTGATTGCCCATGTGCTTTTTTCTCAAAACTTTACGCTTCCTTTTTCCTAGATGGTCCCATCTTGTCACTCTACAATAAGTTAAGAACTTTTCAGGGTAGTTACTTATGTCGAGCAGCAAGTAGTTTTATGGCTATCCAATACCTCAGTGCCAAGCTTCCCCTACCGGACATCATTATTCCTATTCCCCAATCTTTAAGCGATCTTTTCACGACTTCCTATCACTTTAATTACTTATTGGCTAAAGATCTTGCCACCATTTTTAACCGTCCCTTATTGGATACTCTTGTTTATCGATACCTTGGAGGACAGTTATCCTTAAAGAAGCCAATGATTAGAAATCAAAGGGTTTTACTCGTCGGGGACCTTCTTAGTACTGAAAGCAGTATAAGGCACTGTGGTGAAATCCTTGCCCAAGGGTATCCAAAAGAAATTTATGGTCTTACCTTCGGGCTCGCTCTTTAATCGCTATCTTTCCATTGTCTCATGGGAAGCGTGATCGTGAAAATAGTTCCTTTTCCAAGGGTGGACGCAACATTAATTTTTCCGAAATGCTTATGAATAACTGTCTCTACAATCGATAGACCAAGACCAGATCCACCAATCCTTTGACCATTCCGAGCTTTGTTAACGCGATAAAAACGCTCAAAAATTTTCTCTAAATCTTCAGAGGAAATCCCGATACCCTCATCAGCCACTTGTAATGTCACTGTTTTGTCACTCTGTGCAACAGAAATCCTGATCTGTGCGGGTGATGGAGAATACTTAACCGCATTTTGAATAAGATTCATAATAGCCATTTCTAATAGGTCAGGATCACAGATAAGATTCACTTCTGAAGATGGGCCCTTAATCTGGATATTGGCATCAGGGTAGACCGCTAAAATAACAGCACGGCATTTTTCCACAAGTTTAATCACATTGCACTCTTGAAGCCTAGAAAAAGGAATATTTTCGATATCTGAAAGAGTAAGTAAATCTTTGATTAGGGTTTCCATACGATCACAATTGCGAACAATCTTCTCTGTGATCTCCTTTGTTATTTCTCGAGATAAAATTTCTGCATTGTCATTTAATGTTTCTGCGAAACCTTTAATAATAGTGATCGGAGTTTTTAGTTCATGGGAGGCATTTGCTACAAAATCTTTTCTCATCTGAAGAATTTTATAATGAGCCGACTTATCCTGCATAACCAGAATCGCTCCCTTATTATCATTTTTTGGCGCTGCTATGATATCCAAATAAAAATTTTGTCCCTCAACCTCTTTAAATAAAGTACCAGTCAAGGGCTTGCCCTCTTTTTGGCAAGCTTCTAGTAAGGAAGCGCATTCGGATTCTTCACTTATATGAAAATCTTTTCCAATCAGTTCGTCACGTTTTAAGCCTAAAAAATGAGAAGCCGCAAGATTGACAAACGTGACCTGGTTATTTTCATCAACAGCAACAACCCCCTCCACCATTGATTCTAAAAGAACGGCTTTCTCATTACGCTCTAACTTAAGGCTGTCAATTTGACGCTTCACCTTTGAGGAAAGAGAATTTAGAGTTGCAGCCAATTTAGCAATATCATCGCTTGTACTTATCGAGCTTTTTTTGATCTCTGGTAAGTTACCAATTCCATTTTCTTCATAGGAGGAAACAGCAGAGATAATTTTTTGAATGGGCTTTGTTAGATGATTGATAATAAACCAAGTCATCAAGCTAAACAAAACAAGGACCGCTGTGGCTAAAATAAGAAAGCTCACCTCGAAATCGTTAATGATTTCTTTAATATACCGAAACGGAAAAGCTGTTCTAATGACATAAGTTTTCCCATGAAAATCAAAAGACACTGCGACATAAGCAAACTTCTGACCTAAGACATCTGAATAACTTTCGCTATAACCCCTTCCTTTTTCAAAAGCATCGAACACCTCAGGATGATCAATAAAATGCTCTTGGCTAAAGCGAGGTCCTAAAAGACGCTTGGTATGTGAGTCATACAGGATTTTGCGATCATTAGTAATAACGCTCACCCTAAAGAAAGTAGAGGATTTTTGTTCTTTTAAACGTCTGATCAAAGCTTCGTTATTAGGGGCTGTTTGAATCTGAGCAATCAGTTCATAGGCACGATTTTCCATCGCGTTCTTTACGATATGTTTAACAATCGATGAAGCCATGGGCGACATCATTGTTAAAAAAATAAGAAAGACAATAACATAACTTAAAAAAATCTTTTGACGGAAACTAAACATACTTCCTATGTAAATAACTGCATGGTGTGAGACTTTCACAACCCGTTTCATTGATGAGAACCGTATCTTCTAGTCTTACCCCACCTATCTGAGGGAGGTAGATACCCGGCTCAATGGTAATCACCATCCCAGCCTGCAAAGGTAACTCAGCTGATGGCAACGTTTGCTTAATAATAGGATACTCATGAACCTCCAGGCCAATTCCATGGCCTAAACTATGATTGAAATGATCGCCGTAACCAGCCTCTCTTACGATCGATCTAGCCACTTCATCTAACTCCCCTATTAACATCCCGGGATGGCACACTGAAACAGCCTTTTGAAAGGCTGTGTAAACGACATCATAAATTTCTCTTAACTCGTCGCGAATATCACCAAAAAAGACAACTCTTGTCATATCTGAATGGTAGCCGTTTAATTCCACGCCAATATCAACAAGGACAATATCTCCTTTTTTTAGAGCCCTTTTTCCTACTCGATAATGGGGCATCGATGCACTGGCGCCAAACGCAATAATAGGATCAAAACTTAAACTTGTTCGCCTCTGTTTTTTCCAAAATAACTCTAATTCCTGCGCCACAGCCTCTTCGGTAATGCCTTCTGACAACAGGTTAAAGACATGATCAAAACCTTGTACACAAAGCAGTGCAGACTCTTTCAATCGCTGAATTTCTTGTCGGTCCTTGATCGCTCTCAAACCTGTAAAAAGTCCCTTAACAGGCTTCAAGCTAATCGCTCTTTCATCAGCTTCTCTTTGTAAATCAATAAAGGACTGATAGGTCATTTCCTCGCTATCTACAGCAAGTAATGATTGGCTTTTTAAACATTTCCAAAGAGCATTTTTATCAGATAGAAGGACAGGAATAGGGCTATCAGCTTGGCATTTTTCAATATAGCGCCCATCTACAATCAACGTTGCGTTTTGGGGAGTGATCACCATTTTACCTGCTGAGAGTTGCAAGCCAGTTAAATAAAAAATATCAGTCAAGTTTGTCACTAAAGCTGGTAAAAGAGATTGGTGGGCTAGCCTCTGTTTCAATCTCTGAATACGTCCCTGATAGTCCATTTTTTCTAACCTTTAAATAAATTTTCTAAAAAACTCTCTTCAAGAATGGCAAAGATAGGTTTTCCTGCTGGAGAGAAGAACGGTTGTTGGCACTCAAAAAGTTGATTAATGAGAGATTGAGCCTCTACTAACGCCAGACGCCCTTTCTTCAATAAAAGGCTTTTAGAAGCTGCCAAGGCAAGCTTTTGCTTTTCGCTTTTTTGCCAGGCTAGGCTCCCTCCTCTTTTTAAGGAATCGATCAATTCCTTTACCGTTCGGTCAACATCGTCAACTGACATGTGTTCTGGAACGGATTCAACAAAAAAACTCCTCTCCCCAAACTCTCTTATTTCAAAGCCAAGCTGGCATACTGAGGCAAGATGATGGCGCAACATTTCAGCTTCTTCTGCTAGTAGTTCAATGGTAACGGGAACTAAGAGCGCCTGTGAACCACATTGCTGACGTCCCTCCAAAGATTTCAAAGCCTTTTCATAGACAATTCGCGCGTTAGCATGATTTTTATGCATTAAGCAAACCCCCTCCTTGTCTTTATAATAGTCAGGGGCTTTATCTAAAACCAAGTATTCATCAAAAGAAGCTACACATTGGGGTTTAACAAGCATTTTGGGCAATTGAACAGTAACCTCTTCCCTGACTTGCTTAAAAGGAGAAGAAATACTTCGTTCTCTTTCGGGCATCGCAAAGGACGCATACTGTTGAACAGGGGAAATAGGTGTCATTGCCACCTCTGGCGGATCCACAAGAACCCTAGGAAAAGTAACCGGTTCAGCTACTGCCACATGCTGTTGTAAGGACCCTTCTAGTGTTCGCACAAGAAGCTCTCTTAGCTTGTCTTCTTTTCTAAATCTCACCTCTTTTTTTTGAGGGTGAACATTGATGTCAAATTCTTCACAGGGCAAGGTAAGGTGAAGGACAAATGCAGGGTAACGATTAGTCGGTAAAGCAGGTCCATAACCATCTTTAATGGCATAAGAGATTAAAGATGACTGGACATAGCGCCCATTCACAAAAAGGAATTGAGCCTGTCTGTTGGGACGATGATGGAAAGGGAGACTGATCAAGCCCTCTATCTTGTAATCCCTCTCACTTGCGGATACAGCCACTAAATCTTCAGCAAATTCGGTTCCTAATGCATCCCTTATACGAATTTTCAAAGCTTCTAAAAAATTTTCCTGCCGATTTTCCGGTAGATTAAGTAAGCTAGATGCGTCTGAAACAAGTGTGAAGCGAATACGAGGATGGGCAAGCGAAAGTGCTATCACGTTTTTTAAAATTTCATTCGTATCAAAAGAGGGGGATTTCTGGAATTTCCGCCGTACAGGGACATTAAAAAAAAGGTTTTTTACTTCAATGGTTGTTCCAGGTGAATGGGCACAGGAAGAACAATTGACGATTTTCCCTCCCTCGACAATCAAAACAGTACCCATCTGTTCTTGGGAAGGACAAGTCATTAATTGAAAATGAGAGATCGAGGCGATTGAAGGCAAAGCCTCACCTCTAAACCCCATGGTCAAAAGCGAATCTAAATCGTGAAAACGTTTTAATTTTGAAGTTGCATGTCGCTCGATACAAAGCAATGCATCATCACGCTCCATACCACAACCATTATCCGTAACGCGGATGAGTTGGCGTCCCCCCCCTTTTATCTCAACCGTAATTTCATTACTCCCAGCATCTAGAGCATTTTCCACGAGCTCCTTGACCACGGAAGAGGGATTTTCAATTACTTCTCCTGCTGCAATCTGGTTAATTGTCAGTTCATCTAAAACTCTGATCTTAGTCGCCATAAAAAAAGTAGCAAAGGTGTTAATAATGAAGTAATTATACAATTTTCACGTGATTAAGATCATACAGGATCTTTGAGCAAAATGAAATTAATTATCTGGTTTCTTTAAACAAATTTACTGATTTTTGGAAAGCCTAGTTCCTAACTAACTTACTTTGAGGTAGAATCTTGAGCTATGGAAACAAAAGATTTAGCCACAACAATCGTTAATAAGCTGGTAAGGCATGGTTATATTGCCTACTTCGCAGGCGGGTGGGTGAGAGATCTCATCCTGAAACACCCCTCTGATGACATTGACATCGCAACGAATGCTCCAACTGAGGCTATATTAGACCTTTTCCCACATACGATTTTAGTTGGCTTGAGTTTCGGAGTCGTGATTGTTGTTTTAGATGGATACCAATTTGAGGTATCCACTTTTAGAAAAGATATCGATTATCGAAATGGGCGAAAACCTGAAAGAATTGAAAAAGCCACGCCTCAAGAGGATGCTTTAAGAAGGGATTTTACGATCAATGGAATGTTCTACGATCCGATAGAAAATCTGATTCATGACTTCGTGCATGGAATGGAAGATATTAAACTAAAAGTCGTTCGAACCATTGGCGATCCACAAGAGCGCTTTACCGAAGATCGCTTGCGGATGATTCGTGCATTTAGATTTGCTGCACGTTTTGACTTTATCATTGATTCTGATACTCAAATAGCTATTCAAGAAAATGCCGATACTCTTTTTCCGTCTGTAGCTATAGAAAGAGTCTGGCAAGAGTTTTGTAAGATGAGTGCTTATAGAAACTTTGAAAATGCTTTGATTGAAATGCATCGGCTAGGCCTTTTACCAGTGATCTTTCCGGCCTTGGAAGACACTCATCTTAATGACTTGAAGAAAAGGGTACATCCTCTCAGCCTATACCCCCACAACTACCCCACTATCCTTTTTCTCCTAGAATTGTTTCCCGATATGCCGTGGGATGGTTTGGCAGATCTTTGCCGCTATTTAAAAGTTTCTATTAAAGAACAATCTCTTTTAGAATTTTTTTATCGCAGCCGCCAGAAATTTTTTAGAGAGAAGCACGCAGCCTCTTTAGTCGATTGGGCTCATTTCTATGCCCACCCAAAATCTTCGCTTTTCCTCCAAGTAGAAGAAACACACCTCAGAAAGGAAGAAATCGATGCCTTTAGATTAGAGCATCAGGAGCGACAAAAGGAACTTGCTTTTTTTGTAGACCGTTTAAAAAGCAAACAGCCAATTGTTACATCCCGGCATTTAAAGAATGAGGGAATTGAACCTGGAAAGCACATGGGAGATCTATTAAAAGAAGCCGAAAAGTTTGCCATCAACCAAAACATTCAAGACCCCTCATTAATTATCGCTCATCTTAAACGATCTCCTCTGTGGCTAAAACATGCGCACCATCAGTAGCCTTAATCATCCCTACATCAAACACCTTGTGAAGTTACGCCAAAACGCATCTTATCGTCGCGAACAAGGCAAAATCCTACTGGAAGGCAAGCATATCATTGCCGAGCATCCTTCTCTACTGGCGATTTTGATTCAGGATCCTCAGCTGTTAACCCCCTCCATGAACGCACAAGAGATTGTTCTCGTCGATTCCGCAATCATCAAAAAAATAAGTGGAACGCAGAGCCCTGAAGGAATTATTGCTGAAGCCATGATGCCCGAGGAAAGGCCAATTACTCACTGCCAAAAACTTCTTGCTTTAGATGGGATTAGTGATCCTGGAAATCTTGGAACTTTGTTTAGGACCGCCTGTGCCTTCGGATGGACAGCGATCTTTCTTCTCCCTAATTGCTGCGACCCTTTTAATGACAAGGCACTTCGAGCAGCAAAAGGAGCGACCTTTAAGATCCCCTTTCAACAAGGCTCCCTTGATGACTTAAAGCAAATCGCCAACACGAATCAGCTAACCCCCCTTTGCGCAGATCTTTCAGGTGTTGCACCGGAAGAAGTCACGACAACAAAAGTCCTTATCGTCATCGGCAATGAATCTAAGGGCTTGTCCAAAGAGGTAAAGGACTACTGCCAGGCGGTCACACTTCCGATGAAACAAATAGAATCATTAAATGCCTCTATTGCTGGAGGCATCCTTCTCTACCTTTTCAAGAACTAATCAAAATCCCCGGAAAAAGCCGTCTGTCCTTGTTGTAGTAATTTTAACTCTGCTCTTAGACTACGGAAGAACTTGAGTCGGGAAATGACGCTTTTATTATCTTTCCAAACACCTGGATCGGGGGCTTCCGAATGCAAAGCCCATAGAGCACCGATAATGGGAATTAAGCATTTGGTCCAGGCTCGGATATTCCTAAGTTGATGTACAAGCTGTTTTTCCTGCATTAACCGCTTTATTTCATATTCAATTTTAGGCAAATCTTCTACCTGAAACTTGTGCTCTACATCAAGTTGACCAATGAAAGGCCCCTCTGCATCTCGCGTTTTATTCTTAAAATAGAGCATGGCAACACCATGAACCGCTGCCCTACTTGCAATGATGGGTAGGACGGTTACACTAATCAAAGGGCTCACCACAAAAAAGCCTGCTATCGCACTTTTTATAGCTGCCTCTTTTAAATAATAAATAGGTTTTTGATGTATTCTCATATTAGTAATATTAAGTTAATAAAATTAATTTTATATAAAGAGAATTAAACATTGCGAGAAGAGTGTAAGATTTTAATTTATTTTTCCCTAACAAAAGATTAAAATGAAAAAGTAAAGTGCACAGGATAATAAAACAATGAGTAAATGGATAGCCTGCGATATAGAGGATGCTTTTTTTGGCGATAGTCGAAAACTTAATAAGCAAGAAAGAAAAAAATTGAAGGCAAGGGATCGCTCTAAATTTAAAAAAACAGATCAGGATAAATTACTTCAAAAGCCAGCAAAGCCTATCCAAGAACACCTTTTAAAAGGGAGGGTTCTTTCTGTCACACCTCAGGGGTTTCAAATTCAATATGAAAATCGTCTGATTACATGTACCCTTAGAGGGATTTTAAAAAAGGAAAAGTCGCTACAGAAAAATCTCGTTACGGTTGGAGATTCCGTTTATTTTGAACTTCTCGATGACAATGAAGGTGCGATCTCTTATGTTGAACCTCGAAAAAGTGTTCTTTCCCGAGCAGACAACCTCTCTAGAAAAAAGGAACAGCTGATTGCGGCTAACGTCGATACTGTATTTATTGTTTCGTCAGTGGTCTTTCCTCCGTTAAAGCCAGCCCTACTCGACCGCTACATTATTGCAGCTAGAAAAGGGCAGATGCAACCAATCATTGTTATCAATAAAATCGATCTTTTGAATGAGGAAACTGCCGCTGCGCAAGAAGAACGTGCTTTGGTTGAAATGGTTAAGGCAAGTTACTCTCAAGCAAATATTCCCGTTATCTTTATTAGCACATGTTCTGGAGAAGGCATTGTAGAATTAGAGAAGGCAATGAAGAACAAAACTTCCGTTTTTTCTGGTCAATCAGGAGTGGGCAAAACGTCATTGATCAATCGCTTAATAGGCTCAGATTTTAAAACGGCAAATCCTGTGGAAAAGACAAAGAAAGGAGCGCATACAACAACGACCACTCAACTAATTCCTCTCCCTCAAGGAGGATTTTGTATTGATACTCCCGGAATTAAAAGCTTTGGCGTATGGGACTTAAAGTTAGATGAAATAGAAAATTACTTTTCCGAAATTCATGCTTTTGGGTCACAGTGTAAATATCAAGACTGCAGTCATTCTCTTGAGGATCATTGCGCCGTCATTCATGCGGTAGAACAAGGAGATATCCTCCCCTTACGCTACCATTCATACCTAGCTTTAAGAGAAAGTGTCAGAGAAGATTATCTTCGCCGTTAAAGTTGTTTTTAAAACTTCTTAGCTGTATTTTTTAAACAAGATTCCTATATCTTCTACCAACGTCAGGAGCATTATGGCCTATATTCGTCTTGTCAAAGCGATCGAGATTCTTGATTCTAGAGGAAATCCAACGATAGAAGTGACGATTACAACCGACCGAGATATTATGGCTCGCGCATCTGTGCCTTCTGGAGCCTCAACCGGTGAACATGAAGCATTAGAATTACGAGATCAAGATCCTAAACGTTATTTCGGCAAAGGTGTTCAGCAAGCAGTTGCGCATATTAATGGCCCTATTGCTCAAATCTTGGTTGGCGAGCACGTTTTTGATCAAGCTCGATTAGATCGGTTATTAAAGGAAAGCGATGGAACCTCGAATAAAGCTCGTTATGGAGCCAATGCCATTTTGGGAGCTTCTTTAGCTTTGGCTCGTGTAGGCGCTCTTTCCGCTAGCCTTCCTCTCTATCGTTATTTGGGAGGATGCTATACAAATCTCTTACCATGCCCAATGATGAATATCATCAATGGTGGTGCGCATGCGGACAACTCACTAGATTTTCAAGAGTTTATGATTCGCCCTGTAGGGGCTTCGAGCTTTCATGAAGCCGTACGTTGGGGAGCCGAAATTTTCCACACATTAAAAAAACTTCTCCAATCCAAGGGGTATCCAACAAGCGTGGGCGATGAAGGGGGATTTGCCCCTAGCCTTTCTTCTAACGAAGAAGCCATTGAATTAATCTTACGTGCGATTGAGAAAGCGGGTTACAAGCCCGAAACCCAGGTGACACTGGCCTTAGATTGCGCAGCTTCTGAGTTTTTTGACAAGATGGCTAAACGTTATATCGAGAAAAAAAAGAAAATAGCCAATGGAACTTATAAGGAAAGGACAGCAGAGGAACAGGTAGCTTACCTCTCCGAACTCGTTAAAAAATACCCGATAGACTCTATTGAAGACGGTCTAGCTGAGAATGATTGGGAAGGGTGGAGACATCTCACCCAAGTCCTTGGCCAAAAAATTCAAATTGTTGGCGATGACCTCTTTGTTACTAACCCTCAATTTGTGAAACGTGGGATTCAGGAGAAAGCAGCCAACGCAGTTTTGATCAAACTAAACCAAATTGGTACAGTCAGTGAAACGCTAGAAACCATTCATCTTGCACAGTGTAATGGTTTTAACACAATTATTTCTCATCGATCAGGTGAAACTGAAGATAGCTTTATTGCCGACCTTGCTGTAGGTACAAATGCAGGGCAAATTAAAACGGGCTCGTTGTCTCGTACCGATCGAGTGGCTAAATATAACCGTTTATTAAGTATTGAAGCAGGGCTTGGGCAAGACGCCTTTTATTGTGACAGTAATAAGGCACCAAAAAAAGGGTTTTAGAATGGAAACGATCTTACAATCTCCCCTCGATTTAGCTAAACGTCCACGAAGAAATCGTCGTACACAAAGCATCCGCCAGTTAGCCAAGGAAACGTATTTGCTACCAGAGCATTTAGTTGCGCCCCTATTTATTGTCGAAGGATCGAATATTAAAGAATCTATCGCAAGCCTGCCTGATGTCTACCGCTTAAGTGTTGATCTTCTTGTTAAAGAAGCAATCCAACTGTATCAATTAGGCATCAGGGCTATTGACTTATTTCCTGTCATCAACTCTCAATCCAAATGCTCTCAAGGATTAGAGGCCCTTAATGAAGATTCTCTTCTTTATCAATCGTTACGCACTTTGAAAAGAGAAATTCCTGAAATGTGTGTGATGGTTGATGTTGCTTTGGATCCTTATACAGATCATGGACATGACGGCCTCATCAATGAGGAAGGCATTATCTTAAATGATGAAACAGTCAATATACTAGCCAAGATGTCCGTCTTAGCAGCTGAAAACGGCGCTGACATCATTGCTCCAAGTGATATGATGGATGGGCGAGTCTCCTTCATTCGTCATGCCTTAGACCAAAGAGGATTTCAAAATGTGGGAATCCTTTCTTATGCTGCTAAGTATGCCTCGGCGCTTTATGGTCCTTTTCGAGATGCGCTGAACTCTTCACCTAGGTTTGGAGATAAGAAAAGCTATCAAATGGATCCATCGAATGTACGTGAGGCCCTTCGAGAATGCTCCTTAGATGAAGAAGAAGGGGCCGATATGCTACTTATTAAACCCGCTCTTTCGTACTTGGACGTCATCACGAAAGTTCGAGCACAAAGCCAGCTGCCCTTAGCAGCTTATCATGTCAGTGGTGAATATGCGATGGTTAAGGCTGCCGCGCTACAAGGATGGATTGATGGTCAAAAAGTCATGCTCGAACATCTCCTTTCGATCAAAAGAGCAGGCGCTGATTTTATCTTAACCTATGCTGCTGCTGAAGCTGCACGCTCGTTAAAGAACCTCTAGAAAATAGACATACACGATTTCTTCTTGAAGAATCGTGTGTGCCCTCCCTTTATAAACCTGTAAGATGACCTTAGCCTTGCACTGCCGACTTAGGAATGGTTTTCCTTGAAGTTTGCGCTCCTTTGCACAGCCTCATCAATAGTATCATATTATTAGCGTCTTTTATTCCAAGACACCAAAATATTTACTACTGCCTTTGTTCATTAATCAGTTCGTAGAGGCTCTGGCCATTTTCAGCAATGACGCCGATATCTCTTAACCATGCAGACATGTTATAGCCCCAACGTTTTCTACTACTATGGGTAAAGAAAATATCTAATGGCATCGAAAGAGCAATGCCTTTGTCATGATAGCGTGAGCCATTAATATAGTCTTTTGCGCTCGTATGGGTATACCAAACAGTTACTCGTAACCCGCTGGGAAAGTAACGAGAGACTTCGTAACGAGCACCATAGTCACGCGCTAAAAAACGCCCGATCTTAATCCTAAAATCCAGCTCTAGGTATTTCGAATCGTAGTAAAGATTGAGAAAGTATTGTGAACCATAATGAAATCGCTCCCATGTAGGCCGAAAACCATGTAACTTACGAACCTTATTGGTAAAACCAATGCGAGATCGATAAGAGCGTTTTTTGAAGACGGCCCCTTCTAAACCTATCGCAAAGCAGCTATTCACTGGGTAGTATAAAACTTCAGAAGCAAGGCCTGCATAAGCTTCATCGAAGTAACCTAAAGCGCACCGAGAATAAAAACCTTTACCAACATTCCAACACTTTTGAATGTAGGCCTCATCTAGCGTTAAGCCTTCTTGCTGGTAGTAACGGACGACATCCGTACGTACATTGATCAGTTGGGAGGGGTTTAAGCGATCCGTTGAACTTAGATGGTAAAGATCGGAAAAAAAGTTATACCCTAAGAGGAAAGAGTAATAAACCCCGGAAGGAAAATAACCATCTGACCCCATATTAACGCCTAGAGAATACTTAAATTTACCCTTGGAACTCCCAAAAAAAGTATGGAATTTAGGCAAGAGAATGAATTCCCATAAATCTCTTTTTTTGTGAAATAAGCGTTTATAATTACACGGATCGGGGTAGGTCACTTCGCGTAAGGGAGAAAGGATATTAAGTTCATACTGGCAGATCTCTTTATTGCCATATTGGCGAACATGGATCATCCCAAAACGGTATTCTTGAATGGGAAACCCCTCTGCATCCATAGTAATAAGCACTTGATCAATGTCTGCAGGGATTAAATTCGCTAACAGGTGGTTCAAGCGATCTCTTACCTCACCCTCAAGGCGATAAGTTTCATTGTAGACTTTCAATCGTAAGGTCTTTAAGCCGCATTCATACCCAATCCGGCAATCGAGCAGTTCTAGGTTTTGTCCTTTAAAGGCATAAGCAAGCTCCTCGACGAAGGCTGTTTCAGGTCGCATCCCACAAAGAGGTTGCGTGTTCATAGGTGCCCTGTAAGGAAGTGGGTCATCGATTTTAGGAAGAAGACCTTTTGTATAGCCTAAATTGTAGTATGCAGAGACGGAAGCTGCTAACTTACACCCTCTGACATAGCTTAAGGAAAAATCAAATTTATTAAATAGCCGGTACTTCATACCGAAGTTAATATGTGTTTTACGTTTTCTTCCCTTAGGGTGTTTTTCAAAATGGGAGCTTTCATACCTTGTGGCATCGTACTCGGCAGCAACGCTCAATCCTTCTAGCCAACAGTTGCCAGATCGTCTAAAAGGCATCCAGGAAATACCTCCAAACCACTTATGTAAACGGTCACCACCATAACCTAAACTGACCTCGGTATCCTCTTTCAAAAACACTTGAGTTGCAACAATATAATGGGATTTAAAGTTTCTGGTCCCCATAAAATCCTCTAGACCAATCGCTATACCCGGAAGCTTATACTCACTAGCCTCGGGTGCAAGAAGGGAAAGCTTTAGATTGGCCCCCTTATCTGACATATCTCCAAAGCCCATTGGGGTTAGGATGGGATCATCAACACCAATAAAGATTCGATAATTGCCAGACACCTCAAGAAAATTCGTCAGCTGGCATCTTAAATTATAATTACGGTAGGGCGGTACATAGGAGAAGCCGAAGCCCATCTCTCCTTCTTCACTCATTCTTGCTGAAGGCATATTGAAATAACCACCCTGCAATAGGTGATTGAAGGTCACGGGAAGGCGATCATTTATTTCCCTGTCCCAATAATTGACAATAGCTAAATCGCGAAATAGGTCCCCTTTATGGCTACTCTCAGAAGCCAAGCTTGATACATTTACGAAAAACAAAAAAAAAGTCAAAAGACGCATCATCATAAGAAGTATGAGTTGAAGTAAGAAGCATCATAGCGTCTATGTTCAAAAATCTAAAGCTTTAAAAGCTTCAGCCAACACATTTTTATCAAAGCCAAAAGAAATCTTTTATATCTTTTTTACAAATTAACACTAAAAGCAGTTAAATAATTTGTATACTTAATAAGCATGGAAGTGTTTCTTGCTATTTTTATTCAGTTTTTTTTAAAAACGCCACTCTTTAAAAACAAAGCTTAAATAATTGAATACATGCAACTTAAAAAAGCAGACTGGCTATAAAATTATTTATTATTTATTAATTTAACAAAAATAACTTGACAAGCCATAAATCCTCTTTTATGGTGAAATTAAATATAACTACATATGCCATAAGTTTAACTAGTAATTCCTAACACTTCTTTTTCCTTTTTAAATTGTCCTAAAAGTTTTGCTAAAAAAAAGAGTTTTAAGAGGAGGTTCAAATGGCTACAAGATCAACATCAAGAAGATCTACAACATCAAGAAGAACATCAGCATCAAGAAGCACCAGCACAGGACGTCGCCAAGGGATGTCTCGTTCTGAAGCAGGCCGTCTTGGTGCACTTGCCCGCTGGGGAAAACCAGGAGCAAGAACAGCTTCAAGCAGATCTAGCACAGCAAGCAAAAGTCGTTCAACAGGACGTAGAACAACAAGCCGCGTAGCATCAGGCCGCATCAGCGGTTTATCACAGTCTAGAACATCGCCTTCTAGAGCAAAAAGTTCATCCTCAAGAGCAAAAGCTCATACTTCTAGCAGAAGCTCAACTAGAAGAAGCTCACGGTCCTCTGGGAGGTAAGCCTAAAGACTCCAATCATCGTCACCTTAATAAAAAAGGAGGAGGTAGGAGGCGAGGAGCTTCTAAGAATCCTTCCCCTTTGGAAAATAAAACTCCAGGGAAAGGCCGTACTAGCCGTTTGGCGAGTAAGAGGCAGGCAACCCAAAAACGTCCAGATGACGATCGGTTTGCATTAGGTTATAGCGAAGAAGAAAACCACAGTTTAAGCCGGGGAAGAAGAGAACCCTATCTCTCTCATCCACGAGGCTACGAAGGGTACTTGTTTTATGAAGAGGAAGGGGAGAATTTCTCAGAACATCCTCGGATCATACGTCGCAATAACCTAGCTTGGATTCATGATGACGATGAAGAGTTTGAAGAGATTGAAGATGAGGAGGATGAAGAAGATCTAGATCGTCCAAGCAATCGCAATCGCTTTTATGATTATGAGTAATATTTAATGAGGTAGCCTTTTAGGCTGCCTCTTTTTCTATGATAGGAGAACTATTTGTTCTCCCCTCATAGGCACACAACAAATTATCCATTACGATGACCCGGAATGACACGACCGGATGGCGTACAGGGCGTATAAGCGACCCTCCCGGTTAAAGAGCGAGGTAAAGGGTTGCCAGGAGTTACGACTGGTCGAGGAATGGCAATCGGCGCACTCTCTGCTCTTCTAGGCTTTTGACTTCCTTGCCATCCATTGTGGCACACCAAAGGAGGACTGCTAATAGGGCGTATAGGTGAAGCCATGTTTAATTCTCCATTTTTGTTTGTTATCTTTATCGTTTAAGTTCGTTAAGCCTTTTTAAAGATCCCATCAAGAAAAAATGAATTTCTTTTAGTTGTCAGAAAACAGGCAATGGCATACTTTGAGGCACATGAAAAAAGTGCCATTTCTATTCCTATTTTTTACTTGTTTTCTTACAGCCTGTCGTGTTGGTCCCACCTACGTGCCACCATGCCCGCAAGTACCTAAGGATTGGAAAAATAGCGCTTCAGAAAATATGTCAGCCCCTTGTGTTGACTTGTGGTGGGAAGTATTTGAGGACGATCGATTAAATGAACTGGCAGGCCTTACTGTTTTAAATAACTACAATCTTTATCAAGCTCTTGAGCGCATGGCAGAAGCTCGAGCGATCGCAGGGATCCCTCGATCTGCTTTGTTCCCTCAACTCACCTTATTGCCACAATACAGCAATACAGGAACGTTAACCAAGTTATCCGGCATCAACCAGCTTTCTCTTCCACAGGGAACAACCATGCCACCTGTTACAAGAGTGCATCAGATGCAATACTCGTTTCCCATCAACATGATCTATGAACTTGATCTTTGGGGACAGATTAGAAGTGTTTGGGACTCTGCTCTTTACACGGTTCAAGCCCGTGAAGAAGCGGCTAGAAGTTTGCTCCTTTCCTTAACGGCAGATTTGGCAAGTTACTATTTTAACTTACGCACCATGGATTCAGATATCTTAATGCTTCTCGAAATGATTGAATCGAGAAAAGCATCTCTTAGCTTAGTTGAAAAACGCAACAGCTCTGGACTCGTTAATGAGTTGGATGTGGCTAGGGCAAAGTTACAGCTCTCTAACGTAGAAGCCGAATATCATGACGCTGTCAGGCAAAGGAAGCTTTTTGAAAATAGCATTGCCACCCTCATCGGTGTTACTGCTTCTGATTTTACACTCCCACAACTTCCTTTAGAAGTTGATCCTCCTACTATTCCTGCAGGTATCCCATCTCAGATCCTCTTAAGAAGGCCAGACATTGCTGAAGCAGAACGATCAATGGCTTCTGCACATGCCCTCATTGGGGCTGCTTACGCCTCCTATTTTCCTTTTATTAACCTTACAGGTGCTCTAGGCTTTTCCAGCCCTGATTTAAAGCATTTTTTCTCATGGTCAAGTCGCTTGTGGTCCTTAGGTGCTACAGCTGCCCAAATTCTTTTCGATGCCGGACGTACCAATTGTACCGTTGAAGCTACCTGGACACGCTTCCACCAAGCTAAGGGTAATTACCAGCAAACGGTTTTACAAGCCTTTCAAGATGTCGAGGATGCTTTAAACAACTTAGAACAACAAGCCAAACAGGCACAAAGTCTTTATTCTTCTGCCCAATCAGCAACAAAAACTTTCCAAATTTCTAATAGGCGCTATTTGAATGGCTTAGGCAACTACCTCGATGTGATGGATAGCCAAAGAGAAGAACTATCTGCTAAACGTTCATGGATTAATGTTCAAGGTGGGCGTTACATTTCTACGATTAACTTAATTAAAGCGCTTGGGGGAAGCTGGGGAGCTGTAAAACCAACTGATTGCCAAGAACAAAGCGATGAAATCGTTCTAGGCGGTCTAACGCAAAGCCATCCATAGCAAAGAAGCTAAGGGGGCAAGCGTAGAGGTTTTTATTCTTCGCGATCTCTACTCCAATCGTTTCCTAAAGAACCACCCAGCTCCCGTCAAAGTGAAACAAGCGATTACCGCCATTGGCCATGTGTTTTCAAAGACAATATGAAAAGGCATTGCTTTTAAAAAAGATCCCTTAGCGATAATTAAAAAATACCTTAAGGGATTGGCATAGGTGACATATTGAAGCCATTGAGGCATGTTTTCGATGGGTGTAGCAAAACCGGATAAAAGCACAGCAGGGGTCATAAACACAAAGGCTCCTAAGATGGCTTGCTGCTGAGTAGCTGATAAAGAAGAAATAAACAGCCCCACGCCAACTATTGCTAGAATAAAGAAAAATAAACTGAAATAAAGGGCAAAAAGAAAACCTGTGAAGGGAATCTGAAAAATTTGGGTAGCGACAACAATAATAACCGTCCCTTCAACCATGCCAATAATAATCGCAGGTACGGCCTTTCCAACGACAATCTCCCTTGGCATTAATGGGGACACTAGCAACTGATCAAAAGTTCCTAGCTCTCTCTCTCGAGCGACGGTTAAAGCAGTCACTAGCAGGCCAACAACCATGGGTAATATCCCACAAAGGCTTGGTACGTTGTACCAATAATATAAGAGATTAGGATTAAACCAATTACGAGTAATTAATCGTGTATTTTGAAGGGCAAAACGTTTTTCTTTAGCAACATCTTGACTGTATTGGTCAATCACCGCATTCGTATAACCTGAAATGATCTGGGCCGTATTCGTCTTTCTCCCATCGAGAATAAGTTGCACGTTCGCTTGCCGCTGAGCATTGAGATTTCTTGAGTACTGCTCATCAATCGAAAGAACCATAGCCCCTCTTTGATTATCAATAAAGGGAGCTATCTCATCGACAGACTTGAGGTAAACAATCTCACTAAAAGTAGGTGAACCATTTAACCTTTGTGTGAGCTCGATCGATTCTTTGCCATTGTCTCGATTTAAAATCCCAATCGGCACATCCTTGACATCTAGAGTAGCAGCAAAAGCAAAAATAAATAATTGTGTAATAGGTGGAACGACAAGCACCATCCGGCTTTTCTTATCAGACCAAACGGCTAAGAGTTCTTTTTTAATTAACGCCAGTATTCGTCTAAACATGCCTAATCCAACCTCTTAACAGTAATTTGTGTGGTGATTAGATATAAAACTAACCCTACTAAAAACATAGGTACTAGATTATAAAAAAGTAAGCTCCACACATTGCCAACTAGAAAAATTGTTTGTAAGGAGGAAACAAAATAACGCGCTGGAATGATGTAGGTAACTAGCTGAATGAGTAATGGCATACTTCTTATCTCGAAGATAAATCCTGATAAAATAAATCCCGGCAAAAATGCCGCAACTCCAGCTACTTGGGAAGCGACAAATTGGTTACGAGCTACTGTTGAGATAAGTAAGCCGAGCCCTAAGGCTGAATACAAAAAAATGGTTGAAACGAAAGCAAGGACGAGCAAGGATCCGCGAAAAGGAACGTTGTAAAACAACACGGCAATCGACACACACACGGACATCGAAATCATCCCTAATACATAATAGGGGATCAACTTACCGAGAAGGAGATCTCTTATCCCTACCGGCGTTGCCATTAATGCCTCCATTGTTCCCCGTTCCCACTCTCTTGCCACAACGAGTGCTGTTAACAAAGTCCCAATCAATGTCATAATAATGGCTAAAGAACCCGGAATGAGAAAGTTTCGGCTTTCTAGCTGTTCGTTATACCAAAAGCGTGGTTGAACAACCGTGAGAGGCATACCCATTAACCGATTGCTAATGTGTTCTTGTTGTAGCCACCCCGCCCAAACTCCTTGAACATAATTTTGTACGAAACTAGCCGTATTGGGTTCACTGCCATCGGCTATCACCTGAATAGGGGCGATGGTTGAAGGACGATGCCTAAATTCAGAAAAATAGGAGGGGATTACAACAAAACCTCTCAAGTTGCCTCGAATGATATCTTCCGTCATCTCTTCGCGATTTCGCGTTATTTTAATATCAAAAAATCGTGAGTCGGTAAACGCTTTTACAAGACTCATCGCATCAGGAGAATTATCTTCTACAACAAGGCCCAGCCTTAAGTGATCAAGGTCTAAGGATACCCCATAACCGTATAAAAACATGAGGATGATAGGAAGGATGGCAGAAATCAAAATGCTGCTAGGATCGCGAACAATTTGATAAAATTCTTTCACGATAAGAGCTTTTAAACGCTTCCGGTGATATTTATTCTCGGAAATGGTTTTCTCGGCCATATTTCTCAATTAGATTAATGAATGCCTCTTCTAGTGAAGGAAAAAGATGGGCTTCCGAACGTGCTTCACTTTTTAATTCCTCCGGTGTTCCTAATTTGATCACTTTACTTTGGTACACAAGTGCGATGCGATCACAATACTCAGCTTCGTCCATAAAATGCGTGGTTACCATTACTGTAACGCCTTTTTTGACTAAGCCATTAATGTGATTCCAAAATTCTCGTCTTGTAATAGGGTCGACACCGGATGTTGGTTCGTCTAAAAATAAAACCTCTGGGCTATGCATCACCGAACATGCAAGAGCTAATCGCTGCTTAAAACCTAGCGGGAGGGAACTAGCTGGCGTTTTCAAAAAAGGTTTTAAGTCGAATACCTCAACCATTTGCCGGATCATCTTTCTTTTATGATCACCCACTAAATTATAAATACCGGAAAAAAATTCTAAGTTTTGAATAACAGATAAATCACCATAAAGAGAAAATTTTTGCGCCATGTAGCCAATTTGAGAACGCGCTTTACTTGGTGCTGCTTGTAAATCTAGCTGATTGACAAGAGCTTGTCCTGAGGTCGGCTTAAGCAAGCCACATAGCATCTTAAAGGTGGTTGACTTCCCTGCACCGTTCGGACCTAAAAGACCAAAGATTTCACCCCTGCTTACGGAAAATGAGACATTATTTGCCGCCGTAAAATCACCAAATGTTCTCGTTAAACCTACCGCTTTAATGACATCCTTTTGCTGTCCTTCAATCACTGGAAACCTTTCTGCTAATGCTGATTCTCCGCCAGGTCCACCCCCTAAGATATCAATAAAGGCATCTTCAAACCTTGGTGGAGTCGGTTCAATACGAGCGAGAGAACCTACTTCAACAGAACTAATGTCTAATTTTTCTTTTTGATCTCTCGTAACGAAACGAACATCCTCCCCTTGGATAACTCCATCTATAATATTAGGCTGCTTTAGGGTTAGCATCAAAATATCTCGTCGGTTGTTTTCTAAGCGGGTAAGCAAGAAAGTACGTCCTTCCACGCGTTTGGTTATCTCTTGAGGGCTCCCTTTGTAAAGCAGCTTGCCTTCATTAAGAAGAAGGACGCGATGGCTTTTTTGAGCCTCGTCAAGATAAGCTGTGCTCCAAATAACCGAAATGCCTTCTCGGAGGAGGTTTTGTACCATTTCCCATAGCTCTCTTCTAGATAGCGGGTCGACTCCCACACTCGGCTCATCCAACAATAGAAGTTGCGGCTTGCGTACAAGGGCACAAGCCAAACCAAGTTTCTGTTTCATTCCTCCGGAGAGCGCACCCGCTAGCCTTTCCTTGAAAGGCCCTAAACTAGTAAAAGAAAACAACGTTTTAAACGTTTCTTCCTTTTCTTCCTCAGGCACGCCTCTTAGGTCGGCATAAAGATTTAAATTTTGAAATACCGTTAGATCTTCATATAAACCAAAGCGTTGCGGCATGTAGCCGATGATTTGGTGCAGGCGTTCGGCATCTTTAATCGTATCCAGCCCATTGATGGTAATAGAGCCTGTGCTTGGCATCAATAAACCCGCCATGAGCCTTATTAAGGTCGTTTTTCCTGCTCCATCTGGGCCAGCTAAGGCCACCATCTGCCCCTTGGGAATGGTTGCTTCGATATTTTCTAAAGCAGGGGTTTGATCAAACGCTTTTGAGAGATTTTTAATGGCAATAAAAAAGTCACTCAATGCGCTTAACCTCTTTTTCAAGAGGCAACTTAACAGTGACGGGCATCCCTTGTCTTAAACCCCAATCCGGATTATAAGCAATGATTCGCAAACGATAAACAAGATCTGTCCTAAGCTGCGCTGTCTCAACTGTTTTTGGTGTGAACTCGGCAACAGGTGAAATGAAACCAACATGTCCCTCGTAAACCCTTCTTCCGGAATCTGTGTAAATCTGTGCTTTCATACCAGGATAAATGTTACCAAGATTTGGCTCTGACACAAACGCCCTAATCCAAACCGGAGCAAGTAACGACAATGTGTAAATAGGATCCGCTTCATTAACAACAGTGCCCGGCTCTCTTATTCTGGTAAGGATCACACCATCATTTGGAGCATACATTTCTGTGTCCTGCAAATTGGTGAGAGCTACCCCTAAAGAGGCTTCCGCCTGCTTGAGATTAGCTCTTAAGACATCACGATTAGATTGAGCACTCTCATAATCTTCTTGAGAAATGCTACCATCCTTGATGAGCTCTTCCCTTCTCTTATAAATCCTCTCTGCATTCTCTAAATTAGCGTGGATAGAGGCCATATTCGCTTTAGCCTCTCTTACCCGATCTAAATAGGGCTGTTTATCGATGGTACCCATTAGCGCACCGGCCTTAACCAGATCTCCTTCTTGGTAAGGCATGTAATCCACCCTGCCTTTGACACGAAAACCTAAGTCTACCTGACGAACATCCACATTGCCGAAAAGAGAAAGAACGCTTCCATCTTCTCCATTCTCAAGATAATAATAGGCATACCCTCCTGCAAAAAGGGCCATCAGAAAAAAAATAATAAAAAGTCGCTTCATAGTTCTCTGACAATAGAAAAATTTTTTTTATAAGAGATATGCCTTTTAAAAGGAAGAAAAGTTTACGCCAAAAGAGGGATAAATGTGTCAGAAGAATAAAACGTTCGTCATCAGATAGAAAGAAGGGAGCTAAAGGTCAGCAGCCTCGCACGACAAAGATCGCTTGAAAGCAGAGTGCCTAAGCACTCTATCGCTCAAACAACACTGGGAAAATTGAATTTTTCTTTATTTGCTAACCATAGCTTAACTGTCGTTATCGATAGGCAGATTTTAACTAAATCGCCAATAATAAATGGGAACAATCCTAGTTGAAAAGCTTGGCCAATTCCAGTCCACAGGCTAAGCCAAGGAAGACCGCAAAGGTGTATAACAATGCTACATAGGCCAAAGCCTAAAGCCAGTCGACCAATATTGGAAGTTTTGTGAGTTATCGCTCCAGACAACATCGCTGCGATGATAAATCCAAGAAGATAGCCTCCTGTAGGGCCTATTAGCATGACCACGCCAGAACTTAATCCAGGAAAAACAGGCAAACCCATCACTCCTTCCAATAAATAAGCAAGAACAGCAAAAGCGCCTCTTTTAGCTCCGAGCATCCAACCCATTGTGGCAATAGCGAAAGTTTGAAGAGTCATAGGTACGGGTGTAAAAAACAAAGGAACTGCCACTTGCGAGCAAATTGCAATGAATAAAGAAGCCGCAAATACAATTGCGATTTCTTTAGCCGAACTCTCTGTTCGATAGGTTTTTAATGCGATTCCTTGATTAAAGGACATAGAATCCTCCGAGCTAAATCTTAAAGTTGACCCAGGATAACAGAATGTTATTTTTCGTGCGAGATGAGACGGTAAATTTTTTCATTAAAATCGTTTAAAGAACATTGATTACAAAAGGTATACTGATAGGTTTCTTGGCGAATGGAAGAAAAATGTTTTTCATCGAACGGCAATGCATGATCGATAATTTGATAAAGACGCGAATAATCATCAGGGGAAACGGAAGTTCCGCATCGAAATAAAAACAAGCCCCGATCCCACGCAGGATCTCTTTTCTGCTGATTTAATAAAAAAAGTGGTCGGTTAAAGGCTAAAAAGTCATAACCAATGGATGACATATCACCAATATAGATATCTATTTCATTTAAAAGAGGGTAAATCAATGGCATATCTCTTAAGAATAAGATATTTTCTTGACCCTCGTAAAGGCTTAAAATGTGGTAATAGGCTGCCGGGTCATCCTGCTCCAACCTTGGATGAGGCTTCACAATCATATTATAGTCGTCGGGCAAGTTCTTGAGGAGAATCGGAGCAGCAACGAAAAAGGAGGTCGACTCCTCTAAATCTAAGCAAGTAGGTGCGTATAAAAGAGTTGGCCTATGTTTAGGCAGCTGACCAAAAATAGATTCATTCATAAGTGAATCGTAGAATTCTTTGTGCTTTTGATAAAAAGCATAGCGAAAATTCCCACATAAAATAGGGTTTTCCAGCTCTCTCCTTACCCCCCACTCATCGAGCAAATCAAGCATGTTTTGCCCATATACAAGACAGATGTCTTCGAAGGCGCATCCTCTTAAATAAAATCCTTTGTCAGAAAAGCCATGGGGACAATGCACATTGCGTATTGTTTTCCGATACTTTTTTTCTAAAGGCAGAAATTTTTCGCGGAAAACATGACGGTTCCATTGATCCGACATAAACAAACAGTCAAAATGAGCGATTAGGTATTCGGGATTAAAGTCTTCGTGAGGTAAATAAATCGTTTTTAAATGGGGATAAAGACACTCAGCTTGTGAGGCTTCTGCCTCATCATGGAAAAGGTAAGGAATATTGAGGCAAGAAGCAAGGGGAGCTAAATGATCAAGGAATTGCTTTTGCCCAAGGGGATTAACAGCTACCCCTTTAATAGAATCAGTCATTAAATCGTTAAAGCAGCATTTTTTAAAAAGCTATGAATAAATTCTGCTCGTTTATGCGGAATTTCTTCTTGAGAAATCTTATCAGGAAAGTAATTAAGTAGGTGAGCACGCCTGCAAATAAAAAATAATTTATTCAGTTCAGCCATCTCAATCCCTTTTAGCCAGCCGAGCTCCAATCCAAGCTTAAGAAGGGCAATTTCATTTAACGCTTCAGCTGCTTCCAATTGATAAGAGTGTATTAACAGCCCGAAAGAGCGTGCCACCTTATCTTTAATTTCTGCGCTTTCTTGTTGTTTAATGCTGCTTCTAGCACTATTTTCTTCAACAATTAGCTTAGTTACAAAATTTCTTAAACTGGCAATGATCGCCTCTTCATTGATCCCTAATGTGTAGTTGTTACTTACTCTAATAATATCCCCGATCAATTCTGAGGAATCTCCTTGTAAATCACTAATATGAATGCCATCTTCTTTCATGCTATCTATAGTGCTTTGTAATTTGCCTGAATGGATCAAGCCCGATAACTGGAGATAGCAAGAGACAAAAAGCCCTGTTCCACATTGAAAAGGATCGGCTGTTAAGAATCCGAATTTTGATGAATAGGCATAAGAAAAGGATTTGCTTAGCTGTGTTTCCAACTTCACTAAGCGATTCCACGCTCCCTCTAATTCACCCTTTGTATCAATTGTTCTTAGATGAAGATGATCACGAATATTGACTGTAAGAATGTAAGTACCGCTTTTGTCAACAATAAAAGCCTCTCCTTGATGCGCCTGTTGAAAACTTTCTGTTGTTAAGCAGTGCTCCATTAAAAATTCTTTTTCCTGAGGAGAACTTTCTTCCGCTTTAACTAAAAGCGGCTGCTCAATACCCTCTAATTTTCCAACCTCACTGCCAATAACAGACACAATTTGCTTGCGCCGATCAACGTCTAATTTCCCCGGAAAATGATATTTTTCGATATTACGCTGCATCATCAGTGCAGAAGCCAGCCAAACCGTATTACTATTGTCATTCCAAGGGATGGTGTACTGAGCTAAGATCTCTTTAAAGCTTGTATTTTTCACAATTACTTCTCTTTTTTTAGCCCTTCATTCTGGGTTTCATCTGTGAGCGCTTTAATTTGGTCACGCAGCCAAGCTGCCTGTTCATAATCTTCCCTTTGCAGCGTTTCATTTAAAGCTTCGTTGAGGGCTAAAAGTCGCATAGCAGGATTCATCTCTTTTATTTCGCCGGGAGCTCTGCCAATATGTACCGGGGTTGATTTTTTTGCATTCATTAATCTGATCCCTAATTTTCCCGCTATTTGCATTTCCGAAAGAATAACTTCGTCGAAAACCTCATAACATATAGGACAGCCAAGAACATGTCCCGCTTTTACTGCTTCGAGAGTAGTACCGCAATTTCCGCAGGCAAGCCCCGTCTGAGCCTCTACCAAACGGGCACCTTCGTATTGGCTGCCATAGAGGCGTCTTCTTAGCTCAGGGCAATCAGCGCACATACTTGTACGCGTCAGGTGGTCTCCAACTATTTCCGTATAAATAACGGCAATAGTTTTGCGGCAGCCTCCGCATTCAAGCGGCCTTTCAGGAAGTTTGGGGGGTATTTTCTCTGTCATAGTAAACGCTGTTATAGAAAAAAGGCAGAAAAGTGAAAAGAGTATTTTTTAAAAAAGCTGTCTTTTTTAGTGAAATAATTTGTAATGAAAGAGTTACAAAAATAGGATGAGCAACTAGGATGAACCAGTTTTGGACAACCTAAAGAAGATTGCTGAGCTAAGAAAGATTATGAGTCTTGATGGACTCGAACCATCGACCCTCTCATTAAAAGTGAGATGCTCTACCGACTGAGCTAAAGACTCAATTGACCCCAAGGGGATTCGAACCCCTGTTATCGGAATGAAAATCCGGTGTCCTAGGCCGGGCTAGACGATGGGGCCTTACCCAAACTACTAACCAGTAGTTTGTTAAACACTTTCGTTAACTTGAAAGTGGCTTAATCTTACAGCTTTTCCCTATTCTTATGCAACGATAAAAAATTACTTTACGCGTAAAAAAGAAGAAAAAGCCATTTAGAAATGGTTTTGAAGCCAATAGAAAATCACACATGCATAACTTCTTTTTCTTTCTGCTCTGCGATTTCATCTGCCTCTTTGCAGTACTTGTCAGTAAGATCTTGAATCTGTTTTTCCAATTTCTTCATTTGGTCCTCAGGAATTTCTCCGTTCTTTTTCTGTTCCTTGATCAAATCATTGGCATCGCGACGAACATTACGAATGCTCACTTTCGCTTCTTCTCCCTTTTTTCGACAGATTTTAACCATATCTTTGCGCACGGATTCATCCATCTGAGGAATTTTAATGCGAACAGAATTTCCATCAACAATTGGCTGCAGTCCTAAATTTGCCTTCTCAATCCCTTTTGCGATCGCATGGTTATTTTGAGGATCGAAAGGTGTCACTAGAAGTTGTCTTGACTCCGGAGAAGTGACAGAAGCAAGGTCCTTGATTCTCATCATTGTCCCATACACTTCTACATGAACGGTATCTAGCATCGCGGGGTTTGCTTTACCTGTTCTGATCCCTTTTAATTCGACCTTTAAATGCTCATTGGCTGCTGCCATTTTTGTCTTGGTATCGTCTAAAACACCCATGTTATTACCTCATTCGTCTTTAATAATCGTTGCTAAATTCTTATCTTCTATCAACTGTTCGATAGAACAGTGCCTTAGGTGAGCCATATTGAAAACTAGAATAGGAATCTTACTGTTTTTACATAATGTAACAGCGGTGGCATCCATCACCTGAAGGTTTTTTACCAAAAATTGATCATAACTGAGTTCAGAAAAGCGCTTGGCTTGCGAAAACTTTAAAGGATCCTTATCGTAGATCCCGTCTACCTTGGTTGCTTTAAGAAAGTAATCAGCCTTGACCTCACTTGCCCTTAAGGCTGCAGCAGTATCAGTTGTAAAGTAAGGGTTTCCTGTTCCGCCAGCGAAAAGAACGATCTGATCCTTGTCTAAGTATTCCTTCGCCTGCCTCCAACTATAACTTTCAACCACTTTCGGACAGTCTAGTGCACTTAATACCTTTGCTTGACAACCGATGCGTTCCAAAGCCTGCTGTAAGGCAATGCCATTCATCATCGTCGCTAACATACCAATGTGATCGGCAGAAGTGCGAGGCATACCTAACTGGCTTAAAGAAAGCCCTCGAAAAAGGTTACCTGCACCCACAACAATTGCTAACCTGTGATCAGCATGAATTCCCTGCAAAATGGATGCCAAACGTCTACAAGCCTCAGCATCAATTCCAAATGGCTGAGACCCTAAAAGGACTTCCCCAGATAGCTTCAGTAATAGCGTTTTACGCTTATCCTTTGACATCTTTTCCTCTTTAGTAAGCTAAGATTTACGTTTTTAACATAAAAAAACATAAAAAACCATGCTCTTCTAAAGTTTGAGAAATGAAGTGAAAAAAAAAAGGGAACCTTAGAGGTTCCCTTTATTCGAGAGAAGAAAGAGAGGAATTAACCGCCCACATTCCAACGCATAAAATGAACGAGTTGGAGAGGTTTGCCAGAGGCCTTAGCAAACTTTTCTACAAGCTCATTGATTGAAACAGCGTCATCTTTGATGAATTTTTGACGGCTTAAGCAAACGGCATCAAAAAAAGCGTTTACCTTTCCTTCAACAATTTTGTCCACGATATTCGCTGGTTTGCCTTGAACCTGGCTCTTAGCAATTTCTTTCTCGTGTTCAATGACGTTTGATGGAACGCTTTCAGGATTCAAATATTCTGGGCTTGCAGCAGCAACATGCATAGCGATATCTTTCGCTAGACCTTCCGCATCATTGCTTCCTTCTAGCTCAACGGCTGTCACAATTTTACCGCCTAGGTGAGAATAAACGCCAATCGACTTAGAAGGTGTCTTTTCTATTAGAACTAGGCGACGGATTTGGATATTTTCACCGATGGCTTGAACCTGTGTCGCGCGGTATTCATCGATTGTCAAAGAAGAATCCTTAGAGTAAGGCTGCTTTAAAAAAGCCTCTAAAGAAGCCGGTTTAGTCTTTACAATTTCTTGTGCAACTTCTTGTAAGAATTGTTTAAAACGATCGTTGCGTACAACAAAGTCTGTTTCAGCATTCACTTCAACAATTGCAATGGTGTTGCCATCCTCGGCGAAAGCAATCATGCCTTCATTTGCAGCACGACCCTCTTTTTTAACCGCTGAGGCCATCCCTTTTTTTCTCAGATTGGAAATCGCAAGTTCCATGTCACCATTAGCTTCTTCTAGAGCAGACTTACAAGCACTCATGCTAATTCCAGTGCGATCTCGCAACTCTTTAATCAGCGCTGCCGTAACAGTTGCCATTATTTACCTCCTGCAGTTGAAGCTTCATCATATTTTGCAGCTAAGATATCTCCTTCAACTTCAGTTTCGCCTTCCTCATCTCCTTTAGAGGAGGCTACTTTTAGCTCATTTTTCTTATCAATGATCGTTTGAGCTAAAGCGCTTAAAATTAATTTGATGCTTTTTAGCGCATCGTCGTTGCAAGCAATCACGTGTTGAATAGGATCGGGATCACAGTTTGTATCCACAAGGCCCATCACGGGAATGCCGAGCTTATTAGCCTCAGCAACAGCGATGTGCTCTTTGCTTGGATCAACAACGATGACCAATCCAGGAGGCTTGCGCATTGCTCGGACACCTGAAAGGTTTTTCTCTAATTTAATCTGGTCTTTCGTCAGCAGGGAAAGCTCTTTTTTAGTAAGCCCCTCACCACCTGAGGAAATGCGTTTTTCAATACGGTCGAGTTTCTTGACAGATTGGCGAATCGTCGTAAGGTTTGTCAACATCCCGCCCAACCATCTTTCACAAACATAATATTCGCCACAAAGCTCGGCTAATTCTTTAACGACCGCCTTAGCTTGTTTTTTTGTACCGACAAAAAGGATGCTTTTATGTTTTGCAATGGTTTGCTCAACAACATCAACAGCTAAACGAATTTGCTGGAGTGTTTTAGCAAGATCAATAATGTAAAGTCCGTTGCGAGCCTCAAAAATGAAACGCTTCATTTTTGGATTCCAACGATGGGTCTGGTGCCCGAAATGTGCTCCAGCTGCTAATAAATCTTTAAGATTAGGAATATGAGACTGTTTTTGAGCCAAGCCTTGTCCCTTTCTATGACGACGGCATTCTAACAGAGTTAGAATTTCGGTCTTGGTTAATAATTTGGTTTGTTTTTATTCTTGAAGCTTATACAGTTTGCGTGCATAAAGTTCACGATCCAAGTGAATTGGATAGCGCCTGATCAGAATCGAACTGACACTCGTAGCTTGGAAGGCTACTGTTCTACCATTGAACTACAGGCGCAAACCTTAGTGAGTCAAGTATGCTGTTTAATGCTTTTTTTGGCAAGCCGAAATATTCTAATTCCTATCGAAGATCCCCTGTACAGTCTGAAAGCTGTTCAATCACTAGAAAAACAAGTATTATTTTAAATTTAATTCTAGTGGCTCTTTTTATTATCACTCTGAGAATATGGCATCTTACTACAGCTGAATATAACAAGATGTTAGAAGAATCCCGTAAACCTCAGAGAAAATCAATAATCGAGCCAGCAAAAAGAGGAACCATTCGAGACCGCTTTAACATTCCTTTGGCTATTAATAAAATCAGGTACCAGGTAGCTGTCGTCTATGCTCCTATTAAATCCATTCCTGCTCAAAGAACGGAAGTCGATGCAAACGGAAAAAAAGTGATCCGCTTCAAACGGCGAGAATATATTTCTAGCTTAGCGCAACTTCTGAGTAAAGAACTTGGATTAGAAGCGGATCGGGTGGAAGACCTTATCCACTCTAAAGCATCCCTTTTTCACAATATCCCCTATGTTATCAAAGATGAAATCACCGAGGAAGAATATTATCGCCTGAAAATGTTGGAAAAAGATTGGGTAGGCCTCCAGGTCCAACGTCTTGCTAAACGAGAATACCCTAAAAAAAAGGTCGGCTCAGACATTCTAGGTTTTATGGGCGCAATCAGCAAAGAGGAATATGAGCAAAATATCAGAGAGCTAAAACAGTTGAAAGAATTTTTTAAGAACCTAGAGGAAACCAAGGATGCCGCCTTGCCTGAGGGCTTTACAACCCTTTTAGAAGTCGAAAATCGTTACCGAGATCTTGAAGAATTGGCTTACACCGTCCATGATTATGTTGGTAAGACAGGGGTGGAAAATGTTTTTGAAGAACAATTAAGAGGATTTAGAGGCAAGAAAAGCTACATGCTAGATTCCAAAGGCAATCGGCTGAAAGAACTTCCAGGATCACGCTCTCCCCTTGCGGGGAAAAGGCTGCTGCTCAGCATCTCCGCTGAACTACAAGAGTATGCTGAAGAGCTTCTTGCTCTAAATGAGAGTATCCGTATTGCTACAGTGCAGGGGCACGGTCGGTCAACAAGCAATAAAAAACAACCATGGATTAAGGGAGGAGCTGTGGTCGCGCTTGAGCCCAATACAGGCGATGTCCTAGCCTTAGCCACTTGGCCGAGATTCGATCCCAATGATTTTATTCTAGCTGGGAGCTCTGCATCGATTAAAGAAAAAAAAGCGCGCATTAATGGGTGGTTCGAAAATGAAGCCTACCTCGCAGATATTTGGAACATGGCAAGGCCGATTGAACGAGAGCTTTTTGAAAATACTTCTAAACAATTTTACACAGAAAAGAGGTGGCTAAGTTGGGAAGCTTACCTCGATTTTATTTTACCGGAAAGACATCCCATTGCTCTCTGGTTCACAAAAAATGGAACCATAAAAAATGCTTACACTATTCAAAACCTTGTCGAAAGAACTGAAGATCTTAGCGATGCAAACATTGTTGAAGTATTAAAAAACAGCTCTTCTTTTTCAGAAGAAGTGCAAGCAGCGGTTGCAACGCTTCAAGATTTATTTTCAGACATTTATTCTCTTTATGATCAGCTTTTGCTGATCGACCTTTGTCAACTCAGTCTTTGTCATACGAGGTTTTCTCCGAGCTTAGTTAGAAAGATAGGGCATTATGATTTAAGTAGTTATCGTGAATGCTTTGCAACCTACTATTCTTTGAGAGAAAGTCTAAAGGAGGTGTGCAAGATCAGTTTCCATAAAACTTGCTACGCCTTTTGGAGAAAGAACCATGAAAAGGCATATATAAAAGAAAAGAGAGATTGGGAAAAAAGGAATAAAGTTTATCCCAAGCCCTACATTGACTACTTAGATGAAAAGGAGAGTGAGCTCTTCAATCAATTTTGGCGCAAATACGCCCCATCACTTTGTTATTCGGCTTTAACCAATACGCCTCCCTCCGAAAAAATCCTTGAACCTTTCTTTGAATTTCTAAAGCTTCCCGAGCCCCATCAAAGCTTAATGTTACTGCAAGAAATTGTCAAAAAACTCCCCAAAGACCAAGCCTTAGAATTTTTAGGAACTTTTAGATCTTATCAGGAGTTAGATCGCCCACTCAAAGGAAAATATCGCCTGATTAGAAAAAGTAAAGAGGGCTTTTTTGAAAAGCACCTCGCTACTGCCTTTTATCCTACCTATGGATTTGGCTATAGTCGGTCCCAAGCCTTTCGCCAAGCAACCACACAAGGCTCCCTTTTCAAAATCATTACCGCCTTTGAAGCGTTATCTCAAAAATATCAAAAAACAAAGGGTGAGACCTATGAGCAGCTAAATCCATTAGAAATGATCGATAGGGTCTACAAAGTGGGTAATAAAACTTTCGTTGGCACTACCATGGAGGGTACACCCATTCCTCAAATTTATAAGGGGGGTCGTATTCCCAGAAGCCATCTTTATAACCTAGGCCAGATGGACTTGATGAAAGCTTTTGAAACATCAAGCAATCCTTATTTTTCCCTTCTCGCCTCAGATGTCCTAGAAAACCCCGAAGATTTAGCTAAAGCAGCCAAGCTTTTCTCCTTTGGCTACAAAACAGGGATTGACCTACCCGGTGAAATTGCAGGCAAGGTCCCTAACGACTTAAGCTATAACCAAACAGGACTTTATGCAATGGCGATTGGACAACATAGCTTAGTAGTCACACCTCTACAATCAGCTATCATGCTCGCAGCTCTTGCCAATGGAGGTAAAATTTTAAAACCTCAAATCATTAGCATGATTGCTGGACATACCCCTCAAAGAGATGAGCTTCTCTTAAACCCACCTGCAAAATTTGCAAGACAAAAAGCCTTAGCCATGCTTGGTATCGATTTCCCTCTTTTTGGTTCTAGCTTAAAAGAGACAAAAAAGAGCGCTGTGGAAAAAATCCGACCTGTTGTCAAGGCTGAGGTGCCTCTTCCTGACCCCATCAGAGCCATCCTTTTAAAGGGCATGCACAAAGTGGTATTACGAACGCAAGCTGAAAATTTATGGTCCTTATCTAGACTTTATGCTAACTACCCGGAAGCTATTAGCGACTACATAGACTTAAAAAACCAATTAATTGGCAAAACAAGCACTGCAGAGTCAATGGAACGCATCGATTTAGATGAAAAAGAAGGTGTTAATTTATATACCCATTCTTGGTTTGGAGGTATTGCTTTTGAAAATGATGTCAATTTCAGCTTTAGTCGACCTGAACTCGTGATTGTTGTTTATCTACGTTTCGGTAATTACGGGAAAGAAGCTGCGCCTATAGCCGCTCAAATGGTAAAAAAATGGCGTGATATAAAAAAAAGAAAACGCAAGCAACTTTTATGATTACTGCCTTGCCTAAAGGCCTATGTATCCTTAAGAGAGTGAAGCTAGATGTTTTATCCCTGAAAGACGAGATGCATTATTTTGTAAAGTTTTCTTAAACATTTCTTCTGTCCCGTAGATCGTCATTTTCTTCCTCGCACGTGTAATAGCTGTGTAAATAACTTTCCTGCCAAAATGTTCTGAGCCTTCAGGTAAAATGAGAAAAATTTCATCAAATTCGCTGCCCTGGCTTTTATGAACAGAAAGACAGTAGGCATACTCAAACCGAGGTAGCATTAGAGCAAAAAAGTCACGGCCATTAGAAAAAAATGCCTTATCTTGGGCCGTTAGCAACTCATGAGAGGGATCTTGTTTTTCAAGATACCCTAATTCTCCATTGAAAAGACCTAGTTTAGGGTCGTTGGCTGTAATGATAATAGGAGCCCTAAAAACACCCCTTGAATGTTTTTTTATAAAATCAGCAATGAATTGGTTGATCGCTTGATTACCAAAAGGGCCTTGGCGCAAGGGGGTAAGAAGACAAAAACTTCCCCCCTCATTCTGGCTATATTGGGTAGCAACCCCTTCCAGTAAAGTTTTAAAAGGAATTTCGTGTGGATCAATGCGATGTAAGGGAGGACTTCTTAGAAGGCTTAGAGCTTCTTCACATTTTCCTAAATTAACATATTTCCCAAAGTCGACAAGTTCCTTTAACTCTGCTCTTAAACACTCCTTAAGGGAAATTGTAAAAGGGTGCATCGCTTTTAAATCAGCAAAAATACAGCCGGCTTCTACAGGGGGAAGCTGATTTTCATCTCCTATCAAAATTAAGCGAGCACCGGCCTTTACAGACGCAAGCAACTTAGCCATTAATTCAACGTCAATCATCGAACTTTCATCCACAATGATTAAGTCAAAAGGCAGCGGAGTATCTAACAGATCTTTTTTACCAATTCCCAATAAGCTATGTAAGGTTTGGCCTGTAAGATTAAGTTGCTGAAAATCGGCAAAAGCCTTGTTCAGACTTCCTTCAAGCTGGGCTGCTGCTTTTCCTGTTGGAGCTGCTAAAGCAATTTTAAAGTGCTCTTTTGCCTCGAAGGGTAACATTTGCACAAGAGCTTTAACCATCCGGCCCGCCGTAAATGTCTTTCCTGTTCCAGGACCACCCGAAAGAATGACAAAGCTTTTTTGACAAGCAAGTTCAATGGCCGCTTTTTGTTCTGCTAGTAAGCTTTCCCCAAGATCAACCCCCTGCTTAGAAGCAATTCGAGGAGGCGTTTTTAATAATCTTTGCCATTCAAGATAAACGGTTCTCTCAGCACGAAAATAACGTTGAAAATAGTAGTAAGAACCTTGCTTACAAATTGGTTTTAATGCACTCGACTCTAAGTCGATCTCCTGAACTAAAGCAGGAGGTAGATCCCATAAGCTTTCTTTAATTAATTGATCTCCTTGCTCTAAATTTAAAAGTTCCCTCATGCTAGGTTCTACTTTATCGTCGCCAACATAAAGACAAAGATGCCCTTTTTTAGCTGCGAACAGGAGAGCCTTAATGGCAAAAGCTGCATTCATATGCTCCGGATAAGGAGCTAACAGACGCTCAGCTAACGCATCCTCAATAGGAGAAAATAAGGACTCACTCATAACTGTTCTCTGGGAAAAAATGATAAATGCCGCTTTGAGAATGAGGCTCAACCCCTCTTAAAAAGATGTAAATAGAGCCCCCAAATATCTCGGCAAACGGGCGTATGTCAAACTGCTTTACATACTGTTTAAATGCCTGAGTATAAATATTAGCCTGTAAAAAGTAGTGGTTCATTTCCATGGCTTTTTTCATCCCATCGCGGTTGTAGAAAGAAATATCTTCCCCAAGCCAATTGGTCTTCCAATCTAACAAATAGTACTTTCCCTTCGCTTGAAAGACAAGATCGACCACACCATTCATGAAGCCAGGAGGAGCATCGAGATCGTTAGCTAATTCTTTGGGAAACAAAAATTCCATCTCTTTGAAACAAGCATCCCAAGGAATATCTTTTAAAAGAACCTTTTCTGGTCCTAAAGGGGTATCCAGGACGGTTGAAATGATTCCTGTAAATACATCTATCCATCCATGAAGAGGATGATTTTTTAAACAATGGTGAACGATTTGGCGCCACTCCTCCTCGGTTTGATGAAAAGCAATTCTCTGCATCATTTCATGAAAAAGCACCCCTGTTTCTCTACCTGCAGGAAGTGTATGTGAGTTCTTTTCCTCGCATTCTACATCTTTGGGAGCATTCAAAATTGGAGAAGGGGCATGTTTAGCTAATGAGCTAAATGAAGAACAAAAAAGAGCCTCTCCCGGAACCTGTGGAATTGGAGGTTCGACCAATCTAGGATTAACCTCTAACGAAACTTGCCTAGGAGAATCATTGCTGAGAACTTCTCCCATTGTGATCGAGGCATCAGAACGTGCTAAAAACGACTTAAAATCTGCAACAAAATCACCCTTTAAACGCTCATATAGCTCATGATAGGCGCAAAAAGGCTTCCCGATCCTTGCTAGAAACAGCTCTAACGGAGAAGCGCTTCCTGCTTTAGGAGCTTTCCACCCTTCGATACAGGGAATATACAAGCGGTATTTAGCCCGTGTCATCGCGACGTATAGCTGTCTCATTTTTTCTGCATCTGATTCCCTGATCAATTCTTTATACTGTTCGCTATCCTTAGAAACATAGGCTAGTGTAGCCTCTCTTTTGTGACGATCGTAAACGAGCTCTTCTCTTATTGTTGTTCGATGGCAGAGCCCTAAAGCAAATACAACTCCATACTCTAACCCTTTACTCGCATGAATAGTAAGGATATTCACCGCGTCTTGAGTCGTATCCTGGTGTATTTTTAGATCTTCGTTCTCTGTATCTTGTATTAAAATAAGCTCATCGATGTACTGCATCACTCGATCGGGTGTGGCAAAATGAGCGGCCTCATAATCCATTAGCAAAGATAGGATATGCATTAATTCATCATAATAAGAAGCTCCTCCCTCTGCACTTAAAAGCCTTTCTTTAGTTGTTTGTGATCCCTCCAACCATTTACTATCGAGTAATTTTTGAAAAAATCGCCCTAAACCATCTGTCAAAAGGCTTTCCCGCAAGCGAAACACTTGCTCTAAACTTTTTGCATAAAGTTGTGGATCATCTAAGCGCTGGATTTGCTCATAATCCAATCCTATGATTTTGCCGCAAAGAGCCGCTTTCAAAGAGCTTTCACTTTTCGGGTGAAGGAAACCGCGAATCAAATCTCGAAAGGCAGGGAGGAAGAGGGATTTGGATACATTACCTGCTTTTTGTAAAACAGAAGGAATTCTCACCCCTTTTAAATAATGCATCAATCGATTGGCCTGTAAATGATGATAAACTAATACAGCCATATCCTGAAATTTAATGCCTTCAAGGAGATTTAAACGACGCATCTCATCAGCAAAAAAAGGAAACAAAGCTTCTTCCAATACCTCCATCTTTTCATTATTCAAAGCTTTGACACGGCAGAAATGAATGCTCCCTAAGGAATCTTTAAAACCCACATTGTGTTTATGTAGGGGCGCCTCCACTACCTGATAGGGCAAGTGGCTCGCATAAAGTGGTAAATCTATCCATCCCGGTGTGTTCGATTCATTAAACAGATGATTGAGTGCATGAATCAAAGAGGGCTGTGAGCGATAATTCGTAGCTAAAGAGGCTTTGCTTGCCTGCCCCATCCTCTTTTCTGCACCCAGATAGGTATAAATGTCAGCACTTCTGAAAGAATAAATCGATTGCTTAGGATCTCCCACCAAGTAAACGACATGATTGTTCTCTTTATTAAGAAAAAGATTAGAAAAAATCTCCCATTGCAAAGGATCCGTATCTTGAAACTCATCGATAATAACGATTTTATACTGCTCCTGAAGCCTCTTTTTGAAGAGAGAATGATTGCAAATAGCCCTTAACATTTTTTTCAGTAGAAAGGAAAATTCGACCTTATGATTCTCTTCCAGATATTTTTCTAATCGAGTTTGGCAGATAGAAGCGATATTGGCTAAGATAGCCATGGGGTTCCCTGCTACTTGAATCAAAGGCAACAATTTTGATTCAATTTGTTGAAGAAGGAGAGGATGGTTTAATATGACAGGTTTACTACTTGCCTTCTTATTCCTTTCATCAAAAATGTTAAAAAAGAGTTGGTAATTTTTTAAGAAAAGGTCAAAGGTCGGAGGTAATAAAGATTCTTCAAAGAGGGAAGCAAAATGTTCGTATCGTTCTCTCACCTCTTTTTTCAGATTTCTACTCTTGTCACAAATCTCCTTGTAGTTGATGGAAAGAGAGAGCAAGTCATTTAGGACAGACTCTGTTCTCCACCCCTCTGCTTTTAGCTCTTCGATGGCTTTTTTAAACTTGTGGAAACACTGTTCATAAGATACAGTTGGTGCGATAGTCGGTCCTTTCAGAATAAGCTTTAGAAGGGCTTCTTGAAGATTTTTAACCTTGCGCCCATGGTGTTTAAGAACGATATCGAGTTGACTGGGGCTGACCCATTGACGATTCAATTCGGTTAAAAGGAAGACTCGAATAAGATCGATGAGCTCGTCTTTCGCAATCGTTTGGCTAGCAGACGTTGGGGTACCGGCTTCGAACGAGTGTTCTTGTAGAGCCTTAAAGCAAAAGCCATGAATAGTAAAAATGGCAGCTTGGTCAAAGTTATAAAGGGCATCTTCAAGAGCTAATAAGGTTTCTAGATTGCCATCTTGACCCTTTAAAAACTCAGGTTTTAGCTCTTCGGGATTTTTCAAAGCTTTTATTAACTGCTTAAGTTTACTTTTAATACGGATCGTCAAATCAAGAGCAGCAGCTTTTGTAAAAGTAACAACCAAGATATTATTAACCGTTAAGTCCCTATTTTCAAGAAGAAGCCTTGCATACACATTTTCTATCGAGAAGGTCTTCCCAGTTCCTGCAGACGCTTCAAGGAAGTGATTTTGCCTCACTTTGGTTTTTTTACTTAAAACATCAAACTTCATCTTAGCTTCCAGACCTCCTTTAAAGAACCATATAAGGTCTGGGCAAGAGGTTGCCAATCCTGAATCAATTGCTGAGAATCGGGAAGTTGCTCTTCGTGAAACACCCATTGCAAGTAGGGATCTAAAAATCCCTTAAAATCACCTTCTTTGGAGGCTTCCATCCTTTTTTTCAATTTGTTAGGGCATCCTTCTAAAACAGGAGAAATCCATTCAGGCATAAGAGGTGAAATTATTTTTTCAGATAGAAAAAAGTACTCCATAAATTGCTTCAAGAGGCTTTTTTCTTGCCCGTTAGGAGCTAAGATTTCCCGCTTATCAAGAATTAAAAATTGCTTTTGGCAAATGTCATAGGGGATAGCAGAAAAAACGAGCCATTGAGGATGGAATTTAACTACTTTCGCCATTTCTTTTTTATCAAAAAAAACTAAGCCTTTTGATGAAAGATGACTCAATTTTCCGATCAACCTCACCAACCCATGGCTTGTTTCTATTTCTAGTGGGGGCAACACCAAGTGGTTGGGAGCCATACGATAGGGTTGTTCGCACGAGAGGCTAAAAGAGCAATCAAAAAGATTGTCTTTAGACAAGTCAAACTCCTTCAGAGCAGTTTCCCACTTTAAAATATCATCTTTTAACTCTTCTTTGGCAAGTAGGCTAAAGGGGGCAAAAGGTAGTAAGCGCTGTTTTTCAGCATGGATTAAGACTTTTTCTAATGAACGTTTTAACCCCTGTTGTTTTAAAAGAAAGCGATCCAAAGTAGAGAAATCTAGCTCATCAGCCCCTTGGTTGCCATCAAGATAGATTCCTAGGACATGGTTCAAAAAACTTCTCAATGGATGTTTTGCTAAAGCGATCAGTCTTTTGAGATCAACGACCGTTCCTTCTTTGGCATTAGGAGACTGCGATAAAGGAGCATGAAATTTTGTTAAAAAGGCGTGGGGATGTTTGCTTTGTTGGTAATATGCACAAGCTGCACGGTAATCACTTTTAGAAAAATTTTTTAGCACTCCTTCTTCTTGGAAATAGAGTTGATCGAACGCAAAGTAGGGGTGGAAGTATGAGATTTCTGATGAGGGTATTTTGCCTTTTATCAAAAAGGATTGATCGAGATACTCTAAAAATTCACAAACAAGAGGGGATGGTAAGTTTTTTTTCCCATTGGCTGAACTTTTGGCTACATAAGAGATCACAAAATGCTGCCTTGCAGAAAGAAGAGCTTCTAAAAAAAGGTATCTATCAAAATCTATTTGAGTGGGACAATAGTCTGACTGGTGATGCTTCAATAGCATGTTGAGCGAGCTTTTTCTCTCTTTTCGTGGATAAACATCTTCATTCAACCCCATTAAAACAACCACTTTTGCCGGTACGGCCCTCATGGGCAAAAGAGAAGAGAAGCGAACAGCCTGAAAATGTTTTTCACGATAACCATAATCTTTAGCCTCAAAAAGAGAGGTCAGGCGTATTAGCACTGAGTCCGCAGAAAAAGAAGCACCGGACACTTCCTCGCCTAAACGGTGTAGCCGATTGATCGCTAGTATGACACTTTCTAGCTCTTCATTGAAGGCATCCTCATAGCTAAGAGCGGCGAAATAGGTATCTAGCAGATGGAGAAAGTAAGCTTCCCAATCAGGCAATGTTTTTTCCTCTTTTAAATTAAGAGGGGCCAAATCCTTTGCGGCACTCTTTAAGAAGCGTGAAAGCTTTCCTAGTAAATCAGCTTGAGACAAATCAAGTTGGTATCGAGGTAGAGGCTGTTCAAAATGCCATTCCAGCTCTTCCGATGAAGATAGCACCATGCTGATGAGTAGAGCGTCAATGGTATCCTGCCAAGTCCCCTTTTCAGTCTCCTCTAACAATGGGCTAAATCCCTCTTGTTCTAGAAACTGATTGCGGTGACTCTCGTTAAGTCCCCAGGTAACAGCATGGTTTTCAAGCCAGTTTTTTAGCTCAAAAAACTCCTCGTTAGAAATCTCCTGTTTTTGACGAAAAGGAGGGTAGGAAAATAGTTTAAGAACTTCCGTTAGCTTCCATTTTGACTGAGCTAGACTTAGAAACTGAAGGAGAGTTTGGGATAATTCTCCTTTGGAAACCAGTTTTAGATCCATGATTTGATAATCTAACAAACTCTCCTGACTACCAAATACCCTATCGATATAAGGAACGTATTGTGTAATTTCTGGAGCCATCACAATGATGTCATGAGGCTCTAAAGGCTCTTTGCTTTCTTGGATGAGCTTAAGGAGCGTATTGTATATATTTTCTGTCTCTCGCAATAAGGAAGAGGAGGCGTGGATCTGAACGGAAGAACATTCCTCTTGAATATCTAACTTGTCTGATGAGTTTCGCTGCAAGGTAAGGTCTGCCTGAATAGCTTCTAACAAGCTAAAAGGATTCTCGCAAGACAGGATGACGGCTTCATCATCGATTGCAGATTCGTAGGATGGGTAACTGAGCGCACCCTTGGAAACGCCATACTGGCTATAAGTATGGAAGTCTAACTCTTCTAACATTTCTGCCATATGGCGACCTAAACGTCCAAAATTAGCAAGAAGAGTATTGCGCTCATTTAAAAGAGAAATAAGGGCTTGCACATTATGGTTAGGAGCCTCTCGTTGTAACCAATAATTGGCAATTTTGTTATTTTCTCTATCTGAGCGAATGTCACTCCAAAACCTCTGACAGGGGGAAAGATACCAAGAGTATACAGGGATGTGCCGAGAGACTTTTTTAAAAAAAAGGCTTTTAACACTAGAGATGAAGCTTAGACCAAAAAGGTGAACCTCTTGGTACTGACTTTCTCTCACAAACTCATTGGTCAAAACTTGATACAAGGGAAAGAATTTTTTTGAATAAACCCTTCTCCATATTTCTGCTTGCCAGTGACCTTCTCTCCCCTCTTCCCACTCTTTTAACATGAGATGCCCATACTCTCCATAAATAAGAAAAAGGCGAGCCAATTCATCAGAAAGCCAGGTCAGTTTAAGTATTGTGCTCTTATGATTATTGCTGGCAAAATATTGTGACAAAGGGGCCCACTTTGGACAATCTCCTTCTTCTCGAAGAATCAATGCAATCTCATTTTCTATATTGATACTTAGCTCTAGCTGTGAGGGAAATTTTTTGATGAGCTCCGGAGAGGATAAAGAATGTTTGAGCAGCTCAATACCCTGGTCTAAGAAAGCAAATTCTAATCCAAAGGTGATGTGAAGGTCTGGATCTTCGGCCATTGTTCTCTTCAGATAGCTTTTCATAGCCGGACTTGGAACGATAACCAATCGTTTAGCAAAAGGGTTTGTTCCTTTTTGAAAGAGATTTTTCTTCCATCCCTCATAGAGGAATTCCAGTCGATTACTTAGAAAGGTAAAAGATTGCTCCATAGTCAGGAATTTTAACCGAGACCAATAAACTCTGGCAATCATTAAAAAAACAATTTATATTATTAAAGGTACAAAAAGGCCAATAATGCACCTTAACACAAAATTGTCTTGTAACTTAATTACTTAAGAATGATAATTCAATTTTAAAATAGTAAAATCATAAACTATGAGATCATTTTTAACTAAGAATGTTTCAACCTTCTTCATAAGGCGTTTTTCGTCCTTTACCTATTTAAATTTTACACAGTTTTTAGTCGCTCTCATTGATAACGTCTATAAGTTCTTACTTGTCTACTTTCTCATCTACTTACAAGGAGTTGAAAGCACTCATAAGATCATGGCCTTTACAGGAGCGACCTTCGTATTGCCTTTTTTATTGTTTTCAGCGACGTCAGGGACGTTGGCAGACCGCTTTAGTAAACGCAATGTTATTGTATTTGCAAAAATATTCGAATTCCTCGTTATGCTATGTGGGGTTGTCTGCTTTTACTATAAAAGTCTTTACGGATGTTATGCGATTCTTTTCCTATTAGCGACCACAAGCACCATTTTTGGTCCCTCGAAGTACGGCATTTTACCAGAGCTTGTGTCTACTGATAAAATCTCTAAGGCTAATGGGGTTATGACCTCCTTTACCTTTTTGGCTATTATCTTGGGAACTTTTTTAGCTTCTTTTATCCTAGATTACACCAATCGCAATTATATTTTGGGTTCGGTGATTTGTTGCGGGATTTCTTTTGCAGGGCTTTTATCCAGTTTTTGCATTGAATATACTCCGCCCTCCGGTTCTGAGAAGCGTTTTAACCTTCTGTTTTTAAAAGAAATCTATGCCACGCTGAAATCGGCGAGCAGTGATCCATCACTGTTAATGGCCATGCTTGGGTCTTCCTTTTTCCTGTTTCTTGGGGCGTTTGTTCAGCTTAATATTATTCCTTTTGCTATGCAATCACTCCACTTGACCGATATTCAAGGCGGTTACCTTTTCTTAATCACAGCCTTAGGGATTGGAACGGGTTCGCTGATTGCAGGTAAAATTTCAGGCCATACTGTTGAATTAGGCATTGTTCCGCTTGCGGGTGCTGTTGTGGTGGTTTGCTGTTACTTGTTAGATTTATTCTCAAACCATCTCTTTGTAGTCGTTCCTTTACTGATTACTTTAGGCACCTTTGGGGGGATGTATCAAATCCCGTTGGATTCTTTCATTCAGGTTTCCAGCCCGAGCAAGAGCCGGGGAGAATTTGTTGCAGCCACAAATTTTTTAAGTTTCTTTGGCGTTTTGTGCGCTTCTGGATTAGTTTTTTTAGTGACAGAAGTTTTAGGTTTTCATGCTGACAAGGGTTTTACTATCATTGGTTCTCTCACTTTGGGTGTGATTTCCATTATGACCTTTCAGTACTTTGACTACCTTACCCGCTTTATCGGCACGATCTTATCTCGACTCCACTTTAGGACTACCTTGATTGGAAAAAATAACATCCCTGATGGCCCGGCGATTTATGTATGCTACCATCAGGCGTGGAATGAAACCTTAATTTTGCTGGGATCACAGCGTAGGAGAATGCGTTTTTTTATCGAAGATGAGAAGGATCACACGAAGTGGCTCAAGCGCTTGTATTTGATGCTACGTGTTGTCTTTATTCCTGCTCCTGAGCCTTTACAAAACAATGAAGTCTGCTTAAATACGATTATGAATACATTGCGAAGTGGGATATCGGTTTGTATTTTTGTGAATAATATGGATATTGCACAAGAAATCGAGACGCTGAAGCATTCCTATTCCTTCCGAGAAGTTCTTCAAGGAACGGAATACCCGATTATTCCTGTTGTTATTGAGAAAGGCGAGAAAAATAAAAAGCCACGTTTTTTCAAGCGTGTTTTAAACCGGTTTCGCGTCCCTGCAGAAATTTGTTTTGGCTCGGAAGAGCAGAACCACCTTCTCTGCACATCGTTTCAAGCTTAAAGGTAGTTCAAGTCATGGCCATCTTTTTTGGCTAACTACGCGACTAAGGGAATTGTGGATATGGCGAACAAAATTAGAAAGCACTGCTATTGAAACATTCTCAACTCACCTAAGTGAAAAATAGCAAGCCATCGCATTGCTTTTATGGATTAATCCTTGCATGCGCATCGATTTTCCTGCAATCTAGGCAATGATGTGGGGACATCATTAAAGGACTTGGGAGGAAACAACATGCATAATGCAACAACATTAAAACTCACTATCGGGATGCAAGATTCTATTTACACCCTGCTCAACAATCTATCTATAGAGCGGAAAATGTTAGTGCAATTGGCTTCCTTTCCAATAGCTCTTATGGATGTTTCTGTGATTACTAGCTCTATCTTTTTATCTGCAATTGAGGAGCTAATTAGAAGCATGGCGCAATTTGCTAAAGTTGCATGCCGAGCACGAGGGGCCTCCTTGAAAAAAGTAAGTGAGCATGCTAAAACAGCGGGGGTATTGACAGGTTTAGCGGGTATTGCGCTTTTATGCTCGTCAGTGTGCGTAGGTATTCAGACATTAAGGATCTGCAAAAACCCGACATTCGTAAGATCGATTATCTACCTTAAATATTAAAAAGGTGGTGAACCGAACCACCACCTTTTCGTTCAAACATCTTGACGAAGATTAAGCTTTTTCTAATTTCTCCTTTAAACAATTAGCCGACTGCTGAAGGCATGTTCTCGCTGCCTTTTTCGAAACCTTTGCCGTGCTATCAATGGATTTTTCGATCAAAGGAGGGGTTATTTTTAGACATGCTGCTTTTGCCTTAGCTGTCGTTCGATATCTTAGGAAATCCATAATGAATCAGTGATCATTGTCACGAAGGATTAAAAACCCACCTCGGCAGCTCTTCTATAACTGGATCTTGCAAAGCCTGGGAGACAGGATCAGCGTAATAGTAGTAGATGTGTGTTCCCTTGATGATGACTTTTGCTAAAAAAGGAAAAGAATAACGATTGACATTCTCATCCCAAAAATCAATTCGTAGGCCTATCAATTCTGGAGCTAGCGCTCTTTTGGGTCTCTTGTAATCTAAGGATTTGTTGAGAAGATAATCATCAAATTCAGCATCTGCTTTTACTTCTTTCCATAATCTGCTAAAAGCAAGCTCGAGGGAAGGCCTTGCTTGCTCTTTTGTTACTGGCTTCAATGCCATAAATTTAGATGCCCAAAGCACCTTTCGATCGTCTACAATACAACCTACCCCACCGGGATGTAGCAGTTTTAAATGAAGAGTTTTAGCAAAATTTTTAGAAAATCCTGTAAAATGTTTTCTAGAATTTTGATCATTTCTCAAGGCCTTCTGGGCATAAAAGGGATCATAGGCAAACCCCTTGCTGACCATGGAAATAGATAAAATAAGCAATGTAAAAATACGGTAGGTCTTCATTTCCTTTTTCGCTCTATAAGTTTTTTAGCATCAGTATAAGCTTCCTTATGAACAACTTGCAATTCACCCTTGCTATGATCATACTGATAGTAGTGTAGTTGGCCCTCATCGAATATTTTAATTAAAGCGATATAGCTGCTTGGGACATGTTTAGAAGGGGTGTCCATAAATGCAAGAATCATATTAAAACTTTCTAGGCCAAAAGGAAAATGATGTAGGTAAGGACGGATCTCTTTATGGTTGTTATACCTAATGAATAATCCTTCGGAAATCTGTAAGAAAATTTCTCGGGCTCGTTCTAGATCTACTCGTTGGTAGCAATCGAGATGCAAGGAGACTAAATTAACCTCTCCTCTACACCCTCCTCCAATGGAGGCAGGATAAATCTTGAGCTCTTTTTTTATTTCTTTTAAGAAATCGCTCGCGATCTTATCAGCTTTACTTGAATAATTATAGTCACCATAAAACCCAGAACAAAAGATTAATGCTAAAACAACTAATCGTTTCGACACATTATTCTCCTACCTATTTTCAAAAATATGTACTAATTTGTTCTTATAAGGTCCTTGCATAATTGCATGGTCCATTAAAGGCATTCCTGGTTTTAAAAATTCTACTCGATAGTTATTACTAAATAAAGACTTAATAATTCCAAAAAAGTCTGCTACAAAGGGTATAGGGTCAAAAGGACTAATATAATTACGGCATTCCTTTAAATCATCTGTTGGAATAATTTTGGCAGCCCCAAAAGTATAAACTTTTATTCGAGCCCTTTCATCGGAATCAAGGTTCTTGAGGGCATAGTAGAGGATGAGCGAGCCTTGACTATGCGCAGTAGCAACGATCTCCTTATCACCCGCCTTCTCTAAAGCTTGCCTTAAACAACTTGTAGCAAGTTGTACTTTGTCAAAGTTAACACTGCACTTAGAATGCATAATCATATTCAGCGAATGGAGAGTATCAGAGATTAATCCGCCGGATTGATTGACCAAATAATCCATATTCATTCCTCCACCCATTATTGCAATCGCAGTGGCTGCCACTTCACAAGACAAGCCATCATTGCCCTGTCCTGCAATATGAACTGCAAAATAATCCGTTACTCCAAAAAAGCTTTTTGGGTAAGAGGGTAATGGGTTTAAGTTGTACAGTTGGCTAGTAAATTCTTTAACCGATGTTACTACCCGATCAGCAAAAGAAGAGGCCCTATCAAAGCTATCTCTTATAAACTCTCGTGCACGCTCACAGCCTTCCCTTATCGTGCTCACAACATATTCAATGCTTTCTCTGACATATTCAACCACATCTCGAACAGTCTCCGCAACTTTATTGGCCGTTTCCGTTACCTTTTCCATCGTTTCTTCGGCAATTAAACCGTATAAATCGATGCACATTAAGGGATTATTGCTGACATAGGCATAAAGATTAGGCCCTGCCTGATAAGCTAAAGGATCTCTCGTCATCCAACGGGCAAGAGAAGGGGAATAATAACGCCGACCAAAATTGACGAGTTTCGATTCTTTGTCATGACGCTTAGAGCTAAATCTCCAAGGATTTTTTGGTTTTTGCTTTAGAGTCTCTTCTCCAAAAGCTGTGAAACGGTAACTCTCTACAACCTTGCCTTTTTCAGAAATTAGGGTCGTCACATTACCACTCATATCATGAATAGGAGCATAAACCTCACCTCCTAGTTCAATCGCTACTGCAGCACCGATTTCCGCGCCCCGACCTATGCCTAACACGCGTAGTTCTTTTATTGTTCCAGAAGGGTTAAAACATCCTATCTCGTTTTGCTCTGCATAGAGATAATGCCATGTTTGAGAACCAATTGTTTTACTAAGACGACGATTAAAGGAATCATAGGTGTAGGAGGCCTTCTTCCCATCTTTTTCAAAAGCGATTAAGCGATCTAAAGCATCATAGGTAAATAAACCTTCAGGAGAAGAGACTAAACGTCCGGATAAGTCATAGGTAAATTGATCATCGACAATCTGGTTAAGATGATTATGGCTAATCGATTTGCCATCCTTGGCAACGAGATTATAAGCGGAGTCAAATTGATAGGTATGATTCGAATTTCCTTTCTCATCGATGAGTTGTCCTAGATCATCGTATTGATAGGTTAAAGTCATCTTTCCTAAGACATCTTTCGTCTCCTTTTTGATAATTTGATCCAAAGAGTTGTAACCATCTTCTGGAACCGTTTCTTCTGTAAATGCTGTTTTATTTGAACTCACTCTGCCCTTGAGATCGTAAAAAGTTTCTAGCGTTCCAGCCTTTCCAAGCAAAGTTTGGCGTAAGGGCTTAAGAGCAAGATCATAGGTTTCATAAATATGCCTATAGCGTTCTTTACGGCTCTTTGAGTAGCGTCTAACTTCTTTTAAAGCAGCACTGTTATAAACATATTCAATCGAACTTTGATCAGGAAGAACCATCGAGGAAATACGGCCCATTCCATCATAGGAAAAATGCAAACTTCCACCATTTCCTAATCGTTCAAAAATCACTTGATTATGGCTATTGTAAGCGCGTTTTGTCGTTTGATGATGGATCCGATCATAGGATGCAATTAGATTGTTTTTCACATCATATTCAAATTCATAGTGAAACGAATGATCTGAAGAAAAAAATGTTGCGAGAAGACCTTCAGGGGTATAGGTATGATAGATGACAACTCCATTGTTTTTAACTATCTCGGCAAGTTGTCCTTTCTCATTATAAGTATAAGAGGTACTCATTTGTTCAGGTTCGCCAAATGCTTCATAGCAAGCCACCACCCGTTTCATCGAGTCATAAGACCACTTGTGAGTAATATCGTAAGGTTTTTTTTCAGGATGATAAACGGTCTCGATGATCTTTGCTTGGTTGCCTAGGCGATCGTAGTAAGCTTTTTTTCTTTGCAAGACATCCCCTAATGCATTTTTATTTACCCATTCTACATCACGCCCTAAAGCATCTTTAATAGTGACAAAAATATTGCCCAGAGGATCTACTTTTTCCTGATAAGAAACAAACTGGCCTAATTCATTTTGGAAAGAGAAGCTTTGAGTCTGCTCAGTAACTCGATGATAGGCATCAATTGTTCTGTAAGGTAACCCATAAGAATTATAAATCATCTGAAGGGAATTGGCTCCCTTTTCTCCATAAGAAACCACTTCTATTTGCTTTCCCAACTGATCAAAACGACACCTAGTAAGCTCTAAGCATGCTCCATCGTAATCTTCTGTTCTCTCTTCGATCACTCGATCCAAAGCATCGTAACAGTAGCATTTAATGACAACATCAGCTGCATGATCGCCATAATGAACGATCTTTTTGCTGACACGTCCTAATGAGTCATATGCAAACTCTTCATGTCGATCACCTTTGATCATCGACACCTTTCTGCCAAATGCATCATACTGGTAGTAAGTAACGACCCCAGCTGCATCTACTTCATGCATAAGATGGAAGGCATTATAAAACGCGGATGTCTTCCATAAAAAATTTCCTGTCGAATCATAACAAGTGGTCGAAACGAGACGATCGAAATAATCATACTCATAATTAGTCACACAGCCATTACGATCAACCTTAGAAGCTAAGTGCCCTAATAAATGATAACGAAAATGTTCAGTCGTACCATCAGGATAGGCAATTCTTACAGGCTGCCTACGGATGTTGTAGACAGTTGAAGTGCAATTTCCCTGAGGATCAATTTTCTCAGTAACATTTCCTAACGCGTCATAAGAAAAGTGATGTGTTGGCCGATAAGTAACCCCATTTTCGTCTAAGACAGATGGACTCATAACCTCAACAATGCGGTCCAGCTCGTCATAAACATAATTCGTTTCGTTGCCATAGTGATCAATAGCAGCAATTTTTCTACCCAACAAGTCATAGCGGAATTGAGTGGTTAGGACATTGTCTGGATGAGTCTCTTTAATCTGGCATAACCGATTAGAAAAATCATAAACGTAATCCTTTCTAAAATCCCCCTTCGGACCAACTTCTGAGAGTAAATTGCCATTTCGATCATAGTGTTTCACTATGACATGGCCTAAAGCGTTGACTTCTCTAACCACCTGGCCTTTACTGTTATAATCCCACTCTAAAGTGTATGCTAAAGCCCTTGTGCTGTCATAGAGCTCTTGTTTAATTAAATTTCCTTCTATGGAATAATTATTTTTAATCAATTTGACAAGATGCTCTTGCTGCGTTTTTATATCGTAAACCGTCTCTTCGATCTCTATGGGCAAGCCAAAGGGAAGCGCGCGATTGTTGGTATGCTTTTTAATTCTTCGGTAAGTAACACCTGTGAAGTCGTTCAAATCCAAGCTACAGCCATCATCTAAAACGTCTAGCTCAACACAAGCATTTTCATCATAAGTAAAAGAATTTCTGAGAATGATTTTGCCTTGATATAAAGTGTAGACGATCGCTACGCGATCTGTACCTTCGTAGTAAACAAATTCCTTAGATCGCTCCCCTTGCTGCTCGCTAAGAACTAAATTACGTTCATCAACGGAGTATTCATATTCCTTCTCGATCCTTTCGCAGCCTGTTTCGATGGGGACACCACTATCATCCATTACAAGGGGGTTATGGTTATGCCCTGAAAGATTTCCGTAAAGCGCCTCCGTAAGCACATTCCCTCTTTTGTCATAGCGATAACATTTGCACAAAAAAATTTCGGATCGAGTGCAGAGAATTCTCGATCTTAGGTTACCATGATCATCCTCTTTACCCCAGTAAACCTTGTTAATCAGATAGGGCTCTCCCTGGTAATATCTAACAGAGTGATCTAATCGATTGTCGGCATCCCACTTGTAATCGGTTCGATGTCCCAAGGCATTGTAAACACTACATGACCCCCCAAGGGTATACTTTTTTACGCCGTGATATTGAAATTGATACATGGGAAGTGGCGTAGCATCTGTGCCAATAGGCCCCGAAAGAGACTCGACACGCCCTTTCCAAGGATGATTCACACCATAATAGGAGATGTTTAAAAAGCGATTATCTGGATGGCTTTTTTGAATCACCCTTCGATATTGATTACGAGAGCTTTCTTTTATGGTTTCATACAAATATTTTTCATTTGGTGCATTTGGTCTTTTGACTTTTGTTAAATAGATTCTTTCAACATAATAAACAAAGTTGCTGGTATAATCTTTCCGATCTATACGTTCATGACGCAATCTCTCATCTGCCATTTCTCTCCTTATCTCTTCACGCCAGCTATCATTAACGCGGCAATTTTGCCAAGTTGTTATCTCCTGATTGGTAGAAAATTTATACCTTAATCTATCCAGTTGATATGTGATGGCACGTTGATCATTTGTTTTCAAAATGAGAGAATCATTCTTTGTAGCTTTTAAAGAGATAGACTGTAAAACAGCCTGATTAAGATTGATCATTTTCACTCCTGACAAAGATCCGTCAACAAGGTATTGGAAACTATCTTGCATACCATTCGCTTTATGATGTGCGATTATTTTAGGGTAATCTCCCCACAGGCTAAAAAAAGACTTTGAGCCATCTCCCTGTTGTAAAGTAAAGAGGTACGGGTTTTCTGGATTTTGATATAGCCTTGTATTTTTTAAATTCGTCCTGCCACTAATAAGACCATTAGAATTATTAGTAACGCCCTTTCTAATTAAATATTCTCCAAACATGTTGAAAGATAATATAGACCCATGCGGTCCGCGATAACTTCTTGGACTATCGATTGTCCCCTCAAAATTAAGGTGCCATCCATGAGAGATGATGCCCTGAGATTGATCTGAGCTCGTATAAGAACGTTCTACAATTAAGGGCGAACCGCCATGCATAAAAAGATCGCGTTGAACATCAAAATAATCGCCTGAGATAACATTAACGCAGCCTGCAACAACTGAGGTTGGATCTCCAAGGTAAGTTAGTTCAAAAGGATTGCTAGAAAGCTCTTGACAGTAGCCATTTAGACAAAAAAGATATATAGCTAAATTGAAAAATATTTTTAACATATTCTACCAAAAAAGGGAGAAATATAGTTTTAAAAATATTTTTTCACAAGAAGAATTGTATTTTAAAATTTAGAAGGCCCCATTTAGGGGCCCTTATTAGAAGGTATAGATGACTTCAAATTCGAATTTGTTCTTATTTCTTGGTCCGCCAAAAATCTTATCGATAGTTGAAGCGTGCTCAAAAGTAGTATCTAACTGAAGACATTTGGTGAGAGCATACAGAGCTTCAATTCTCCACCCTTTATAATTCGTATTGCCCCCTAAATCACAGTTAAAGCGGCCACTGCGAGCTCCTAGGCCTATACCAGAGTTGTCACCATCAGGAATGACCTTGGCCTGAACCCATTGATAACGGAAATCGATCATCCAATCACCCTTATTTTTAACGTTAGAGCCTAGTTGGAAGCCAACATACCATCCAAGATTAGCTGAAGGATATCTAGGATATTTTAATCCTGCTGCAGCATAATTTACCCGCTTGCGGTCAAAAAAATTCGTGGTTTTATTGTTTTCGCGTGGATCTGAGTGATAAGTGAAGTGATTAACTAAAAATGCACCATAACCTTGAATACTTTTACACCATGTTAGGCGTGGGTCAAATTGATAAATAGCAGTGATCTGCGATACACCATATTCAAAAGCTTTAGGATTACGCACCCCACAACGGTTCTTTCCTTTTTTTGGCCACCAGATAAAGCTATATTTCAAATCAAGGTCCGAATTAGCAACCTTAAAGACACCTGTTTCTGCTACCCATCCAAAGTGGTCCTTACGCCGATCAATGACAAAACCAGCTGTGTTGAGATAACAATCAATTCCATCAAGTTGGCTAGAAAGTTTCAGTAGAACACCATCAAAACGGCTGACAAATTGAACTTTTGAATCGAAAACGTTATAAAGGTTCCCTCGTCGCCCTAACTCAACGTCAAGCTTGTAGCAAGAGTTACAGACAATATTATAACCAATGAAGGCCTTTCTTAAGGTTAGACCATCAGCATCACCACCCCCAAAAAAACCGCCCAAGCATTTTTTGTCGCAATCGGCTAAACCAAAATCCTTAATACCCATGTCATTTTCATATTGCAACTGAGCAGAAACCCAAACCTTTGTACATTTATAATCAAATCTTAGATTCAATTCGGTATTAGCGTCTTTTTTATAATCTCGGTCTCTTTTATGCACAGGGAAAGAGTTTGTTTCGTTTCGCTCAACAGGGGCTAAAGTTACTTCCTTACCTGTCTTTTTATGCTCTTTTAATTGATCTAGATAGGCTTTTTCTTTCTCCTCAAAGCCAGCTTGAAAAGGTTTCCAACCAACAATCTTTCTATCAGTAATAGAGGCATTGCTGAAGTTAGCTCTAATGTCGCCAGAGATATGAACATCATCATCTTCTTCATCTTGAACTTTTTTCTTTTCGGCTTGTTTGTCAGCTAAAAGCTCACGTAATGCCGACCAGTCTTTCTCATCAAAACGGCTAAAGTAATTGTAATCGCGCTCTCCACCATGCTTCTCATGATGTTCGTTGAAACCATGATGCTCTTCATGTTGTTCGTTATACTGGTGGCCATGATCCTCATGATGTTCGTAGAACTGTTCTGCAGACAGGAGGTTCATCCCCAATACAACTGTCCCAAACAGTACATATCGAAGAAATTTCATATTGTTCTCCATTTTCATTGATAGCTTAGACATTTGCTTTGCCATTCTTAAATGCTCAGAACTTAAAAAGCAGATGAAATGGACAAATTTTATAACTTAATAAGATTAACGCCCTATTTGTTTAATGCTTTTTAAGTATAAAGTCAAGTAAATCAGCTGTTTCAGACTAATTTGAAAAGAAGAATTTCATGAAATTACTAACTGGAGAGGTACTCAAATGGCTTATTATAAACGCCCCAGGTCAAATCCCTGCGGCTTCCATCGAGCCATTGCCGCCATGACGACATAGGAAAGCCCTGTGTGCCAGTATAATCAACTCGCCAAAGCTCAAGCTTGCCTGTTCCTGGGCTGACGGCAAAGCCGAAAAGTTCCTTCGGCCAATTGGTATCAGCAAAAATGACAGGTGCAGGTAAAGCATAGCCAAGCCGCTGTGCCACCCTGGCGACATGCAAGTGATAGTCAATTGAAGTAGAGGTGGTATCAAAAAAAATAATAAGAATTGCTTTTGCTATTCCTTTAAGCTGCTTAGCCGATAAAATGGTTTCCGTTTTGATCGTCGAAAGCACTGCTTCTATCACTTGATCTAATTCTGCAAAATGACTTTCTGCAACACCAGGAAGCTGATGTAAAATCCTTTCCAACCTCGTTTTAAGCTCAGATGATGAAAAAAGAGGAAGCCAGGAAAAGAATTGTGCATCGATTACATCAGGGGATAAAACAGGCTCTCCACCTAAGCTAAGGCCTCGATCACTCTTCATCGTTTCCACAAGCCAAGAGCGTAGTTCACGAGGATTTTTACGGCCATGAAAAATGGAAAAGACATTTCTAAAGCGAGATCTAAAGGAATGAGGGATCAGTAAAGACAGCTTGCCTACTAACTCCTCCTGCATCTCCTCTGGGAGAAACATATACTCTAGAAAACGCTCCATCGGGCGCACTAGCTGATCGCGTACCCAAGTATAGGTGAAGGAATCGTCAAGAATAGCGGCTTTGAGCAATCCAGGTTTTAACGTATAAGCATGAGTTGGAGAATGGCTTAAGAGCGATTTTTGAGGATTTGCTATCAATTCATCTAAAACTTTGCTAGGAAGATGCTTAAAAGTGTCGATAAAAAAAACCAAAAGTTCCATCTCATTTTCTACCCAACGCGAAACCTGTGTAGGGCGATTTTCCAAACGAAAGTAGCAACTTAACAAAAGGTCTATCGAACCGCCCGATGTGTAGGACCAAGGCTTTTTAGCAATTTCCTTCCAATGTTCCAAGGGGTTTTTGTCAATGGCTGTATGATGAATCGCTCCCATGCGGTGGAAAGCACTGATGAGGAAATCGTCTGTTTTGATATGAGTAATTACCTTTGTGATGATCTCAGAGAGATCATCCTGTAGACCTTCAAACTGCGGCAAGGATTGCAATTCAATTTCCGTTGCGGTAAAGAAACTCGCCAATGCTTCTATATATTCTTGAGGGGTATAAATTAACGTCCATTGAGAAGTATTTGCTCGGCCATGCTTATAAAGCAGCCTAAAACCTGCAGGGCTATCGTCGTAAAAACCTACCGCAACCTCATGCATATCCGCATCGTAGACTTCCTGAAAGTACCTAGGGAATAGCTCAAGGTAGGCATCGACTAAATCATTGAGCAAATTGGCAAAACGTTGTGCTTTAAAATGTTCCCGATTGCGTATCTCTTCAAAAGTGCGAAATTCACTTCTCTTCGATTCATAGTCAATTTTAATCCAACTCACTTCTTTCTCCGATGAGGCATTTCTCATTCGTGATTCAAGATATTTTAGTTGACTATAAAGCACCTCGTACTCTTCTTGGTACTCCTTGACCTTTAAATTCGATTGTTCCAGTTTACGTCCAATCACCTCATAAAGAGCATTCCCAATACCTCCTTTTTCCTCAGGCTGAAAGCCCAAACTCGTGTAGAGGTTCCAGGTCGAAAAATTCGGTTTTGTTTCAGCAAAGGAGGCTAAAGTAAATTCCCATGTTTTTAATAAAGCATTTTCTGTAAGGGCTTTGAAAGCCTTTTTAGCTACATCAAACTGCGTGTAAAAATTGGAACATGCTTCTGCCTTGCCTCCAGAGCTAGAAGTTCTCTGCATCATTAACGAACCTGGGAGCATAACTTTTGGGCGCATGTCAAACTCTTCTAGATCTTTTTCCGTAAGGCCCCATTTTTTTAAGAGCAAGCTCCTTAAAATCTCCTCCGCTGTTATGACAAGGAAATACCCGCTCATTGCATATTCCTTTAGAATCGGGTAAATGATTGATCGCAAAGCCTCCAAGCGTTCATGTAAAGGTAGGGCTTCGTCAATCATTTCTACTCTTTCAAGGGCATTTAACAAACCAGGAGACGAGGATAAAGCCATCAGCTCTTCCTCATTGTCAGCATAGACAGCAACCCCTCTTCTCAGATCTCCAGCCCCCCAACTCGAACTAATAGGAACAGCATATTCAATTCCTCCAAAGGTACGCTGAAGACGTCCTGTGCCTAAAAGCTCTCTCAAATCGGTAAAAAACTGTAGGGGCTGTTCATCATGCACGACCATCGCTGGAGCGGTGGCAAAGCACGATCCTACGTTTTGCCTGAGATAACAAAACCAAGCCGATAAACAAGCACGCCTAGCATGCGCGTCAGTAATCACAAGGTTGGGAGGCAACTGTAACGTATCCCGAATAATTTGATCAGCGGCTTTATGAGAATAGGGTCGACTAATCGAAGTTATTAACTGCTGTAGCCGTTTTTCCTTATTAAGCAATTTCAATGCTTGAAGCAAATGATCTTGCTTCAAGGCATCATCCTGGCGATCAGGCCCTAGAAAATAAAGGTGTTCCGTCAAGCACTTAATCAAGCGTGGAAGATGCCCTATATTGAGCTTTCCCTCATCACTGATGAGAAGATTAGCCAACCTTCTCGCTTTTAAAAGGTTGCGAACAGAGGAGCTATCTTGAAAGCGGGATTTTTCTAGCCGCTTGGAAAGATCGTCAAATTCCTCCATGCAAACACGTTTAAAATTATCCCCTCCTTTTATAAAAAGCCTCTTCATCTTTTTAGAGATGGCCGTGTAGATTCTGGAATAGAAAAGGGGGTTGTCTGCAGAAAATAGGGAATTTTTTAACAACTCTTGATAGGGCTTCATAAGGGATCAATTCATTGATTATCGCTAAAAGCAAGCTTACCAGCAAAACCTAAAAATAAAAATGCCTAAAACGCAAACACTAAAGCGTTTTCTCAACTCATCCTTACAAAAATTGGTAAATCGTGTAATATTGAGCTATTATTTTATTTTTTCCTTAAACTATCAAAACAATGAGCCATCCATGCAAGTCAAACTTAAAGATCAGTCGATGATGGAACTTCCAGAGGGAAGTACAGCCAAAGATCTAGCCGATAACCTCAATTTAAAGGGCCCTCACCAAGCACTTGCTGCCATCATTAACGGAACAACAAAAGACCTAACAACTACTTTAAAGGATGGCGATGAAGTGATTTTGCTAAGTTTTGATGATGCTGAAGGGAAAAATGTATTTTGGCATACTTCCGCACATGTTTTAGCCCAAGCAATCCTAAGGCTTTGGCCAGAGGCCAAACCAACCATTGGCCCACCTATCGATAACGGCTTTTATTACGACTTTGCAAACCTGACTATTTCAGATAGTGATTTTGTTAAAATCGAAAAAGAAATGCAGGTCATTATCCAAGAAAATTATCTTTCGAAAAGGGAGCAGTTTAGCTCAAAGGCTGAAGCTTTAGAAGCATTTAAAAATAATAAATACAAATGTGAGCTTATCGAAAGCTTTGCCCCTTCAGAACCCCTAACAGGGTACCGTCAAGGCGAGTTTTTTGATCTTTGCCGTGGCCCGCATTTATATAATTTAGGAAAAATTAAAGCCTTAAAGGTATTGAAAACGTCAGGAGCCTACTGGCATGGCGATTCTAAAAATGAGATGCTTACAAGGGTTTATGCGATCACCTATCCTGATCGCAAGCTACTCAAAGAATACCTCACCTTTTTGGAAGAAGCTAAGAAAAGAGATCATAAAATTTTGGGCCCTCAGCTTGGACTCTTTTCTCTTAAGGAAGAGGCCCCTGGCATGCCCTTCATTCATCCCAAAGGTCTAATTGTTTGGAACAACTTGCTAGATTTTTTAAGATCGGCTTTGCAAAAACACGGCTATACCGAGATCAAAACGCCAACGATGATGAGCAAAGAGCTTTGGGAGCGTTCTGGGCACTGGGCAAACTACCGTCAAAACATGTTTACATCGGAAATAGAAACACGGGAATTTGCGATTAAGCCCATGAACTGCCCCGGTTGTATGCTTTATTTTAAAGGGCATAATCATAGCTATCGAGAATTACCTTTACGTGTTGCTGAGATTGGTAATGTGCACCGCTTTGAGCCTTCTGGATCCCTCTCAGGGCTATTTAGAGTGCGCAGCTTCCATCAAGATGATGCTCACATCTTTATGAAGCCAGAAGACATTGAAGATGAAATTTTGAAAGTACTTCAATTTGCTGATCAAATTTACTCAACTTTCGGCCTTCAGTATCGCTTGGAGCTATCCACTCGTCCAAATGAACATACGATTGGTTCAGATAATGATTGGGAAATAGCAACACAAGGCCTTAAGGGAGCCTTAGACAAAACGGGTAGAGATTACCGTATTAACGAAGGAGATGGCGCTTTTTATGGACCAAAGATCGATTTCCATATTAAAGATGCCTTGAATAGAACTTGGCAGTGTGGAACGATTCAGCTTGACATGGCTTTACCAGAAAGATTTGAGCTTGAATACACCGATCGTGATGGTTCACGTAAACGACCTATTATGATTCATCGTGCTATTTTTGGTTCCATCGAACGTTTCTTTGGCATTTTGATTGAACACTTTGCTGGTAAATTTCCACTTTGGCTTAGCCCAAACCAAGTACGCTTATTGACCGTCGCAGACCGTCATGAAGAATACGCCTATGAAGTCGCTGCTCAAATAAGAGAGGCTGGCTTCCATGTTGAGGTCGATGCTTCATCCGAGTCCATTCCGAAAAAGGTGCGTAATGCTCAGCTAAGCCAATCCAACTACATTCTCACTGTTGGTGACCAGGAAGTAGCGAATAAAACTGTCAGTCTGAGAACAAGAGACAACAAGGTGCACGGAGAAATTCAGCTTCTCCCTTTTCTTGAAACTCTTCTTAGTGAAAAAATCAGCCGTCAATTAAATTCCTCTGTTAGCGAGAAAAAGGATTAACTATGCACACAATTGCGATCAGTAGCTTTAAAGGAGGGACTGCCAAAACCTCCACAGCTATTCACTTAGGTGCTGCTTTATGTAAGTTTAACAAGAAGAAAGTTTTGCTCGTGGATTTTGATGCACAAGCAAACCTTACAACTGGGCTTGGCTTTGATCCTGATGAAAACGATAGTATCGCCCCCGTTTTGCAAAACACTAAAGGCATCTATGAGGTTATTAAAAAAACTTCTATTCCTCTACTCGACTTAATCCCTGCCGATACTTGGCTCGAGAGAGTGGAGGTAACAGGGGCGCTGGCATCTGATCGCTACTCACATGAAAGGCTAGGTCAGCTTTTAAAGCCTTTAAAGTATGACTTTGTCATCATTGATACCCCCCCATCCTTGTGTTGGCTAACAGAATCTGCCTTAATTGCTGCACAGCATACGCTCGTATGCGCTACTCCCGAATTTTATAGCGTAAAAGGGCTTGAAAGGCTTTCCCAATTCGTTTCAAGCATCGGGCAAAGGCACCCTTTGCACGTTCTTGGCGTCCTCCTTTCTTTCTGGAATCAAAGAGGAAAAAGTAATGAAGCTTTTTTAGATGTCATCGAAAGTACTTTTCCTCAAAAGCTTCTTAAAGCCAAAATTAGAAGAGATATCGCTGTTTCCGAAGCTTCCATCATTGGAAGACCTCTTTTTGAAACGAGTCCCAAAAGTCGAGCTGCCGACGACTATAAGTTGTTATCCAAAGAAATTTTAAAACGATTGTAAAGCAGCTTTACATTCATGATTGTTTAGGAGTGATTAATGGCTAACGTAAAGGCCCTTTTAACCCAACGTTTAACTAAAAAAGAAAGCTCTTCCAAAATGGCTGCGATGGCAGAAAAGTCAGCAAGCGGGAATTTGACCAGCTTTTCCGGTGTGTTTAACGTGGCGGAGCTTTCCCAAACAGAGCAACTCTACCTTAAGCAATTGCTAAGTGATTATGCAGATGAAGGGGCTGATGTGGAGAAGGATTTAACCTCCTTGATTTTTATTACCTCAGAGGTCAAAGCAATCAACAATCAAGCGGCCCTTCTTCATGGGGAAAGAATTAAAAAAGCACAAACACTGCTTAAAAAATACAGGGAAGGAGCCTTCACAACCTGGCTGATGGCAACGTATGGCAACCGCCAAACACCATATAATCTTTTGCAGTATTATGAGTTTTACATATCTTTGCCCAAAATTTTGCAAGCAAAAATTGAAGAGATGCCACGGCAAGCTATTTATACCCTAGCCAGTAGAGAAGGACCTTTAGAACAAAAAATCCAAGTCGTACAAAGCTATTTGGGCCAAACCAAAACTGAGTTATTACAAAGTATTCGAGAGCTTTTTCCCTTAAAAACGATGGATAAAAGAGCTGCAGCACATCAAGGTGATCAAGCCATTCTTGCCCTTACAAAGCTCTATACCCATGTTCTTAAAAATGAAAAAAAATTGACAAAAACACAAAAAGAGACTCTCCTTACACTTACAAGTAAACTCCAAAAAATTTTAAAAAAATAGGAGCGATTATGTTTGGCACAGGGGAACTAATTCTTATCTTGGGTGCTGTTCTTTTGCTATTTGGCGGTAAAAGGCTGCCTGAATTTGCTAAAAGCCTTGGGCAGGGCATACGTGAATTTAAAAAAGCCTGCAATGGAGAAGAAGATATTCAAGTACAACCCATCCCCATAGATGATGAAAAAAATAGAAAGGGTGAGTGATTGGAGCATCACTTGCATGAAGGATTAAAGCCCTTTTGGAGCCATATTGAGGATTTGAGAACGTTAATCCTTCGTTGCTTGATTGTTGTTTTGCTAGGGATGGCAATCAGCTTTTATTTTTCCGAAAAAACGGTTGCTTTTCTCAAAAAGAGCATTGTGGTTGCTCATGAAGAGAACCCTATCTCCCAACCTATGGAGTATGAAAGACGCCTAAACACCTCACATCTTCCTATTACCTTAGAGCTGCCTTTACAAACGGAACTAAGGTTTGCCTCTCAAGGAGTTAAAGAGCTTCCTGGCCGCCGTTTTCAATTGCCGCCAGGCGGCTATGTCGAAGTTGCTCAACCGAAGGAACCCTCCTCCCTTTTTCTTTTAAGCCCAACGGAAGGATTCAACAGTTCTCTCAAGATATCGCTATGGTTAAGCCTTCTCCTAACGTCACCTTGTTGGACCTTTTTGGTTTTGGGGTTTGTTAAGCCAGGGTTAACCCCCCTTGAAAGGCGATGCATCTTACCTATTCTCGTTAGCACAAGTTCATTAGCTCTTCTCGGTTTAAGCATTGCTTACTTTGTCACCCTTCCCTTGACCAACCACTATCTCTATCAATTTAACCAACGGCTAGGGGTTAACCATTGGGTTCTTACTGCCTATTTAGATTACGTTCTTACCCTTCTGCTTGCTCACGGAATTGCATTTTCTGCTACAAGCCTTCTTTTCATCGCGCTTTACTATCATTGGATCTCTTCTCATCAGCTTGCTCGCTTTCGACGTCATGCTGCCGTACTTATTTTAATTTTCAGTGCGTTATTGACGCCACCTGATATTGTTACTCAGGTTTTATTAGCTATCCCATTAATGCTTTTATTTGAGTGCGCTATTCTAGTAGGAAAATGGGGAGACAGACGCATAGAATTTAATACTTCCTATGCGCCTTAAAGGAAGGGTTTAAACTTCAGCGAAATTCTCTGCCTGAATAGGGGCAGGAGCTGCTGCTGGTTTAGGATTTTTACCTTTAACCTGTTCAATGATGAGCCCTTCGATTTCCTCTAAAAGCTGAGAGTTATTTTTTAATTCTTCACGAACAGCTTCTCGTCCTTGACCAAGCCTCTGTCCTTTATAGCTAAACCAAGTGCCTTTTTTATCAATAATTCCCATTTCTGTTCCCAAGTCAATCGCTGTTCCTGTTCTAGAAATACCCTCGTTAAACATGATATCGAATTCAGCAATTTGGAAAGGAGGAGCCATTTTGTTCTTGACAACCTTCACTTTCACACGGTTACCAACCTCGGTTCCTTCGTTTCCCTTAATCCCGGCGGTTCTGCGAATATCCAAGCGGATAGAAGAATAGAATTTAAGGGCGCGCCCCCCTGTCGTTGTTTCGGGATTACCGTACATCACACCAATTTTTTCACGGATTTGGTTAATAAAAATAGCACAGGTATTGCTCTTAGAAAGGGCTGCTGTCAGCTTTCGTAGTGCCTGTGACATTAAGCGTGCCTGCAACCCTACGAAATTATCACCAATTTCCCCTTCAAGCTCAGATTTAGGAACTAAAGCGGCCACCGAGTCGATAATAATGACATCAACGGCATTCGAACGAGCTAGCGTTTCTGCGATATTCAAAGCTTCTTCTCCAGAATCGGGCTGAGCAATGAGAAGATCATCAATTTTTACCCCAATTTTTGCTGCATAAGCGGGATCTAAAGCATGCTCAGCATCGATATATGCAGCAAGCCCTCCATTTTTTTGAGCATTCGCCACAATATGAATAGCTAAAGTCGATTTACCCGAAGATTCAGGTCCAAAAATTTCTACAATACGACCTCGTGGAACTCCACCAATCCCCAAAGCAGCATCTAACGTTAAGGACCCTGTGCGAATAGAAGAAATCTCGCGCTCAGAGGAGTGCTTACCAAAGGACATGATGGCCCCTTCACCAAATTGCTTTTTAATATGTGCAACGGCTAAATCTAAAGCCTTCTTTCTTTCATCATGAATTTGAGCCATAAAACCTCCCTAAATGTTTAAAATAGAATACCAGATTAAGGCCTGACTTGCCACTTGATTTTCCAAATTGAGTTGTTGAAATTTAGTAAAATAAGTAAAAGTAAGAACCTCTTTTGAGGGCTACTTTAACTGAGGAGGGTTTCCTTTAAGGGCTTTAAATAAATGCTTATTTGTCATTACGATAGATCTCACCCCCCTTGAGCAGCATTTACGGCTAATCGCTGTATCTCTTCATAAGCTACCCCCTCAGGATACTAAAGGAGGACAACTCGAAAGGTAAGGAAACATTGCCAGTCCTGAGATATAGGATGAGTAAGGACTAGATAGAACATCTTTTTTTGCTTAGTTCCTTAAGATTCATTTTAAAAAAGAGCCTTTAACGGAGTGCTAAAGATGGGTTTAAATTGACACCCTAGATTTTCTAAGAGCTTCTTCGTTGTGTCTTTAAGTCGCAATCGCCCAAGCGATATCAATCATGTCCTTTCCCCAAAGCATTGGCACTGATGTGCTTCCAATATGTTCAATCCTTAAATCTTTTATTAAAAAGGATAAGCGTTGCTTTTCCTCTTTAATAGAGAAAAGGGTATCTATGGTTATAAGGCTTATAAGCATCCTTCATTTTGCCAATTCAAAGATGTAGGCTACTTTTCCTCGGCGATCCCACGCTGCTAAAAAGTCTGCTAAGGAATACCTTACACATGTTTCAGAATCAGATGGAAAAGCAGGATCCATGCAAAGAACTTGCTGATGATGATGATCATAACCGGAAACAACTAAAAGATGGCCATTTTTATAGGGTAAAGCACTTCCAGGTAAAGGGCCTCTTACACTCACCACAACGGGGCATCCCTTTAAAAGCCGATGATAGATATCTTGAAATCCTGAAAGGTGCTCTACCCAACAATTCCAAGAAGGACCAAGCAAAGAAGATGCTTGGGCAACGTTTAACACCCAGTTCCCGTAGATATCAAAACGATGATCCCACGATTGGTCTGCAAATAGCAACGGGTCTATTTCTGCATGATTAAGCAAGTAGCGCACAACAGCCGTTGTTGAAGTAGGAGAACAGAGATCGCGATGCCTTGGATGGTCTAAAGCCATTTGTGAAAGCCCTGCAACAGGCAGGAAAACACTTATTTGGCCATCAAATGGTTCTGCTAAGAGCTGGATGGTGTTTGTGTAAACGTGCAAAGAATAGATATCTTCTAAAGTAGCATCCCCATCCGTCTCGACTTTTATTCTAAAAGCATGAGCGTTTTGCCCATTTAATACCTGAAAAAGGTCTTGATGAACACGTGTCGAAACATCGCTAGAAAACTGAGAAACACTTTTTTGCTCATTTACACCCCAAGAGGCATATTGAATCCAAGGGGACCATTGGTCCTTTTTTATTTTATTGATTATATTGGTTTTATTGATTTTAACTTGAATGTAGAACCTAAATTCGCCATTTTTTGGTCTCTTGGCATTCAAAGAAAGCATTAATTTGTCAAAAGGACCAATTCCGTCTTTAAACCACTCAAGCCCTGAATATTGATGAAACATAGCTGCTTCTATTCGAAAGGCATAAACAAAAGAAAGAATGAAAAACAAAGCTTTTTTTATCATCGCCCCCTCTTTACTCACAAAGGTTCTTCGAATCTAGCAATGGCTTGCGAAGTAAGTACATTCTAGCGCCTTGCGAATAACCAGTTCTTTCGAATTCTATTTGATAACCGAGTTTTTGGTAAAAAGGTAGCGCTTCCCAATCCATCGTATTAACGGTAGCAAATGAACAAAGATTTTGTAACCCTTTTTTTTCTGCTTCTCTCATCAATTTTGAGCCCCACCCTTGATGACGAAACTCTTGTTTAACCCAAAGCATATCAATATACAGGCAGCCGTAGTAAAAAATGCCGTTAGCACCACCAATAATAGCTTCTTCACTATCCCTGATAAAGAGACCAAAAGTTTGGATAGGTTTCATTTCCCGTTGTTTGGCAGCCTCGTCATTAATTCCGCTAAATAGCAAAGAAAGGTCTTTTTCTGAGGCTGAACTGGTATAAGCAATCCTCCAGCCTCGGTTATTCGTTGAAGAGTGATTCATTTAGCTAATAAATTTTTCCATCTTATAATTAATCAACTCTACATCGTTTCTCACCACGACCTGCTTTTCCAAAATACTAAATCCCTTTTTTTCAAAAAATGGCTTTGCAGTAGTGCTGACATTTGAAAAAAGCCGAGTAATACCCATAAATTGTGCTTCATCAAAAATTTTTTGCATCAGTGTTGAGCCAACCCCTTTGCCAATCCAATCATGATGACAATAAAAGCAATCGATGAATCCGCTATGCTCAAATTCGGCAAAACCAACAACTTCTTCATTAACAAGCGCCACAAATGGCCTTGTCCTAGCAAATTTTTCTGACCATCTTTCTGCCTGTAGACTCGACTCAGGAGCCCAAGCATCCAGTTGCTCCTTCGTATAATCCTTTGCATTGATTGTATGGATCGTGTCATAAAAAATTTTAGCTAAAAATGGAGCGTCCTGTGAAACATACCTACGAATAAAAATTCTTGCCATAGCCTAACCTCTTTAGCTAATAGTTTTTCGATGATTTAAGGGTAAACAATTTAGCTGTTTTCTCAAGAAAAGTAAATGCAACAATTTATTTCACTTAAGAATAAGAAGTAGGATCACAAAAATGAAAGAAAAAAATTATTGACAAGCCTGCCACTCGTCAAGTTGTTATGAATCGCCTTCTCTTTATGGATAACGATCTAATCTTATTATATATTGGTATTGCCCGTCAAACTTGTCAAACCAAAAGTAAATTCAGAAGGATGATCGCAAAGATCTTCTGGCCAAGCAGATAAAGTGCATTTTAGCTTACAATGAGTAAGGGTTAAGTTGAGGACGAAAGGCATTTGCAGAGTTGTTTAAAGGCTCTAGGCCACGATTTTTAAGGCTGCTAAAGCAGCATAGTGGACGTTCATTTAGGAAAAACTTTCCTTTCCCTTCAGCAAGTTCTAACTAGGTAAAACCATTACCATACCAACTTTAAGGAAGATACTTTGTCAAAAGAGAAGGGAAAGGGCTTAAAGTCATCGCTAGACAATAACTTACATCTTATTTAACACACTTCTTAGTTCATTGAGAAGAAAGGGCTCTAAATGCACAATCGTTTGTGCAGATAGGAAGTTTTCGAACGAAGATACCTTAAATGATAATCGTCAAAAATTTTTGGAAGCATCGATCTTTTTTGCATTTGAGGTTCTGGCGATGTTAAACAACCGTACAAAACCTATTAATTGCCTCATATAAATTAAACATCATCCAGGGGCTTTAAGTTTAGCCTAAACACCAATAACTTTATATTTCAACATAACTACGTTCAATACAAAATAATCCGTGGAAAACGCCAGATCGTTTCTGCCCTTGCAATAATCGCTTCCCTTAGAGAGAGAATATAGGTTGTTCTGGGCAGAGGATAAAAGCAGGGCACGAAGTGCTTTATTAAAAAGGCTCAACGCATATTAGTTACATGGCTATCCTTGTCCTCAAAAACCTGTAAATATTAAAGAGAGATCCTTTAATGGATTTTAAAAGAAAGCGTTTTTTCGAAATCGCTCGTTGTGGCATCAGAGATTTCTTAAAAGTAAAATACCCTTAGACAACTTACACAATGAATTCATTCACCACATGTGCTAAAAACACATAAGGCAATCTCGATGAGATTGCCTTTAAGCAATTGAATAAAAAGAATCTGGGTGAGAGGATTCGAACCTCCGACCCCTTGCACCCCATGCAAGTGCGCTAGCCAAGCTGCGCTACACCCAGTTAGAAAATTTAAACGGCTGCAACCCCTTCGAATTGCAGTTCAGACTTCTTAAACTCTTTAATAGCCACACGAGCACAGTGCTCGATGATCTTCTCAAGAGGATCATTCGCTGTCACTTCAACAGCAGACATGTCAACTGAAATTGTTGCGGAAAATTGGGCTCCACCTTTCATCCCTGTCGCTTTGAAAATAGCGTGAAGGCCATCTTTTTTTTTCACAATTCTCATGAAGCGGACAAGATTGTTTTCAGCTAAATTATTCATGCGACCTTTTAAGAACTTTAAATGATAACGAAGAGATAAATCTAAGCCTTCTGTTGATTATCGTCAATTTGATTTTTCCTTGGATTTTATTGAAGTTGAAGCAAAAATAAGAGCTTTGACACCCTAAAAGGCTATTTTTTATGTCCCCGTTTGAATTAGAACCCTCGTGGCAAGAAGCCCTAAAAGATGAATTGCAAAAACCCTACCTTCTCACCCTAAAGGCGTTTATCGAAAAGGAAAGGGTTCTACATCCAAATACTATTTATCCGCCTAAGGAGCTCGTCTTTAATGCATTTTGGAAAACACCTTTTAAAGAAGTTAAAGCCGTTATCGTCGGACAAGACCCCTATCATGGCCCAGGGCAAGCACATGGGCTTTGTTTCAGCGTTCCGGATGGTGTACCCCCACCGCCCTCCTTGCAAAACATATCTAAAGAGATCCAGGCAGATACTCATCAAGCGTCACAGTGCAAGGGCAATCTTATTCCCTGGACTCAGCAAGGTGTCCTGCTCTTAAATTCGATCCTAACAGTCCGAAAAGCAGAACCCCTATCCCATCAAAAAAAGGGATGGGAAAAATTTACTGACGCCGTCATCCGCCGACTCACGGAGTCACCAGCGCCCCTTGTCTTTCTTTTATGGGGAAAATATGCACAGGATAAGTATCTAAATGCAATGTCCCCAGACAAAAACTTCCCTCATCTCGTCTTAAAGGCACCGCACCCATCTCCTTTTTCAGCGCACAACGGTTTTTTCGGTTGCCACCACTTCTCCAAGGCTAATCAATTCCTAAAGAAGCATGGAAAAAAGCCTATTGTTTGGTAAAAAACCTTGATAAAATTCAAAAAAAGTTCCACATTTAAGGTATAAAGGTTAGAGGGTGAAAGTCCTCTCATCTCAAAATAAGATTTCTTCTCTACACTTATACTCAAGAACCTTTATTTTTTTAGTTTAAAAAGAAGGTGGGTATGAACGAGCTAAAGAAAGTTTATCTTTATCATGAGGAAGAGGAAGAAACAAAGCCAATAGTAAACGATAGTGACTTGCAAATAGAAATGTCTGAAAAAAAAGAGATAAGAGAAGGCTTTGACTTTAGGAGTATTTACCATAAATATCTCCATGATGACACTTTAACTTTTGATGAAACAGTAGAGCCTAAAAAAACTCTCAGAGAGTTGGATGGCGCCTACAAGTCCCTACGCGAAATTCATGATCAACTAAGCGAGGTTTATCATGAACTCATTCAGGACAAAGACTAAGGTTCTTTTTAATGATCAAAATATAATTTCTTATTATTTCAAATTAGAATTTGCGAATTATTGTAATTTATAAATAATTAAAATATAATTAAATTATAGATCCTTAAACAGTTTAAATTAGGATAATCTAATGTTAGTCGAGAATGATTTAAAAAAACTTTTCGATGAGCTCAAATTGTTAAAGTCTACTCATTTTTCATTGAATGGTTTTGATATATCAATGAAAATTCTGGAACATCCTTCTAAAATTTATCTCGGTACAACTGTTTATTTTGGCGGAAATTATATCCCTAAAAGTGTTAGAAATTGTGTAAGCCGAAAAGCTCCCTTTGACCATTCTTTCATCAACACCTACTTAACTATTGATGAGAATCAGTTTCAGGTTGCTTTGAACTACACCGGGAGTACAGATTCACTAACAACTTATAAATTTCGTCAACTGATTGAAGAATTTTCTTATTTAGCTCAAGAATGGCAACAATTCCTCGATGAGCATGATAAAAACGATCTTATCTACGTCAGGGCAAAACGATAATAGAGGTGATTAATTAACCTCATTACCAACCATTTCCTCTAAAAATTTTCCCAAAGCTTTGAGCTCCACGGTATCGACCTCAAGTTCCTTCAAAAGATGATAATATTGGTTGATTTCCTCGTGGAACAATTCACTCGTTTTATTGTGGCCTAAAAAATGAACAGCGTTCATTTGACGCTTTTCTTGTGAGTCATTCTCATAATCATCAATATCATCAGCGATTTGGAAAGCCATTCCATAATGATAGGCTGCTTTTTTCACTAGAGATAGCTTTGAAAGTTGACCTCCAGCAAAAAGCCATCCTAGCACTAAAGCAATCTCAAAGAGAGAAACCGTTTTTTTATGCGTGGTTTCTAAAAGAATTTCCTTTGTAATTTCAGGTGGAAATAGATCTAAAAACTGCCCACCCGTGGCTCCGTGAACACCAGTATTAAAAGTCGCGTTCTCTAAAGCTAAGATGCCAATTTTTTCAGCTAAGGGATGAGCCTGCTCTTGCAAATGTCGTGTATTCCTAGCTAAGCATTCGTAGCCAGCTGCAATTAAGGCATAGCTCGTTAAAAGAGCTGAAGCTTCACCATACTTTAAATGTACCGTTTCTCGATCTCTTCTCTTCTCCTCATTATCCATGCAAGGTAGATCATCAGCAATCAGAGAAGCAGTATGAAAAAACTCAACTGCAAGAGCGGCTTCTACAACTGAATGTTTCGAAGATAGAGCATTGGCAACCATCATGACAATAGCCGGTCTAAAACGTTTACCATCACTTGTTAAAACATACTCGCAAGCCTCGTATAAAGCGGTCTTTCTACCAAATCGGGGTAAAGCTAAATGGATTTCTTTTTCAATGATGTTTTTATAAGGCAACAAAAGTTTTTTCAAATCACTCATTCGGTATCTCTTGGATTTTTAAAGAAGAAGATGTTTTTACTAGTGAGCCAGAAGGGATGATTCCACCAATACTCAGACAAGGATAAATGAAGGTTCTTTGGCCAGTAACCGTGCCCGGTAAAAGAACACTATTACAACCAATTTGTGTAAAATCTCCAAGGATGGCACCAAATTTTTTTAAACCAGTCGAAAATTGATGGCCCTCATGCCAAATGGCAATTTCCCGGCGATCTAATCTTAAATTTGCACATTTGGCACCCGCCCCCAAGTTGACATGGTTTCCTAAAATAGAATCGCCCACGTAGTTAAAGTGAGCTGCATTAGCGCCGTTCATTAGAATAACATTTTTTAACTCAGATCCTACCACACAATGGTTGCCAATGATGACATTTCCTCTTATGTAAGCCCCCTTTCGTATTTGGCAATTGTCTCCAATGATACAAGGACCTTGAATAAAGGCTCCAGGTTCCACGATTGTTCCTTTGCCAATAGAAATGCTCTCTTCATGGAGCAAATGAGCACCTGGGGAAACTAAAGCGTCAATGCGGCCTAATGGGTAATTCTTAAGATAGGGTTTGATGTTTTTGATCGCATCCCAAAGATACTGACAATCACTAAACAACTCCACATATTGATAAGACGAAAGATCAAATAAGTTCTGGTTTTTCACAAAAAGATTTAGGGACATATCAACTTTCCACACAACTTGTTGAAGAAGATAACATTAATAAAACATTTTGTCTTCTTCTTCTTGCATTGTGGAAATGTTTATAGCTAGAGGGGCTATACTCTGTGTATAACTTGTCAGTATTCTGTTGATAAACGATTGGTTGTTGACAAAATGGGAATGAATCACAATCTGTGATCAGCTACTTATGCAAGTTATCAACGAAATCCGATCAACAATTGATGGCTTATCAACATCGAGGGCCTTAGATAAAAAAAGAATTGCTATTAGGAAGTTTAAGACAATGATTTAAAAAAAAGCTGATCAGAGATAGCTGGAATAGGTGCAAAGGATGTTCCCCCTTAGGTTGAGCAATCGATGCACAGCTCACTTATTTTTTCTGGTAGATAAAAGTAAGTGTTGTAAATCCTTTCTATAACTTTGTTTTGAATTGATACAGATGGACTCGAAGGGATTGTATCAACCCTCGTTGTTAGATTTTCCTGTACAGGTTAAATGTTTATGGTCAACTCAAAGCCAATGGCATTAATTTTGAACTTTTTATTAGATGGTTTAATCATTTTTTGGGGATAGGAAAACAAGCCATTGTTGGTTGTTACCAATGGCTCAAAGTACGATTAGCAACGGGATTCTTCAGAAGCCCAGTAAAAGTCTTGGGCACTTAGAGCTTTTTTCCAAAAGCGAGGTGCGTTTAAGCTAGCTTGGCCCATTTTATAGCCCAGCCATTTGACTCCAGACTGAACGATCGCATAAGGAATTAAGTATGGCTTTTGACGCAGCAAACGAGCTAGTAGGGTCTGGACATACATCTTTCCTCTGATGGTGTCTTTTCCCCCTTTTGCAATAAGGTTCTCATAAGACCTTCTCGCAAGTCCTGTATCAAAGCTTCTAAGGAATTCTTGTTTTAAACAGTAGCGATGAGAGTGTTTTGCTACTGCTTCTGCTACATAGGCGATTGAATAGCCGGCATTAAGCAATTTTGCTGCTGCTACTGTATCTTCTCCTATTAACACAGGAGAAAATCCTCCTACAGCTTCTAAGGCTTGATTGGAGTATGCAGAAAAAGAATTAGAGCAAAAGTAAGTATAGCTGCCATATTGTTCTAAATCTTTAAGAGAACGCAGATGGCTTTCAGCTGGATAATTAAATTCTCTTGCAAAACTTTCAAAAATGTCAGCTCCGTCATGGGCAATCTGTCTTCCATAAGCTAAGGCTGCTTTTCCTTCTATGATGGGTTTAATGAGGTTCTCTAGAGAATTCTCTCCACAGATATAGGCATCAGGTGTAGCCATGATCACAATATCCGTTTGGAGGTAACGCCTAGCTTTTTCTCTTGTACATCCATGGTTAAATTGCAACCTTGGGGTGACAAGGGTTTCGGCCCCTAATTGTTGAGCTAACTCGATGGTTCCATCGTTAGAAGTTGAATTAACAACAACCACTCGAGGCTTTAATGAGGAGTTTAAATAGGGGGGAAGACAATGAGGCAAATGATGCCTTGCATTGTGGGTAATAATGGCAACGCCGACACTTATAGACATGTTGAACAAGCCACTTGATAAAGGGTTTCATAATAACAAGCTAGATCATCCCAAGCTTGTACTTCACTCCAAGATAAACGATCAGCATCTAGCAAATCAGTATTAATGCGCACTTTAGGCTCTGGAAACTCTTTTTGCATGCCTAATTCATAGTCACACTCAAGATCCAGTCTTGTTCGCATTTCTGCTGCAAAGCGTGCTGTAAAAGCCCCCTGGGACTCAGGATATCCGCTTGGGTTCAATTTAACAAAACCTGGTTTATTGTCAATCTGCTCAGCAAAGTGACGATATGCTTTTGCTAATAAAGAAACATGGATATTATCGCGTACATAGGCTGGCATAGACACCAGAACAGGTTTTTTTGAAAACCAATTTTGCATTAAAAAAGATGTGAAACGAAATTCTTCATACGGACCAAAAGGGTTGGGAATGACAAATTTAGCTAACTTCATTTCTAAAAATTTGCAATAATAGCGGAATATTTCCGACGTTAACCCTTTAGAAAGTCCATAAGGAGAAACAGCTCTTAGTTCATCAGAGCCGGCTCCTTCATTTTGTTCAAAGACGCTCCCGGTTAAAAGAATACGGTTGCATCCCTGCTGTTGGAGGGTTTTTAAAGTGCGTTTTAAATCACCTCCAACGTTATTTTTAATAGCCGCAATAGGGTTAAAATCTGAACTTTTGTAATTTGTTACATCTGCAGCATGATGGCAAAAGAGGTCCCATTTTTTGCTCACAAGGACTTTGTAAAAGGCATCGCTTCCAAAAGAACAATCAAAAATACTCTCGATTGACGAACGATTAAGATTAATACGGTCTAGCCGTAAAGAGGTGTAGGAACTTAAAGGGCTTTTAAAAATGGCTGTAACGGAATGCCCTGCTTTAACCAGTTCTTGAGTGAACCATGCTCCAGTGAAAGAGCTTGCCCCAGTAAAAAGTATATTCATATTTAAACTCTATCAATCTTCTTTTGTTGTGTGACATTGTTTATTTTTACCAAAAAAATAACATGTCTTCTATTTAAGCAGCAAAAGATTGCTAATAGAAAGAACTTCTTCTATGATTTGTTCTTTGAGCTTGCAATCTTGCCCTTTACTAAATAAAATCACTAAACTTAAATCCATATTAATTTGGGAAAACCATGACTTCACTAGCTAATATTCCAGTTTTTATACTCTGTGGTGGCCTAGGAACCAGAATTAAGGAAGAAACCGAGCTAAAGCCAAAGCCAATGGTCCCGATAGGTAATCATCCTATTTTGTGGCACATTATGCGTACTTATCGAAGACATGGTTTTAAAAAATTTGTGTTATGCACAGGATTTAAGTCAGAGGTGATTAAAGATTACTTTCTGAACTATACTTCGAGGCATAGCGATTTTACGGTTGATCTTAGTTCTCGCGATGTTAGCTACCACTCAGTACATCACCATGAAGATTGGCAAGTTACTGTAGCCTATACTGGCGAACTCACAATGACAGGGGGCCGCTTAGCGATTGCTGCTGAAAAATACTTGGGAGATGCCGAACATGCCGCTGTTACTTATGGAGATGGCCTGACAGATGTCAACTTAAAAGATGAGTTCGATTTTCACATCAAACATGGTAAGCTAGGAACAGTTTTAGGTGTCAATCCACCTTCTAGATTTGGTGAAATTTGCCTTGATGGCGATACTGTATCACAATTTTCTGAAAAACCTGATTTTCATGAAAAATGGATTAATGGAGGCTTTTTTTTCTTTAGGAAGGAATTTTTCGCCAAGTATTTAAAAAAAGAAGAGGCTTGCGTTCTGGAGAAAACGCCTCTTGTCAAGTTAGCGGAAGATAAACAATTAAATCTCTATAAACATCAAGGATTTTGGGCGTGTATGGACACCCAGCGCGATCGAGATCAGCTTAATCAGTTGTGGTCTTCAGGGCAAGCTCCCTGGTCTCCATCCATTCCTTCAATTTCTGCTTCAAAAATTTTTGAAAAGGCTAAATTATCATGAAAAAAGTATTTGTAACAGGTCATAAGGGGTATATAGGCGTTCATTTAGTCGAATTATTAAAGGCTCAAGGATACTATGTTGCCGGGTGCGACCTTAATCTTTTTGAAGGTTGTGAATGGGAGCCCTATGTTTCTACTGACGTAGAATACCTTAAAGATTTTAGGGATCTTACGATCGATGAGTTAAAAGGCTATGACTCAATCATGCATTTAGCCGCCATCTCCAACGATCCAATGGGTGATCTTGACCCCGAAGTGACTTATGGTATTAATCGCGAAGGCACTAAAGCTTTAGCTGAAAAGGCAAAAGCGGCAGGAATTCCGCAGTTCCTTTTTTCAAGCAGCTGTTCAATTTATGGAAAGGGAGAAAAATTAGATATTGATGAGGAAGGCGCTACAGCACCTTTAACCGCCTATGCTTCATCTAAAATTGTGGCAGAAGAGCATTTAAAGAAAATTTCGGATGCTAGCTTTAAATCGGTATGTTTGAGAAATGCCACAGCTTATGGCCATTCTCCAATGTTGAGAATAGACCTTGTCGTAAATAATTTGCTAGCTTGCGGTCTTAGTCGAGGGGATATCAGGGTTATGAGTGATGGTAGCCCTTGGAGGCCCCTTGTTCATTGCAAAGATATTGCCAGAGCCTTTGTTGCCTTTTTAAACTATGAAACCAGCGATCCTTTTATCATTGTCAATGTTGGGGGCAATAGCGAAAACTATCAAGTGAGAGACGTGGTTAATGCTGTTCAGTCTAAACTCCCCCAAGCTAACGTTGTCTACACTGGTGAAGTCGGTGCAGATCCAAGAAACTATCGCGTTAATTTTGATAAGTTATCTAAGCTGCTCCCTGATTTTCAGCTAGAATATAACCTTGAAAAAGGCGTAAACGAGCTTCATGAAAAGCTGCAAAGGTATGGCTTTAAACTAACAGACTTTGATGGAGACCAATTCGTTCGCTTAAGAATATTAAAAAAACGATTAAATAAAATAACAGGGTAATTATGCTTTTCCATCCTACAAAACTTCCTGGAGCTTATCTGATCGATTTGGAAAAAAAGGGCGATGAAAGAGGCTTTTTTGCACGATTTTTCTGCACAAAAGAATTTGGCAATTATCACTTAGAAACAAATTTTATCCAGGTCAACAACTCTTTAAGTGCGAAGAAAGGTACTTTACGTGGAATTCATTACCAATTAGCTCCAAAGAGTGAAGTAAAAATTGTGCGTTGCATCCAGGGAGCTCTTTTTGATGTCATCGTCGACTTGAGGCCTGACTCAGAAACTTTTGGCCAATGGTTTGGTGCTGAACTATCAGCTGAAAATAGACGAATGATGTATGTTCCACGTGGATTTGGTCACGCTTTTTTAACTCTTGAAAATGATACAGAAGCCCTTTATATGGTTTCAGAAGCCTATTCTCCAGAGTGTGAAAGAGGATTGCGTTGGGATGATCCCCGTTTTAACATAGAATGGCCAACGACACCGGTGGTTATCTCTGAAAAAGATAAAAACCATCCTTTCTTTGATGCCAGCTACCATTTGAATGCCCATGCAAAAGTATAATGTACTTGTGATCGGCGGAGGAATTGTTGGACTTGCTACGGCTCTGCAAATCCTCCGAAAGAATCCGCACGTTTCTTTAGCAGTACTAGAGAAAGAGAAGGAGGTAGCAGCTCACCAAACGGGTCACAACAGTGGAGTGATCCATTCAGGGATCTATTACAAACCTGGATCCCTAAAAGCTAAAAATTGCATTGAAGGGGTTCGTTCACTTTTACAATTTTGCCAAGAAAAAGAAATTGCCTACAAGAAAGTTGGAAAGGCGATTGTAGCTCTCACACAAGAAGAGTTACCGAGGCTTTATGAGCTAGAGAGAAGAGGAAAAGCAAATGGTGTACCAGGCTTAAGGCTCATTTCTAAAGAGGAGTATCAAGAAATTGAACCGGCAGGCCACGCCTTAAAGGCTCTTTACTCACCTGAAACAGGAATTATTGATTTCACAGAGGTAGCAAAGGCTTATGCTCAAGAGATCCACCAGAGAGGTGGAGTCATTCTACTAGGTCAAAAGGTTGCTCACATCTATTTGAGCGAAGGTGCCACTGTTATTTCGACTGAGCAAAGCGAGTATGAGGGTGACTGGATTGTTAATTGTGCAGGCTTGCACGCTGATCGTGTGGCTAACCTGACAGATAAGGAGATTTCTAAGAAGCAAATTATTCCCTTCCGAGGGGAATACTATGAGCTTGTGCCAGAAAAACGCGATTTAGTAAAAGGCTTGATTTACCCGGTGCCTGATCCAAAATTTCCTTTTCTTGGAGTTCACCTAAGCAAAACGATGGATGGACGCATAGAAGCTGGTCCTAATGCTGTTTTAGCCTTGTCTCGAGAAGGATATCGAAAACATAATATCAATCTTAAAGATGTTAGAGACTATCTTTCTTATTCAGGCTTTTGGATGATGGCAGCTCGCTATTGGAAAATCGGCTTATATGAATTTTATCGATCTTTTAGCAAAACAGCCTTTTTAAAGTCACTTCAGAGGTTAATTCCTACTTTAGAAGAGAAGGACCTTATTCCCGCAGAAGCTGGCGTTAGGTCCCAAGTCGTATTGCCAAATGGAACAATGCAGGATGATTTTTTGATTCATACAAAAAACAAGTTAATCCATGTTCTAAACGCCCCTTCGCCTGCAGCAACATCTTCTTTATCTATCGGCTCTACAATTGCTTCTTATGTAGAAGTCTAAAAAAGCACAAGTGTATCAACTGGCTTATCATGTTCAAAGATTGGGAGTGCTGTTTGACTTAAGCACTCCTTATAACTAATACCAAAAGTCTTGAATTGGATCGGTTGTAGCAGTAGGCGGTCATAAAATCCTTTGCCATAGCCAAGTCTAAAATGATTTTTATCGAAGGCAATGCCAGGTACAAGAAGATGGTCAATCTCCTCTATTGGAACCATTGAGCATTTTTCTGGAGCCGGCTCATAAATACCCCAGCGGCTTAATTGTAAATCGTTGGTGAGAGATTGAACGAGATAATACTTAAGGCCTTTTCCTTCAACCCTGGGGAGAGCAAGACGTTTATTAGTAGCTAAAAGATTATTTAATTTAGAAGTGCTAATTTCATTTCTAAAGCTTGCATAAGAACCAACGATTCCCTCTTTTTTAAAGAAAAATTCAGCAAGCTGTGTTTCAGCTACTTTCTGACGTTGAGAAGAGAGAAGTTGGCGCTTCAGAAGGAAAGAGGATCTAAGGTTAGCTTTCGGGTTTCCCATGATGGTAATTCACTTTTTTTAAAAAGTTACCTTCGGCATCAAACATGGTCACAACGCCTTTACCCTCTATTACGTGACTAACAGGCTGTCGTTCTTTTTTTCGGTAATAGTCACCCTTAACAAGCTTCCCTTGGTCATATTCTTCAATGAGCATCAGGTTGCCATCTCGGTACCAGGCAGTAGAAAAGCCATTTTTTTCATTTTCGCTATAAGATCGCTGACTTTCCATCACACCATTATCATACCAAGTCTTAACCAGGCCTTGGATTTTCCCTTGATACCATGTAATAGACATTTTAGGAAAAGACTCTTGCTCTAGCTCTTTATGGGGGTAAAATATCATTTCTTCTCCATGCTTGAGCTCATTTTTCATATGGTAAACACGAGCGATTTGCCCATTAGGCGAAAACATGAGAACTTCTCCTTCCAAAACCCCATTTTTGTACTCTTGAAGCTCGTTAAGGCAGTCTTTACCGAATGCAGCTCGATACCCAGAACCCTTTTCAATCGTTGAAATTTGTTCCCCTTTAGGATTAAAATATTCTGCTTGCCAAAGGCGCCCTCTAACATAGTCTTCGCGAGCAGCAATGGATCCGTCTTGCCAATAGCGAAATGACTGACCTGTTTTCACACCTGCTTTAAATTCAGTTTTCTGAAGTAGGTCTCCATTTTCTAGATAAATACATAGAAAACCATTGACCAAACTCTTTTCATAGGGGATTGTTTTCCAAATAGCTCCTGTGCTGTGATAATAGGTTGAAAGACCGTCGAGTTCTCCTTTGCTGTAATCAATTTCAGCTATTAATGTGCCATTTTCATCCCATGCTCGTGTGAGACCATCAAAAATCCATGTTTTTTCAGCGGATGTGCTAATGTCGGCAGAACCCCCGATCGTTTTTCCTTCTACTTTTAAAGCACCGTTGGGATGCCATTCTTTATAAAAACCGTGCGCTTGATTGTTGATGACTTCCAAGTACTGCTTGGGGTAGCCATTGGGATGGTAAGTAGTGATAATGGCCGAGATGTTGCCTTGAGGGTCACGGCTAAAGACTCGCATGATTTTTTGATAGGGCTGAGGCTTCAAGTAGTCAATGGCTTCGTACTGTTTCAGTCTTTCCGGTGTTCGAATCATTTCCGTTAGCCCATCACGATCCACCAGGTTAATACAATTCAGCTCAGGACAATACACATTGTTTGTTTGGTACCGTGAGACTGAACAGCTCTGAAGTAGGCATAAGTAATATAAAAAAAAGACAATTCGACTCACTATAAAAACTCACGCTTTAATAATTTCATATTTAAAATAAAGACCTCATTTTTATCGGCAGCTCTTTTTTTATCCAACTTAAACTCTAGGACGATCAGCTGCGGACGATTGGGAGGGGGGTCAAAAGCGCCGATAGAAATGCCTTCCACTCTAGTAAGAATTTTTTGTAGATCAGTGACGTTGATTTCTACAGGATGAATAAGGGTTTCAGCTGTCTCCTGAAATTGGGGAAATGTTTGAACAACACCTTCAGAAAACTTTAAACTATTCCCCCCTCCGGTTAAGAGTTCCAAACGCTTTTTGATAATTTCATCTTCCGGGAGATTTTTATGATTAACAATTTTTTGTAGGGCTTCAATTTCAGGTTCTAGGAAAATTAGGGTTTCTAAATGTTTATCGATGTAAAAGTGATCAGCATCTTTAAAATGGTTGATAACTGAAATATTATTAGCTTGACGCTTTTCTTGAACCAAAGCGAGATGCTGTACTCGATCTAAGCGTGCTTCAAGGTCATTTATGGAGCCTAATTTTGCGTAAAATTGAAGCAGCACAAAAAGGAATGGAATCAAACAAAGCACCATTACATAAATAAGCATACGTTGAAAAGGAATATTTTGTAGCATCATTCCCTCAATGGTGAAAGGTATTGGGTTTTATCTTTTAAGAAAAAGGAGGTTCGGTATCTACCTCGATTGGCACTCCACTTTACCTCGCCTTTTGGATCGATCATGTCATTAGGAGCAATCAACGCGTCATGAAACTCACGTGCGATGCGAGGAGAGGCTGTGCTAAATTCTAAATCAATTTTTACTTGATATTTTTCATTTTTCTTATTTTGTTCAGGGCGCTTAACTAGAGTATATCCAAAATTTTCTATCGTAAGAGGAAAACAATCTGTTTGCCCTTCGTCGCACTGAACTTTTGGATGGGTGCTTAGCCAAGCTAAAACATCGCTGACGCGTGGCACATTGGGCTGCAAGGGAAAAGTGTCAGGAATTGATCGAATTTCTGCTTCTAAAAAATCTAGTCTTTTTTCTAGATCTTCCTGGGACAAATCTTGAATAGGGCTTATCCCTTCATCCGGTTTTTCACCGGGATGTTTGTTCTCATAGGCCGCTTCAAATTCTTCGTAAGGTTTTTGAATTAAAGCAAGCATCGATAAATAATTTTCTTTGATCTTATTCCGATGGTAGCCGAGATAGGATTCTCCAAATAAGTAAAAAGAAAAAGCGAGAAGTACAGAGAGGCCTGCGTACATTAATAAGGGCTTTTGAAATCGCTTCCACGGTGTTGGGTAAGAGAATTCATCTTTGCGGAAATTAATGCCAATGGCTGTTTTGGGCTGAGCAATTAGTGCTAAACCAATGGCAATAGCAAATTGCTTTAAAATGGAAGGGGTTTCGTTAAAAAACTCTTTAGGTGTGATATCGATAAAAGGATAGTCGACAACCCTCTCTAACTGATCTTGAATCAGGTTTAGGGCGCCTATCCCTGTTACTAATAGCTGAGCCTCCTCCTTTAATCTTGTTTCCTTGGATGCTGAGATGATTTTCCATCCAAGTTCCTGGCAGAGCTTTTCAATAGCCTTTGAAAAATGAGGGTGGCTATCCTTAATAGGATTAAGTGATTCTAATTGGGACAGTTTTTCCTGGCTTAGATGTTCTTTGGTATCTTGAAAATAGGCTTCATCAAGAAAATGATAACCAAGGTCTGAGCCGTGAGAGGCTAGCAACTTTCCATTTCGGATCAGCACACACAGTGAATTGGAGTACCCTATGTGGATGGAAAATGTTGACTTTTCGTTATTAGTAAAAAAAGAGGTGAAAGCGGCCATTGCGATTGGATCACAAGATATAATTTCAGGTGAAAGTTGCCATTGCTCAAGTTGTTCGACATGCTTTTGTACATCTTCTTTGCGGGTAGAAAGGATGGACAAAAGAGAGGTCCCGTCTTGCTTTTCAACGATCATTTTATCGATGAGGGCATTCTCAATGGGATAGGGGAGGAGGGGTTCTGCTTGGAAAAGATAGGCCTCTTCAATATCTTTATCCCGAGTAAGCTTTAGCCTCATCCTTCTTACCAAGACTTGATTAGCATCTAATCCTGATGCGAGAAGATATTCTCCTGTGATATCTTTAGTATCTTTTTCTTCAATGTAAAGCTGCTTTACATCCTCGGTCCCACTGATCGATATCTGTTCAAGACGTTCGAGGTGAATATGCCCTTTTTTATGATTTAAAAAAGCGGCTAACAGCTGATCTCCATCGAGATCAATGCCGAGGGTTTGGTCATCTGATGGTGTGTAAGACATAAGATTTAAGAACTTATCAGAGTTTAAATTTAAAATAATAGCAGAACAAAACAGTGGCTACAAGGCTTTTAGCAGTATCGCGGCTTCGCAAGATAAGTTGAATAGAAAAACTCGTGCTCAAAGTAATTGATATTTTTCTTAAGCCGTTACTCTCTTTTCAATACTTTAAAGCTTTGTTTTAATCCGTTAACACCGTTAGTTCCATTTAATGCGCTTAGAGCTTTGAATCTGGAGCTGCTGTTTCTACAGAAGTCAGCTCTAATTGTCTTACTACCTTAAGGTTAAACATGAATAAGGATTCAAAAAAAATCGAACAGTTAATAATTTTTTCATTAAAAAGAAAAAGTTTAAGAAGGTTGAAAGGTTTAATCATTTAATACATCCATTTTCGCAAGATGAAATAACACTTAAAAAGGTGTTGCGTTAACAAGCTTAGTGTTAGCAGCCTTATTTGTTTTCCCCGGTTTACTTGCATTCTATGGGATATCTTATTATTTTAAAGCTTCGCAGCTTAATCTAAAAAATCAAAGAAACGAGAGTGCTGCAAGTAAAGCACAAACGGTTGTTTCAGAAGCTTTATCTGCAGTCGATCAAAAGCCTAAAAAGCTTATTGCCACGTTAGATACCCGCTTAGATAAAGACACCTTTCCTGAAGTTGAGAGCGCCCCTTCAGAAGAATTCTCTCTTTATGGAGATGATGATGTAATAAACCTGGAGATAGAAACAACTCAGCTCTCTATTGATGAAGGAGGTTGTAAGACAGGTTCTAGTTCTAAATTAGATTTGCAAAAACTGTTTAAGGACCTTGATGCTTGTGACAGGTTGGAGACCTTAAACAAATTGAAGGAGCGAACCATTGGTCAAATTTTCTTCAAGTTCTATCTCGAAACAACTCAAGAGTTTTTAACCTGTTATTTAAGATTGCTTTGGATGCAAATGATCCAATTTTCAGAGACTTTTTTATTGTCTTAAGCCCAGATGAACTTGAGAGGTATCTAAAGATACTTAATAATTATCAAATTATATTTGGGGATAAAGTTTTTTATACTCACAAAACTTTACTGCGAAACATGAGCTCTTTCTTTGAGGGATTATTTTCGAGTAATATGCGAGATGCTAATAATAAGAAAATCAGCTTTTCAGAAAAAGAGTATGTGTTCTTTAAAGAAATGATGCGATTGATCTTTTTTAAACAAGAAATAGATCTTTCACAAAAACTTCCTTTATATTTAATTCTCGCTGAAAAATATGGGTTACCTTCCTTCGTTAAAGAAGAATTCGCAAATTGGATATGCGGTCATCTAGACCTTATTAGTTGGAATAAAAACGAAGAGATAAGCGCTTTTTATGAAATGATAGAATCTTTCTTTGATTCTGAAGTGCAAAGGCGAATTACAGATCGCTTGTTTAAAATGGTTGGTAGGGATCAATTTAAATCACTAAAGATGCTTAAAAGATGGTTGCCAAAGGTAAAACATGTAGATTTTCCAAACAATATTCCCCAAAGCAAAATACAACCGACTTTACAATTATGTACTAATGCTGAAATTTTGAATATTCACATTCATGACCAAAAAATATTTGATTGGGTGAGACAACTGCCTAAACTGAAACAACTGAATGTTGTAATAGAAATGTGGCAAATTTTTCAACAAGACTTTCAATGCCTACCAATAGCATCAATTACTGGGTTGACTAAAGATGAACAGCTTGCTTATCTACAAGGGCTACCGCTTACATCTTTATCTTGTCGATTAATTACCGATCGAGGATTAGCTTACTTACAAGACTTATCGCTTAAATCTCTTGTAATCTTTAGTGAAAAAGTTACTGATCAAGGATTGTTTTATTTAGCAAAACAGCCCTTGGATTCTCTTACCATAGGTAGCCATCAAATCACTGATCAAGGATTAGCTCATTTAAAAGACTTATCGCTTAGATCCCTTGAGATATTTAGCGAAAAGGTTACCGATCAAGGATTGTTTCATTTAAAAAACTTACCGCTCGAATTTCTTGTGATCTTTAGTGAAAAAGTTACCGTTCAAGGATTAGCTTCTCTGGCATCACTACCTTTGAAATCTCTCGCTATACGTAGCCATCCAGCCACTGATCAAGGGCTGATTTGTTTAAAGCACCTACTACCGTTTAAGACTACCCTGTACAACAAAAATTATGGGTGTTGGTTTACGGTTTTAAAAAAATATCCCAACTCAGATGATGTTTAGCAATCATTAATACTTAAATTGAAGATGAGGGACTAACTAACTGTTTCATTTTCCCTTTTCAAAGGTTGGATTTCCTGGCAAGATCTTTATGACCAAAGGATAACGATATTCTTAACTTTTCACCCTATGACAGAAAAAACTTTTTAAGTTATACTTCTTGTTTTACAAGGTAATAAAATGCTTGCTGAAGTTATCTCACTTTTATTTCAGATCTACATGATCATGATTTTTATTCGTATTTTAGGCTCATGGGTTCCAGAATTCCAAACGACCAAGCCTATGCTCTTTGTCGCTTACTATACCGATCCCTATTTGAATTTGTTTAGAAAAGTCATTCCCCCCATTGGTTTTATAGACATTAGCCCCATCTTCGCCTTTATCGCTCTTCAAATTATTCGATCATTCTTGCTTGGATTGTTATGAAAGAATTTGAATTAGGGAATGTAAAACTTCCATCAAATATCTTTTACGCTCCTTTAGCAGGATGCTCTGACTACCCTTTTCGACGGATGTCCGCAAAATATCGTCCAGGACTCATGTATTGCGAAATGGTCAAGATGGACGCGATTGTGCGCAACGACGCGAACACCTACCACCTTCTAGATTATGATGAGAGCATGCACCCTATTGGCGGCCAGCTCTGTGGTTCAAAGCCGGAAATTGCCGGTCAAGCTGCTAAGATTATTGAAGATCTAGGCTTTGATGTTATCGATTTGAATTGCGGCTGCCCTGTCGATAAAGTCACCAAGGATGGTAGTGGGTCTGGAATGTTAAAAAATCCCCATTTGATTGGTGATGTCATTGCGAATATGGTGGCAGCTGTCAATATCCCTGTGACTGTAAAAATTCGTGCTGGGTGGGATGATCAGTCGATCATTGCTGCTAAAATTACTCAAATTGCCGAAGAAGCAGGAGCCAAGGCTATTTGCATCCATGGTCGAACAAGAGAACAGGCTTATAAAGGACCTGCTAATTGGGATCATATTAAAGCTTGTAAGGAGGCTGCGAATAAAATTAAGGTCATTGGTAATGGGGATGTTTTCGATGCTGAAGCAGCGATGAAAATGTTTAGTTATACACAATGCGACGCAGTTTTAGTTTCACGAGGAACACTGGGCCAGCCATGGATTGCCGAAGACATCTATGCGTTACAAGCGGATCAACCCCTCCCAGAACGCTCTTTAGACCATGCTAAGAATGAGCTGTTGGAACATTTTGAGGAAACTTTAAGCTATCACAATGAAAGACGGACAGTGATCGAAATGAGACGAGTAGGTTGCTGGTATTTAAAGAAATCGGCTCAGACAAAAAGCTTTAGGGAAAGAATCAGTAAAGCTCAAAATATACAGGAAGTGCGTGAACTGATTTTATCACTTGAAGGGCTTGCTAGAAATGAAAGAAGTTGAAATGCGTGCATTGGTTTCAGGGTATGTTCAGGGAGTGGGCTTTCGCTTTACCACTCTTACCCATGCAAAATGCCTTCATTTAAAAGGTAAAGTCCGTAATTTGCCAGATGGCAAGGTGGAAATTTTTGCGCAGGGAGCGCCAGATACCCTAGAAAAGCTGTTAAAGCTGTTGGAAACAGATTCCGGAGCTGCTCGAGTTCAACATATTGAAAAACGTCTTTATGCTATTGAGACTATCTATACAGATTTTATTATCGAAAAATAGTCAATACCTAGTATGGAGTAGTAAGAATTCAATCTGCTAGGGTATAAAAAAAGTAACGTTAAACTTGTTTTAGCAAGGTTAAGCCATTCTAAAGCAGGCTGGTTAATCTAGTTCCAGTTGGCACTTTAAAACAAGGATCATTTATAACCGGTGCGTATTAGGGGGTTGTTTAGGCTTAATCGTTTCTCTTGCATGATATACTTCAATAAGTTCGCTAATCTCTTTGCCGATCTGATAATGAATTGAATAATCCTCTAAACTTTTTCTAATTATCCCTCACCTATTTTGTATCAATCCCCTGCAATAAAACTCGTTGCTGCAGAGTGCTTTCCCCCTTCCTAACAAACAAATAGCCAGACCGTGTTGGTCGCATCTAACATGCCAATGTCGTGAAACAAATAAACAGGTCTTTTACTAAGGCTCGTTGCTACCCATTTTTAATTTAGGGTCAATTTTTTTACTTTTCATATCTATACCAAAAAATAAAATTTGATCATCAGTTTCAAAAAAACTGTTGTTTTGCTAGAGTGCCAATAGACTTCTTAAAAAATACGCAAATAATGAGCGCATGGCAGAAGACCCATTTGATTTTTATAAAGACTTATATGACGCGGTCATTCCTGATCTAGATTATTACCTTAGGCAGATTGATTGTAGAGATGGCTGTCCGGTTAATACGGATCCTCGTGCTTACATGCTTGCTCTTCATGCCGGAAACTACCTAGAGGGATATAAAATAGCTAGAGGACCCAACCCCTTTGCCTCCATTTGTGGGATGATTTGTGGGGCTCCTTGTGAAGCAACTTGTCGAAGAGATCGGGTGGATAAAACGCTGACCATTCGAGCTCAGAAACGCTTTTTAGCGGAATGGTTTGGATTGAGCAAGGAAGCTCACATCAAATCTTTAGAGATGAGTTATGCACGTGGTTCTACAAAACCTCAATCGAACGGCTTGAGAGTTGCTTGTGTAGGGGCGGGTGTTGCATCCATGACCGTGGCGCATGATCTTTTGCGTTTAGGCTATGCTGTCGATGTTTACGAAATGATGCGTATCCCTGGTGGAATGCTAACATATGGAGTGCCTACCTACCGGTTAAAAAACGATGTTGCCATTAATGAATGTGCTGCAATCGAACACCTAGGCGCAAACATCATTTACAATACAAAAATTGGCCAAGATATCACCTTAACAGAGCTTCAAGAGAAATATCATGCTGTTTTTATAGGGGTTGGCTTATGGAAGTCAAGAGAGCTTCCTATTCCAGGGGCTGACGCTCCAGACATTATCAGAGGGATCGAGTACCTCCGTGTTCGCTGTGTAGAGGAGCGTTGGAAAATCGGCGAAAATATAGTTGTTGTTGGTGGGGGCAACGTCGCTTTTGACGTAGCTAGAACTTCTGTTCGTAATGGTGCTAAGAAAGTAACGATGGTTTGCTTGGAAACACGTGATGAGCAGACGGCGGACGAGTTTGAAATAGAAGATGGGATGGAGGAAGGGATTAAAATGATTAACCGTGTGGGGCCCATTGAAGTCATTCGCAATGCAATGGGAGCTGTTACGGGGTTAAAGGTGCAAAAAATTTCTTCTCTTTTTGATTATACCGGTCGTTTTGCTCCTCAATTTATTCCTAATTCAGAGTACGTGATTCCTTGTGATACCATTGCTCTGGCTATCGGGCAAGCCTTAGATACGACGCTTTTTAACGGATGGGATAAAAGAAACGAATTGGTGTTAGATCGTGGAATTATCAAAACCGAGAGAGGAACAGGAAGAACTTCGGTGAAAGGGATTTATGCTGGGGGTGATGCTGCGTTTGGGCCAGCATTATTTATTACGGCTATTCGCCATGGACAAGATTCTGCAAGAGCGATTGATAGTGACTTGAGGGGCACACAACCCTACCAGGAGTTTATGTCTGAATGGACAGAATTAACGCCAATGCGGGATAAAACCTATTTAAAAACGAAGTGGGCACTTCCTTCCATGCAGCCTGCCGATGTACGTGTACATAATGAAAATATGGTGGAAAACAACTATACCCCTGAGCAGGCTCATGAGCAATCTAATCGCTGCTTGCAATGCCATGTTAACCCTGTTTTTGATGGATCTTTATGCATTAAATGCAATGGTTGTGTTGACGTCTGTCCATGCAATTGCCTCAAGCAGGTGCCAGTTAGTAAATTGAACTTAGATGTAGGTGAGGGCCAGCTGCGCACTGCGGTTGACAACTACTATGGTGTTAACTCTTTTGAAATGGATGATGAGGAACTTGGGGCGATGGGAACAGCCATGCTAAAAGATGAAGATCTTTGCATTCGATGTGGTTTATGCGCAGAAAAATGCCCAACACAGGCAGTTACAATGGATGCCATGAATTATTCATTTAGGTGGATAGGATAATGTTTTGGTATGTCAGTAGCTCTATTGCCATGGGTCTAGCCTCTCTAATTATCTATTTTTATTACATGCGTAAGGGCCAATTTGAAGATGCCGAAGACGTTAAGTACCAAATCTTCAGGGAAAAAGAATATCAGATGAACGATATGGAGAAGTAATGCCTAAATACCGAAATTCTTTGAATGTTGACCCTGATGATAAGGATCCGATGATCACAAGAAGGTCTTTTTTAGCTTTAATGGGTGTGGGTGCTTGTGTTTTGGGTGTAGGAGGTCTTGTTAATGCTTCATTTTTAGGCTACCTTTATCCTAATGCCATGAAAGTGCCTCCTAGCATTTTTTCTCTTGGTCGACCTGAAGAGGTTTTATCGCGTACAGGAAAAGTTTTTAATCCTAAACAGAAAGTTTTTGTTGAAACAGAAAGTGGTAAAGTAAGAGTACAGACAGCCGTTTGTACTCACTTAGGTTGTACGGTAAACATGGTAGAGACAGGTTATTCTTGCCCATGTCATGGATCTACCTACGATCGGCATGGTTTAAATACAGGAGGGCCCGCTCCTTCTCCCCTCGTCTATTTTAAGGTATTTAAAGGAGCTTCTGGCGATCTCATGGTGGATAAGGCGAGTACCACACTTGACTGGGATGCTGCCTGGTATTCCCCCACAATTTAGGAGAAAAAGAATGGCTGTTTTTGAAGGAAGACCAAGAGAGACGTGGGGTGAGTACCTTGCTAATCTGCCCTCCTTAATTCTACGCTCTATTTTTCGGCATAATTATCCTAATAATGATGTCGACCGCTCTGAAATTGTCTTTAAAAACTTTTTTCTCCATTTTCATCCAGTGAAATGCCATAAACATTCACTCGACCCCTTTTATACACTGGGGCTAGGAACAATAACGACTAGCTTGTTTATGCTGCTGGTCTTTACAGGCATTATTTTAATGTTCTACTATATTCCGGCAGAAGATCGAGCTTATGACATTATGAAAGATTGGCAAGACACCACTCCTTTTGCCATGATGTATCGCAATATGCATCGCTGGTCAGCACACATGATGGTGCTGTTTGTTTTTCTGCACATGTCACGTGTTTTCTATACGGCAAGCTATAAGGGGATGCGTCGATTTAATTGGGTGATTGGCGTGATTCTCATGGTTTTAACGCTACTGCTCTCATTCACAGGTTATCTATTGCCTTGGGATCAACTCGCTTTTTGGGCAATTACTGTCGGAAGTAATATAGCCGGCTATGTTCCTAACTTGCCAGGATTTGAATACAATATCAACCGGGTGATGCTTTTGGCATCAACAAATGTAGGTCAAGATGCGCTCATTCGTTTCTATGTTCTTCATGTTGCCTTTCTTCCTTTGGTCACAGGCACTTTAATCGGCGTACACTTTTGGCGAATTCGCAAAGATGGAGGACTCTCAAGGCCCCCTGAAAGGATAAGGCCGGATCCTTATCGTGTGATCCAACGCTCTGATACCAAAGAAAGTTTTGCTCCTGGTGTTAAACGCACTTACGGCTTAATGGAGCTGGTTAGGGGAACATCGCCAACGGTAGACAAGGGGCCTTATAATTACGTCTTTACTTGGCCGCATTTGCTGCGAGCAGAGATGCTTGTGTTCTTACTAACAACGATTTTAGTGCTCGGTCTTTCGTTTATTGATGCTCCTCTTGAAGAACCTGCAAATGCAAGCAAGCCCCCAAACCCCTCTAAAGCCCCATGGTACTTTTTAGGGTTACAGGAAATGGTCGCTTATAATGCCTTTTGGGGAGGAGTTGCGATTCCGGGTTTAATCGTTTTAGGATTGATGGCGATCCCCTATCTTGACCGCAACCCCAAAGGTGAGGGGGTTTGGTTCCATCGAAGTCGCTACCTTGCAATTTTTCTTTATACCGCCTTTATGACATGGCAGGGGATTCTGATTATTGTTGGAACCTATTTTCGAGGAGCAAATTGGGGATGGATTTGGCCTTGGACTGAGAACTTTGCAAGGCACTAAGAGGAGGATATGAAGCCAAGCCATTTTCAATTACTCTTAATTGCTGCCGGGATCGTTGCTAGCGCTATGCTAGGTGTATTTATGTATCGGGAGGCTTTCCCAGAATATCGCATCTATCAGGATGATTACATTGCTCTTGAACAGTTTCGCTCTTCTTACACGAATGAACCTCCCCCACCATTCAAAGTAGGTGTCAAGCAAATCGTCATTGAAAACGAAAATAAGGGCCCTGCAGAGATTGATCGTTGCATTTCTTGCCACGTTGCCTTGCAAATAGAAGATTTCTCTCCAACGAAAATAGCCAAGGATATTAACGGTAATGTTATTTTTGATGAGCTAGGCTTTCCTGAAAAAATAGAAAACCCCAGCTATATCTGGAACAAGCTAGATGAGAAAATTAAAGAACTAAGAGATCCGAGTCATTCATCACCCGCTCGTTTAAAGTTAGCGGACCAATACGAAGCTTTAAAAAAAGCCAAAGTTGGTGAGTACGAATATCATGTTGAAAAAGTTCTTCAAATGCATCCTTTGATTGGACGAGAGACAAGGCCTTTTGAGTTTCACCCGATTGAAGAATATGGTTGTACATCTTGCCATGGAGGTAACGGTAGAGGCTTAGTGACCGATCGGGCGCATGGCCCCGTTTTTGATGGGCAATATGAACCTGAACTACAAGGCTATAAACCCCAATTTTTAGAAATAGATCCTAAAAACGATCCTCTCTTTGCAAGAGTTTTTAACGAAAAGCCGGGTCACCGCCTTCTTTTCCAAACAAACCCTATCTATGTTGGAACCCTGATTCAGGCAAAGTGCATGCAGTGCCATCAAGGTTCTCAAGGTGCCCTACAGGGGGCTAGTGATTCGGCAAAGCGTGTTTTTATGCGTAATGAGCAAGAATTTGCAGCCATTGAAAATGCTCTTGAGCAAGAAAAGCAAGCAGTTATTAGCATGGTGGAAATAAAGCTATCTTTAGAAAAAGAGGGTTATCAACCGACATTGGATCGTTTAGAAAAAGCCAAAGGAGATGTCACGTTGCTACCAAGGCAAAGAGATAGATTAGCTTCTCAGGCTAAATTCCTTAAGGACACTCGGCCGGAACAAGCCTTGCAAGAGGTGGATCGTTCTCTGCTCACAAGCTTTGGCTCGAACAGACTAGTGAACGAGTTTGCTAAGACTTTTAACCCGAGTAAAAGCTCAGAGAGCTTAGAGAACTTTATTCAATCAAATGAAGGAAAGGAGCAGGCCAAAGGATCAATTTTTGAAAAAATGGAAACATTGCAGCTTAATAAGGCTTTAGTAAGGCATGTAAAAGACCTAAGAAAGTCTTTTCAAACAGCTGTTGATGATTCACAAAATATGGATAAGATCCAAACAGACATTGACAGGCTGACAAAAGATTTTCATCGTGGTCAAAATCTTTTTCTATCTCAGGCTTGCTATGCATGCCACCGCATTTCCAACTTCGCAAGAGGAGGGGTGGGCCCAGAGTTAACGCTTGCAGGACAGACGTATCCTTGGTTTTTGAAGCAAAAAATTTCTTATCCCCAATTCGATTTGCACAACTCGACTATGCCCAATTATCGTATGGACCACGATGAGCTTGAGCGTTTGGTTACCTTTTTGCTTGCCCAAAACGGTCCTGGTAAAAATCAATCTGATCTTAGCTACAAGACCAAAGTTTTGGAGTGGGAAGCTGGTAAAAAGCAGCCATGGGAAGAGCCGGCTTCCCCTTCTCAAATTCATGATATTCGCTACGGCATGACGGTGTTTGCAACAGAAGGGTGTGCCGCTTGCCACCGGTTGCAAGGTTATGAGTCAAATGTTGGTTTTACTATCGAAAAAAACGAACATTCCTTTGATGACCTCTACAAAGAAAAACAGTGGTTTAGAGAATTATTCCCAGAATTTATTCGTGGTTCGGACATTGTAAGAACCCTCGAAATGAATGCCAACGAAATCCATGATCGAATTGCTGAAAATGTAAGAGAAAATAGCATTTTAGAAGACATTGAAAGAGAGTATCCTGGCACTATTGAGTCCTTTTATACCAACTTTAAGTTTGCATCACGTGCACATAACCACCGGTACAAAGAACGTGTTAAACTGGAAAAAGATGAGGAGAAGCGCTTACAAGCTGCTAAAGAGCTTAAAGAATGGAACAGCCTTGTTAGGCGTGTTCTAATGATGTATGTCCAAGAATATGGATTAGGAAGGATGATTTGTCCAAGGCCCAACTGGTCTGGTGTTTATCGCTCAGATCAATGGTTAATGGAACATTTTCGCAATCCTACCGCGCATGTTCCTCGATCGATCATGCCAGTCTTTCCTTTCGATGATACCAAGTTCTATGCTTTAACCTATATGTTAGATGTGTTGGCCCAGAAAAATAACCATCAAGACCGGTTAATTTGGAAACATGCTGGCTTTAATCCAGAGTTGGCTTTTCAAAAATATTGTTCTCAATGTCATGGAGAATACTTGTTTGGAAACGGGCCAATTTCTGAATGGATTTATCCTATTCCAAAAAACTTAAGAAGAGCAGATTTTTTAAGAAACCTAACAAAAGAGAATGCGATTCAATCTATCATGCATGGTGTAAAAGGGACGCCTATGCCACCATGGGGTGAGCTTGGCAATGACAAATCCATCGAAAATAAGGAGCCAATACTCACTCAGCGTGAAATTGAGCTATTAGTCGATTGGCTATTTTCATCGTTACCCGGTGGTACCGTTATTCGAGATTCTCAAGATATTCCTAAGTGGCAATATACACCTGAGGATGTGATAAGAGAGCTTAAGAATGAGGGAGGGGAGCTTAAGGGATTGGAGAACGGCCCACTCTCTTTGCTCAACCCTCCCAACGCAATGAACTTTCTGGTATCTCTTAAACCAGTGGTTGTTGCTGCTAACCTTTCGAAAGGAGCTGATCAAGTTGACGATGTCTTTGATATCGTTAAAGAGCCTATTGGAGACGTTGAACAGACATCTTTTTATATCAAAAAAAAATATTACACACCTGAGAATCTGGCAGAAGGAAAGCGTTTGTTTTATGAGAATTGTGCACCCTGCCATGGTAAAGAAGCAGATGGCTCAGGTTTACGTGCAGAAGCGATGCATGATGCTAAACCAAGGATGCTGATCAATTTGGACTGGCTTCAGACAAGAGATGATCTCAGATTGCTTAGATCGATCAAATATGGGGTTCCGGGCACCTCGATGACTCCTTGGGGGGATCAGACAAGCTCTTTACAGCGTTTGCAGCTTGTGATGTTTATTCGCTCCTTAACGCAACCGCAAGAAGAAAGAAGTTCTTTAACAAGGGTGATCTACCGTGTTTTCGATGATGCAGAATTTTTGGTAGAGCGGGCAAGGATTGATGAATACTCTAAACTTGCAGAACTACAAGAAGAATACCAGAGAGTAAGGAGAGAGCGTGAGGAGTTTGACCGTAAGGTCTTGCAAGGTGAAATGTTTGCGAAGGATGCCTTAAGCATTTATCAAAAAGAATTAGATTTAGGCGCAAAGTTGCAGAAAAGCGAGAAGGCAGACCAACTTTACCAAGAACTTAGAAAAAAAATTAAGCTAGAAAAAGATCTATACCTTGCCTCGGGCTTTGGCTTTATGGAGTTAGGATTTCATTCTTCGTCAATGGAATATTATTTAGAAATGATTGAGTTGAATGAAAATCGCTACCAATTTAAAGATCATCAACTTGTCTGGAACCCATCCTTTAATGAACAAAGGTTTGAGCAGCTAAAAAATCAAATTTTGGCTTTGCTAAAGGAGCGTGAAGAAGCAGAAGAGCGTCAAAAAATGATCCTAGAAGGAAGGGTGTATTCCAGTGAGCTTGCAAAGGCATTAAGTAATGTGGGGGCACGGCTTAACTCCATCCAAAATCAGCGCTCTCGATTCTTAAATAACTTGACAGAAGCTTTAAGCTTGCGCCGTGAGCAGAATGCCCTTTTAAATGTGATCAATGAATCTAAAGGTCGATAAGGAGTTATCAATTGAGTACTATGACCGTATCCCAGCCGCAACAGCCAGTCGTTTACGATGATCTTCCCGCTAAGCTGATGATCTATCCCTCCATTTTATTTATGATTATTGGAATGGCATTTGGAGTTTTTATTTCTTTTAACTCCTTTGTCTTTCCTGATTATTTTTCCGGTGAGTACATTACCTTTGGCCGCCTTAGGCCAGTCCATGTTGGCCATGTGACTATGCTTTGGTTGATTTCTGCTGATATTGGTCTATTTTATTTTATGGTGCCAAGGTTATGTGGGGTTCCCCTTTGGAGCAGTCGCTTGGCCTATATTTCGATCGCTTTATGGTGGGTTGGCCTAGTCATTGGGACATACTCATATCCCTGGGGGACCAATTTTGGCTGGGAATATGCTGAGCTACCCACCTATGTTGGTTGGATTCCTACAAAAATGTTGTTTACCATTGCATTTATCCTCACCTCGATCAATCTCTACGCAACAATTTTTGTCCGTCGATTTGAAAAAATGTATGTATCTCTTTGGTATGTTATGGGAACACTCTTTTGGACAGCCTTTACATGGATTGCGGGAAGCTATGCTGTGTACTGGGTTGCAGGAGGAATCTCACGAGTGAATGTGAACTTCTTTTATGTCCATAACCTTGTAGGACTTATTTTCACGCCCATGGGGCTAGCGATTGCTTACTATGCGTTGCCAAAACTGGCAAATGTTCCGATCTACAGTCATCGTTTATCGATGATCGGTTTTTGGTCGATTGCCTTTTTCTATGCTTGGATTGGGGCTCACCATATAATTCATGGTCCGATGTCTCAATGGTTGCAAACCCTTTCTATCGTTTTTTCAATATGGTTATTTATCCCTGTATGGACTGTTGTTACTAATCTCTTTGCTACTTTGAAAAACAACTGGCAAGTGTACAATCGTAATGCAGCCATAAGGTTTTTAGAAATGGGGGTTATTTTTTACCTATTAACCTGTATTCAAGGCCCATTAATGGCTTTGCGCAATGTTAATGAAATCACATCGAAGACCGACTGGGTCGTGGGACATGCCCACATATCTATCTATGCCACCTTTACTTTTTTTGCTATTGCTGGGATTTATCAAGCGCTTCCACACCTAACTAAAAAACCATTATGGTCCAAAAGCTTGGCTGACTGGCATTTTTCCCTTAATTTATTTGGAAGCGTTGTGTTTATTCTTCCTCTCTGGGTAGGTGGGTTTCTTCAAGGCATGATGTGGGCCGATTGGGCAACAGGAACGACTTATGCAGAGTTCCATAACAACTTAACTCTTCGGCCATTTTTAGATACCGTGGCAGACATGCATTTTTGGTGGCAACTTAGATCTTTAGGGGGAACGATTGTCCTTATCGGAAATATCCTGTTTGCTTTGAATGTTTATAACACCATTATACTGCCTGCTCGTAAGGAGGATAGGCGTTTTGAAACCCTTACTGAGGCTAAGTCGACATCATGAAAGGAAAAATTAGCCATTTTTTTCACAATATTGAGCTATCCGCTTTTATCACTTTTGTCGGTATTATCTTGCTCTTTTCAGGAGCCGTGGTTGTCACCCTTGTTGCTCCTTCGTTTGTTGAAAGAACATGGATCGAACCGACCAGCTCCTATCAAGTGCAAATGTATGAAATTTCCGATCCGCACTTTTACATCAGTAGCGCTGGTACCAGAGGGAATGAACTTCAGTTTGTTCATCATTTAAAAAATGATTTTTCATTGCTCTCGTTTAAAGAGATTGGTCCGATCAACATCGTGGCTGAAAACCCGGAGTTGGAAAAGTACATTACAAAAAATGATGATCCAGTTTTAAAGCTGACATCTCGGTTATTGCTTCTGCGTAAAAAAACGCAGGATCGACAGTTGGATCAAGCTGGAATAGAGATTTTTGAGCTATATGATCCACAGATTACTGAGGCTTTTGCCCTAGCCCCAACGGACGGGATTCTTCAAGATTGGGTAGATGAAAATTTTATGATTGTTGATGGAGAGTATAAGGTTCCTTACCATCAAGGCTCAGGCGTTATTTATGTTAATAATCCACTAGAATTTAAAGTGCGTCAGTTTAGCAGCGGGATGTATGATTATTGGCAATATGATCCTAATGGTAGGTCAATTCAAACGTTAGAAGAATTGAAAAATCCTCCCTTTGCCTTTCGTTCTAGAAAAGAATTAATCGAGCAGGGAGAGCATCTATTTGCTATTGAAGGATGTTGGTATTGCCATACCGATCAAACTCGTACACTCATCCAAGATTTAGTTTTAAATGGCTCTGAATCCTATCCTGCGCCCCCCTCATCGCCGAACGAATACATTTATCAGCGCATAACCTTTCCTGGTACTAAGAGAAATGGCCCGGACCTTTCCAGGGTTGGCATAAAAAGGCCAAGCCGTGATTGGCACAAATCCCATTTTTGGTCGCCGGCTTCACAAAGCAAAGGATCGATCATGCCTTCATTCCGCCATTTTTTTGACTTTGACCCTCGAGGAACGTCTCCTTATGTGCCTGGGATCCCTAACCAACAGTTTGAGGCGATTTTTCAATACCTAATGACAAAAGGGACTAGGATCACCCCTCCTACACAAGCGTGGTGGATTGGTAAAGATCCGATTCAGACAAAAGAGATTATAGAAGGATTAAAAACGCTGCCATGATGTTGGATAGCTATGGAATACAGGGCATGGTACTTCATTATGCAGCCGTTTTGCTTTTTTTTGGGACGGCCATTTTGGTCTTCTGTTACCTTTGGTTTAATAAAAAATTGGATATGGACGAAAGTCCAAAAATTCAAATGATGCAGGATGAGACGAATGAGTGAAGAGCGCGATACCGAAGAATATGGTGATTCAAGAATTGCTTCAGAAGACGCCAAAGTGCCGTTTTTTCTTATCCTTACCTATGCCATTTTGCCTTTTTGGGGGCTTTTTGCTTTGTATTATTATTGGGATGGCAGTACTGGATGGCTTGATAGAGGCTATTGGCAGCAGCTGCAAAGAGCGGCTAACACAACATCATCAGATGCTAACTATATTGAAATTGAAACGCTCAAAGAAAAAGATCAACTTCCTGATATAAAAAATCCTGCCAAAAAGGAATAGCCATTTTCTGAAAGGTGAACTAAGGGAACTTTTGACCTCAAGAGGAGTAGTTATAAGCTAGGGCGAATAAAAATTAAAAGATTCCTTTTTAAAAATGGCTACTGCTAAGCAAGTGATAGCAAAGATGACGACTAGAAGGGAGGCTTTTAATCTAACTTGATGCAGGTTGTTGGGATATGTATACCCTAAAATAGTGGTCTTGCCAGGCTGTGCTGTATGATGAGGCATGTGAAATTGATCTGGTGCGCCTGTTATCCACCTAACGCTTACTTGTTTTAAAATGGTGTTACCAGCGTGATTAGGAGGGACGGACTTTTCTGGCAAAACTAGAACTTTAATCGTAGAAAAAGGATCGATAGTAAAAAGGCGGTAGCTGGTTGGCCCTTGGTCTAAAACATTTCGAATCAGTTTCTCTAATTGTGTATATGGATCTATGATTTTTAAATTTAGCGAGGTCGTGTTAGTTCCTTCCGTCACAGGGATCATAAACCTTTTCCATAAAGTAGCATCATTTGCTGCCCGTTCCCACTGTTCGCAGACTTGCTCACATATAAGCAGATCTTTTATCCGTAAGAAAGAAAAGATATGCACTAAGCATTCTTCGGGTAATTTAGAGATTTTCAACACAAAGGGTTTAGAGCTAACTTTGAAGCTAATAAAGTGATCTGCTTGGTTCTTGGACAAAAATTTAGTAAATTTCTTCCATTCCTTTGGTGTTCTAATGGTTGGATATCTTATTGTTGGATAGTCACCACTAGGCATTCTTGATAATCTTGATTTTGACCTTAATTCACTAACGCTCATAAGATTGCACCTTGTATTGGTGATGAGATTCTAGCTAAGAAATGTAAAGATATTTTAAGTACTTAAAAAATCAGTCATAAAGCCAGCGCTCGGCAGGCAGAAACTCCAAAAGATTCCTTAAAAATCCCTGCTTGTAGAATTTGAATTTAACCATCAAATGGCGCTTTTGGAAAAAAGAAGAAGTAGGCAACTTCATGAAGGCCTCTAATGTATCCCTCTTTTCTGATGTCATTCGATCCGCGTAACGCTGATGTAGAGTCTTTGCCTGCGCAAATTTTTTCTGAAAGTTGTGACGGACCTTACTGCGCTCCTTTTCATTGCGAAAACGCTTGATGAGCGAAAGCAACCCATACCTTTTAGCGCCCGTATCATTAAACCCATGCTGACGGTAAAACATGGTAGACTCATCCAGGCAATCAATCTCACCAAGAGCACAAGCAACCAAGCCCAACCACCAATCGTGCATCACAATCTCATCTGGAAAAGGTAAGGCAGCTTCCAACAACGCACGGTTGACTAAAACCGTACATCCCGTCACCACATTTTGGACCAATTGACGCGATAAGGAATGGCCACGTTCTGGCTTCAAATGAGAATAACCCCAAAAAGAGGGGTGAATGAGGTGACAATGACGATCTACCACCGTTAAATCAGTATGCACAAGTAAGGGCTTCTCCTTACCAAAGCCTGCTTCCATTTCTAAGAGTTTAGCCATCGTTTTAGCAATCTTATCATTCTTCCAAACATCATCAGCATCGGAAAACATCACGTAAGAAGCAGTAGCCGCTTCAGCTAAACGAGCAAAATTGCCAATCACTCCATCATTAAAGGACGATTCAATGAGTTGAATGCGTTCTGGGAATCGGTCGATGAGCTCTTTAATAATCGAACATGTCTGATCATCAGAATGGTTATCGCGCACCATCAAATGTACGTTCTGATAACTCTGATTCATAATGGAAAGAATCTGCTTTTCTATAAATTTTTCGCCATTATAAACGGCCATAAGGACTTGGACAGGGTGCATATCTACCGTTAGTCAATTAAGGTTGTAAAGCATCATGCCGGTAACGTCTGCCTCTGTGGTTGTGATAATACCCTAACCTTCTTGACAGGTGAAAGGCACTCGCCCACCAAAAGGAATAATGCATAGACAATACCGCTTGTTAGCGAGATGAGGAAAGGATTTGTAAATCCTGACATTAGCCATAAGCCAAAAAGCAAGAAAAAAGTCACCTTCAATATGGTGATCGGAGGGTTGATCAATCTAAACGAAATAATACCAATCGGGACAAGCAATAATAAAAGACCAATCAATCCAAACTGCATAAGAAAAGCTACCCACTGGACTTCGTAGGCGTGAGGGAGAAGATGGTCTCGAATACATTCAGGTGTATACCCTCCTAAGCCCTTCCCAAAAAAGGGATCTTCGTAATAAGCCTTCATCAATGCTGAAATCTGATCATGTCTTGTTAAGTCAGATTGGTAGTTATCTTTGCTAAAAAGCCTTTTTTCAATTACTTGCATCACTTTTTCTGGCGTAGCCACAACAATCCCCACGGCCATCACCATTAACCCCATGAGAGCAACTTTAACCATCTGCTTTAATTTAATCGTCATCCAATAAAAGAAAAGACTGATTAAAAAAACGAAAAGTAAAAAGCGCGAGAAGCTTAAAAAATTGGAGAGCAGACTTACAACAAAGAAAGCGCATACAAAGCGCTTAGAAAAATAAACGCCAAGCTCTTTTGCTTGCAAGACAAAGTAGATTAAAAAAGGGGTGACGATATCGACAGAGGTTTGAATACGTCCAACACTCCCAAAAATTTCCATACTCATGTAACGCAAACCTGTTTTTTGCATTACTACCCAAATGTTGATGATGCCAAGAACATGAAAAAGCATCAGCGTGATCTTAATTAGGCAATAGGAAAAATTAGCGTAGATAACGGCTTTAAGGATGGTCTGGCTCGTAATGATTTTCTGCCTAACCATATAGAAGGTAACAAAGGGAACGAACAGCGTGATCAAAAAGACTTTAAATTGATCCATTTGTCCCGAAGGACGTAAGGGGTCTTGTCCAAAACCAACGATATACCATAGCAGAAGAAAAGCAATGGAAAAGAAGATCAATAAAGTGGCCTTAACTTGGCTGGCATAGTAATTTCGGTGGCCAAGTAAGTAAAAAATAAAAGCAAAAGCAGTGCCAAAGAAAGTTAAACTCTTGGGAGCGAAAAAGCCATGATTACCATCAGAAGGCAGCACAAGGCCTGTGCACAACATCAACAAATAGGCAAGTAGCAAAACTGTTTTATTCATGAAAATACGCTTTAGCACATCTAAAATCCATGTAGAATATACACGGTTACTAATTACAGATAAACAAGGCTTTTTAAGGCTCATTAACCCTTGACACCAATTTAATTCTTCAGTCAATATCTATAGTTCAGAACATAAAATTAATTCATTTTTAACCATGTCCGAAATTAAAGATCAGCCTTTTGTGGTGATTGAACCTCAAACTATCCAGGGAGAATACTTTAAAGATCTTTTTCGATTTCGTGAACTGCTCTATTTTTTTTCGTATCGCGATATTATTGTAAGGTACCGTCAAGCTTTTTTTGGAATCGCCTGGGCAATTGTACGTCCTCTTTTAACCATGCTTATGTTTACTTTGATTTTTGGTCGTATCGCTCAATTGTCTTCAGAAAGTACCCCTTACTCTATCTTTGTTCTAGCCGGAATGATCCCCTGGCAGCTTTTTGCCAACACAACCATTGATACCTGTCACTCCCTTTTAAATAACTCTCATCTGATTACCAAGATCTACTTTCCGCGAATGATTATTCCTATTAGCCAGACAATGGTTCATCTCGTGGATTTTTGTGTAAACGTCGTTTTCATCGCACTCCTGATGGTTTTCTTTCAGATTAGGCTTAGTTATTCCATTATCTTTTTTCCCATTTTTGTCTTTCTCATTCTTACTCTGTGTACGGGGGCTGGACTTTGGTTATCTGCATTAACGGTTAAGTATCGGGATTTTAAGATTATTGTTCCTTTTATCATGCAGTTTGGAATGTTTCTATCTCCCGTGGGCTATGGGACATTTGTCATTCCAGAAGAAATTAGATATCTTTATTTCTTAAACCCGCTGGTGGGTATTATCGATGGATTTAGGTGGACTCTCTTAGGTATTAGCCACCCCTATATAATCTTTTCAGTGAGTTTGTCTGTTTGCATCTCTACCCTTTTACTACTCTCAGGTTTTATGTATTTTCGTTCGACTGAGCGCTCTTTCGCTGATCAGGTTTAATTTATGGCCAAAATGATCGAAGTTAAAAACCTATCTAAAAAATACCTCATTTACCATGAGCTGCAAAGCGCCTACTCTACTCTGGTTGAAACGATCTCTTTTGGAGCAAAAAGACTACTAAAGCAGCTAAATCCCTTTTCTAAAAGCAAGCTGCCACCATTAAAAGCATGTGAGGAATTCTGGGCTTTAAAAGAGGTTAACATTGATATCGAGGACGGTGATAGGGTAGGAATTATCGGGAAAAATGGCGCTGGCAAATCAACCCTGCTTAAAGTCATTTCGCGGGTGATTGAGCCTACGTCCGGCTGTTTAAAAATTAATGGTCGAGTGGCAAGCCTATTAGAGGTTGGCACTGGCTTTCATCCTGAGCTGACAGGAAGAGAAAATATCTTTCTCAACGGTGCCATTCTGGGCATGAAAAAGCATGAAATTCAAAAAAAATTTGACGAAATCGTTGCTTTTTCCGAAATTGAGCAGTTTTTAGATACCCCTGTTAAGCGTTACTCTAGTGGGATGTACACAAGGCTTGGCTTTGCTGTAGCCGCTCACCTCGAGCCCGACATTTTAATCATCGATGAAGTTTTAGCCGTGGGGGATATTCAGTTTCAAGAAAAGTGCTTCAAGAAAATTAATGAGCTAGGCCGTTCCATCCGAACCGTGTTATTTGTCAGCCACAATCTGCCCGTCATTGCCAATCTTTGCAACAAAGGAATTCTTTTAGAAAAAGGGCAAATTAAAAACCAAGGCTCAATGGATATTTGCGTGAACGAGTATTTGCGAACCCATCGTTCGGTTGGTTCTACATGGGAAGGCAATCTAGGAGATGACTGTTTACGTATTTACAAAGCTTATTTAAATCCTGTCGAAGCCTCTAGGAATTTCTTTTGCGCAGGAGAAAAGGCAACCATTTCACTCGAGTATGAGGTTTTTAAAGCACTTCCTAACTTTGCTTTAGGCTTTTGCATTTTTAATTCAAGAGGTCAGCTGTTGGCTCGTTCTTTTGTGGGTGATGAAACGAAAGTCTTTGAGCAGTTTTCTTCGAAAGGCAAGCATAAACTTTCCTATTCTTTCCCCGTTGAGCTTTTTAGAGATGACGAATACTTCGTTTATGTGTTTTATGGGCGGTTTGGCAAAGAAAATATGCTTGGAGATCAGATCGGTTTAAAGCTACCCGTTTATTCACCAAACGTGATTACCACTTACTCCATGCGTAATGCTGTGATTGATGGTGTGTTCTTGGGTTCAAATTGGGTGCTGGAATAACCCATGGCTAAAGTCATTTTATGCTGCAGTGACGTCATTGGACAAAAAATGGCAGGCCCTGCCATTCGTTATTGGGAGTTGGCCTTAACCTTATCTAAAAAACACCAGGTAATCGTACTAGCACGAGATGTAGATCCCTCCTTTAAAGCTCCTTTTAAGGTTTTGAAAAACACTTTTTCTAATCTCTTCAAAGAGCTAAAAGGAGCAGTCGCTATTATTGCCCAAGATGTCCATCCCATCACAGCCCTTTTAGCGAAGTTAAAGAAAGTAAGACTGATTGTTGATGCTTACGATCCCGTTGTCCTCGAAAACTTAGAGATCTTTAAAGAAAAAAGTCTCTTTCAAAGAAATTACCATTACCAGGCTATTTCCCTCACTCAGCTCTTTTCGTTTCGCATGGCCGATTTTGTGATATGCGCCAACGAACGACAACGAGATCTTTGGATAGGATTAATGATGGGCTTAAAGTTGCTAACGCCAAAGACCTATTCTTGCGATTCCACCCTTCGCTCCTACATCGACGTTGTGCCTTTTGGCATCTCTTCAAAGCAGCCGACTTTTACAGGACCGACGCTCAGAGAGCGTTACGGCCTAAAAAAAGAAGATAAGATTCTTCTCTGGGGAGGGGGGATCTGGAACTGGTTTGATCCGGTTACATTGATCGTGGCCTTAAAGAAAGTGCTAAATATAAGAAGGGATGTTTACCTGGTATTTATGGGAGTCAAACATCCTAACCCAGCGGTTCCTGAAATGAAAATGGCCCATCAAGCACTTGAATTAGCTAAAAGGGAGAACTTGCTTGATAAGCACGTTTTTTTTAACTTTGATTGGATCCCCTATGAAGATCGCCAAAATTTTCTATTAGATGCCGATATCGGAGTGTCAACACATCTTCTTCACCTAGAAACGGCTTTTTCATTCCGCACCCGTATATTGGATTATATTTGGGCTAGGTTACCCATTATTTCTTCTGAAGGAGACTTTTTTGCCGGTTTAATTCAAACCAAGCGTTTAGGCGCTGTTGTGCCATGCCAAGATAGCGAAGTGTTAGCTTCCACCATTATTGACCTACTACAGGATCAGCAAGAACTAGAGAGAATCCAGGTACGCTTAGAAGCCCTTCAAGATGATCTCAGGTGGGAAAAGATCATTCGTCCCATAGAAACAGCTATCGAAAGGTTTGTTCAGGAGAAAAAACCTTGCCTTTCCTTTAGAGAGTTAAAGGATATTCTACAAACGCTTTTAAAAATGCGTGGGCCTGAAAAGGTGATCAAGAAAACGCTCTCTTTAATCAGAAGCTAATGAAGCTTGAGCACACCGTCAAAACGGTGTGCAAAGATCGATTACCTTTTTTCGACAATACAAAGGTTGCCGTAAAACTGAATCGATAGGATATTTTCTTGAAAATAGTTGAGTGCTGCTCTTTGCTCCGGCGGCATTTTTTCTATATCTGCGCACCAAGTTGTAGCCCCAGGCAAATTGATGCCGTCTACTAGCCCCTGTAAAATTCTTAGCGTAGTTCCATCCTTGGCTTTGGGCTTCTCAGTCGTTCCATGGCCTCCATAGATCTTCCAGTAAGAGGTACAAAGATCCTCTATGATGTAAAGGCCCCCACTTTTTAGGGTTGGGAAAAGGACGATAAAGCTATTTAGCTGTTGATCCATGCGATGACCACCATCATCAATGATGATATCAAAGTCTTCTCCTGCCTCTTTTGTAAAAGCCCGTAATTGCTCCACATTAGCTTGATCTAAGAAAAAATATTTAGATCTAGGAGAATGATACTCAATGTCTTTATCGGTAATATCAATAAAGTAGAGATCGCCTTTTGGAAAGTACTGCTCCCACATTTTAACTGAACAACCTTTACAAATTCCAATTTCTAAAAACTTAATGGGCTGATTTCTAAGAGAAGAGAAGTGCTTGGCATAGATCTTAGTGTAGTTATGAAAAAGAGAGCTTTTGTCAGTTTGGGCCTCAACTCCTAACCGATCGAGATATTCATACTCTGATTCTGCTTTTATGGCAGTGGAAGAAATGGTCATCAATAACAATGCGTAAAAAAATGCTTTCATGTCTATTTTCCATAAAAAAAGTTAAACAAAGACTTTCTCTCATCTTTGCCAAGGTTGTTGGTGGTATAGCAGCTTTTGCATGAGATGTCAAAAATTTAAATCAATTTTGTATTCTAAAAACACATTAGAGTTAATCTATTAGAGTTTTATAGAATAGATTGACTCTAATCATTAGAATTTGCTATCAGTGACTGGATATTAGACCGACTTAATGGGTATTATGCACTCACCGATTAGGGCATTTACATTTCATAAAGCTTATTGTGAAGAAGCTGCAAGGTCTTTTTCACAAGTAAAATAACTAAAAATACCCTATAGTAGTATTATTCAAAACTGCTATTGATGATAGCTAGAACGCATTATCCTTATGTTAAATACACCTTTAGTTTCTGTTATTTTTTCATTTAATCAATGGAATCATTGCACCGAAACATCCTTAAATTCCTTAAAAAAGCAAACTTATTCGAAGATAGAAATGATTCCTGTATGGTGTGGAACGGAAGAAGGAATTAAAGAGGTTTTAGATTATTTTCCTCAAGGCTTGTACTCAGCTGTGAATGGCTCTCTTTATGAAGGTCTTAATGTTGGTCTTAATTTTGCTACAGGCTCTTTTGTCACCTTTTTACTACCCAATGGCATTTTTCATCCTTTGCGCTTAGCAAAATGCGTTGAGAGGCTTCAAACTGAAAGGGGAGAATTCCTATTTACTCACGTCTGTGGCGTCGATCACAAAGACCAACTGCTGCCCACAGACCATTCCTTTTGGCAATGGCGCCAAGATTTAGAATTTCAAAGTGATCTTTCACCAACCATTGGCTTTAAGATGCTTAAAGAAATGGCCCCGGTTTCTATTGCAAATATCATTGTTTCTAAAAGAGTTGCTAACCGAGTAGAAAGGATAAAAACTTCTCGCTACGGGGCCTATGACTTTGCTCTTAAGGCACTTTTCTATGCTGAACCAATTTTTTTCAAGGAAGAGCTTTTTGACTTTCGCTTAAGCCAAAGTGAAAACAATAGCGAACCCGACCCCTTTTCTTACCACCATCATCCAGAGGCAATTGCCATACGCAACGACTATCTTTTGCAAATTACCACACCGCCTGAAAATCAGTTGGCACCATGCCCAGCCTATTGGCCAATGGTCTTTTCATCCTTTCATTTGGCATGTGAGCTCGACCATGGAATGGGGGCCAAATTAGGTGATGTAAATGTAAATCCACATATGTCCAAAAAAGAAGAGATCGTTCGGACTCTAAATCGCGCTTCTTTGGGGAAGGTCACTCTTTTGATTCACGATCTTTCTTTATCCGGAGCTCCGCGAGTAGCTGCCGACCTCGCTTTGGCTTTAAAAAGGAAAGGCTACGCACCTCAAGTCATTTCTTATGCCGATGGGCCTTTGCGCCCCATCTTTGATCAGCATTCCATTCCAGTGTCTTTTGTCTCTTCTCGCATTCGCTTCTGGTACTTTCAAAAAAAATTTAAAAAAGTAGCACTCATGCTAAGTATGGCCTGGAAAATGTTTTGGAAAGCCAAAGGAACAACGATCGCCATTGCTTCATTAACTTGGCCGTCACTTTTTATTGCTTCTTTTTGTATGCCATTTAGGAAATTTGTCTGGTATCTCCATGATTCTTATGCTCCTGAGGCACTCGTATTAGAAGGTGTGCCTTTTCGCCTTTTCCAATCGTGCATTCAACGTAAAAACCTAAGCTTTTGGTTTGGTTCTGATGCAACAAGGCTGATATGGGAGAAGGCAGAAGTCAAAGGTGAAGTTGTCTATTGGAGTGGAATTGATAGAAGCCAAAAAGAGGTTCAGTATAAAAAAAGTTTAAAAAATATCTTGTCTGTAGGAGCTGGTTATCCAAGGAAAGGAGCCCACTTCCTTCTCGACGCCTTTTTAACCTGCATTGATAAGCAGTGGCTTTCGGATGAGGTATGCTTAACTATTGTTGGGTTTCCAGAAACGTCTAAAGAATTAACAGAATTTGGCAGTGATATAATTAGAAAGGTCTACGCTTCTAGATATACCCACCGGATCAAGCTTGTCAAGTCAATCGAAGAGGCAAAGCTAGATCACCTCTATCGAGAAAGCGATCTCTATATTCAACCCTCTTTTCTTGAGTGCTTGCCATTAGCCATGCTAAAAGCCATGTCCTTAGGCATTCCTGTAATCACTTCCTATGTAGATGGCTGTAATGAAGCGATTATTGATGGGATCAACGGGTATACCTGTCCACCTCGGAATAGCCTCATCCTTGCCGAAAAAATCGCATATGCGATCAACCATCCGGAAGAAGCACAAAAAATGGGTGTGGAGGGGAAGAAAGTTTTCGATGAGAAGTTTTCCTTAGAAGCAACGACGCCTCATTTTTTTTCTGTCCTTGAAAAAGGCGTTAACGAAAAAGCCTATACGAATACCTATTCTCATGATTTGAATAAGAAAACAGCCCCGCTAACCGAGCTTGTCTAGATGATTGGAATAACAGGAGCCACAGGGTTTATGGGTAGTTATTTAATAGAAAACCTACCTTTTCCTAAGAAAATCCTAATAAGGAATTCTCAAAAATGCCCGGTTCAGTCACCATCGGTTGTAGAAACCATCCTGGGAGATCTCAGCAATCAAATGGCTGTTAGCCAATTTGTCCATCAATGTCCTGTGCTTCTTCATCTTGCTTGCCATTCGAACCCAAGGCTTTCGTCCGGGCGTTTAGTTGCTGATTTAGAAGAAAATTTGGTTCCGACCATTCAACTGTTTGAATCTTACTCAGAAAACAATCCGAATGGGCATATCATTTTTGCTAGTACAGGTGGAAATATGTATGATGATCTGCCTTATTCCCAACCTAAAAGTGAAGAAGAGCTGCCTAAGCCGAGATCAGGCTACGCGGTCCATAAATTAGCTGCCGAGCATTATTTAAGGATCATCTCTGAAAAATATGGTGTCTCTGCCACAATCCTACGTATAAGTAATCCCTATGGGGCGATGGTTGACCATACTCGTGCTCAAGGGTTGATTGGGGTTACGTTTGCTAGATTAATCACGAATCATCCTTTGGTAGTTTATGATTCAAAGAATACCTTAAGAGATTATATTCATTTAGAAGATGTCTCAAGGTTTATTTGTCTTCTGCTTAAAAGTCCTTTAACGCAAGGAACAACGATTTATAACGTATCATCTGGGATTGGTCTCTCGATTGAACAAGTAATTAATGCCATAGAAAATGTCACCCAAAGGAAATTGAAGATTATATTCACCCCAGAAAGTACAACGATGGCTCCTTCCTGGAGTGTATTAAGCTATGAAAAAGCGAAAAGAGAGCTTGGATGGTGTCCTTCGATCTCTTTCAATGATGGTCTTAAGAAGATGCTCCAACTGAGTGAAACATTTCAGCATCTTTAAAATACTTACCTGCTAGATCTTTCGGTGAAAGAAGAGGTTTCCTTTTATTTGGCCATTCAATAGCAAGATCTGGGTCATCCCAGCGAATGGATCGGTCCGAAGCAGGGTCATAATAATTGGTGACTTTATACATGACATCTGCTGTTTGCGATACAACAAAAAAGCCATGAGCAAAGCCTTCAGGGATCCAAAGCATTTTCTTGTTTTCAGCAGAAAGGTAAATTCCAACCCACTTACCAAAGGTGGGAGACTCAGCTCTTAGATCGACAGCCACATCAAAAATTTCTCCATGTACCACACGGACTAACTTACCTTGAGGGTTTTGAATTTGATAATGTAAGCCCCGAAGAACATTTTTAACAGAAAAAGAATGGTTATCCTGCACAAAAGATTCTTCGAGTTGTAGTATGTCTTGGATCACTTGTTGATTAAAGCTTTCGAGAAAAAAACCTCGTTCGTCTTTGAATACTTTGGGCTCTAAGACTTTGACATCAGGAATTTTTGTTGTAATGACATCCACAGTTATTCTCCATTTAAGGGTGGAATGAAATATAATTAAAAGCTTTCTTTTTTGGTAGCATCAAACTCTTATGAACATCGTTTTTGATCTTCTTAAGGTTGAATGAAAATGTTTGCAAGCACAGTAATCTTATTGATCGGAATGGTGCGTTTTGTTAGAAATTCTAGTATTTCCCCCCGTTTTTTGAGGAAATATGGAAGTCAACAACCCATTAGTGTCTATCGTTATCCCGATTTATAATCATGAGGCATATGTCGAAGAAGCTCTATCTTCCGTCTTTTATCAAACTTATGAAAATCTGGAAATCATTTTAATTGATGATGGCTCAAAAGATCGAAGCGTAGAAGTTGTTGAGGATTGGCTAAATAAACATAAAGATAAAATAAAAAACCGTCATTTTTCATTTATAAAACAAACTAATCAGGGTGCTCATAATACAATTAATAGAGGGTTGCATCTAGCAAAAGGTGATTTCCTAACTATTTTAAACTCAGATGATTTTTATCATTTAAAAAGGATTGAACTTTTAGTGAAAAAAGCTCAGCAAGAACATGGCGAGTTGATATTTAGCCGCGTTCATGCCGTAGATGAGGATGGAAAGAGTGCTCCAAGGGGAAATTGGTGGTGGATTTGGTATGAACGAGCGATGTTACAACTAGCTCTTTTGCCAACAGTTGGTTTTAAACTTCTTCAAGATAATATTACTGTTTCTACAGGTAATCTCTTTTTCTCTAGACAACTTTTTCACCAAATAGGAGATTTCAAAGATTTTAAATTAGCTCATGATTATGATTTTGTCATGAGAGCTTTGGCATTAACAGAACCTCTTTTAGTTACGCAAGAACTCTATTTTTATCGCCTGCACTCCGATAATACAGTCCCAAAGGTCATTCACTTGATCGAGCAAGAGCTATGTGAGATTTATAGAAGCTATTTGTCTCTTACCTATCATCCACCTAAAAATAGGCTCGCTCCTTGTCATCATTACTGGCCCGTGGCTTTCTCTATGCATCGTCAACGACTAGCATTAGATCGGTCTCTATCCATTTATTTAGAACAGCGACCTAAACAAACGTCTGAAGTGATAATTAAAAAAAGTAATCTCCCTGAAGGGGCTGCAATCACTTTAATTTCTCATAGCCTTTCTGTAAGTGGAGGACCTAAGCTACTTTGTGATATGGCTATTGCGTTAAAGGAGAACGGCTATTGTCCAAAAGTTCTTGCTTTTGAGCGGGGACCATTACAGGAGCTTTTAAACCAATATAACATTCCTGTACGAGTGGTTTCGTTTCCTTTTGCCCATATCCCGCAATCGAAGATCAAAAAAGGTTGGTTGGCTCTTAAAATTGCTTTCGCCTTATGGAAGGACCGCAGTCAACAGATCATCGGTAATACAAGCTTGTCATGGCCTGGGATTTTAATTGGATCGCTCGCGTTTCCTAAAAAGAAGTTTTATTGGTATATCCATGAATCTTGTCGACCTGAAGCTATGATCAAGGGCAAATTTGCTTCGAAGTTATTTCAGAAAATAAAAACAGAAAACAAAGTTCATTTTTGGTTTGGGTCGAAGGCCACAAAACACATGTGGGAAAAGTCTGGTATTGAAGGAGAGACTGCCTACTGGAGTGGAGTCCCTTCTCGCGATATGAAGGAAAGAGAAAAACAGCCAATGCTAAATATTTTATCCATCGGTGCTGGAGAACCACGCAAAGGCTTTCATTATCTTTTAGAGGCTTTTATTCATTTGATTAAAGAAAAACAAATTTCAGATCAAGCGACACTCACCCTTGTCGGATTTACTCACCAACTTGTCGATATGCAAACCTTCTATAGCGACTTAATTCTAAAAGCTCTCCAAGCAGGAGTTAAAGATCGGGTTCACTTTTTACTTAAGGTAGATTTAGATCAACTTGATGATCTTTATGAAAACAGCGATCTTTATGTTCAAGCTTCTACAATGGAGTGTTTGCCATTATCCCTACTTCAAGCTATGTCAAAGGGGCTGCCTATTATTACTTCTGATGTCTATGGGTGTACTGAGGCTATTGAGGATCAAGTTACAGGGTATATTTTCCCTTCTAGAAATCCTAAAAAACTAGCTGAGTGTATTGCTTATGCGTTGACTCATCCTCAGGAAAGTCAAAAAATGGGCTTAAATGCACTGAAAAAATTTAAACGCTTTTATGCAAAAGAGATTAATGTTCATGAACTACTTCGCAGGTTAAAACAGAACTAAAGATTTGACATGATTCCTCAACTTGGATTATAAGCTACTTTCTTCAATGAAGAACTTCTCAATATAGTTTTTGAGCTTGTTCTAAGCATGCTAAGATAAATATGCTATTTAACTCTTACCCTTTTATCTTTATTTTTTTGCCGATTGTCTTAATAGGTTTTTACGCTTTATCTAGCTTTAAGCAATTTGATTTAGCAAAGGCTTGGCTTTTGCTTTGCTCCCTTGGGTTCTATAGCTACTGGGATATTCATTACTTACCACTTCTGGTAGGGTCTATTTTATTTAACTACACTATTGGAGAAGCTATTATGCATTTCCAAAGAGTAAAAAATAAAAAAAGGCTACTTTTCTTTGGCATTAGCATTAATTTGCTTGTTTTAGCTTATTTTAAGTATGCCAATTTTTTTCTCAGTAGTTTGTTTTGGAACAATGAAATTGTTCTCCAGATCGCTTTACCTCTCGGTATTTCTTTTTTTACTTTCACTCAAGTTGCTTATCTAGTGGATATTTTTTTGTTGGATGCTAAGCGTGGGGCTATTATTGACTATGCTTTATTTGTCACGATTTTCCCTCATTTGATTGCTGGGCCAATTCTACATCATAAGAACATGATCAATCAATTTAGAGACCCTAAAATGTTTGTGCCTAATCGCCAAAGTTTTGCGGAAGGAATCCTCTTTTTTGTCCTGGGGCTTTTTAAGAAGGTCATGGTTGCAGATTACCTCGCATCCTTCGTTGGGCCTATTTTTGATGCATCTCCCATCCCCTTTAGCTTGATTCCTGCTTGGTTTGGTGCAGCTTGCTATTCGTTGCAGTTGTATTTTGATTTTTCCGGATACTCTGATATGGCAATAGGGCTAGGTCTGCTCATCAATGTGCGCTTACCTCTTAACTTTAACTCTCCTTATCAAGCAGATTCGATCATTGATTTTTGGAGAAGATGGCATATTTCTTTATCCACATTCTTACGAGATTATTTATACATCCCTCTTGGGGGTAATCGAGGTGGTGAAGTTAGAAAGTTATCGAACCTTGTGATTACAATGGTTTTAGGAGGGCTGTGGCACGGGGCAGGCTGGACATTTGTTCTATGGGGAACATGTCACGGTTTCTTTTTAATGGTCAACCATCTTTGGAGAAAGTTGGGCTTTGCATTAACAAAGGGCCTTTCGAAGACACTCACACTAATAGCTGTCATGACTTCATGGGTCATTTTTAGGTCACCAACGTTGGAAAAAGCGATCAGCCTTCTTAAGGCGATGATTGGCTACAACGGCTTGTGCCTTCCTATGAGATTTGCTGAATCTCTTTCCTTTCTGAAGAACTATGGCGTCGCCTTTAGCAATATTGAAGTGCATTTTTTTAGTGGACTCTTAGTGATAGCATTGGGCGTGGTAGCAATAAAAGCACCGAATACACAGATTTGGAAAGAGAAGTTTTTAAATAAGCCCATTCTAGGTGGCTTGGTTTCATCATGCGCCTCCCTTATTGTTGTTTTGTATCTAGATCAGATTTCGGAATTTTTATATTATCAATTCTAATATGTTAAAAAATCATGCGATCTTTTTAAAAACGTTCCTTTTTTCTTTGGTGCCAAGTCTACTACTTATAGCGGCTTTAAATGTCTTGGTAGACCCTCTTGACATACTGCATCCATTTCAACTACCTCGATTTAATGCTGTTAAGATCATGGTCCATGATCATATGAGAACCTATAAGGCTTATAAGGTTTTGAAGAAGAAACCAGCAGCTATTTTTTTAGGGTCTTCTCGAGTGATGGCCGGATTAAACCCTGCAGACCTAGAGGCAATCACGGGTGAAGATTGCTACAATTGTGGGCTTGCCGGCGTTAACTTTGAAGATATTTATGAATATTTTCTCCACGCTTTATATGCACAACCCAACTTAAAAACAGTGGTTCTTGGTCTAGACTCTTTTGGCTTTAATACTCACAAGGGGCCAAGAGAGAAACTGCCGAAGATTTTGCAGGGGAAGGAATCCGTTTTTCTGAGCTACTTTCCCTTCATTTTTAGCTACAAAGCTTTAGAATGTAGCTTCAGGACGATTTTTGCCAATTTTTTTGAGAAGCCAAACTCTTTTTTTCTTCCTAATGGATTGGTTGATCCTGCGTTAGCTGTTGATGACAAAACTAATCCTTTATTGGGAAAGGAGTTAGATTACATCAAGGATATTCATCAAAATGGCATGTATAAAACCTTCAAGGTTGATGAGAAAGCTCTTGACATGTTCACCTCCTTAGTTTCCATCTGCAGGGAAAGGAATATCAATTTAAAAGTGTTTATTAATCCACCCCAAGCCCTTTACTGGGAAGCCCTGTTTCAGCATGGTTACTGGGAATCTCTTGAAGAATTAAAACGAAAACTCGCCAATATTCATCCACTATGGGATTTTGGAGGATTCAACATTGTTACAACAAAAGATCCTGTATTAGAGGAGTTTGGCAGCTTATATTATGAATGCAGTCATTTTCGACCTTTACTTGGCAAGGTGATTCTTGATACTCTATTCGGTAGAAATCAGTCTTCGGTACAATTTGGCCACCTACTATTGCCAAATACGATTGAAGATAAATTAGCCATGATGCGAAAAGAAAGAGACAAGTGGGCTGAAGCTCATCCTGACATGGTTTCGGAATTGGAAAAAGATCTAAAAAAAGAGACTCACCTAGTAGCGCAATGAAAGCCATTAAGAAGTTAGCTTCCTATGTTTTAAAAATTTCGATCGTTGTTATAACCTTAGTTCGACTTATCATCTTTTTATTAAAAGGCTTGGTGCGTCGCAGTTTTTTTCATCGATGCAAAAAACTACTATTATGGACATACACCTCCATCTATCAATTTCAAAAAGCTTTAAAAGATTATGAAGAACATCAAGTAGATGATTTTTTCTTCCATACCCACTACAATCAACGGGCATCGAAAAAGATTAAATGTTTAGCCTCAGGGCTACACTCTCTTCTTCCAGGAAAAGAGCAATTTTTTTATTCCCTCATTTTACCAGTGGGGAAAACAACCTTGCAGCACTTTAAGAGTCTCCTTCAGTCTTTGGCTGACCAATCCGCTCTGCATAAAGAAGTTTTAATCGGCTTTAGTGAAGAGAGCTCAGCATTGCGCAAGGTTCTTTCTTCGTTTCAAAGAAACTACCCGGGGCTTTTTCGCGATTATTCCTTGCCTGGACTTAATAAAGCGGAAATCACAAATCAATTAACCAAGTTAGCAAAGGGTAATTACTTTTTGTTATTGGACGATGCGGTGTTAATTCGCCCTGATTTACTCTACCGTTATGAGCAGACCATACGCCTTCAAAAGGAGAAGAGCCTTTTAATGATGTATGGCAAAGAGATTAAGCTGAACAAGTATGAGCATGTAGATGGGTTAACAGAATCAACAAAGCTTGAAACCCTGCATTTTCCCTATTTGTTTGTGAATTTTTTTCATGGATCCATCCTCGTTACTAAGGAGTTGTGGGATAATTTAAAGGGTTATAATGAAAATTATCACGATGCTGCCCTTTATGATTTAATCTTAAGAGCCGAGCAAGGTAACGCTTCAATCATTCGAGTTCCCGTGCTTTTATCTGTCCTTAGGGAGAGAAGCATTTCAGCAGATCAGCAAGTTAAGGAAACCCAGACTGCCATCAAAGTGCTGGAAAATTACGCTGCTTTACGCAATCTATCCTGGAAAGTAGCTCCTGGCTATTTTTTCGGCTCTTTGCGCGTAGAACCAGAGCTTAGCAAAACGCCCTTTGTTCATGTGATTATTCCTTATAAGAATCAAAAAAAGCTAACACTCAGTTCTATACGACATACTCTTAGACAAAAAGGCGTTAAGCTTGCAATAACGGCTATTGATAACCGTAGTGATGATGATTCGATTGCGGAAGAAATTCGGGCATTAGGTTGTGAGGTGATCTCGATTGATGAGCCTTTTAACTATTCAAGGCTAAATAATTTAGCTCTGGAGCGCTCAGCGATTGGGAAAGATTGTGAGTATGTTCTTTTCCTTAATAATGATGTTGATTTATTAGATAATGCTGTTTACGAAATGTGTTTATGGGTCGACCAGCCTAGCATTGGTACCGTAGGGTGTCGTTTGCACTACCCAGATGGCTTATTGCAATGTGGAGGAGTTGACGTTAACCCTGAATGGCCTCGTCGCTTTACCGGCTGGGATGTATTTGAGAAGAAACTACCTTTTGAACAACTCAACATTCAACGGCTTCTAAGAATCAGTGATGGGGTCAACGGTGCCTGTTTGCTGATGAGAAAAGATCTATTTTTGAAAATTAAAGGTTTTGATGAAATATGGTACCCAATTGCCCATAGCGATACCAATTTATCAGCTAAGGTCAAAAGCATTGGGTTACTCAACTTCTATACTCCTTTTGCTAGTGGCACTCATCACGAAACAGTCACTCGAGAAGTTAGCTTTATGGAAGATTATGAAAATAGTGCTTGGTTAGACGCTCATTATTTTAACGCCACATCATTAATCGAAGCTTAAAAGGAAATAAACCAAGTGTTGTGCCCCATATGTGATGAGTTGGCTTTTTTAAGAAGCCAAGAACAGATTGGTTATCAGTCCAATAAGAAATATCAGATTTACCACTGCGACCAATGTTCAACGGCATTTGCCTCCCCATTAAAAGTAGATGAGAAAATTTATAACCACATTTATTCTAAAGCTAGGGAAATCCCGGGCTATAGCCGTTACTATGATTATGCGGAAAGGGTTTTACAAGAAAGCAATCCGCTTGATTACCTGGCAGAAGAAGAAGATGTTTACTGGGGGATTAGAGAATTTTTGAAAAAGCAGTCACATCCGTTAAAAATTCTCGAGGTTGGCTGTGGATTTGGCTACCTTACCTATGCCATTAAAAAAGCTGGGCATCATATCCGCGGTATTGACATTTCACAAGTGGCTGTAGAGAAGGCAAATGATCGCTACGGTTCCTTCTTTTCCTGTATTGATGTAAGGGAGCTTGCTAAAGCGCAAGCTCATGCCTATGATCTAATCATTTTTACAGAAGTCATTGAGCATATCGATAATATCAAAGAATTTATGAGAGCTGTTGATCAGCTTCTTGTCACAGGTGGTCGCTTACTTGTGACGACGCCTAACAAGACGCCTTATCCTAACGATGTTTTATGGGAAACTGAACCCCCACCGGTCCATCTGTTATGGCTCTCAGAAAAGTCGATGAAACGCCTAGCTAAAGAACTCAACCATCAAGTGGAGTTTATTGACTTTAAACCTCTCAACCAAAAAGAATTCTTATCCTGTGGCTGTTACTTTGCACCCGCAACGGTAGTGAGAAACTATATTCCTACACGACTACCACGATTGGATGAAAAAGGTGAGGTGATGAAAGATACTCCTACCTCTGTTCATCATTTTCCGGAGTACCTTGCGCTAATTCCTCCTGAACCTATTAGAGAAAAAACCTTTTTAGAGCTTTTCGCAGCTAGGATAGATAGCCCCTTTTACCCTCTAAAAATGCTCAAGAAAAAGCTAGAGGACTACTGTGAGCGTAAAGAGTTAGAACGCAAATTGAACGCCATTCCTCGTACGCGTCCTACGATGTGCGCAATCTTTACCAAAAATTAAATGCTATGAGCTTCAAACGATGGCGTGTTTTGAAATGTGAGAACTGTCATCGAGTCTATTGACAAATTGAAACCTCAGCTTTAAGATCTCTCTTTTTTATTAAGGATTCTTATGAAAGGCATTGTTCTTGCAGGAGGAAGTGGTACCAGGCTTCATCCGATCACAATCGGTGTGTGTAAGCAATTACTTCCGGTTTATAACAAACCAATGATTTACTACCCTCTATCTCTGCTTTTGTTGGCCAATATCAGAGAGATTCTCATTATTACGACCCCCCATGACCAAGGCCAATTTAAAAGGTTGTTAGGAGATGGTTCAGATCTAGGAATTTCCCTGTCCTATGCCATTCAGGAGAAACCAAATGGCTTAGCGGAGGCTTTTATTATCGGAAGAGAATTTATCGGTCATGATTCTGTCGCTTTGGTATTAGGGGATAACATTTTTTATGGTAACCACTTAGGTCCTCTTTTGCAAAGCGCGCGAGAACGCAAAGTAGGTGCCACTCTGTTTGGGTATCAAGTAAAGGATCCGGAGCGTTACGGTGTTGTTGAAATGGATACGCATGGGCATGTCCTTTCTTTAGAGGAAAAGCCAAAGCATCCAAAATCCAATATAGCGGTTACCGGACTCTATTTTTATGACAATCAAGTGCTAGATATTGCAAAAAACCTTAAGCCATCAGCACGTGGAGAATTAGAGATTACAGACGTTAACAAAGCCTACTTAGAAAGAGGTCAAGCCTATGTAAATGTGATGGGAAGGGGCTTTGCCTGGTTAGATGCCGGGACTTATGAAAGCTTGATGCAGGCAAGCCATTTTGTCCAAGTGATCGAAGAGCGCCAAGGCCACTGCATTGCGTCTCTTGAAGAAATCGCTTTTAGACAAAAGTTGATTACTAAAGCCCAATTAAGAGCCTTAGGCGAAAAACTAGGGAAAAGTGGTTATGGCAAATATCTTAGTGAAATTGCTGCTAACGAAGAAGGGGTTCAAAGATGAAACAGAGGAATATAACGAATATTTTAGTCACCGGTGGAGCGGGTTTTATTGGCTCTGCTTTTATCCGTTATTTATTGCAAAAGACCTCTTTTGCGGGTGCTTGTGTTAACTTAGATTCACTCACCTATGCTGGTAACTTGCAGAATTTACGAGAAGTCGATAGAAACCCCCAATACATATTTGCGCATGGCGATATCCGTAATGGGGCATTAGTTGAGCACCTTTGCCAAGAACATGCCATCGATACGATCATTCACTTTGCAGCCGAAAGCCATGTGGATAGGAGCATTGTAGGCCCTCAGGCATTTATTGAAACTAATATTTTAGGAACTTTTCATTTACTAGAAGTTGTACGTAAGTTGCCCCATATTCATTTTCATCATGTTTCAACGGATGAAGTTTATGGCTGTTTAGGAGAAACAGGGTTTTTTACAGAAGAGACTCCCTATCAAGCCAATTCTCCCTATTCCGCCTCGAAAGCTTCTTCGGACCTTCTCGTTCGCTCTTATGGCAAAACGTATCAATTGTCTACCTGTATTTCTAACTGTAGTAATAATTATGGCCCTTATCATTTTCCTGAAAAGCTTATCCCTCTCATGATTTTGAATGCTTTTCAAGGCAAACCCCTTCCCGTCTATGGTGATGGTAAAAATGTAAGGGATTGGCTTTATGTTGAAGATCATGCAGCAGCTCTTTATCGCTTGCTAGAAGAGGGTAGAAAAGGGGAGACTTATAATATCGGCGGGGAAGAGGAATGGCGTAATATAGATCTTGTCCATTTAATCGTAAGCACGGTGGCTGAAATACAAAATAAGAATGAAAATCGCTTAAAAGAGCTTATTACTTTTGTGAAAGATAGACCGGGGCACGATTTTCGCTACGCCATTGACTGTAGTAAAATAAAAAATGAGCTTGGATGGGCGCCGTCTCGAACATTTAAAGAACGCATACGAGAAACGGTCATTTGGTATATGCAAAATGAGGAATGGACGAATAACATCCTTAATGGCTCTTATCGAGATTGGGTAGAGGCTAACTATCAAGCGCGTTAAGCAAAATTCCAATTTCGTTTACTTTTTAATGGCCTAAAGGAGCAACCAAGTTAGCCGTAAAGGCAAACTTTGACATAGGGAAGCCATGCAACCTGAAGATGAGAAAAACTCTTTTCACCTACTAAGCGGTTGGCGCTTTTCAGCACTTTTAATCATTCTTTGTCTCACAATTGTAGGTTATCTTATTTTTACACTATGGGCAGGGTGGGAAGCAGTTGCTTCTGCCTTTTCTGAAGTCGGCTTTATGGGAATTCTTATTCCTATTTCATTAGCTTTTATGGCTTATCTTTTTCGATTCACAAGATGGCAGCACTTTTTGCATTTGTTAGGTCATTACGTGCCCTTTAAGCAAAGTTTTAGAATTTACATAGGCGGTTTTGCTTTTTCAGTGACACCTGGTAAAGCTGGCGAGGCGTTACGCAGTGTCTTTCTGAGAGATTACCATGTTCCTTACAAGGAAAGCTTTGGTGCATTTTTAGCAGAACGATTTTCCGACGTAATGGCATGTGTGCTTCTTTCACTAGGAGGGCTTCTGTGTTGTGCTCAGATGCGCCCTTTTCTCTATCTTGTGATCGGTTTTGTAGTGACTATCCTAATCTTAATTCAAAATAGTGCTCTTTTAAAGTGCCTAGAAGCTTTGCTACAAAAAATTACACCAGAGCGTTTCTCTAGCTATGCTCAATTTGCATTAGAAACGATTTTATCATTTAAAAAATGCTTTAGTCTCACTCATTTAACTTTCGGCATCCTTCTTGGGATGCTTGCTTGGGGATTAGAAGCGACAGCTTTTTACTACTTACTCAACGGCTTGGAGGCTTCTATTAGCCTGCATATAGCGGTTTTCATTTACACGTTCTCACTGCTTATTGGGGCTATGACCTTTCTACCTGCAGGGTTAGGTGGAGCTGAGTTGGCGATGTTGCAATTTTTAGCCATTTACCAAGTTCCTTCTTCAATTTCTGTGACAGCGACTATAGTGATTCGTTTGACAACCTTATGGTTTTCTGTTTTGTTGGGAATTTTATTTTTGCCAAGAGGTCAACTAAAAATAAAAAGTTAGACTACCATATTCCACCGATGGCTTTGATGAGCTGGAGAGTAGCTGTGTATCGTTGGCCTTGAATGGCGTTGAGTGTCCTTTCTGCATTCAACTGATCTCTTTCACTATCGACAACAGCCAGATAAACACCAATACCTTCAATATAACGTTCAAAGGCAATCTGGTAGGTGGTTTTGGAAGCATTCACTGATTCTTGGAGTTTTTTAGCTTCTTGGTAGAACCATTCGATATCAGAAAGACTGGTATTGACTTCTTCTAAAGCAATAAGGACTTGTTGCTTGTAGTTTTCATCGGCTTCATTAAAGCGTGCCCATTGTAAATTAAGGTTGCAATCAAGATAGCCTCCATCAAAGATGGTTTGAAAAGCATTAGCTCCTACCGACCAATATTTGCTTCTAGCAGACAAAAAATGTCTTAAATCCGGGCTTAAGAAGCCAATAGCACTCGTCAAAGATAATGAAGGGAAGTAGGCTCCATAAGCGGCTCTAACCAGTGCATGACTTGAAGCTCTCTCTCTTTCTAGCTGCCTAATATCGGGGCGCCTTAGCAATACTTCAGAAGGAAGGCTAGCTAAAACAGGAGGAGCATTACTTGTAAGAGGATGATATTCAAGATAAAAGCAGGAAGAGGGAACACCGATCAACGTAGCAATGCTATTTTCTAAGTTTTCCCTAAGCCGTTTAGCTTCATAATAATCAGCTTCAATGTTAGCAAGATCCAACTTTGCCTGTGTAACAGGATTATAATTAATGATTTTATTTTCGTAACGATCTTGGTTTATTTTTAACGCTTTTCTTCTCGTCTCGATTGTTTTCAAATATAGGTCGATTTGTTGGTCCAGTGTGCGAATACGGAAGTAACGATCAGCTAAATCAGTAGTAAGTACAAGGGCGAGATCAGCAAAAGCTTCATATTCAGCTTCAGCATGATCGGTGGCAGAGCTATAGATATTCTTTAATCTGCCCCAAAGATCTAATTCCCAGCTTAAATTAAAGGGGAGAGAGTAGGTGATTTGGTGCTGCCTGAACTGAGGGATAGACGTGTTGGAAGGAGAAAGAATTTTGGCTCCAAAAGCCTTGGCTAAAAAAGTTTCATTAGTATAGGAAGGAGAAGCATTAAAATGGGGATAAAGGTCAGATCCGGACATACCAGCCTCTGCTCTAGCTTGCAGGATTCGTTCAATAGCGGCTTTAAGGCTATAATTATTGCTCAAGGCCTGTTCGATCAAACTGTTTAACTTTTCATCTTCAAACACTTTCCACCAATAGCACAGTCCTTTCATCTCGGCAGGGTGTGTACTCGTTCGTTTCCATTCTTCAGGGATTACCATTTCAGGCTGCTCATATCTGGGACCAACGTTACAACCGAAAAAGAAAACCGCAATAAGGAAAAATGGGGAAAAAATTCTGTTTTTCATAGTTGTATTCACGCTTATCCCTTTCGCAGGAGATGACAAAAATTTTTTTTATAACAAATAATGAACAGTGTAGCAATTGTCATTTTAGCCACACCAGGCATTGTTAAGCAAAGCCGTTTCTGGCTATGGCTTGGGACACATTGTCATAATTGGTTATCCCTCAAGAGGGATGGAGAAGAGCGTTTGTGCTTCCGTAGGTAAAACTAAAAGAGCCTATAGAAGGCATAGTCTGCCATATTGAGCAGCTCTTGGTCTCCTTGGCTGTCTCCATAGGCGTAGAGGATATAGTTTTTTTTAGATCCGAATACCTTTTGAAGGCGTTGAACTTTTTCTTCACCCCAGCAATTTTTGCCCTTAAGGAAGCCAGTCAAATTGCCTTGTTGATCAACATCCAGTTGCGAGGATAAAACAGATTGGAACCCTTTTTCTTTCGCCCACGGAGTTAAGTAAACATCGAGATTAGCGCTTACTAAAACCAGAAGATGATTCTGATCACGGTGCCATTGAATTTTTTCTAGGGCTTTCTTTTTAATGAAACACTTAAGTCGTTTCTGGGCATAGCTTCTGCCTGCTGTCTTAGCAAGATCGAATGGCTTACCTTTTAAAAATTTTGTAAGCAATGCCTCCTTAGCCTGTTGTCTTGTCATTGTGTTGAGTCGGAAGCGAATGAAGATGGGGATAGATAGAAATAGGTTCTTGACGGTGGCCCAAGTGCCTGCAATAGTCCAAAGATAAGGGATTAAGGTGTCGAAGTAGCTGATTGTGCCGTCGAAGTCAAATGCTGCAATTACCAGTGGGTCATTATTTTCTTTATTCACTCGATTCTAAATCCTTCATTTAAGCCTCAAGGTAGGTATTGTATTTTCTTTCTTCTCAAATAAGAAGAGAAAAATTACTATTGGAATATAAAATGGAATGGCATATGAAGCGCTTTTGGCAAGTAATTCTTTCTTTAGTTCTGATGGCAGCATTGACAAGTTGTTGTGTCTTTAAAATACCTACCTATAGTTTTTGGGAAAAGAAAGTCGATGTAGAGCCTATCTCAAGAGCTGTCATTACCTATGCAAATAAAATGCGGGTGGAGAAAAGCTTGCGTTTTGAAGACTCTCAAGTCTTTTATTCCGATTACGCAGAAGTGATTCGCATTATTTTTTCCACACAGCTCATTTTAGAGTTAAACGGTGCAAGAGAGTTAGTGGTTGATCTCGTGGAAGGCCTATTGCAAGAATTAAATAGTGATCCTATTATTACAACGCAATTCCAAGCTGGTATGGTGCGTCCTGAAAACATCGAACTCTATATAGGCTTCGAAAGCTATTTTTGCGAATATGTTGATCAGATGTATATGGGATGGGTGAGTATGTACGATGGCATTGTCCGCTTTTATGCTTCAATCCTTAAAGATTTCCGTAAGGATTTCTGGAATGACCGCACAGAACCCTACTATAAAAGTCGTCAATTTGTTCTTTATGATCGGGAAGCAAAGGCTGCCTATGATGCAGCTAATCCACGAAGAAAAGAGGAATTACCTGTTTATGATGCCCTTATTCAATAGCCAACTATGTCATTAAAAAGGCTAGCGTCTAACTTAGTCGAAATATCCTATACGACTAGCCCTAAGGAGCTAGTGGTTTTTGGTAACCGTATTTATAATAGCTCCTATGGTATTGGAAGAATCATTAAATGGATTCAATTAGCTTTTCCTGCTTTACGTCCGAGACATTCTAAACTGAGCAGACAATGCCAACTCACTCGACAGCTTTTTTTTGATCAAATTAAAGAGTTAGAACAAGCAGAAAAACACCTTCGAAATGGTATTCAAGAACGTCTGTCCGGAAATTCTTTTACGTCCTTTCAGTTTGATCAAGCAAAGGATTTGTTACTACTCTTTAATCATTATCTTGGGCCTTTATGCAAAGACATAAGAAAAAAGCGTAGCTCAAGGGCTCTTCACTTTTTACTTGATAAGGTTCCTAACCAAGAAAAGTCCTCTGAATTAAAGAGGCTACAAGAACTTTTTAGTCGACTACAGTTTTATCAGCGCATTTTTATTATTGAAGAAATCACGAGTACTAGCATTCCATTTCTCCAACTGAAAAAAATGAGCTTTGATGAACGCCTTTCTTCTTCAGAGAAAAGGAAAGTTAACGATTGGCTTGAGTGCATTGAAGAAGCAGCCGATGACCAGATTCCCTCATTTCAAGGAGAGACGGATAATAGTTACGCAAAAGCCCGGTTTTTGCATCGTTTCCTATGGGGAGTTACCCATTTTATCCGAAAAGACATGCCCTCTAATAATCAAGAGTTTCGTAGCGAATTAGAAGCCCTAGAGACCAATTTAGCTGAACATGGTTACACACATTTTGAAGAAATGGATGATCGTCATTTCCAATGGAAAGAGTCCTTACGGTCGGGAGAAAAGATTGAAATTGATCATCTAGAACTGATTTTAGGAGAGCCAAAGAATGAAGATGGGATCCTTGTCTACTCTGTTGCCAATGATCCTGAACTTGAGATAGTCATTTATCACAATGAGTCATGGAGTTATCTTAAACGTTTTCAGCTTAGCGTCTTACATTGTGGGGTGATTGGCAGAAACATTGTTGCGGTCAGCCGTTTTGGGCAAGTAGTGGTTCAAGAACGGCTTTATGAGACATTAGCGGATATTTGTTGGTCTGATCCTTCCTTAAAAGCAGTCACACAAGAGGATCAAAAGCGTGCTCAGCCAATCATCAAATTACTCAAGGGACTAGCTTCTCGGGAATACTTTACCCCTTTTCCTTTAACGCCCCAGTCCTTTGCTTTTAATCTTCATGGGGAGTTAAAGGCGGTGGATTGTCTTGCCCCTACCTACTTTAGCTTTGATCTTTTAGAAGATTTTGCTTGGCAATGTGCTCAAGGGAATCCCTATGTTTTTTCGTATCTTATAAAAGAATCAAAACTGAGGCGTTTAGGGCAAGCTAAACACTATCAAAAGCTGTTTAAAGAAACCTTAGAAAATGCTGCACATGCACCTGAAGCCATCGACCAAAATGGCTTATTTTGCTGTGAGGTGAGGGATAAATTTGATGGCTGGTGGAATGGATATCAAGAACATTACGATCTAAAGAAAAAAAAGCAGTTTCGTAAGAAATTGATAGAAGAACTTTGCCACCTACAAAGATATCTATGTCCTGGGAGAATTTTAGTCGATGAGTTGTTTATAACAGCCTTTCACCATACGCTGGGAAATATGAAGGTGCCTCTAAGACAAAAGGCCTTTAAGGAGAAGCTTGCTTCCCTTAGAGAAGAAATGAGTTCTTTTTCCAAAGATAAGATAGAACAAGCCATCATGGGTTTTGGTATTTATGATAAGGGCCAAATCAAGCAGGTTAAGAAAGAGCTCGAGATACATAGGGCTCAGCGCTTAAAGCAGAGCAATAAAACTTAGCAACCGCTTTTGTGTTTTGTTATAGCGATAAGAGTGGTACTTGTTAGGGCTAGCGTAGGTGCATTGCCGGGCGATTTCAATATGTTTCTTGAGGATTCCTGAGCCTAGGAGTTCATCTTCGCTAATTTTCCAAAAATCAAAATGCAAGGGCTTGATCTGATAGGGGGAAAAAGACGAGGGAAGCTCTGCTTGGTAGTTAATAAATTGGGCCGCTTGTGGGCCTAAGCTAGGAGAAATGCAGACAAGTAGATTCTGAGGGCGGCTTCCAAATGATTTTTGGAGTTCTTGAATCGTTTTAGTATAAATGCCATGAACTGAACCCCTCCAACCACAATGGATAGCTGCAGCCACGTGCTGAGTGGGATCGTACATCAATGCTGCTTGGCAATCGGCATGGCGAATTGTGAGAGCAAGGTTTTTTTGCTTCGTGATCAAGGCATCGCCTTCTCCTATAACCCCGCTCTTCTTTGCTTTAATGATGTGGTCGCCGTGAATTTGGGTAAGGGAGGCGGTCGGTAATTGAAAGGTTTCCTGGAATAGGTCTAAGTTCAATCTATCATGTTTTAAAAAACACCCATGTCTCAAATTTTTAAAGGGAATCAGGAGATCGAAATGCCAGAAAAGAAAGGGTCCTTGTTGCCTTAATTTCATCTTACCTCTTCCATACCAGCTCGGCTGCGAAACCTCCGTCATTGCCTTGATCATCCGGCAAAATCAATTCTTGATGGGTACAATAGAGGTGTAGGGAGGAACAGGTGGATGCAACTAAATCTTGGTTTTCTTCCTTAAGGATACTACAAGTCATCAACCATATCTTCCCATTCGCAGTGAGCAGATCTTTTGCACGACTAAGAATACCGTGTGCAAGTGTTTTTAGCTCAGCGAGAGCTTCTTTCGAAAAGCGCCAACGGGCTTCCGGCCGTTTATTTAAGACTCCTGTATTACTACAGGGGATGTCAGCAATGATTAAATCAAATTTTCTTTCGAGAGGATACTCTTCTGCAGGGATAGTAGAAAGATGAGCAGAAAATTGATACTTGGTCAGGTTTTCCTTGATTCGTTCTATCTTTGCTTCAGAAACATCGTTGGCAAATAAAGAAGCCTTTGGGAAATAGTCATGAGCCAGGAGAAGTTTTCCTCCGGGAGATGAGCAGAGATCTAAGATGATGTCTGGTTCAAAATGGCTTTTGTGAGCAAGATGGTGAAAAAGAAGAGCGGGCGTCCTGTTTTGAATATAGCAATCATGAGAAGACGTGTAGTTGGCAAGATTGGATGAAGAAAGCGGGACCATTTCTAAGCCTTTAGTGAAGCGCTTTCGGGCCATTAAATGAGGGGGAAGATTTCCGGATTTCAAAATCTGCTTTGTTTCCGATAAGGTAAATTGCTTTAAAAGATGTTGGATAAGCTCCTGAGGATAGGAGAAACGAAGGCTTAAAGCTTTGGCTGAAGCTCCTTCAGAGTATTTCAATGGAACGGCCTCTTTCTTTCTAAGAATAGCATTAATGAAGCCTGCAATAGGAAAAGAACAATATTTTTTGGCAAGCTCAACGGTTTCGTTGACAACCGCATACAAGGGGACTTTATCCATCATCGTTATCTGATAGATTGCCGAGCGGAGTAAAAGAAGAGGTTTTAATTTTAAGCTTACTTTTTGAAAGGCGTTCAACTGAAGGATAAAATGGTCAAGCGTTAATTTCATGCGCATCGTGCCAAAAGCGATCTCTTGAGCAAGTCGCCTATCGACTTCTTTTGGATGTCCGTTCTTATCCCACTGGTTTAGCCAATCTTCAATGAAGTATTCTTGCTTTTCAGCTGCATAGAGTGCTAAAAAGGCAGCTTCTCTAGGATTGCTTAACTTTTGTAAGAATTCCTTCTGCTGACCAATCTTGAAACCATGCGGATAAATGGCTTTCTGCTTCTTGTTGGGTGGTTTCTGGTTGGGTTTCGATCCATTGGCAGATGACATCTACGCTTGCTCCTAATGAAAATTGTTCTAGTAAAGCATATTCAGTAGGAGAGATCTCTTTCCAAGTCACCATCAAAGAGCGTCTGCGATAGACAAGGAAATGATAGGTCCTATCCTTTTTTAATTGGGGAAAGTCATTTTCTACCCAATATTCAGGAGACTCTTTCATTAGTTCCTTACGAAATGCAAATAGGTCAAAAGGCATTTTAAACAATCGCACATGCGGTTGCAAATGAAGTTTTGTATTTAAAATTAAAACGCTATTAGCACCTTGCAGATCTTCGAGAGAAAGAGCGGGGTAATGAAGAGAGAAGAAGGCGCGGTTGTAGGCGTGATCCATAGCGACTGAATGAGTGATGAGCTCTTTATCATCAGCATGATATTCTTCTTCTACCCATTGGGGCAAACGATCCCCCAGCAAACTCAGAGACCAGTGATTAGGAAAGTACTTTTGCAAATAGGGAGTCGCTAGGGTGCGATTAAAATCTTCGTAACTGAATAAACGTACAGCCAGAGGATAGGTTTCTTGCATAATTTTTAAAAGCCGCCACCAGTACTGCTGATTATAAATCTCAATCCTTTGATAGGATTTCAAGGCTGGGCTTGGTTTAATAAATATCGCGGCTTCCTTTTCGATAGGAGCTCCTCGAGGGGTGAGGGGGGCTATTTGGCTTTGATCATCGATAGGTTGTGTGATGATACTAGCAAACCACTCTTGAAGCTTTGTTAGACTTTGAGGAGGCTGGGGTTCGCAAATGTGTGACATAAAGAATGGGCTTCGGTGAGATTCTGTTGAAATTGTTTAGCTTTTAACGCTTCTTTCCAAGTGTCTTCAAAACTGATATGGTTATCATCCCATTCTAGTAATGTAGAGACGCCTTTTGTTTTAGGGTAGATACGGGCGTAAAGATCCCACACCTCATCTTTTACATAAGTGTCGTGAGTATCTAAAACGTAATCTCCATGATCAGTGTGGCCTGCTAGGTGGATTTGTAGAACTTTATCGAGGGGAATATAGGAGAGGTAAGCCATGGGATCAAAATGATGATTGCGGCTAGATACGTATACATTATTGACATCCAACATCATATAGATACCTGCTTTGTCCACAATCGCAGAATAAAATTCCCATTCGGGCATTTCATCTTGGTTAAAGGTGACATAGGACGATAAGTTTTCCAAAGCAAAGGGGAGTTCTAAGTAATCTTGTACAATTCTTGCTCGTTCTGCAACATAATCAATGACTTCCTTAGTATAGGGGAGAGGTAAGAGGTCATGGTAGTGAGCTCCTGGTGCTCTACCCCAGCACAAGTGATCAGAAACCCAGGGAGTTTTGGTTTTTTTAGTAAGGTCTTTTAACTTCTTTAAATAGGCAAAATCGAGAGGAGTATGGCTTCCGATGGTTAGCGAGACACCATGCTGCACCACGGGATAGCGGTCAAGGATTTTTTCTAAATTCTCTAGAGGTCGCCCCCCATCAACCATGAAATTCTCACTAATAATTTCAAACCAGTCAATGTTAGGACAATGGTCAAAAATATATTCATAATGAACGGGACGAAGGCCGATGCCGATGCCTAAATGGGGAAGTTGAGGATGTGCCATGGCTTATTTTTGGGCCTGAGCTCTTTTTTTAGCCATCTTGTCGGCGACTAGTTTGACAGCATCATTTTTATCATCAATGGAGCATGTGCTTTGTCCTTTACAAGAACCTTGTCCTTTGCAAGCATTTTTTTCTGTCCGGCAACGGTTTAATCCTTTGCATTCATTGTAACTACTGCAAATTTGGCTGGCCACTTTTCTAGCGAGCAATTTTCCCTCAGCGTCCAAGCTGTTGTAGGTTCGTTTTCCCTCATCATTGAGCTCTTTTAGGAGTTCTTCTTCACTCATCAGCTCTTGATTAGTATTAACCGAAGAGGTGGAAGTCGTTGTTTCGAGAATTGCCTGTGTTGCCTCCACTCGATCGATGGCAAGAAGACCGCCCACTAAGCCTAGAAGAGCTAAACTTTTTAAAGGTTGCTTTTTCATATCTCTCCATTAGATGTTTTAGATTATAGACACGTTAAATGGCATAGGAGAATTAAAGAAAGGGCTGCCTTTATTGCAGCCCTAGCTAAATTAAATAAGCCTGCTTTTCACCTTAATTGCCTTCATCAGCAGCTAGGTGGCGACCTTGCTGAGGAGACTTTTGTTGCTCAAAAGATGAAGGATAGCTAGAAGTTGAAGATGGGTGCTCGTAAGAAGAGCCGCTGCCTTGTGGTGGCGCTCCTCTATTGTATTGATTACTTGAGCCTGTGTTATAATAGCTGCTGCTTCCTTGCTGTGTTTGGCTAGCATTTGGGTGGGAGTAATTGCTACTTGAGCCATGACCTGAACCGCTTCCTTGGTTCGTACCACCTGTTGCACCTTTATTGTAATAGCTGCTACCTGTGCCATAGTTGTCATGGCCTGTGTAGTCCGCATTGTCAGAGGTGTGGTTATCTGCAGGTGGTTTTTGACCGCCACATTTCCCTTGTCCGCAGCCTGCTGCTAACATACTCTCATAGTGATTAGCTTCGCATTCTTGTCCGCCTGCTGTTAAAGACTGAGATCCAATCAATGAGCCTGCAGCCATTCCCATTAAAACTAGTTTAGTGAAGTCACGTTTATCCATGTTAATCTCCTTTGAAATTGATACTCACCCAAGAGTCTAAAAGCTAATTTTAAAGATCGTTTAAAAAAAACCGTATCATCTTTTGTTTTTAGCAAAAAGTTGCTTTGCCAAAAGCAGGAACATTAAAAGCTAGACTTTTAAACACTTTTATTAAGTTGGATTCTAGTTGCCTAAACAATAAGCAAGATAAAAATCTTCCTTTGAAGGTTAGATGTAACATTATTTTTTAACCAAAGCAAGAAATTTTAGATAAAAAGTTGTTGCATCTGCCATTTTTCTAACTTGATGGCAGAGAAGAGTTTGTTTTTAGCGATGGATTTTTTATTTAGAAAGTAGAAGTGAGATGGTTAAGGGCTGCGCTGATGTTTTTTAACACTTCTATATTTTTAGTGATTCCATAAGCTTTTTCTAAAACCTGGGGATCATGGTAGGCCACAAGCGTCCCTTCACCTGAGTCCCAAACTAATATTTTTAGGGGAAGATCAAGGCCTACAATAGGGTTTTCCTTCATTAGGAGAGTCCCTACTTTGGGATTTCCAAAAATGATGAGTTTCTCTTCTTTCAGTTCTAACCCTGCTACTTTTGCTTCTTCTGAGTGATCAATAATAGCGAAAATAGTTGCTTCTTTAGAGTTCAGGAATGTCGTGATTTTATCGATAGTAGTTGAGACAGAATAAGAGCTTTTTTTTATAATTAAATGATTTTGCATAGCATTCTTCCTCCTTTTCTCCCCTAGTTATTTTATTTAAAAAAGCGTGCGTTTTCTGTCAAATTTTATTTGTTATAATTTTACTCGATTATTATATAAAAATATTATACAATTTATTGCCTTTTGCAAAACTTTTATAAAACAATAGAGATATGTATTCTGAACGTTCTGCCCTCACTTCGGTTGTCTTTCTTTGGATAGGACATTTCTTCGTCGATTTTATGTTGGGTATTTGGCCTGTTTATAAAACCATGGCTGGATTAGACCTTGCCATGGCAGGAACGATTGCGGCATCTTGTGCTTTTTTGGGCGAAGGGCTGCAATTATTTTTCGGGGGCCTGTGTGATAAAGGGTATAAAAAAAGATTAGTTCTTTTAGGATTAATTTTAACCACCGCCAACGCTCTGTTTATCTATACACAAAATTATATTCTTTTATTCATTTTCTTTTTTTTCACTTGCATGGGATCCGGTGCCTTTCACCCGGCAGCGACTTCACTTGTCGGTAGTCTAACTCAGAAAAGCAAGAGCTTTTATATCGCTCTTTTTTCTTCGGGAGGCGCACTTGGACTTGCGGTTAGCCAAATCATCTTTTCTCAACTTTATTATTTTTTAGAAAAACATATTGTCTTAATCGCCGTTCCTACCTTGATTTTAGCTCTAGTCCTTTTGATGTTCGGCTATTTACGGAAAGAACAAGATAACGAGCCAAGGAAAACCCCTTTCAGTACAAAAAATTTTAAGCATTTTTTTAAAAATCGCGAGCTAAGACTTTTATATATTAATCAGGTTTGTAATCAGACGATTGCATGGTCTGCGATTTTCCTTTTACCCGATGTTTTGGTGAGTCGTGGCTATAGTGGGATGATTGCCTATGGGGGCGGGCACCTTTCTTTTATCATCGGAAGTGCTATCATGATGATCCCCAGTGGATACCTTGCTGACAAGTATTCATCGCAGCGCGTGATGTTTGCTTCAACGTTGGTGGGGATGGTGCTGTTTTATGCCTTTCTTTTCTTCCCTGGTCTAGAAGCCGGGACATTGCTAGTTATTCTTTTCTTTATGGGAGCTGCCATTGGTGTCATTCAGCCGGTAGCCGTTGCCTTTGGAAATATTCTTTGTAAAAGTAACCCAGGTATGGTTAGTGCATTTTTAATGGGAATGGTTTGGTGTGTGTCTGAATGCTTAGGACCTGCTGGAGGTGGCTACTTAACGCGCTTTTTTGCTGATGATGCCCCGGCAAAAGCTTTAAGTTTAATTGGCATTTTATTTATTGTAAGCCTCGTGGCAACAGCATTATTACCAAGAAAAGAAGCAGAGATTGTCACGACCCAAGAAACGATCGCAAGCTTAATATGAGCGCTAACTAATGATACACCTTGGTTATCTGTTCTCTAGGAGAAGTTCTACCTATCATTACTAGTGAGTGAGGGCCTTTTATCGTTCCCTAGGCAGGTCGCAATCATTTTAACGGATGATTAAAAATAGCTTTTTAAAAAAGAGAGAAGAGCCTTTTACTTCAGATGGCATCAGGGGTCATTTGTGAGGAGGCCAGTAAGTCCTGCTCTAGTAGATAAGCAAGAGTTTGATCATAAAGGATTGATTGCCATCATGGCGTTAATCGCGCCAAAACAACAATTTAAATTGAAAAGCGATGAGTAAGAAGAGTATTGTTTGTTGGCATTGTGCTAAACCAATTTATGATTTACCGGTTAAGATTCCATTTCGCTTAACATGCCCTTATTGTGATTCCTATTTACATTGTTGCATTAACTGTAGACACCATGCGTTGGGGTCTCCCAATCAATGTAAAATTCCAGGGACAGATCCGATTGCTGATCGACAAGGGTTAAATTTTTGCGAGGAGTTTGAAATACTGGGCAAGGAACAGGCTTCGAAAGTGAACATGAATGATATTTCAAAGCGATTATTTGGAGAGTGAAATGAAGAAATTTAGGCTTCTCTTTAGCATTTTTTTTACATCGATTTTTTCCTCGGAGGAGAATCCCTTTCTTCGAGAGCGTCACGTCCTTACAGTCCTCGATGTAATGACCTTAGATCCTTGTTTTTCAAATTTTATTACAGCTTTAAATGTTGCAAATTTAACAGAGTTATTGGAAAATAAGAATCAATTTACGATTTTTGCACCGACAAACGCTGCACTCGATAACCTTCCTAGTGGAACATGGAAGGATCTACTCAAGCCAGACAATTTTCAAAAACTCCAAAACTTTATAAAAAATCACATTGTTGCTGCGAAAATCACAATGAACGATTTTAAAAATGAATATTTAACAACCATTAACGGCAAAAAGCTAGGCGTTAATCGGAATGACAGCCTTGTAACGGTCAATGGTGTGCCTATCGTTTTACCGGATAAGCAGAGTATCAATGGTGTTGTTCATGGCATTAACCAAGCGTTTATGCCCTAACTTATTAGAGGATTTTTATGGGAATCTCAATATCAACTTTATTTCATGTGCCTAGTAGCGAAGAAAAGCTTCGTAAGGAAGAAGAACAGCTTCGTAAAAAAGAAATTCGTGCAATGCAAGAAAAAGCGATTTATGATTCCGTCGTGGGCGTTTTAAGTAATATTCATATTACCTTTGCGCACTGCTTTATTATAGAATGTGCGTTCGAAGGGCACCAAATATTCGCTGTAAAGGCAGATCCAACAAGGGAACCCTTCTTCATTTCAAAAACGATACAAGTCACTCAGGATTGTTGGCCGCCTTTCGTTGAATCTTTAAAACCGGCTCGTACAACTGTGAAACCTACAGGGCTATATCAGTACACAGTGACAACAACAAAAAGTTTCTATGATTTAAAAGCTGTGCGATTTTTAACCACACAGATGTGCAAGCCGTGGATCGATGCTAGCCTCAGCTCTGCGATTTTTAGCCCACTGTGCGGGATGAATAAAGAATACCTAAAAAACTTTCTCACAAAGCATAAGTTTGAGAGTAATGATCAAAGTTTTAAACGAGCAGCAGGACGAGTTTTAGAAGGGTTTAGTAACTATGAAGGGTTGATACGCAATTCGTCTAGTTATTTTAAACGCAACCCTTTAACCACAGCTCAAGCGAGCTTTCAGTTACGCCTAAAAAGCGTTGTTTGTCAGGTGTTTAAAAATTTTAAAGAGTTGCAACATTTTAGAAAAGTGATAGAATTTTTAGATAACGACCGCCCGGTTTCACCTGAGTCTCCTATTATCGATATTGCAACAAAGTATGCTGTAGAGAAAATAAATGAATTTCCTAGCGGAAGCAATAATTTTGACTCCTTCTTTCGCGCTTTCACTAAATCTCTTAAAGACTTGCCTGAGCTTAGAAAAGAGGTAGCAACAAGACCTAAAAGTGATTTCTATGAGTAATTAGAATGTGAGGAGAACTTTATGATCGAACCTTCTTCGGGTGTAAAAAAAGGTGGCTGGTGTCCCTTTTCCCTTAGTAGACATAAGGGAGAAAGCCAAGAAAGTAAGGTGGTTAAGGAAGCCTTGAGAGTACTGGAGGGGCATATTTCTCCCTTTCACCCATCTTATCTTGTGCATGGACACGTTGACTCAAAAGTTTTTTACATGTCAAGGGTAGATCCCGACGCCTTTTATTGCTTTTCAGATCGAATGGATTGTTCAATAGATGTTTGGTCTGTTTTGCAACGTGCAAAAGAATATGAGTCCCCTGTTTCCCCTCTCCCCCTTCTACCTCAAACATGCCCTCTCAGTATCCATGGGCAGAGCCCTTACTTTGTCCAAGCAGAGGAATACTATCTCTTCGACCCTTCGAGGGAATCGATTAATCCTCCCAAAGGGATTAAAGCCCCCTATTTGGAAGGTAGGGCGATTTATTTAGTGGATAAGAATACCTGGCAGATGAAGCTTCAAGTGGTTGTAAATGCTGCCCAACAGATTTTGCAAGAAGGCAAGCAGCCACGTTTAAAAGACTTTGTCGAAGGAGCCCAACAGAATCTAAAATCCCTGCAGGATTTTGAGAAGACATTAAACGAAAAAGTTGCTTTAACACAAACGCAAGAAGAGAATGCAAAAGATTTAGCCAAAGTGTTAATTAGCTTATTAAAAAAGCCTGTACTAGCTAAGTCTGCTACTGCTATCCGTCACCTTGAGCAGATTGGAAAAATAGATCAATCGAAATTAGTACAAGTAATTGCGAGGAAGGTTATAGAGGAGCAGGAGGATCATTTGGATCTTCGGCACAATAAAAGGATAACCAAAGAGGTACTTCGATCGCTTCCTGATGCTTGAAGCTTTTGCCTAATTACCATTTCAGTCAAGGGATGAACACAGGCTTTCGAAGATTTTGTTGTTGGCAATTTCTCTTAATAGCGAGACGCTGATGAAGCTAACCGTTCCATCAGCCATTAAATAGAATTAGCTCTTGCCAGAATCCTTTCTTCTTCTAAGTCAAGCCCATAAACGTGATGAACGAACTTAAGCACGAAATGTGTTTAATCAACGGTTACTCTCTCATAGCTCACAACGGGATTATTGGCTTTATGGCTCCGCCAGGCAGTTGTAAGGACTCAACCCTTTTTATAAGCAGTAAAAAGAAGGTTTTTTGAGCCGTTACTCGCAAGCTCAACGATTAGATGGCCATGAGGTTGCCTGTTTGAGCAATGATATTAGGGTGAGCATAAGAGGGAAGATCAAGTGTTTCTGCAAAAAGTACCCGATGTCAACATAAGATCTTTTGGTATTGATGAAGATAGGAAGGTCCTGCATGACGAACGCTGATGAGTTTTAAAGAACGCAATTGGTCAGTGTCGTGGGATGAAAGTGTATCTTCAATAAAAAGCATGCCTTTTTCTTTTAAAATTTCTGTTTGGTCAAAAAAGAGAAGCAATGCAAGAGAGAGTGACTTCTTTTCCGTGTAGGGAGCATCGGCATAAATAATATCAAACGAGTGTTGTACTAGTCTATTTAACGTTTTAAAGACATCTCCGGAGATGATAGTCACATGCTTTTCAACACCTAAAAACTCGCTATTACTCTTTATGCATGCGATTGCATCTCTACTTTGGTCAACAAAAGTGGCTTGCTTTGAGCCTCTGCTTAAAGCTTCAAGCCCCATGGCACCAGAGCCTGCATAAAGATCTAAAAATGATGCATCCTCAATATAGTTTTGTACAATGTTAAAAAGGGTTTCTCTAAGTCGCGCCGAGGTGGGACGTGTTAATAGTCCCTTCGGAGCATGGAGCTTGCGCCCCCTATATAGCCCGCCAATGATTTGCATTTATTAAACTCCTAATTCCGCGGCTTTATTAGCATTGTCATCTAAAACGTGAATATGAAAAATTTTCCATAGCCGATCATCGTGAATCAATAAAAATTGCACATAATGAATTTCTTTAGACTCAGTTAAAAACTGGCTCGTTACCGTAGCAATATTATGATCAACAGCAATTTTATAAAACCGACTTTTTTGATTAATGGCTATAAAAGGGTAGTTTATAAAAAAAGCCTTGAGTTCTTCTTGGCTTGAAGCCTTCCTAAATTCATCGGTAGTATACTGCGAATAAGCTGTCAAATAATCTGCATGCTGAATGGATTTAAGAAAAGCCTTGACGGCCTTGACGAGATCTTCTTTTTGTGGATGTTTAACAACGATGCCATCACCGGAAAGGACTTCTATGCTGTGTATTTTCCATAGATAATTTTCAATAGTGGTTGAAAACTGCATATGGAAAACATCGTTTGCTTTATATAGCAAGACATTAATCGTAGCTAAATTCCCATCTTTTGAAAGCAATCTAACATCTAGCCGATCGTGGTGTTTGAGGATACTGAGGTTTTTTACAAAGTCGACAAAAACATTTTTGGGAATCACTTTGCGAAATCTTGCTGTGGTTGTTGTTTCAAGTGTTTTATCGATATCCTCCTTTTGAAGGAGTGCGAAAAAAGTTTTTACAGGTGTTTCCGGTTGATTGATCGTGGGGTCGGAAAGATGATTGCTTGCTCCCATCAGCTTAATGTTGAAAATCTTCCATCGATTCTTTTGCTTAAGTAAGCTATAATCGATAATGGCCTGTTGATGGTGACTATCAAACGTTGTTCTTACAATAGAAGTATGATAAGCGACAGGATAACTTTTAAAAGTTTCATTGGTGTGTAGAATCGGATGTAGAGTTTTAATAAAATCTTTGAACTTCTCTAGTGATGTTTCTTTTTGAAATTCCTGTGAAGTGAAGCCATAGTAAGCTTTTGTCAACTGATCGTTTCTTATTGCACCGATTTGCGCCTTTACGGTATCGCTAGCCTTTTCTTGAAAGAACAGACTTATCCCCGCTACTGAAATGCCAAGGATCCCTAAAAGAATGAGTCCTTTTAACCACATAGAACATCCTTAATTAGTGGGTTGGTAGCAACTACTTACTGATTTCCAACTCTTTGTTTTATTGTGTCACAAAAGAATGAGCAATGAGGAAAAACTTTATCAGGGATCTATTGGATCCCATAATAATTCATTAGCATTTCTGCTTTTTTAAAATGAGCTTTTTTTAGCTCTTGGTAGACTTTTAAGCCTAGAGCGTTTTCGCCCAGCTTAAAATAGAGAATGCCTAGCTTGAACAGTGTATCGTGGTCATGAGGGCGCAGGCTAATGATCGCTTCATAGGCCTTCATTTCTTCTTTAGGCATGTTGAGATCGCGATAGCTGTAAGCGAGTTGGGTGTAAATCCAGGGATCGTTTGGTGCAAACTCCTTTAAAATTTTGAACTCTTCAATGGCGCATTCTGCCGCAATGCGAAAACGTTGGTACATTTCTTCATCATACTTGCTTTTAGGGATCCACTCATCGCTTTCATAGCCTTCCATTTTCCGCGGGTCCAAGTAAAGCCCTGATAGCATGACGTAGGCATTCGCTAAAGCCGCATGGACATGAAGATTGGTAGGTGCACAGCGCACTAACTTTAGATGCTCTTCAAGGGAAGTCTTTAATAATAGCTCTTTAAACGTATGAAGATCTTCCCAATGCCAATAACAACTAAATTTTTCAAGAAAAGGGGCTAAAAATGACATCCACTTTGGTGGGGAATAGAAATAAAATTCTCGGCCATGCAGCAGATCCGCAAATTTGCAACAGGCTTGTGCTAAGGCTATATGGTGATCAATTTCCCCCTCTTGATAGCGCATCTCTATTTTTGTCTGCTCGATAAACTGCAAGCATAAACCAAAGATTTTTTCTGGTCGCTGGGCGTTTAGAAATTGTTTCAGCATTAAACAGGCAAAGAGGGTCATAAAAAAACCTGCGATGCTAAAAGAAAAGAGAGAGCTTTGAAGTAAGGAGGGGAAAAAAATGATAAGAAAGAAGAACTCCATTAAAGCGCAAACAGCAAGAACAAAGGTAAAGATAAAGTGAGAGATGACAAGACGATCGAAAGCCCTTAAAATAGGAGATCCAATATTTTTTATCTCACCATTGACAGGAGAACGATCGAATAGCTCATCTGTCAAGCGTCCTGCTTGGGTAAAGGCCATAGTTACTTAAAGCGAGTTGTTCATTATAACAAAAGTTTAAACGTAACGATGATTTTTTGCACTTGAACTTTGGCCTTGCTAATAGCTAACCCCTATGTTCTCACAGCCTTTAATTTTTCAGCCTTCAACTCTTCTTGATTAAATAAAGCAAGTCCTACAAAAACAATAGCAGCTGAAAGGTAGAATGGCCAGGTGATGATTTCGCCTAAGTAAAGCCAGCCAAAAAAAGCAGCAAACAGAGGAGTTGTAAAGCCTGCAAAAGACATAAAGGTTGCTGAATAGCGTTTGAGTAGCCAGCCGTACAAATTATAACTAATAAAGTTGGAGACGAAAATTAGGACAAGGGTGCATGTGATAAAAGGAGCAAATTCAGTCACAGGTACCGGATCCCAATTTTCTACGCAAAAAGAGTGACATAGAGCGAGAGCTCCCCCAATAAACATACTTGCGCCATTAGCCATGATGGAAGAAACTTGGTTTTTAGAAACCAGCTGTTTTAAGAGAATCCAGCCATACACGCTGCATAGTGCAGCCATCATTACGGATATTTCTGCCCAAGAGAGAAATAAGAGATGCCCTGTAGATTCTTCTGAAGCGGTTTGGTTTAGCAGAATAGGGATAAACCCAATGAATCCAATAATCATGCCTAACCATTTCTTTGGCGTCATTTTTTCGGCAAAAACGAAATAGGAGAGGAGTGCTGATGCAAAAGGAGATAAACTATAAATAAAGCATGTTTTAAAAGAGGTTAGATATTTTAAACCCCAAAATTCAAACGCATTAGTAAGGTAGATATTAAAAAGAGCTAATAAAAAAAGCTTTGTCCAGTCTTTTCGATTGAAAGAGAAATGCTCCTTACGCCAGAAATACTGATAACTCAGAAGAAGAAAACCAGCAAGCAGCATCCTACTTCCGACAAGGAAGAGGGGTTGAGAATAGTCCAAGGCTGTCTTTGCAGTCGTAAAAACACTTGCAAAAAGGGCATAGACGAAAACGACTAAAAACATTCTGAAATCTCTTTTTGAAAGAATATTGTAAACCATTTCTTCGTATATCTCAAGAGTTCTTTACCGCTCTCGAGAGTTTGTCCTGCATAGAGGATGTATGAGGCCTAGTACTTTAGAACTAGGAGGAAATGAAGTGTTTTGTTACAATTTTTCTCGCTGTAGAGCTAGATAGGCTGAGTACAAAGTTACTTTAGAAACCCTTGTTGTACAATTCGGTATAACTAATGGCATTAATCATGTGAAAGCTTGTCAAGGGAAACAACTTTTGCTTCAGCTGAGGGAAGCACACCTTCTCTCCGGTAAGTGGGTTTGGATAAACACGGGGTTTAATAATGCTTAAGCAAAAGCTTTTACTCATCGAAGACGAAGAAGACATTGCCGCGTTAATTAAAATGCAGGCAGAGCTATCGGGTTTTAAAGTCCTTGTTGAAACCGATGGTTTAAATGGGCTGAGGGCCATTGAGCGGGAAAAACCCGAGTTGATCCTTCTCGATATTATGCTACCCGGGTTAAATGGCCTAGATGTATGCCGTAAAGTCAAGAACAATCCTGAATTAAAGCATATCCCTATTATCCTTCTCTCTGCTAAGAGTGAGGAATTAGATGTGGTCTTGGGCTTAGAATTAGGTGCGGATGACTACGTCACTAAGCCTTTCTCCCCGAAAGTCCTTTTTTCTCGAGTAAAGGCTGTTTTAAGGAGACAAATGGAACCGGAAGTTTCCCATCAAATCTTAGAGTTTGGGCACTTCTCAATGGATGTAGATCGTTACCAATTAAAGAAAAAAGATAAGCCTATTCCTTTAACTCTTTCCGAATTTGGAATCCTTCGCCGTTTGGTGGGCAATCCAGGAAAGGTTCTCACACGTAACCAATTGCTTGATGACCTGCAAAATGATGATGCCTTTATCGTTGACCGTAATATCGATGTACATATTGCTGCTCTACGAAAAAAGTTAGGTCCTAACTTCGATTGGATTGAAACCGTGCGAGGGGTTGGCTATCGATTTAAAGACGAGGAAGAATAATTCTCCTAAGCCTTGGAACGCATGCGAATGTTTTGAATACGCTTTTGATCTAGTGAGACAAGCATCGCTTGATGTTTACTTATTTGAACCCTGCCTAGTATTTTTCCTAATCGAGCTACATACTTTTTTTTAGTGACCGCAATTTCACCGCTTCCACTAGAACGTCCTTTACTATAGAAAAGGGCTAGCTGCAATGCATCTTGAAGGGCCGGGTCGTCGTAGCCTTTCCCTTGATGATGCAACACGACATGCGATCCCGGGTATTCAGCGGCATGGAACCATTCATCATTGCCATTAGCAAACCGGAATGTAAGTTGATCATTACCTTTGGCGTTCTTCCCCACCCAAATGGGGATTCCGGATTCTGAAAAAAACTCATGGTAGGGAAGAGGGGGCTCCTTACACTCTTTTTTTGTATGTACTTTCTGATTTTCAATCACATGGAGGTTTTTGAAACCTTCGAGATCTTCTTGAGAATGGACCTGTTCTAATTCAAAAAGCTGCCTTTCTATTTTTTGCAAAGTATTGTCAGCCTTGTTCTGCTCCAGCATTAAGGGTGTAATGCTTCTTTTTAGCTTTTTGCTCTTTTTAAATCGAAATGAGATTTCTTCTTGGGGGGTCCACTTAGGGTTAAGATGAATGGTAACAAGACTGCCTTCCTGTTCCCAATCAGGGAGCTGAACCTCCGATAAGCCTCTTTTTAATAAGTAGTGGTGGGCACTTAATAGTTCAGCATCATGTTGCCAGTTTTGCCAGTGTAGTGCTTCTGCGATTAATTGATTGCACTTCTCAAGGTATTTTTGTGCAGCTTTAAGCCTTCGTTTGAGCAGCTGCTTAAGTTTCTGTTTTTGTTGGCTTAAGGGATCAGCAATAGGTTCCATATTAGCATTAGCTTGCCGTGTAGCTTTCTTGCTTAATCGCCTCTAATAGCTTTTGAGTGCGGTCAGTACGCTCCCATGTAAAAATGTCTTGATCGCTTCTTCCAAAGTGACCGCCATAAGCTGTTTTAAGATAGATCGGTCTTCTTAAATTAAGCATTTGGATCATACCCTTTGGCGTTAAATCAAAAACAAGAGGCACAGCTCGGCTAATCAAGTTTTCATTGACTCTGCTTGTTCCCATTGTGTCAATGCGAATAGAAATAGGCCGTGAAATTCCTATCGCGTAAGAAATCTGTACTTCACATCGTTTCGCAAGGCCTGCAGCGATAATATTTTTGGCAATGTAACGGGCGCTATAGGCTCCTGAGCGGTCAACTTTTGAGGGATCTTTTCCGGAAAAGGCTCCTCCACCATGTCTTCCCATGCCCCCATATGTATCTACAATGATTTTTCTACCGGTAAGGCCCGTATCTGCTTCAGGCCCACCGATGACAAAACGCCCTGTAGGATTAATGTAAAAGAGGGTGTTTTCGTCAATCATGCCTTCAGGAGCTATAGACATGACGAGCTTTTTCATGTCCTCCTTAACCTGCTCTAAAGTTGTGCTTTCCTTATGTTGAGTGGAGAGAACAACTGTATGAATACGGACGGGTTCATGTTTATCATTATACTCTACGGTGACTTGTGACTTGGCATCAGGAAGAAGATAGGGTAATTTTTTGTGAGTGCGATAATAATCAAGGGTGTTAAGAATTTTATGCGCAAAAGCAATAGGTAGAGGGAGCATCTCATGAGTTTCATCTGTTGCATAACCAAACATTAGGCCTTGATCGCCAGCCCCGAGCTCCTTAAATACACTTTCGTGAACCCCCATCGCAATGTCTGGTGATTGATGGTGTAGAGAAGCCAGTACTCCACACGATCGATAGTCAAAGCCAGCTCGAGGATCGTCATAGCCAATCTCTTTGATCGTTGATCGCACCACCTCTTGGAAAGAAAACTGGGCATTCGTAGTAATTTCTCCGGCAAGAACGACCATTCCTTTAGTGACTAAAGCCTCGCAAGCGACCATAGAAAAAGGGTCTTGGGAAAGGCAAGCATCCAGGATACCATCGGAAATTTGATCCGCTATTTTGTCAGGATGCCCTCTGGAAACGGATTCTGAAGTAAAAAGATAGTGGCTCATAGGGTATAAAAAATTATCGATATGTATGCGAATGGTATAGCAAAAAAGTTTTTTCTGATAGTGTAAAAGAATGGTTAATGATTGTAAGCTTATTTCTTTTTTTTTGCTTTTTATGGTTGTTACAGCAGGCAAGCTTGCCGGAGAAGAGATAGAAAAAATATCTTTTCATGATCTCATACACGATGCATTCGCTACTAATGAGAGGCTGCACAAGCCTGTTGTGATCCGTGGATTTTTGTATCTCGACAGTCACAAACAGTGGGTGCTATCTAATGAACCCAATCTTAGGAGCTGTTGTGTGGGCTTAGCTTCTAAATCAGCACAACAAATTTTATTGCAACCTTTTGACCCTATCCAATTAAAAACAAAACGAGCAGTCGCTATGCAAGGAACTTTAGAGCTCTACCAGGGCAGCAATTATAAATTTTTGCTTAAGAATGCTCAGTTAATCGACTCTGAACGGGTTACTCATTCAAATTTGTCTCTCCTGTGGCTTATTTTAACGGTTTCTTTGCTAACCTACCTATTAAGGTGGGGTTTGTATCGTTACATGATAAAAGAATCCTATCTTTAAAAACCGATCCCTCACAGCCTAGCATACAAATGTTTCCTGATCCATCTGACAGGGATCAAGGACTGCCTTCACTTGCACTTGGTTTCCATGGCTAGCGACTTTGAAGAAGGTTTTGGTAACCATTTAGATCTAAGGATTTAATCTTTGAAACCTGATTCATTCTAGTTCGGAGAAATTTTTTACCTAGAAGTTGAAATTTTTCAGGGTTATCAGTAACAAAAAATTGACTGGGTTGGGGGCAGGTAAAGGGGGCCTCTAATAGTTTCTCTTTTAAGGTGATGGCAACGAAATGGGCACAGGTTGTAGCAGAGTCGACAATAGTAATTCGATGACCAAGAGCGCGTTGAATAAACGGCTTTAAAATGGGGTAGTGGGTACAGCCTAGAAGAAGAGTATCAATAGAATGTTGCTTTAAAGGCAGTAGGTACTCCTCGATGATTAACTGTGTTGCTTGATGCTCCTGCATTCCTTCCTCGACAAGTGGAACAAATAAAGGGCAAGCAATCGAGATAACAGTTGCTGAAGGCCTTTTTTCTAAAATTTTGTGTTCGTAGGCACGCGATGCAATGGTGCCTTTTGTGCCAAGAATTCCTATATAGTTATTTTTTGTTACCTCAACGGCCTTGATCACGCCTGGATCAATGACTCCAATAATCGGTATGTTAAAAAGGCTTTTTAATTTGTTAATGGCATAGGCCGTAGCTGTATTGCAAGCGATGACTAATAATTTGATCCCTTGTTCCATTAAAAAAAGGGTGTTTTCAACGGTGTACCGAATGATTGCCTCAGGATCCTTGTCCCCATATGGCAGTCGAGCTGTATCTCCTAAATAAACAAGTTTCTCATTAGGCAAAACTTGGGCAATCTCGTTCATGACCGTTAGTCCACCCAAGCCAGAATCGAAAATGCCGATTGCTTGTTCATTTTGTGTCATGGTTTACATGGAATTTTGATCGTTTTGCCAACAATGATCTTGTCGGAATTCATGCCATTTAATGCCTTAATTGCCTCTACTGTTGTTTGGTGGGCTTTCGCTATTTTAGCAAGGCTATCTCCTGTTTTGACTTTATACTGGGCTCTATCTGGGTCTTCAGTCTTATCTAAAGCTTCGATCAAAGAAGAAATCGCATTTTGCATGTTGCTCAGATTCCGATTCTGTTTTGAAATCGCTTGATCTAAAGAATTTATTTTTTGCTGATACTTTTTTAAAGTTGCTGCTGTTTCATTGGCATGCTGGGTTAGCTGCTTGATATCGGCGACTAAGGCTTGATTCGATTTCTCCAAGCTTGAAATTCTCAATTCTAATGAGCTGTCCCGTGTGTTTAGAGATTCTCTTTGCTGGTCTTTATTTGAACGAAGCTCATCCCTGATAGACTCTAGCATCAGTTCAAAATTAAGTAGGCGCTCTTCAAAGGTTGTGAGCTCTGTGCGCTGATTATTGACTTGGTGAGTCAAACGGCTGCAGGTATTTTGTAGATCTGCAACCGTATTTGAAACCCCTTTTCCATAACCTTCCAAAAACAAAGGAAAATGGAGGAGTAACGCTAAAACGAAAGTGTAGGTTGCCTTCATCTATGATAGACTCGAAATTCAGCTCTTCGGTTTTTAGCCCAGGCCTCTTCATGGTGCTCGAGGATGACAGGACGTTCTTTGCCATAGGAAATGGTAAAGATGCGGTCTGGATTTGCTCCTTCGTTAACTAAAAGGTTGCGAACGGAATTCGCTCTTTTAGCGCCTAGAGTTAAATTATAAGCGTCTGGGCCTCTTTCATCACAGTGACCTGCAACAAATAAATAGGTATTGGGGTGCCTCTTTAGATATTGAGCTGCCTTTCGAATCGTCGCGAGGTCCTCATCATTTTGGACTAAATTACTATTGTAGCCAAAGTGGATGGTGCGAAAGATAGCGGCTAGCTGAGGGTCGAAAGCTGGATCTCTAAAAGCATCGATTCCTGGCAACGTGCTGTTAGGATCTCCAGGCGCTTCTCTTGGTTGAGGAGCGATGTAATCTCCCATGGAAAGATTATCGCTTGGAACATCTGAAATGGGGATATAGTCACTTTCCACGAGGTAATTGTTTTGAGGCATAAAAGCATCTCGTGAGCAGACGGCTCGGGAATCGCCATGCTTGCCACCCAGTGAACGCATTCCACGATACATGTGCCTTTGAGCCGTTTGGGTATCTTCCCATACTTCATTTCCTGTCCTAGAGCAACTAGATGTGGCTCCTGCTAAGGAAGTAATGAGGAGGAGGAGGTAAATCTTGCTTTTCATCATTCCCTACCTTTTAACTTAGATTAAGCATGGATGCTACCAAAATTTTAAGACGAAGTCTATACAAAATAGGTTGTTTTGATAAGGAGTCTGTGACCGCTCCCTTCGCTAAAGGCTTCTAGGGAATTAATCCCTGGTCATCTAGTCAGGGGGATAAAATAGTTTACGCTGCATTACAATTTCCCCAATGCTATATACCCACAATTTGTAAAGGCAATGCTCCTATAGCCACCTGCTTCGCGAAACTCGTGGTAACCCTGGAGTTTCTCTGGCTTTATATACTTGCAAAAGTCTTAAGCTAAAGCTGGGATGGGCTTGCGGTGACAGAAATGATGGGCACCTCACCGATCTCAATGGGAAGAGACTAACGTTTGTTTACTAGCTATGTTGCAGACATGGGAATAAATGGAACCATCAGATTCTTCCTTCTGGCCTGAGACGTAATGTATTTTGGCTATCAAGGAGTCGCATTTTCTTGTAAAGGGATAGCGTCTCTACGCTCCCATCGAGGCGTAGAGACGAGCATGTCAAAGTTGTCGAATCGTTCTTTGAAATCTTAGTCTAGCATAAAAGTCAAAAGCCATTTTAGACATGCTTAGCGTACTCAGAACAACTAGGAGGCTGAGACCTGCAATTGATAGGGCCGGGCATAGCGGGCTAAAAATAAAAAGAGCTGTGGCTACGATCCCTATTTTAGTTATCACCATACCTAATGCTTCAGTAAATTGCTTATGGCGAATCCTGGTTTTCAACGAACGGAATACATCATCTAATCGGTCGTTAACATTTTCCTTTTCTTCTGCCGTGACTAAATATTGTTTTTGGATGTAAAGAGATCTGATTTTATCCTTAACTAGCTGTGTATCAACACCGCAGTGGTTTTCTAAAGCATAATGATGCGTCTTTAATACCTTTGCGGCACCCCGGTAGTTCGGCTTATCAATGTTAAGCTGTTGATTAAGCTCTTTGATCACCTTGGTGCTAAAATATAAGCTTCTGGCATTCATTAAAATAAAAACAGCAGAAAGGGCTGCACAACCCGCACTTAGAGGTCCCATTAAGTTGCTCCAAGTTGCCCCCAAGGCTCCTAATTCAATAAGAACTGAACCAATAGCCGAAATTCCGTCTCCAATGTCGCTCACGTTACCTATCAAGCCTAAAAAAGCGTCGATTTTAGCTTCTCCTCGATCAGCTATCATACCAAAGCCATTCAGCACGAAAGAATAAATATCAAAAGGTAAAGAAAAAGCACGCGAAAGTTCGGTAGCAGCAATGACTCTGGAAACGTGAATGAGCGTTCGGAAGAAATCCTTAACAAGCCCATACACAGATCGAGCAAGTCCAAATAGTGAATTAATCAGTGAGGTATTATCACTATTAATGATCGCAAAAGGAATGGCCTTTAACGTTTTGAGGCAGATTTCTTTTTTTGAGGGTTTTTCCTGAAACAATTCGCGCAATTCTTCTTGCGTAAATTGGCGGGGTTTCGGTGGTGTGACACTTATAAATCTAGTTTTGCTTTCATGGTCAACGGTAGGCGTTAGAAGCATGGATTCGTTGAGAAATCGTGTGCCACGAGGTGTAGTTGAGGTCGAACTCATAATTACCAAAGGGTTAAAGATTTGTATAGACGGTGTTTTTGCGGTGAAATCGACTAATAGGTTATAATAGAGGGCCGCTATTAGGCAAGTTAAAATCTTTAATTTGCTCTTGGCTCCCATGAAGGAAAGCGTTTTTCGCCTTTACCAGAGGTGATTTTGACGGCTCTTTTATGATTAAGATTAATCACGTAAATATCTGATAGGCCATCCCCTTGAGAGGAGTTGAAAGCGATGTGGAGGCTATTTGGAGCAAAACAGGGATTTTCTTTATGGAAGGGGCCATCCGTTAACTGCTCTTCTTTACCACTATCAAGGTCGTAAACCCAAATTTGTCTGACTCCTTTTGTGAGAGCGGAATAGGCAATTTTTTTACCATCTGGCGACCAATTGGGAGCCGTATTTTCTCGATTCTGCTTTGTTAGCAATGTGGCTTGTGGATTTTTAACGTTTTCATCTTTCGGTATTTTTAGGACATAAATACGAGGTGATCCATCCTTATTAGACACAAAAGCCAATTGGTGACCATCAGGGCTAAAGGTGGGGCTTGCTTGAGTACCAAAACGACTTGTAAATAGCTGAATGGGTTTTCCTACAGGCCCTAATTCAGGGTCTAATTTCTGGATAAAGAGGTCAGGATTTCCTGTAACGTCGCATACAAAGGCAATTCGGTCACGGTTAGGTGAAAAAGCAGGCATAAACTGGTTTCCCTTAAGAAGGGTAAATCGCGTTACTTGCTTATTTTCAATCGAGCTGAAGTAAATTTTGGGTTGCCCTGATTGATATGACACGTAGGCAAAGCTTCTGGATAGATGGCCTGGTTTGGGAGGGAAATAGCAGGGAGTGACACAGAGAGCTTTGTCATCGATGATCGCTTTCGCGTTGGCACCATCATAATCGGCCTCGATGACCGTTGAAACACTTTTCCCTGTTTTAGGATCTTTTTGCTTAGCAGTATACAACAGCCTTGCCTGTGCTATTCCCGACTGATTAAAAAGGGCTTTGAAGATAAGATCAGATACAAGATGCATTTTTCTTCGGTCTTCGGCAAGCAAGCCGGTTAATGCAATGCCATCAACCGCTTTGACACTCTCTTGATTCACAATGAGGAGCTTTGCACTAAGAGTCCCTTTATTAACCAGGCATTTGACTACATAGTAAACAGGAAATTTTTGCCACTTAAACAGTTTCTCCGGTTGTTGAAAAGAGGTGGCTTGGTCTAGCTGTAGCATTTCTTTAGTGGGTTTAACAACTGTTGTCATACCATTGAAATTTAAGTCAAACTTTAGAACGTCTTCAAGTTTCTTAAGGTATTCGGCAGAAAAACCCGATTCTTGAACTTGGATTGGAGATAGGTAAAGAGGTAGGAGTTGTTTTTCAGTAGAGAGATGGACAAGGATGGGGGTGTCGTCGGAAAAAAGGGGGAGGGCGAAGAAAAAACAAAAAAATGTGATTAAGGAATAAAACATGGCTTTAAGAGCCTCTCATTGTAATAGTAAAGGTATAATCCTCAACATGACCAAATTGCTTGCCTAAGCTAGGCATTGTATGCTGAAGAAGAGTTTTTTCCACGTATTTTCGATTCAATAAGCTTTCTGAAGAGAGAATTTCTAAGTGTTTAATGGTGCCATTTTTTTGAATCGTTAGTTTTACATTAATCTCTCCCATTTCAGGAAGTCGAAGAAGAAGTTTTAATCGGTTCGCGAGTTCTTCTCTGTAGGATAGCTCGACAGAAGAGACCTCCTCTGATTGGCAAGAGATGGTAGCAGAGAAGCTTTGAATAGGAGAAGAAGGCTCACTGCTGAGGCCAGGAAGGGGCTCACTTTTAGCCTTAGAATCAACCTTATTTAAACTAGCTTGTGCTTGAGCGATCAGCTCTTTTTTTAAAGCGACTTTTTTATCAATATTGTTTGTCTTTTTAGTGTGTGCATCAGGTTTTTTGGCTGGCTTGTTACTTTTTTTGTTGCTTTGTTTTTTTTGTGTTGAAGGCTTTGTCTCTGTTTTAGGCTTTTGGGAACGTTCTTTTTTTGGGTGAACAACCGGTTGCTTAGTCGGAGGGGGGCGAGGCGATGGTTTAGCCTGAGATGGTGGAGACTCTTTTTTTTCTATTGGGGGTGTTGTTTTATTTTCTTTTTTTTCCGTCACTACTGATGGTTGAACGTTTTGTGGAGGTTTCTCTTTTCCTAGCTTGATGGTTGTAACAGCAAGTTTTGTTTTTTGTGGCAATGTCAACGGAGAAGCAAAGCTAAAATAGGCCATGAGGACGGCATGGGCCGCGATAACTAAGAAGCTGCAAAAAAGAAGGGGGCGGTTTAGCGGTCTCATGGAGGGTTAACTAGGTTTTAAAATAAGATCCATTTCTTCAAAACCGGCTATTTCTAAGGCTGTCTTTATTTCTTGATAGGTGCCAAAGAATGCTTTTTTATCGTGAAAGAGCTGTGGCTTGGCCGTAGGGTAGGCTTCTTTAAGCTTTTTTAATCGATTTAACAGCTGTTCCAAGGGAATGATCGTCTGGTTAATACGTATCGCATTGTCATTCTTTACTTCGATTGTAATAGGGCTTTTTTGCTTTACATTCGAGATCTCTTGTGCTGCTGGCGAAGCTTGGGCAAGATCGATTTTTTCCATTTCTAAAAGGGGTGCGATCACAATAAACATAATGAGAATAACGAAGACAACATCAATAAGTGGAGTTAGATTGATGGATGGTTCTTCTTCGATGACACGCTGTTGCAAAAATTGTCGGCTCATCGATCACCCTAACTTAGATTGACTTTGCGATAGCGGAGTTCGAGATTAGCGAGAAGATCGCGTGAAAAGCTAACCATATCCGTTTCAAAATCCCTTAAAGCATTTTTTAGGTAATTATAACCAATGAGAGCGGGGATCGCATCAATGAGGCCAAGAACCGTCGTTGCGAGAGCTAGCGAAAGCCCATTAAGAACTGTTTGATGAGCCGGACCCCCTTGGGCTTGGAGCTCGGAGAAAGTGGTGAGGATCCCCCAAACTGTTCCCAGCAAACCTAAAAAGGGAGCGAGTGTGATGATTGTGGCTAAAATAAAAAGGTTTCTCTCAAGCGACTTGCTCTCCCTACTGACGGTTGTTAGAAGGTTGGCCTCAACAAAATCAATATCACTTTCAGAAAGAAAGGAAGTCTCTGTCTGCCCTTGTTGATGTTTGAGAAAATGATGGTTTTTACTTAGAAGGTCTAAAGAAACTTTCTTTAAGGATTGATAAATTTCTCGAAAAGGGCTTCTTGGTGTTCCTATATCTTCAAAGCTAAGAAGGTTACCCTTCTGTTTTTCGAACTTTTCTTTGAACTTGTATGAGTTTCTCTTTGTTAAAAAGGTCTGTCTCGTTTTATATAAGATAATAATCCAGCTCAGTACCGACAATGCAATTAAACCGATAAATATTAATTTACCAAGCAGATCGGAATTAATATAAGATTCAAAAAAAGGGTTGTTGATTAATAAAATTTTGAGTATCATATTATTTCTTTATTAATTAAAGTCTATTAAACCAAAAAGTTTAGTTAGACAAAGAGGAGGTTAACATTTTGCTAAAGCAAATAATTTATTTTTGCTTTGTCTTGGTCTCTTGTTTTAACACTAATCCGATTGAAGCTCAAGAATTATCCGCAACCGACTCCCCCGCTCATTTGACAATGATTGCTGAAAAACAAGCCATTACAACAAATGATTCATTTTGGATTTCCCTTCATTTTAACTTAGAAGATTCTTGGCATGCCTACTGGAAAAATCCAGGCGACTCGGGGATGGCTCCCGCTATTGATTGGCAGCTACCTGAAGGATTTACCGTAGAAAAAGTCGAATGGCCAGTGCCTCAAAAATTTGAAAAAGGGGCAACAGTTACCTTTGGCTATAGCGGTCGTTTCGAAATACTTGCCTTAGTAAAGACACCTTCTCAATTCGCTTCTACAGATCGTTTTGAACTAGGAGCTGCTGTTCGCTGGGTTCTTTGTTCCGACGATACCTGCCTACCGGGCGAATCGGAAGCTAAAATTGCATTACCGGTAGATTTAACTTCAGCTTCGAACTTTTCTGCTCATGCAGACACAATTCGAAATGCTTTGGCTAAAAAACCTAAGTCTTTAATGGGATCTGCCTACCTTAAAGATGATACCGTGCATTTTGAATTTACGGCTCCTCTCTCTATTATGGATGAAAGCCCCCTCTTTTTCCCAGAAGAATCGGGTGTTGATTATCATAAAGAGCCTGTTGTTAAACTAGCTCAAAAAGAGACAGACAATCACCGCATAAGTTTAAAAACCACTGAGAAGCCAAAAGTACTCAAGGGTTTGTTAGTGATGGGGGGACAAGCTTGGGAAGTGGAAGCCCCTGTGGACAATGGGGGGCAAGGGATCAATAACCGAGAAGATCAAGATTTAAAGCCAATGCTAGACCTCTCTAAGGAAGCTGTGAGTTTTAAGGCTTTCACTTTAGCACTGGGGCTAGCTTTCTTAGGTGGAATGATTCTGAACTTAATGCCTTGCGTATTGCCGGTTGTTTCTTTTAAAGTGATGAGCTTTGTGAAGTTAGCCGGCCAAGAGCGGCGAACGGTTTTCATGCATGGTTTAGCCTTTGCATTAGGCGTTTTGGTCTCATTCTGGGCATTAGCGGCTGTATTAATGATGTTAAAAGCTTATGGACATGCTGTCGGTTGGGGATTCCAACTTCAAGAACCGTTTTTCGTTGCCATCTTAGCAGCTCTACTTTTAATTTTCGGATTAAGTCAATTTGGTGTCTTTGAGCTGGGGACAAGCTTAGCTTCTTATGCAGGTGATGCCCAAGTAAAGACTGCTAAGAAGGATGGTTATTCCGTATCCATTATTAGCGGCGTGTTTGCCACCGCTGTAGCGACCCCTTGCACAGGCCCTTTCTTAGGATCTGCTGTAGGCTATGCGATTACATTGCCTCCATTGTTTGGAATGATTATCTTTACCTTTCTCGGTTTAGGAATGGCCTCCCCTTATATTGCTCTCGCAGCCTTTCCCAAGTTGCTGCGTTGGATGCCAAAACCTGGGGCTTGGATGGATGCGTTTAAGCAGTTCATGGGTTTCTTAATGTTAGGGACCGTATTGTGGCTCGGATGGGTTTTTGGGGCACAAACCAGTGAAAACGCGATCTTTCTTCTTCTTGGAGCTCTGTTAATCATCTCGTTAGGATGTTGGATTTATGGCAAATGGGGAACGCCTGTTCAGCGAAAGAAAGTTCGTTGGACTAGCTATGTTCTAACATTAAGCTGCTTAATCTTAGCTTCATTTGTTATCCGAGAAGCTTTACAATCTGCAGGTTCAAAGCCAGTGACTTTTTCTTCTCAAGGTGATAAGATGGGATGGGAGCCCTTTTCCAAGGCTCGTATTGACGAGCTTAAGGCTAAAAAAATCCCCTTTATCATCGACTTTACAGCTAAGTGGTGCTTGATCTGTCAAGCTAATCATGTGGTCTTAAGCAGTAGCGAGGTGGAAAAGAAACTCGATGAAATGGGCGTTGTAAAAATTAAAGCCGATTGGACGAAAAACGACCCGGCGATAACGGAAGAGCTAAGAAAATTTGGTAGAAGTAGCGTACCCCTCTATGTGCTTTACGGTGCTGAAGGTAGCCAAGAGCCGATGATCTTGCCTCAAGTATTAACAACGGAAAGTGTGATTAGCTCCCTGAACCTTATTAACCAGTTATCGGATGTCTCTTCACTTCATTGATTCTCACGCGCATGTAACCTCTGATGCTCCCTTTTCAACAGCAGAAGCGCTGTTGAAAAGGGCTCAAGAGGCAGGTCTTACCGCTATTGTTAATATCTGCACAGATCCCTTAAGCGTTCAAAGAGGGATCGAGCTTAATCAAACATATCCCTGGTTTCATCTTGCTGGCTGTACTCCTCCTAATGATGTTCAACGATTTGGGGAGGAACATTTCGATTCCTTTGTAAAAGCTGCCCATGATGGTGTTTTTAAAGCCATTGGAGAAACAGGCTTGGATTACCACTATGATTATTCGCCAAAACATCTCCAGCAAGAATATCTGATAAAATATTTACACCTAGCTATCGAAACAAATCTCCCTGTTGTTATTCATTGTAGAGACGCTTTTGATGATTTTTTTTCAATCATTGATCGCGAGTACCCCCATCGCCCTGGAATTTTGCATTGCTTTACCGGAACAATGCATGAGGCCCAGCAGGTGGTCGAACGCGATTGGTACCTGTCTTTAAGTGGGATTGTCACATTCAAAAAGAGTTTGGAACTGCAAGAAGTGGCTAAATGGGTTCCTTTAGAAAATTTATTAATCGAAACGGATACTCCCTACTTGGCTCCACAGAGCAAAAGGGGAAGGATGAATGAGCCGGCCTTTTTGCCAGAGGTTGCTCAGGTGGTGGCCAACCTCAAGGGCATTTCGATTGAAGAAGTCGCGTCGGTCACTGCGCAGAATACACGCAAGGTATTTAAATTATGATAGAAGATTTACAACAACTGCTCGATCATGCTCGCGAACAGCAAGACCATTTTCTTTATTGGCCTCACTACTACAAGAAATTTTTACCCGCTCAGTGTTCCATCGCTCTCTTAGAGCAGCATAAGGACAAAAACCATGCTCTTTACTATGCCTACCCATTCGACCATAATTTAATCGCAAGTGTCCCGTACTTTAATGCAAGCCCCATGGAACTTGGCATACATCGGTATATTGCCTCACAAGGACCACGTCATGAAACGCACTCAGATTTTTGGCAAATGATTTGGGGTGAGGGTGTTGAACTTGTTGTTAGCGTAACCAATGAAAGGGAAGAGAAGGGGAAGGGATACTATTATAAGTTTGATGCTTTCTGGCCTGCGGATAAAAGTAAGCAATTTGGTGCTTATCATGTGTCTTTAATCAATGATCAGGTCGTAAAAAAATGGACGGATGGGCGGTTGGAGCTGATTCGATTGCGTGAATGTGCTGTGACTTACCAAGGAAATCAGCGTATTGTCTATCAACTTCACATGGAAAATTGGATGGATGGGTCTATTGTTTATCCAGAAAGTCTTTTAGAACTTAGCCTGGTAGCGGATCAATATAAGGGTAAAGGACCTATTTTGGTTCACTGTGCTGCAGGTATTGGTCGTACCGGTACCTTTATTGCCTTCCATAGTCTTTACCATGATCTTCTTCACCTTTTAGAAGGAAGAGAACCTCAAATTTCTTTTGACATTCTTCAACGTGTTGCTCAAATGCGTAAAATGCGCTATGGAGCGGTGATTGCTGCTAAGTCTCAGTATCTTTTGCTTATTGAAGCTTTGGAGCTTTCATTAAAAACACTGGCTTAACTTTGCTTCACAAATCATGCATGAATAAAAATGAACGAGTGGCTAAGCTCGGGGTTTAGCTGCTACGAAGAATGTTGAGGTTTTGTCATGCGGGTATTGATTACTGGAGCCTCTGGTTATATTGGATCGGCAGTAGCCAAAGCTTTTCGACAGGCTGGTCACTATGTTTATGGTCTTATTCGATCCGAAAAAGCTGCTTTACTCCTCCAAAAAGAAGGAATAGAACCATTGGTTAGCGATCTTTCTCAACCACAGGTTTTTGCTTCGGCTGCGCGCTCCTCCAATGTATTAGTCCATTGTGCTTTTGAAAATAGCGGGGATGGCGTCAAAAAGGATGCCAGGGTTATTGAGGCCTTGATCGGTTATGCCCGGGAACAACAAGTCCATAAAATGTTGATCTATACTTCAGGCACATGGGTTTATGGCTCAACTTCAAACCGACCGGCTGATGAATCGACGGTTTTAAAGCCGATCGATTTTGTTAGGTGGAGACCGCGCCATGAAGAAATGGTTCTTAGAGCCTCCTCACCGTCTATCTCATCTGTTGTTATTCGTCCAGGCATTGTTTACGGCAAGCAGGGTGGGCTTACAGCCCTATGGTTCGAGGCCGCTGAAAAAGGGTCGATTTTTTCTTTGTGGAAATGGCTTAAATCATTTAGCTATGATTCATGTTGATGATTTAGCAAGGTTATATGTGATGGCGGCTGAAAAAGAACTTGGACCTATCATCTTGAACGGAGTGGATGATGATCGAGCACAGGCAAAAGACTGCGTTGAGGCGATTGCTTCTTACTTAAAAACTAATTCTAAAGTGATTCCCTTGCCGGTTAAAGATTCATTAGAGCGTTATGGCCCTATTCATCAGGGACTAGAGCTTAACCAGCTAGTGACATCAGAAAGAGCAAGACGTCTTTTGGGGTGGCGGGCGTTAAAGCCCTCTTTCATTGCCGATGTTGGTAGCTATTATCAAGCTTGGAAAGCCTCTAAAACTTCACTTTAATTCCATCCTTTCTAACAAAGCCTAGTTGTATTATCAGCATCCTGCTATGATGCTTTATTGTTAGCAGCATAGGCAGTTAAAATGAAAAAAATCTTTTTATTATTTATTTTTTTGACTCATTCTTTAGGCGCTTTTCAATATGAGCTAGCCATCTGTGCCATCTTTCAAAATGAAGCGAGGTTCTTGAAGGAGTGGATTGATTACCATGAGCATGTTGGGGTCGAACATTTTATCCTTTTTAATAACCGTAGCCAAGACAACTTCCGAGAAGTTCTAGATCCTTACATTAAAGCTGGAAAAGTAACTTTAATTAATTGGCCTTATTACTTTCGTGACGCTAAAAGTACCGCTTGGGATATGATCCAATGCTCGGCTTACTCTAGAGCTGTTAGAATGAGTAGGGGGATTATACGCTGGCTTGCCGTGATCGACACTGACGAGTTTATTGTTCCTGTGCAAAAAAAAACGATAACGGAAGTTTTAAAAGATTACAAAGCGGCTTCGGGGATAGCCGTTAATTGGCAAATGTATGGAACCTCCTCTGTTGCTGAAGTCCTTGAAGGGGAGCGAATGACTTACTCTCTTCTTTTGCGTGCTGAGGATGATGCGCCAGAGCATTACTTAATCAAAAGCATTGTGCAGCCTTTAAAAACAAAGCGTAACGTGATTAATCCACATTTTTTCTCTTATAAAAAAGGTGGTTTTTGCCAGAACACGGATGGCGTGCGTGTCGATGGCCCCTTTTCTCCCTATGTTGCTAAGGATGTCCTTCGCATTAATCATTATTGGACGCGTGATGAAAAGTTTTTATATGAGAGGAAAGTTGCGCGTCGTAAGAAATTTACTAACGAAGGAATAGATCATATTTTAAAAAATAATGAACGCTATAATGTTGTTTATGACGATATTATATTAAATAAATGGTAAAAATTATGAAAAAAATATATTTAATTATTCTTACTTTACTAAGTGTTTGCCACCTGTCTGCTGAAATGCCTGAGCCTTACCGTTCAATTAATGTCCTTCCTTTTGACGGACAGGGCTTTTTTACTAACCAAGAGCCACTGAAAAACCTTATCGAGCAAAGGGCTGTTAAAAGTGTGATTGAAGTAGGATCGTGGCTTGGTTATTCGACTCGATTCATCGCTTCTGAGATAGCTGAAGATGGCGTTGTTTATGCTATTGATCACTGGCGTGGCTCTCCTGATGAGCTAAAGCATCGCAATGATCCTCGCCAGCCTTATGTTTATCAGCAATTTTTATCTAATGTCGTTCACGCTGGTTTGACGCAGAAGATAAAACCTATTCGTATGAATTCTTTAGAGGCTGCCGATGCGCTTAAGTTAAAGGTAGATCTAGTCTATTTAGATGCTTTTCACGACACGGATACGGTCTATAAAAATATCATGGCATGGTACCCACATTTAAATGAGGGAGGGATTCTTTGCGGTGATGATTGGCTTTGGCCAACAGTGCAAGTGGCTGTGGGGCATGCTGCAGCTCAACTTGGCCGCCAGCTACATACAAATCAAAATTTTTGGTGGTTTGAATAATTTTAAGGGATGGCGTTTGCCATCCCTGGTGCTATTTTTGCACGGTGATTTGTTTGATCTGTTGTGGCTCCACAGGCTTATCCTGAGGACCTGTTTTAGCCGATTCAATTTTCTGAACGACATCATAACCACTAATCACTTCTCCAAAGATCGTGTGGTGATTATTAAGCCAGGGGGCCGGCGCTGTTGTGATAAAAAATTGGCTACCATTTGTTTTAGGTCCAGCATTAGCCATCGCGAGTAGGCCCGGTTTGCTGAAAGTGACTTCGGAAGAAAATTCGTCTTCAAAAGGTTTTCCCCAGATAGAAGCTCCGCCTCTTCCTGTTCCTGTCGGGTCTCCACCTTGAATCATGAATCCTTTAATGACTCGATGGAAGATGACGCCATTATAGTAGCCATTTTCAGCATGTTGGATAAAGTTCTCAACTGCCTTTGGCGCGATATCTGGTCTTAGAGCAACGACGATAGAACCTTGGTTAGTTTCGATGGTCGCGATGGTTTGTTCAGTACTCATGGGTGTATTTTCCTCCGCAAATAATGGGTAAATAGAAAGGCATAATAGAAAGGCTGTAATAAACATTTTTTGCATACAAAATCCTTTTTATAGTTCAATGGTATCAACAAAAAGACAACCGCTTGCTTAGTGGGATCATTCATCTAAGGTTAGCAGTTTAAAAAAAATGAGGAACTATTGAAAGAAAAACTTAGTGAAAATGACAAGAACAGCCTTCTTTTTGAGGCAGAACAAATGGCCAAAGAGGCTGGTCATGTCCTAAAAAAACATTGGGGCAGGCTCTCAAAAATTACTCAAAAGCAGTTCTTTTGGGATTTAGTGACAGAAGCGGACACGGAATCAGAGCAGCTTGTACTTTCCCTTATTCATGAAAAATTTCCCGAACATCAAGTTTTATCTGAGGAAGCAGGCCTAAAGGGTGCTGAGAACAAAGATTTCATGTGGTTAATCGATCCTTTGGATGGCACGACAAACTATACCCACCAGTACCCAATGGTGGCTGTCTCGATTGGCTTATTATATCGCAATGAGCCTGTGATTGGTGTGGTTTATAACCCTATTCTAGGGGAGTTGTTTAAAGCTGCCGATGGGCTAGGTGCTTTTTTTAACGAAGAGCCTATGAGGGTTTCTAGGGTTGAAAACCTTAATCAAAGTTTGTTAGCTACAGGTTTTGCTTATGATCGCAAAGAAACTAATGACAACAACTATGCTGAATTTTGCCATATGACCAATCTTTCTCAGGGGGTAAGACGTGGTGGCGCAGCGTCGCTTGACTTGGCTTACGTGGCGGCAGGCCGTCTGGATGGTTACTGGGAAAGAGGGTTAAAGCCCTGGGACGTGGCGGCAGGGATTGTACTGGTGAGAGAAGCGGGTGGGCAGGTAACCTCCTATGAGAATGGACCCATTGATTTAACTTCAGGCCGCATTTTAGCCACTAATCAGCATATCCATGAGTTACTCAGCCACGAGCTCATTAAGGTGGGCAAAGTAAAACCTCGCTTTACTGCCCTTGCCTAATCTCTTTCTGCTAGCAACGGCTTTTAACTGTTGCTGACTATTTATATCAAAAAAAAATATTAAAAATAAATTTTTAACTTGTCTTTTTTTCTACTCTCTTAGATATTCATTCCCCAACCCTCATTTATTTTGGCACAAAAGATAATGATTAAATGCCTTGTGAATGCCTCTAAGGCCTTATCTATCGCTTTAAAAGCAAATTACCAGCCATTGAATTGGGTGGCGGATAAGCCCCGAATATATTGACGCATGGGAGGCAAAGTCGACTAATGGGATGGTCGTTTGCCCAAAATGCAAACAAAGGATGCATAACCCTTTATACAAGGATATTTGGGTGCTTAACACTAATTAAATATTTGGATGACAGATGATCATTAAATGCATTAGTAAAGAGGCCAAGGATTTGGCTCGGGACTTAGGGAGAGAGTCTTATTATGGCTACGAGTCTCGCCTTGCGATCGGAGAGGCTTATTTAGTTCATGCTATGCTCAAACTTAATGGATGGGGTGGCTATTTTATTGAAAATGGTTGTCATTATCCAAAATGGCATCCTGCTGGATTATTTGAAGTCGTTGATCCTAAAATTTCCCAATATTGGATTTTTCATCATCAACCTGGTTTAAGTCGAAGAGAAACGCAATAACTCAATTTGAGCAGGAGGTAGTTATCTAGTATGAGAATAAATATGAGCGAAATGCTAGACAAAGCGGAAAGAGGTAAAATTTCTGATGCAGAGTTAAAAGAAGTCGTGTATCGAATTAATAATCTTACAGATAAACCTAATCTGGAAGT
>JBPQHD010000015.1:0-46545 GCA_051384485.1 Parachlamydiaceae bacterium
TTCTCAATAAAAAAAACTATTGAAAGTTTGAGCTATTTATTTTAATCGTACGATTTATCTTACAGCCATTGCTGACTGACTTGATTTATCGCACAAGCTTCATTTTTTGTGCTTGTACATTGTCTTTTTCACTTTGTCAAAAAAGCTTAGCGTCTTTTATTTAAGAAGCTAACTTTGAAGCTCTTCGGCTTCATTTTCACCGCTTTTCGTTTCGCTTGTTTTGCGTTTCGTAACTTGCGGGAAGTTCACAATTTATCGAACTTTGCTATTTTTTCGCAAGCTTCTTTTCTGAAAATTCGAAAAACTTTCATTTTTTTGCCAAGAAGCGTTATAAAAATTGAAACAAATTTATTTTAGGGTTTCACAATGAATAAAAACAAAAAAACCCGCTTAGGAATCCTTATAGACGATGTTTTCGCAAACCATAAAACAGGCGCTCACCATCCTGAAAACTGCCAAAGAATTTTTGCGATAAAAAATTTGCAAAAAAACTCAAAGGTTTTTGAAATGGCAGAAAAAATTCCGCCCAAACTGGCCAAGATTGAGCAACTTTTTTTGTGTCACTCGCCGGAATATATCCAAATGATTCAGGAAGATTGTCATTTTTCTGCCCAGGTGGGTCCAGATGATGGAAGCTTTACTTTAAGAACAGGTGATGTTCAGATTTGCTCACGATCCTTCGAGACAGCTCTCCTTGCTGTAGGTGGGGTTTTGCAGGCTGTGGATCACATTCTCCATGACCGATTAGATGTCGCCTTCTGTGCAATAAGACCGCCTGGACATCACGCTAGCCATGCTCGTGGAATGGGATTTTGTTTACTAAATAATGTCGCAATCGCCGCCAAATATGCGATTAATCACTACGGTCTAGATAGGGTTCTTATCGTTGATTGGGACGTTCATCATGGTAATGGAACTCAGGACATTTTTGAAAATGACCCTTCTGTTTTTTATTTTAGCACGCATCAATGGCCCCTATTTCCAGGAACAGGAAGAAGGGAAGAAAGAGGTTGCGGCAATCTTCTTAACTTTCCCATCGCTTCAGGTCCTGGTTCTAGAGATGAAGTTTTAAATTCCTTCCGTTATGATTTGGTCCGGGCAATGGAAAATTTTAAACCGGAGATGATTTTTATCTCAGCCGGATTTGACGCCCACTACAAAGATCCACTTGGAGGAATGAATTTGACAGTGCAGGATTTTGGTTCTCTCACTGAGATTGTAAAAAGCATTGCAGCAAAATATGCCAATGGGAAAATCGTCTCTGTTCTTGAGGGCGGATATGACCCAAGTAGCCTTGCTCTTTCTGTTGAAGAACATGTGAGGGTTTTAAAAAAAGATGCCTGAACTTCCCGAAGTAGAAACCATCGTTAGTGACCTAAAGGACGCGGGTATCATTGGACTAGCGATTGACCGGTGTATTTTGCTATGGCCAAAAACTTTAGCCCAGTTCGCAGAAGAGGATTTACAACACACTCTCAACGGAAAAGTGATTCATAAGATATCTCGAAGGGCTAAATTTATCCTTTTCCACTTTACCGATGTTTGTATGCTCATTCATCTTCGCATGTCCGGTCGATTAGTGATCGCTGAGACGGGAAGCTTCTCCTCACCTTATGATCGGGCACTCTTTCATTTCTCAAATCATCAAACATTGCATTTCATCGATGTGCGTAAATTTGGACGTATCTACCTCACTCATGACCTCTCTCTTTTCTTTAAGGATTATGGTCCTGAGCCGCTAGATCCGCAGTTCTCCTGGTTAAATTTAAAAGCTCTTGTAGCTAAACGGTCCCATCAGATAAAAGCACTGCTTTTAAACCAACGCGTTATTGCAGGTCTTGGTAATATCTATGTTGATGAAGCTCTCTGGCTTGCCAAGTTACATCCATTAAGAAGGGCAAATTCCCTCAAAGATTCTGAGATTAAGCAACTTTACGCTAGCATAAAGCAGGCGCTCGAAGATGGAATTGCCAACAGGGGTTCAACCTTAGGAAGTGGGAAAAGCAATTACTACCGATTAAATGGGGAGAAAGGATCACATTTTAGCGAACTGAATGTTTTTAGAAGAACAAACCAAACTTGTAAAAGATGCGGAGGGAGTATCTTGCGAATTAAAGCGGCAGGAAGAAGCACCCATTTTTGCCCCGGCTGCCAAAAATAAAAACTGTACATGGCTAGCAAGCTTACTAGCCATGGGAACATCCTTGACGGTTACTTCTTTGGATGCTCTAATGCATTTAGCTCAGCGTCTTGCTCATCTTCGTCTTCGTCGAGAGGAATTGCAAAAATATCTGTCTGGTCAACAGGCTGCCTGATAATAGGGTTTTTATGGGCGTTTTCAACAGCAGTAAGTCCGTGCACGTTAATAGCACTTAATCCGATAAGAAAAGAAAACAGGTAGCGCATCAATTCTGACTCCATTATTTAAATATCATTGAATTAAAAATTATCTTTGCCCCCCTTCACCTAGGCTTAGGCATGAGCTATTCATATAAATGAAAGAAAAAACTTTAACAAGTTAAATAATGAATCTTAAACGCATTATCTCTTCAAAATTAATCCTTATCATCGCATTACTTCCATTAATTTTACTCTTCTCCCTCCTAATCCTGTTTCTCATCCGTTTTTACCCTATTGGCATCTCACACTTTGCAACCATTGAGGCGTGGGGGCAAACCGGGGATTTTTTTGGGGGAATTTTAAATCCACTGCTAGCTTATTTTAGCTTTCTCGGTTTGTTAGTTACTGTAATTATTAACCAAAAACCATCGTCACTCTAACGAAGAAGTGCGCTTATCCCGAGATGAAATGTCTCGATCAACCCGTGCTCTTTATGAACAAAATCGCCAGATTCAACTACAAAAACTAGAAACAACTTTCTTTGAGCTGCTCAAACACCTTTCACTCATCACAGCTGACATTTACGTGGATGAGCAAAAATTAAAGGAGCGGGAAATCGATCTACCCATTCCCTATATTCATAAGGAAAAATTAGCCTTACCACAAATCTTATCATTATTCACCACATACAGAGCTCTTTATCCCGACAAAAATATTCAAGTTGTCGCCGAAGAATTTTTTTTCAAAATTGAGGACTTGGTCGATTTCTATTTTGATACCATCTCCATTATCTTAAGGTTTCTCAACAGTGGTAAATTGGATGAGCATCTTTTCTATCGAGACCTGCTATCTGCCCAGATGTCCACAGATGAACTGCTTTTACTTTTTTACTATTCCTTACCACATCCAAAAAGCGCGCTATCAAAAAACATCAAAGAATCTAAACTCCTGAAAGTATTGAGCAACAACGACCTAATTGATTCAAAAAAAGATAGGCCTTATCTAGAGCGGTATACCCTGGACATAAATTGCGACTAAAAACTCGTCAATAACCGCAGCTTTTCCACTTCCTTGCAAAGAGAGCAAAAATAAGATGAATTTAATATTCATTTTTATTTAACATCCTTAGCAAGAATTATATAGGATTTTATGCGAGCCTTAGGATTTGCAGCATCAGTTAGTAACAGCGGTCTAAAAAATTTTTCTGTTATTGCTGCTTTTGATGATTACTTCTGCCTTTCAAAAAGAAAGTATCGAGTGATTGAACCATGCTCCTTTAATGGTAGAAAAGGTTATCGTGTAGAAAAGGATGATGTCAAACCGAATATCCCTCTTAATATTTTAAAAGTGATTAGCTATATAACTGGGATTGTTCCTTTGGTCATGGGTATTGGAAAGTTAATTTCACGAAACCGACATCGATTTTTTACTGAATCTAGCCAGAATACAGCAGCTTCTTTAAAACCGATCAAGAGAGCTACAGCAAAACTAAAAGTAGTGCCTCCTCTAGATAAGGATCTTCAAGATAGGGATCTATCCATTCATGAATTTAAAAATCAAGCATTAGCCACTTTCCGCTATGCTTCACTACCACATTCTAATCTTGACTTTTCTCTCGATGAGGAACAAAAAGATAGTTTGATCCATATCAATGAGAATAAGTATTGGCTTTCTCATCGACCCATTCCAGGGGCAAGAGCACTAAGAGGAGGAGCACACTTCGTCTTCTTTCTTGATAGTGCCCCTGGATTTGTATTTAAGCCTATGTATGATCGCCAAGAGGCAGAAGATTATGTGGGCCTAGCAGATCAAGCACGACAAGTCGTTATTGATAACAATCTTTATCTTCTTCATGTGCCAAGATCAAAGGTCATCAATATCAACGAGGCCTATTTTGTGATGCAGGAAAGAGCAAACCTTGTTGCTGAAAATCATCGGGAGCAAAAAGGAGTTTATCAATGCTGCTGGGATGATGAAGAAATGAATGACTACACAACAGTATTATTCGAACAACTCATCCAATTCATCTGCATTTCCCATTTTGCTGACGTAAAATATGATAACATTCCCCTCGCCACTGACGGAAGAGCAGCTTTAGTCGACCTGGATTCACGAGATGTGCTTGTTGGTCTGATTGCAGGTGGTGCAGGCAAAAATGATGGTATTTTTAACTATATCCCATTTAAGCATATTGACCACTTCATGATGATCGCCAAAAAGCACCTTAGCCAAGATCTTTTTCAAGAGCTCGAACTAAGGATAGCGGACATCAAATCAAGAGCTGAGAAGAAAGTAAAGAAAGAAGAGAACTACCTTGAATTTATGAGGCAAAATGCCATTTACGCCCCATTTCAACCCATTAGTACGAATCTTTCTAAGCGATTTAAAAATAGGAAAAAGCGTAAGCTTGCAACTTTTTTGGTTGAACGTATTAATCACAACTTGTCTCGATCAACAAATTTCTCAGTTAAAGTTGGACGAACAACGACTTTATGGATTAATAACTATGCTGAATTTAGAGAACATGCCAATAAAATTAGGAAGCAAAGGTCTTCTCTCCCTATGAAATCGAAGAAAACGCCCGTTAGGCCAACCTTACTAACTACAGTTTTAAATGAATTGAAAGAAGCAGGATACATTTACAAGTATAAGCTCACAAATGACTATCTAAGAATAATTTGTTAAAACCTCAAGAGACAGCAAAGTTGCATTAAGGTTCCTAAGACAAAATGGCATCGATATGCACTCATTCCTGTAAGGTAGGGCGGAAGTAACGCTACCGCTTACAATGACGTTCCTCCCCCCCCCCTGCTCATTACAAACGCCCGTAGAAAGCTCCAATCGGTCCAAAAAAAACTGTTTGAGCTACTCGAATGAATGCCACGAAAAACCTAACCTCCTCTTCGATTCTTCCCCAACCTTCTAAGCTTAAAACTCCCCTTTCTGCCAAGGAAAAGCGCACGTGACCTACTGATAACTTTGCCATAGCGATCAACGTTCTTTCAATCATTTGCCAATGAAGGCTACTTTTTCTGTTCCTTTGAATGACCGAGCCAATTTTTTTCCTCACAATAAATTTAAAGGGCCGTCGCTTTCTCTTTTAAATGTCCTCAACAGGGCTTTATCTCTGAACAAGTGTTCCTAAAAATCCATTAACAATGGCTAAAATCACAGCAAAGGCCACTGACCACAAAAAACCGTCTACGTAAAACCCCGGAACAATGGCACTAGCGAGTAAGACCATCAACCCCATAATCACAAAAGTAAAGAGTCCTAAAGTTAGAATATTAATCGGCAATGTCAAAATGAGTAAGACCGGCCTAATAATAGCGTTAATTAAGCCAAGAACGACGGCCACCAAAAGCGCGCTCGTCCACCCTTCTAGACGAATCCCTGGGAGAATACTCGCTGTGACAAAAACAGCAATGGTATTCAAAATTAAACTTACTATCATGCCCATAAGAGACTCTCCTTATTCTTAAATTAATCATAGAGGTAAGCTTTGTAAAACTACGTAAAATATTTAGTCTTTAATTCAGCGTTTACTATGGAAGCCTTTTCCTTTGTAGTAATTGTAAACCCATGCTTACTGAGGACTTTAATCATACCTTTATTCTCTTGGAGAATATTGGCAAAGATAGTATCCACACCTTCTTGTCTGGCAATAAGAATCATTTGCCTGACCAACTCGCTTCCAAGGCCTTGGTCATGAAAGGGATCACTAATAATTAAGGTGAATTGGGCATCTTGGCTCCCGGGAAACCGACTTAACCTCGCAACACCGATAATCCTTTGCTTCTTGGTTGCCGGATCATCGATTTCAGCCACTAAACCCAGTTCTCTGTCATAGTCATTAAAACAAATTCTAACTAAACGTTCGTGAGACGTACGATCGTCTAAACTTAAAAACTCAAAAAAGCGCTGTCTCACCGTGTTTTCAGACAGCTCTTTATGAAAAGCCACAAGAAGAGGTTCGTCCTCAGGCAGAATCGGTCTAATAAGAGTTGAAACCCCGTTTCTTAAAGTCCAATTTTCCACATATTGAAATGGATAGGGTCTTATGGACAATTTAGGCAGCCGTTCATCTCTAATCTCTTTGCCAAAAAGCACAAATCGTGCATCTAAAGCCACAAATCCATCTGCAGAGGCTAGTAAAGGATTGATATCGCATTCCTTAATTGCTGGGTTTTCCGCTATCATTTTTGCAAAACGAACAAGTAATGAGGTAAGTTCTAAGAGATTTACCCCCTGTTTACCTCGTACGCCCTTTAATGCATGAAAAATTTTTGTTTTTCTCATTAAATGAACGGCCAAATTAGTATTTAATGGCGGAAGCCCAAGAGCACTATCTTTAAAAATTTCAACCAGCTGCCCTCCGGCACCAAACAGAATGACCGGTCCAAACTGAGCATCCACACTACTGCCCAAAATAAGTTCATAACCATCGCGTTTGATCATCTGCTGAACTGTAACGCCGTGAAAATCTTCTGCACGAGCCTTCGCAGTCACCGAATCCTTAATTTCTTTATAGGCCAAGGCAACGTCATCGATCGATTTAAGGTTCAGTTTTACACCACCGACATCCGTTTTGTGTGTCAGAGTTTTAGAAAATAGCTTCAAAACAACGGGAAATCCCATCTTTCTAGCAAGGGCTACTGCCTCATCCTGAGTAATGGCAATTTCAGTACGCACTGTAGGGATACCATAACCTTCTAAGACTTGTTTAGATTCAAATTCATCCAGTAAAGTGGCCCCCTGCTCCCTTGCCTTGAGCAAAATGTCTTGGGAAAGTTTCTTTTTCTTTGGGTCGAGGTGGTAACCCTCATTTGAAGGGGTTTGATAAAGAATTTCTAAATTTTTACTATAACGCCACATTGTAGCAAAGGCTGCAGCAGCGTCGTCGGGATACTCGAACATGGGAATATTTGCAAAGGAAAGAATTTCGGCACCACGTGCTACCGAGGATCCCCCCATCCAGCTTGCAAGCAACGGCTTATCCATAGATTGAGCATATGGCCTTAACACTTCAGCCGTCCGTGTCGGATCAGTCACATCTTGCGGAGAAAGAACCACCAACACCCCATCCGACTCCGGATCTCGTGAGAGCACATCTAGAGTAGCTGCATAACGTTCAGGCTTAGCATCTCCTAAAATATCAACCGGGTTACGATGACTCCACGCTTCGGGTAAAAATTGATTTAATTCGATTAAAGCTTGACCTCCTAAAGGAGCAAGCTCCGCACCGTGTTGAACGACAGCATCTGTAGCAAGAACAGCCGGTCCCCCTGCATTAGTCACAATAGATAATTTAGGGCCTTTAGGCCTTGGCTGACGCGCAAGCAGTGATGCCATTTGAAATAATTCAGCGATGGTATTTACCCTTAACACACCCACTCTTTCTAATGCTGCATCAAAAACCTCATCGCTCCCCGCTAAAGATCCCGTATGGGAAGCTGCTGCTTGCGCAGCTGCTATCGAGCGTCCTGCTTTTATCACAATAATTGGTTTTTCTAAAGCTATCTCTCGCGCTGCTGAAAGAAAGGATCGTGAATTCCCAACAGTTTCCATGTACATTAAAATACTATGCGTGTTCGGATCGCCACCTAAATAGTCAATCAAATCTCCCCAATCTACATCAGCCATGGATCCAACAGAAACAAAAGAGCTAAAGCCAATCCTTTCTTTAAAACTCCAATCCAAAACAGCTGTACACATCGCTCCGGACTGGCTTAAGAAAGCGATATTTCCTGGTAAAGCCATTCCCCTTGCAAAGGTCGCATTGAGCCCAAAAATCGGGTTCATGACTCCCAAACAATTGGGGCCGATAATCGGCATGCGCCCACTTTTTGCATAAGTCAAGATTTCCTGTTCTAACCTTAAACCCGATTCACCTAACTCCTTAAAACCAGCAGAGATAACAATGGCGGCTTTAACTTTGGCTTCAACACATTCAGCCACAATGCCTGGTACAGCAATAGCGGGAGTGACAATAATCGCTAAATCGACAGCTTCAGGGATCAAAGCGATTTTAGAATAGCATTTTAATCCTAAAACCCGATCTCTTTTAGGATTGACAGCGTAAACATGTCCATTAAAATTTCCGTCTAGAAGGTTATTTAGAATCGTTCGAGCTACTGACCCTACATCATCCTTGGCCCCAATGACAGCAACGTTTTTAGGCTGAAAAATGGCGTCAAGTGGCCGAGGATGCCTTAAAATAAAATTTTGGGAGGGATCTGTCCTATGAAACGCCATCGATACTAGCCTTTAAGGGTGAGCAAAAGGAAAATAATTGCAGATTTCTTGGGTATCTAAATGGGTGATTGTTTTGTTGATCTCTGTCTCAACCATCTGAGCCGCTGCTTTATTTAGCTCTTGCCTTAAAAGACCTAGGAATGCAGGACTTGCAGCTAAATAAATTTTTACACACCTACCGCTCAGTGCTGCCTCATTGAGATAATTAGCAACCACCTTTGAGAAGTTAATTGCTTCTTGCTTTTTTGGAGACACCGGTTGGCCTAAAGACCTTCTTGCTACAGTATGACTTTCAAAAGTCCTCCCAGGCCGATCCGACACCATCTCTCGTTCATGCAAGCGACTTTCAGGATGGATAAGAGTGGTTAACTCCTCAAGCTTTTTAGGTGCTTCTAATTTAAAAATACGCGCATAGGCCTCATCGGCAACCACAATCCATGCTTCTCCTTTCATAAACACCCCCGTCTATCTTTTTATATATATAACCTAATTGTTTTATGGGATCAACTAAATTAAATTATTTATTTTACAAGAAAATCACTTGTTTTCTAATATAATTTTGCCTAGTAAATTATTAAACATTTCTCTTGTAAGTTTTCCTGTATTAGTGTTTTGCGGGCTGGGATGATAACTTCCATAGATTTTCGGTAGAAAAGGAATTTCATAGGAAACGCCATGAGAAAAATGGGGCTTCTTTATGCTACTTTGTTTTGCTTTTACCCATGCAAAGTAAGCATCAAAAGCCAATTTTCCAAGCGCTAACACAGCTCTTATATTGGCAAGCTTATCTAACTCATGTATAAGGTAAGTATTAATACAGCGCTTCGCTTCCTCTGTTGTTGGTCGATGCATTGGCGGCACACATTTAACTGCAGCTGTCACATAGCAACCGTTAAGCATAAGCCCATCATCTCTTGAAATAGAGAAAGGTTGATTGCATAGTCCATTGGCATATAGCGATTCCATAAGAAAAACAGCCGACTTATCACCAGTGAATATTCGACCTGTACGATTTCCTCCTTGAGGCGAAGGTGCAAGGCCCAAAATTAACAACCAACCATTGGGATCACCAAAACCAGGAACCGGCCTCCTCCAGCATGGCTCCTTATTTAATGGAGGGCGCAGCGCCACAGTTTCTCGGTGTGCAACTAAGCGTGGACAAAGCCGGCAAGTCGTCAGGACCTGATTGAATTTTTCAAAAATATCAGTCACGTTTTAACTTTAATTTATAATGTTGTATAGGTAAAAATTTTAGGGTTAAAAGTTATGAACGAATTTTGGCAAGATCTCGTAAGCGGCGAAATCCAATTTCGAGATAAATGGCAATTCGAATTAAAATCAGAATTCTTTCCTAATAGCCCCAGCCAAGAGAGCACTTATACTCAAGAATTTTATATCTTTATCCCTAATTCCTTGCAAGTAAACGAACAAGTTTACCCAAAAGAAGAATTTTATAAAGACCAAACCAATTTTATTCGATATAAAACACCGAAGTTTACTCTTAGTGAGATCATGGATAGCAAACACCATGGGTCGCCGTTAAATCGATTAAAAATAATGCTAGAAACTTCTCAACCAGTAGATCATATTGAAGATGAACTAAAGCTATTAGGAAATATTTTTAGAAGTAGCCTGAGGGATCAGATCCTCGCTTTTCTAACTTCTTCAACAATCGATGTCGATGAAGTGGATCAATTTTGCAATGAAATCGAAGAATTTAGAAAACAATTTCAATCCATTCAAGATCAGCTTATCACAACAAAACATGAGACTAAAGTAGTTATAACCTTTCGACATATTGATGAGTTTATCAGTAGTAGCATTGATTATTTCTTAACCGGTTTTTTAGAAGAAGGTAGGAAAAGGTTTTTACATGCTGGCGCAGACGACCGTATTTGCAACGTCATTATTTCAGAAAAGAAGTATCGCGAAAAAATAGCACCTCCAAGTGAAGCAAAAGACGCTTTGCTCTATCGCAATGGCATTTTAAAAAAATTTGTTATGGATGCCCTTCTTCTCGATACAAGTCGCTCATCGATACAACAAAAGTATGGTCATTATATAGGCGCACTCTCGGCCGGCACAGCCATGCTTATTTATATTCTCTTGTTTGTTTGGCATGGCCAAGTGTTTGTTATGAATTCCGAGCCCTTTATTATTTTAACGGTCCTAGCTTATATTCTTAAAGATCGACTCAAAGAAGACTTAAAAAATATTTCATACCAGAGGGCCTTACGTTGGTTTTCGGATTACTCCATCGAAATTCGATCCCCTAATGAGAAAAAAATTATTGGCGAACTGAGGGAATCTTTTACATTTGTAGATGAATCATCGGTGAGTAAAGAGATCCTAAAAGTTAGGAATAAGGAGTTTCATACTATACTCGCAGCAGTCAAACGACCAGAGCAGGTCATGTACATTAAAAAGATCGTTAAAATCTTTCCAGATAAAAGCCCCTTAGTAAAGAGAAGAAGAGCCCTTAATGTGATTTTCCGGTTCAATATTCAAGACTTTCTCACAAAAGCAAGCGACCCTATCCATGACTACACTTCCCTTGATCCAGAAACAAAAGAACTCCTGCATACCTCTTTGCCTAAAATTTATCATATTAACATTATCTTAAGAAATTCATTTCAAAATGACAAACACGAAAGAAAAATTGAAATAAAAAAATTTAGAATTATTATTGATAAGGATGGCATTAAAAGTATCGAACAAGTCAAAGCAGAACTCATGGCAAAAAGGGAAAAATGGCAATTACATTAAAAAATAAATGTGTGCTCATCACAGGGGCAAGTTCAGGCTTTGGTTTGGCAACAGCCAAGCTAATGGGTCAAGAAGGAGCTAATCTTATTCTTTTTGCAAGAAGAAAAGAACGGCTGGATCAACTAAAAGCAAGTTTGGAACAACGACACCAGATAAAAATCCACCCTGTCGTCTGTGATGTAACCCAATATAAAAGTGCCATGCAAGCCATCCAGCAACTACCAGCTGAGTTTCAAAACATTGATCTATTAGTAAATAATGCAGGTCTAGTCAGAGGCCTTGCTAAGTTGTGGGAGATTAAAAAAGAGGAGTGGGACGAGGTTATCGACACCAACTTAAAGGGTGTGCTCAATATGATCCATGCTGTTATGCCAAACATGCTAAAACGAAACTCTGGCCACATTATTAATGTTGGCAGCATTTCTGGCCATGGCACCTACCCCGGAGGAGGTGTGTACTGTAGCACCAAATTTGCTTTAAGAGCCTTGACAGATACTTTAAGAATGGAGTTAGTCGAAACGAATATTAGAGCTTCCTTGATTTCTCCTGGTATGGCAAAAACTGAATTTAGCCACGTTCGTTTTTATGGGGATGAGAAAAAGGCAGATGCCGTTTATGACAACGTTCAGGCACTAACACCAGAAGATATCGCTGAAACCATTCTTTTTATTGCCTCAAGACCACCCCATGTCACCATTGCAGATTTAGTCGTTTATCCTCAGCAGCAGGCATCAACAACGATGACATACCGAAGACAACCTTAAACGTTTGATAGTCTTAGAGGCTAAAATTTCTCTTTGAAAAATCAAACGTTTATAAGCATTGACTCCTCCAACATAATTGCATCAAATCATTTTTTATGATGGATTTAGTAATTGTTATTAATTAACATCTTTAATAAAATTAACAAATTTTTTTTAAAAGCAAACTGTACAAGTGACCTATGAATCCAATCTTATCTACGAATAGTGTAATTACAAATTCCTCCCAACTCGAATCTGAGGAATTAAATTCAATCAATGCACGCCTACCTGTTGAGATTTTTTTCAACATCTTATCTGAACTGGATACCCCTACTCTCAAAATTACCCGTTGCATAAATCGTCTCTGGAATACTGTTTCGATGGAAGTAATAAGGAAGCGAGAATGTTCTCCTACTGTAAAACTATGTCATCTCCTTGGCATGCAATTAGGAGAAGGGAAGGATCAAGAGCTAAAGAATACCTTGAGAGACCTTACCCAAGATATCATTTCAGTAAAAACAGCTCGTCTCGAGGGAATTACAGATTTAATTGGTCAATCTAAGGAGACACTGGTAACCATTTTAAAGAAGGCTGATAGAGCTGAGTTAAAGCGTTTAGGCGTGCCAATGTTGAGCAGCGCAGAAGAAATTGATCCTGAGAAGCTATTGATGCTAAAGATCATGGTTGGTGAAGATGTTGCAGCATTAGCGGCTAATTGTAAAAAAATTGACGAGATTAAACCAGATCAGCCCTTAACAAATCAGCAGCTCACTAAGCTAGTCACCACAGCAGTCGGTGCGCTAAGTGTAGGATTTCTCAATTTAGCGTTAGAAATTACTACGAAAATGCCTTCAGGACTGGAAAAAACGTTTTTGTTGAAGCGTATATCAAAAGCTCATCTCAACAAATGTAATTTAAAAACTTCGTTAGAAGTAGCTTTGCTGATCGAGTCACAAGACGAGTGTCACGAATGGATTATAAAAACATGGCTACAAAGTAATGGGCTAGGCAAAGCACTTAAAAGAGTCAATCTAAATGAGATCAAAGAGATTATCCCCATGGTACCAACCATACGTTTAAGATCGCTAATACTGAACGCCATTTCAGAACAATTCATAAGCAATGGTGAACTTGATAGGGCTTTGCAGGTAGGCGTTTTAATTACTGATGAGACCATACAATCACTCACATTAGCATCTATATCTAAAGAATGGTACGAAAAACAAGGTGGTCTGAAAAAGTCTCTAGAAATAGCCGAGATGATTCCTAACGAATCAATCAAATTCATGTATGTCAAGCATTATTCGCCAACCACTGAAATGTAATAGGCAAGACTAATTGGTACTTTGGTAAATATAAGAAACGAGTAGGATTTGTCTTACGAAAAAGGCTTCTCCAAGGTTCCTTGTTCCTGATATTCTTAGTTAGTTGAGCATGAACCTCTATTTCTTCTCGGCGTGTTTCTCGGGGGTAAGGCTTCCTCTTTCTCCTGCTTAAGCATCCTCTAAACTATTTTCTCAATATCGGCTTAGGAATGCCACATCGCACGCCTATACTCATCCCTGCGTGTTTAGTCTCTTCATAGAAGGCGAATCTATTTTAATCGTTTATCCGATTCCTGCATCATTTTTCATGCCCGCATCTTTTAATTCTTATCATTTAAGCATTATAAAAAAATCAGCCAAAAAAGGTGTTCACAAACTTCCCATTTGCCGCAAAATTAAACTAGACATGGCTCAAATAAATCATTGATTCAATCGTATTAGGTCTGTACTCATAAACTGTACAAACCGCCCTGATTATTCTTTAGATGGCGGAGCATGGGGGCCATACTTCCTCATCTTAATCTGCACACTCGTGGCTCGGCGTTTAGAATTTTTTTTATCTTGCTCTTGTTGATCCCAAAAGTCCTGTGAATTAAAGGGGTCAGTTTCAGAGACCAAATCATCATCTTGCTCCTGGTTTTCAAGTTGGCTAAGATCCTTATCAAGCTTAAGCCCCCTCTCTCTCTTAGCTTTTATCTCCTCCCCCCTTTCCTGCTCACGTGCTCGCATCTGGGGTTGCCAAAATTGCTGTTCGCCCTCACCCCGATCCTTCAAACGCGCTTCCTCTAATTGAGACCGCTCCCGATCTCTTTGCAGAATCTGTTTTGCTTCACGCTTCCTATCGTTAACGCTACTTTCCTGAAATTCAGCGCGTCTCTGCTTCCACGCATCATAACTCCACTGGGCTCTTTCTCTCATCTCTTCCTCTTCGCTTTTGTGAGCTTCAGTCACTAAAGCATTCCCGACAAGATAATCGTTGAACCCTCCAGCAACGACTGGTTTTAAAGGAAAGCTTCCTAGAAAAAGAATAGAGAAAAAAATTGCTGTTTGCTTATTCATCTATATTATCCCATTCAAAAAACATTAATTTTACCTATAACAATACTTTGAAATATCTGCTAGACAAGAATGAGATAATTTCTGTATAAGTTTTTTAAATCGTTAATGAATTCAAGGTTAAATAGTTATGAACCTCCCTCTGATTTTCGCTCGTATTACTTTTTTCTTTATCAGCATCCTTCTTGCCACCTCCTATTCAGTAGTTATTTTACCTGGTCATTTTAACATCGAGAACCTAGCTATCGGCCTTTTAGGAGGCACTCTTTTTTTCGGGATTTTATTTGCTTTTGATCTCGCCATTCACCAATTTAATCTTCGACAATTTAATGTGTTTGCCCTCGGTCTTTTTTTTGGTTATCTGATGGGATTGGTAATTTCTTCTATCCTATCGCTAGTCATACCATTAAATACAGAAGGATCCTTCACAGCTTTAGCGATCAGGAGTGGGATTTTTATCTTTACCTGTTACTTAGGTGTCATCTTGACCGTAAGATCGACAGATGAGCTCTACCTTAGCATCCCTTTCGTACGTTTTAAGCCAAGCCATCAAAAAAAGAAGGATATTTTATTAGATATTTCCATATTGACAGATCCACGTATCATTGATCTTGCCACTTCTGGTCTATTAGATCATCATGTTATCTTCCCACGATTTGCTTTGAAGGAACTCTACTATATGGCAGATAACCCGGATGAAAATATTAAAGCAAAAGCACGCAAGAGTTTGGAAGTAATAAAAAAACTAGAGAGTATCCCCCATTTGGATTTAAGATATTTAGATAAAGATTTTCCAGAAATCAAGGATGTTAATGCAAAGTTAACCCATTTAGCCAGAGCCTTAGATGCCAACATCATCACTGCCGATATCAATCGCGTGCAAATTTCCGAGATAGAAGGGATCAGGGTGATTAACATTAATTTTCTCTCTAATGCTTTAAAACCAATTACATCGGCTGGTGAATGTTTAAACATTAAAATTCAACGCTATGGCAAAGAACCAAGACAGGGAGTAGGCTACTTAGACGATGGTACAATGGTTGTGGTAAATGGAGGCGCTGAGTTTATAGGTGAAACGATTAGAACCCAAGTGCTATCCGTTAAACATACCTCATCTGGAAGAATGATTTTTTGCAATGCTGCTGAAGACAAAATTTTGTCTGAGCAAGAATTACAACAATCAATGAAGAATTTAGAAAACACACAAAACAACTATTACAGCTTGTGATAAAAAATATCGGTAATGACATTATAGAAATTAGCCGGATAAGAGCTAATATTGAAAAATATGGCCAGAAGTTCCTCGATAAAATCTTTAATCCCGAAGAACAGCACTATTGCCATCTTTTTCATGATCCTTCGGCAAGATTCGCAGGTAGATTTGCAGCAAAAGAAGCCATCTCAAAGGCATTAGGCACAGGTTTTGGTAAAGAGTTGTCATTTTTGGATATCACCATTACTAATGATATTACAGGGGGCCCTAAAGTTGCGTTGTCATCCGGAGCACGGAAAAATTTTGATGATCCGAAAATTATGATTTCAATAAGTCACTGCAAAGAATATGCCACGGCTATAGCAATTGTATGCATTTAAAGGCTAAAGGGATAGAAATACGTTAACTGAACAAGATGGGTATTCTTAGGAAAGTTTTGTGCAAAGACACGGTAGGCATACTCAAAAGAAAGAATACCGGAAAAGTCAAGAATATAATTGAGCTTAATCCCTAGGTCTATTGAACGATGAGCGATTGCACCATATCCGTTAAAATCACTTATGTGGAGTCTCCTCTTTCCAAAGCCAAAAACGCTTTTCGCAAACAACTCATAAGCCCAACCATAACATAACCGTTCTTCCCATGAGTACTGTAAACGTATCCACGGTGATCCCTGGGTAGCTATTCCTATCGCAAATAGAGCATATTGCCTTTGATACCATTGATCTAAGCAAGAATACTCTTTCCCAACGGCTAAGTGAGCCTCTGTTTCTACAGTGCCAGTATGGAAAGAGCTAGTATCATGCAAGCCGCTGTAAATAGGAAAAGTAAAAGATAAACCACTTGTTAAGCTAACAGGATCCCCAATAATATCATTCAATAGAAGGCACCTGCCTGTCACCTTCCCACTGTCAAATCCGAAATCGCGATAGCGAGTATCAGCAAATAGGATCTCAGCTTCCCCATTTACCTTAGGATCAGGGGAAAAAGAAAGGCTCAGCTGGCTAAATAGGTCGTCGGCATGATGATGCCTACCTACACGATGATATTTTTGATATAACGCTCGATAGCGTGCTTCAAACTGATATTGATTACCAAACCAAGGTGCAAATTCTGTAGCAGAAAGATGAGCTACCCAAAATAACGTTAATAGAAGAATAAATCTAGTCGACATAATCACTAGATGCCTTGGACAGCTAGCCAGTGCTCTGCTTCTAAGGCAGCCATACAGCCTGACCCTGCAGCCGTGATCGCCTGTCGATAAACAAAATCATGAACATCACCGGCTGCAAATACTCCGGGAATACTCGTTTTACTTGTGCCGGGAGCGATCTTAATATAGCCATTATCGTGAAGCTCGACTTGTCCTCCCAAAAATGCTGTATTGGGGGTATGCCCAATCGCGAAGAAGACACCTCCTGCATCTTGTTTGGTTTCTTGGCCTGTCTTTAGATTTTTAATGGTCACAGCTCTAACCACGGAATCACCCTCAATGGAAGTAATGCCGCTATCCCAAAGGATTTCAAGCTTAGGGTTTTCAAAAGCTCTTTTTTGCATGATCTTTGATGCGCGCAACTCATCTCTGCGATGAACAATAAATACTTTTTTTCCAAATTTTGTTAGGAAAGTGGCTTCTTCGATAGCTGAGTCACCCCCACCAATCACATAAAGATACTTATCCCTAAAAATAGGCATCGCACCATCACAAACAGCACAAGCTGTTACACCTCTTTGCCAAAACTCACCATCATTAGCTCCCGGTATATCTAACCGCTTTGCTGTTGCCCCCGTTGCGATAATCAATGCCTCTGCTGTATAACTAGTCTGTTTCCCATAAACTTTAAAAGGCCGACTACTTAAATCAACTTTTTCAACATCATCAGTTAGGATAGTCGTGTTGAAGCGGAGTGCCTGCTTGCGAAAGTTTTCCATCAACTCAGGGCCAGTGATTCCTTCAGGAAACCCGGGGAAATTCTCAACTTCTGTTGTCGACATTAATTGGCCACCTGCTGGCCCGGAAAAGAAGCCTTCGAAAATGACAGGCTCTAAATTTGCTCTTGCAGCATAGATAGCTGCTGTGTAACCCGCTGGTCCAGAACCAATAATGACAACTTTTGCTTTTTTCATAATTGCTCGCTTAAGATGAATGAGTGTTAAGTTTTTTCCCAAACCGCTAATTTAATTAAGACTCATAATATATCGAAACTTTTAATTCAGAACAACAATAGAACTTGACTTTTCTCTAGATGATCAGGGATATTACTATAAGCCCATTTACTCTTTTCATCAGCTTAGGTTTTCCATGGATCCCCTGGTACTTTTTGCGTTTTTCTCATATCTTCTTGTGATTTTAACGATTGGTATTCTATCCCATAAAAAGCAAACCAGCTCAGCTGACTTTGTCATGGGCAACCGCTCTTTAAATTTCTGGTTAACCGCCCTTACAGCACACTCTAGCGACATGAGCGCCTGGCTCTTCATGGCGTTTCCTGCCGCCTTATTCATTAGAGGCATTCCAAGCCTTTGGATCGCCCTAGGACTTATTGGTGGGATGTACTTAAACTGGCAGTTTATCGCAGAAAAGCTGCGTCGAGAAACCGAAAAATACAATAGTTACACACTCTCCACCTATTTTGAAAGACGATTCTTCGATCCAACGGGTACTATACGCTTGTTGACAGCCTTAATGTCTGTCCTTTTTCTAACGATTTATCTCGCCGCCGGTCTTTATGGAATGGGATTGTTGTTTGGGTCCTTGTTTGGCCTCAACCAATATATTGGCTTGACAGTAGCTGTTTTCGTCGTGATGAGTTACACATTTTTCGGCGGTTTCGTAGCGGTCGCATGGACCGATTTTTTTCAGGGTATTTACTTACTGATCGTTCTTGTAGTGACCGCCATTTATGCATTTAATGCCCTACCCAATACTGGGTTAATTTGGGAAGTTGCCCGAGCTAAAGACATCTCATTAAGTTTAACCCCTAACGTATCCGCGATCTCCTTCCTATCTCTTATTTTTCTAGTTTTAGAATGGGGGCTTGGTTACTACGGCCAACCACATATTGTCACCAAATTTATGGGCATAAGAACACCAAGCGAGATGCGCAAAGCAAAATTTTTAGGGATGAGTTGGCAAATCATTTCCCTTGGAGCAGCAGCTGCGGTCGGTATTATTGCGCTTGGGCTTTTTCCTCAAGGGCTAGATAACCCAGAGCTTGTTTTTGTTGAGACAGTCAAGATGCTCTTTCATCCTATTTTTGTTGGCTTCATTTTGTGCGGGGTTATTGCTGCAAATATGTCTACAATGGATTCACAAATTCTTGTTTGCGCCTCTGTTCTCAGCGAAGATTTATATAAAAGCATTGTAAAAAGAACTCCTTCCTCTCAAGAATTGTTGATCGCCTCTAGAATCTCTGTTATTATCGTTTCACTAGCCTCACTCGGTATTGCTTTTTATAGTAGTTCGACGATCCTAGAGATGGTTTTATATGCTTGGTCAGGACTAGGATGTGCTTTTGGACCTCTTTTGATTAGTTCGCTTTATTTTAAGAAAGCTAACCGTCTTGGAGCCATCACAGGGATCGTCGTTGGAGGCTCATTGGCAGCAACCTGGCCTCTCATCAATCCTTATATAAGTGATTTAACGATCCCGGCAATGATCCCAGGTTTCTTTCTTAGCTTATTAAGCATTTATTTAGTCTCATGCGTGACCAATAAAATAAAAAAAGAAGCTACTCAAGCTTAATGACTAACAGAATAAATTTTAGCAAACTTCCTATGATGCATCGGGCGATACAGGTTATCGCTCATAGAGAGCCGAGCCATTCAAAAGCTAATTTCTGCTCTCACAAAGGCAGGTATTATGCGATCATCAATGCTGCCATTTATTCAACAAGAATGGTCACAGATCCTTTTTTTGCCCTTTGCTACACTATCATGCATTTATTTAAATTAATTTATTATCAACACTCCCATCCTAACCGTAAAAAGGAGTTGATCCGAAAAGAAATCTATCAGTTAGCAGATGCGGCCGTGTACTTATTATGCTCTCCATTTTTGAATGCCTTGTTAACAAGTAAGCTGTTATGTGGGGGTTTAGTTCCAAGGATTTGCTATCGTGAAGTTAGCTACCATGAGAAATGTATTTTTAAAGATTACAAGAGACACTATAAAAAAGCGGCAAGGTTAGCACATCAAACAATCATCAATGTCGTGGATGGAAAAGCAAAAGTAGAAGTCATCAATGAGTTGGAAAAAGTGAGGAAAGATTCCCAAGCGGCTAGAGATTCTTACTATCAGATTAAGCTTTATGCTTTTTAGTTATTTAGATGTCGCGCTTAAACCGTATGTTGAAAATGACACACGTTTAAGCGCTTATTTGCCAGATAGACTACGACTTTTGTCTTTGAATGTAAGCGATTACATCGCCGACTGTTTTTAATTTTTCTGCATCTTCTTCAGAAATTTCACAACCAAATCTCTCCTCAAAGGTCATAATGAGTTCTGTTAAATCTAAAGAATCTGCATTAAGGTCTTCAACGAATGACTTGGCAGGAGTAACATCATCCTTATCTACTCCTAATTGTTCAACAACAATGTCAATGACTTCTTGATCTAAAGACATGGATACCTTTTCCTTTCAGTGTATTGTTAAAGGTTTTTATTTTATTTACATGACCATCCCGCCATCGACGGTAATCACTTGTCCAGTCATATAACTTGATAGGTCGCTTGCTAAAAATAATGCAACATTAGCTACTTCTTGGGGAAGCCCCATGCGTTCAAGTGGAATTTTGGAGAGTATAGATTCTCTCTGCTGCTCTGTCAAGATGCTTGTCATATTTGTTTCTACAAAACCGGGAGCAATGCAATTAACAAGGATATTTCTTGGTGCAAACTCTAATGCCAAAGCTTTAGTGAACGCCACCATAGCACCTTTTGAGGCTGCGTAGTTGACTTGTCCTGCGTTTCCAGTTAACCCGACAACAGAGGAAATATTGATAATTTTTCCCGAACGAGCCTTAAGCATTGATCTCGCTAAGCAGTGGCATGTGTTATAGCAAGATTTGATATTCACGGACATAACGTCATCCCAATCCTGCTCCTTCATTTTCATCAACAACTGATCTCTGGTAATGCCTGCGTTATTAATTAAAACATCCACTTTTGAAAAATTGTTTAAAATTTCTCGAAAGCATTGCTCTACCTGAGTTGTCTGACTTACGTCCACCTGGTAAAAACAACACCTACTCTTGTTGCTTTTCTTCTGAAGCAGATCAACAGCGTGCTGGCCTTTTTCAGCACTTGTCCCTAACACAATCGCGTGGGCCCCCTGTTCTACAAACGTTGACGCTATGGCAAAACCAATCCCACTTGTTCCCCCTGTGATCACTGCTACCTTATCTTCCAACATCTGATTCATCTGTTCAGCTCCTTCTCTAGGACGTCTAAATCTGCAAGTTTTTCTATGTTTAGCGTGGGTGCTAATACACCTATCCGTTTATTTAGTCCAGAGAGCGTTTTTCCTGGCCCAATTTCGATAAATAAGTCAACGTTTTCGCCATTTAAAATCCGAATATCCTGTTCCCATCGTACTGGGTGAGTCACTTGTAAAGAGAGGGCTTTTCGCATTTCCTCAGGCTCGGAAACAAACGCTCCCGTTACATTCATAGGCACTTTAATATCACTTTTCTGAAAGGACACTCTATCCAATTCTACCTTAAGCCGTTCTTCTGCTGATTGCATCAAGCCACTATGAAAAGCACCATACACCTGTAATGGCAGCACTCTTTTAGCCCCAAGCTCTTTTGCTTTTTTGCTTCCCTCTTCTACCCCTTTAAGGGTGCCTGATATGACTACCTGTCCGGGACAATTAAAATTAGCCGTCCAAAGGTCGTTAGGAAGGCGGAGATCCTTGACCATTTGTTCAACCTCCATGGCATCTAACCCCATCACAACAGCCATCGTGCCCTTTGTGCTCTCACAGGCGTCGTTCATAAATTGTCCTCTCTTTTCAACAAGAGGTAAGGCTTCTTGAAAAGCGAGATTGTTGGCTGCAACAAGTGCCGAGTACTCCCCTAGGCTTAGACCAGCAGAAGCGAAAGGCTTAATTTCTGGAAATAGATTTAGAACAACTTTGAGAAGGGCATAGCTTGCTAAAAAAATGCCTGTTTGGCTATTTCTCGTCTGTGTAAGCGTATCTTCAGGCCCATTTAGAATAATATCTGAAATGTTTCTCGCTAGTTGATCGTTAGCTTCTTCAAATAAATGTCTAACCGAAGAAAAGTTTTCAAAAAACTCTTTTGCCATCCCTGGATATTGTGCGCCTTGCCCAGGAAATAAAAATGCTACCTTTGAAAATTGTGTCATCGCTATCCGTTAGTTTTAGATAAAATGGTAACTCCCCAGGTAAACCCAATTCCAAATGCCACAAGGAGAATTTTGTCGTTCTCTTTAAAAGTTTTCTCTTGTATCAACTCCTTCAAGGCTATCCCTACACTTGAAGCAGAAGTGTTCCCATACTTTTGAACGGTACGGAAAATTTTAACATTTTCATTAAGCCCCTTTTCCACAGCATCGATGATGCGTGCATTCGCTTGATGAGGAATCACCCACACCTGCTCGTCTTCTTTACAATGAGCTTTTTGTAAACAAGATTTAGTCAATTGCTCCATGCGGCGAACAGCGTGTTTAAATACTTCTTTGCCATCCATTTTAAAGTAATGAGAACGCTCGGCAACTGTCTGAGTTGATGCAGGGAGCTTAGCCCCACCTGCAGGGACGATCCCCGCGGTACAAAACTTGCCATCAGCGCCTAGTTCAATAGAACCAATTTCCCATCCTTCGCCCTCAGCTGCAACAACGGCAGCAGCAGCACCGTCACCAAACAGAACGCAAGTATTGCGATCCTGATAGTCTATAAAGGAGGTCATCTTCTCTGTAGCAATGAAAAGAATTTTTTTATAGGAACCCGATTCTATATAAGCTTTCGCTACCGATAAACCATATAAAAAACCTGAACATGACGCTTGGATATCAAATGCTGGTGCGGTGATTGAATCACCCAGCTGGCCTTGAATCACCGTTGCTGTTGATGGGGCTAAATAGTCGGGAGACAAGGTGGCGACCAAAATTAAATCAATTTCCCCAGGACTTATTTGAGCGTCTTCCAAAGCAATTTGTGCTGCTTTAAGTCCCAGATCAGATGTACATTCATCAGTGGCGATTCTCCTCTCTTTAATACCTGTTCTGGAAGAAATCCAGCTATCGGAAGTATCTACTAGGTTCTCAAGATCGGTGTTTGATAGAATTTTTTCCGGTAGATATGACCCTAAACCTATAAGTCTTGCACGTTGATTTGTAAACATAAGCTTTATTCTTAAATAAAAGATGAAATTATATAGATTTTTTCTAAAAGAGTAAAGCTTGAAACGATCTATTCAAGAATACATTATCATTAAATCTACCTAGTGAACCAAGTTAATTAACTACTTTTAACTATTCACTTCAACAATTTGATGTAAAGCCTCAATCTCTTTTTCCTGCTCCTCTACTAAACGGCTAAGCTCTATTATGTACTGCTCTAATGCGGTTTCTTCCTCTCCACGATCAAATTGCTGAAGTTCTAAAAACTCAAGTTCTAATTTGTTCTTGCCTTCGATTGCTAGAAAAAGCTCTTTTCTGGTTTCATTGAGCACTTTGGATTTTTCTTCAAACTGAGTCCGCAATTGCTTATACATCCCCTGAATTCGTGTTAACTCTTTAGTCAGGCTCGGCGCTACTGCTAAGTCTTTTTCAATGTTGTCTTTTTCGGACTCCACTTTCCTTAACTTTTCCACCAGTTCATCCAGCTGAGCTGTTAGTCCTTGGATTTTTAATTCGTACTGCTCAATAAGTTCTCGAGCAACATAGTTAGCCTGATAATGCTCAAATTTTTGTGTATATTGGGCAAGTTGACGTTCTAAAGCTCTGACATGCTCAACATGTTTTTCAATCGATCGCTCTTTTTCTAAAAGTTTAACATGATGGAAACTTTCATGCTCTTTGATCTGGTCTCTCAGGATTCTGTAATTTTCCTCAAGTTGTTGAATATGTCGGTCCTTTGACAAAGCTAACTCTTCCAGTCTACAAGCTTCTTCATATTTGACTTGAAGCGATTTGTATTGCTCCTGAATATCATGGTAGGATTCATTTGCCAGACGCAGATTCTCTTGTGACTCGAGCCACTTTAATTGAATGGCTTCTAACTGCTCTGTAGCCATTGCTTTCTGCTCTAGGACTTCAATTGCCTTATTTTTTTCTTGGAGGACCTCTTCATAATTTTTTAGACTATCTAGAGCAAAAGCATGTTCTTCTTCAATTCTGGCTAATTCTAGAAGGCGCTCACTCAGACTTTCCATTTCTTGCTCTCGACTGAAAGCTAAACCTCGATAAGCTTCGGCTTCTTTCTGAGCTTCTTTTCGCTCCTCTTCCATCAAGTCAATTTTTTCTTTAATCTCCTCAAGTTGAGCGATTCGAGCATTTTTATCTTCAATTGACTTCGTGAAGTCATCCAGCTGTGCCTGCATTTGCAAAAGCTCACCCTGCAGGTGCTCAGCACGCTCAGCCATTTGCGCTTTTTCTTGTAACTGCTCAATCGTCACATTCTTTTCTTGTAAAGCCGTTTCATAACGATCCAGCTGTGCCTGCATTCGCAAAAGCTCACCCTGCAGGTGCTCGGCACGCTCAGCCACTTGAGCTTTTTCTTGTAGATCAGCTACTTTCAAACTTTTTTCCTGCAAGTTCCTCTCAAGCTGAGCAATTATTTGATCATAATCGGCAAGTTGTAACCTTAGTGATTCAGCAAGCCCGTCTTCTGAATGATACGCAACTTGACTTTGTGTGGCATTAGAATCGATTTTATCCAACCGTTCGTTGAGTTCATCTATAATTAAATTGCGTTCGTGAATAGCCGCTTCATACCTCTGGATGAGTTCATCCAAAGATGCATTATCCTGGTGGTTTGCATTTCCAGATTGCACTCGCAACTCCAATTCCTTGATGAGTTTTTGCTGTTGTTCGACCACATTTTGCAACTGTAATCTGTTTTCTTGAGCCTCATGCAAAGAATTTTGCAGTTTTTCTATATCCTCAAAACCAGCTTCCTTTCTTTGCAAGCTTGCAATCAAAGCTTCTTTTTCCTTAATGATTTCCTCTTTTTCCTTTAAGAGCCCCTGATCGTTTTGTAAGCTGGCAGGAGCGACGTGCCCCCCTTGCTCTAACAGTTCAATTTTCTGGTTTTTCTCTTTGAGAACCTTCTCATATTTCCTTAACACTTCTTGAATAGATACATATTCGGATTGCAAGTTTTCGTGTTTTTCTAAAGCATGATCCTCAATCAACTCTCCAATTTCTTGCTTGGCTAGAAAAGTTGTAAAAAAAGCTAACCCCAAGCTGCTTGCTAATCCGAATTCCCATAACGTGAGAGAATCATTGCTCCATTGCCATTCATAAAACAATGCTCCGGAAAGAGCTGCCAAAGAGACCATCAATCCACTTCTTTCCCATTTCCAACACAGCAAGATACCTAGCAGGGCAGCTGCAGCTAAAGATGCAAAGAAAGGCGATTCTTTTAAGTAAAGCAATGCCACGCTAAAGATAATACAGAGCGGACCAAAAATGGCTCTGCTTGGAATTTCAGCTATAGATTCTGTTTGGGCGTTATTCACTTTTCTAACCTAAATTATTATGCTTGATCATTAAGAAGGAGGGCTCATACACCTTTTTGATTATACCAAAAACAAATAAACTCACATTTTAACCAAACTTTCAAGAAAAAGTCAGTAAATAAACCTTAAATTGTTCGCGAAAATGTAAAGGCACTACAGCACTGCGATGTTTTTGCATAATTAAGGGCAGAAAAAATGCCCATCAATTTGAAATGGAAAATTGTCAGCTTGGATAAGTATTTAAAGAAAACCGACTATTATAATCACCTTGCTTAAACCACATTCAAAATGTGCTCGGTTTAGTTCGTCCATTTGCCAATTAGCAACTAAAAAATGCTTAAGATAGTTTTTAGCGACAATATTGAACGCATCAGTCACTGCGATAGTACGACTGTTCCGTTATCCCCTATTATAACGAGAAAAATAGCAGCTTTGTTCCCGACCAAAACTGTTTTTCTATTTAAATTTGAAAAAGTTGACTAATGAGTGAAAAACAATGTTGGCTTGAACTACTCTCAAGCAGGATTTCCAACACAGCCAACATGTTTGGAATGTAAAAATGGAGAGAAAAAATTTAGAATGAAAAAACGATCCCGTTTTCCACACAATGCGTGATTAAAAAAAATTTATACCCGTTACTTACGATTTTACTAAGCTTATCTGTGGAGCTACCTCTTCATCATACTCATCGCTAGGTTGTTCATCTAGATAGACTTGCGCACCATGAATCAGGATATTCACCAAGGCAGGACTACCTCCATACGTCATTTCAACATGCATATTACCATCGTCACTGGGATTCCCGCACGTAATTAACACGTATCCTGCTTGGCTTTTAGAAAAGAATTTCTCAAATTCTTTATGCGGGTTGCGGTTGCTATTCATATTTTTCCTTTTTAATCTCGTTTTCGGTCACATTAAGCAAAGACAGATTTTTTTACCAAAAAATAATCAAAAAACAATCAAAAAAAAAGATTTGTCAAAGCAAAATTTTATAAGCAATATAAAAAGATATACTAGAAATGAGTAGAAACCGATGAATAATCTAATACCTTATCTCGAGCAAATTGATGAAGAATATCCTCAGGTCATACAGATGATTGAGCAGTGGTGCTCGATTAACTCTTGGTCTCAAAATATTACTGGGCTTAAAAAAATGATCGAGCAACTTACGCAAGCCTTTGCCCCATTGTTAGGTGATTGCTGCAAGGTTTCTCTTCCTCCATGGCAAAGATTCAATCAGGAAGGTGTCCTCGAAAGCATTCCTTTAGGAGATGCCCTTTCTATTACCAAGCGCCGTCAGGCAAATAAAAAAATTCTGTTATGTGGGCACATGGATACTGTATTCCCTCAAAGTAGTCCATTTAGCAGTTGCCGCAAAGATGGGAAAGAAAAGCTCATAGGACCTGGGGTGGCTGATATGAAAGGAGGGCTTGGAATTTTGTTACTCGCCCTGAAAATCTTTGAGAAAAGTCCTTACGCCGATCTGATTAGCTGGGAAGTTTTTATTAATCCAGATGAAGAAATTGGCTCCATCTCTTCTAAGAACATTCTCGAGGCAAAAGCTGCTCATTACAACTTAGGTCTTCTCTTCGAGCCCGCGCTTCCCGACGGATCCATTGCAGGCGAACGTAAAGGCTCTGCCAACTATACTCTATTAGCTAAGGGCAGGGCCGCTCATGTTGGCAGGGATTTCCATTTAGGTAAAAATGCCATTGTTGCCCTAGCAAAATTTGCAAAAAAAATTGAACAATTGCAAGGTTGCTTTGAAGGATTAACCATTAATGTAGGGTATATCCATGGCGGAGGAGCCATCAACATCATTCCAGATCATGCATTCGGAAGAATGAATGTCCGCTTCTCAGAAAGAAGAAATCTTTCCTATGTTGAACAGAAATTACAGGTATTTAAAGAAGAAATTCTTCGGGAGTCAGGCGCTATTATCGATATTTATGAGGAATCACTCCGCTGGCCAAAATTACTGGATGAAAAAACAAAAATGATTTATCAGCAATTTAAAGAGTGCGCCAATTATCTCAACGAAACACTCGTTTTAAGCTCTACAGGAGGAGTTTGCGATGGCAACACTCTAGCAAATGCAGGTCTGCCTAACTTGGACACCCTCGGAGCTGTGGGAGGAAATATACACACCACAGAAGAATTTATCCTTGTTGACAGTATAAGGCAGCGTGCCAAATTACTATTTTTGTTTCTTGTAAATTTTGCTCAAGCAGGATGTAATCATGTCACTAGTCAGTGAAGAGTTTCTTTCTGATTTTAGACTCCCTAAAGCCATCCAACAACTGGTTGAGGTTCTCTCAGAGCACCAACGTAAAATTGACGGGGTGAAAGCTCCTAGCTCAACAAGGAAAATTCCTTATGAGGAACTGCTTCAAGCATTTTCTACGATAAGAGGCTCAAAGCTTTACTTTCCCTATCTTGGCAGCGGCATTGGTAAAGGGCCGCTTGTAGAACTTCTTGATGGCAGTGTCAAATATGACATGATCTCAGGCATAGGAGTTCATTTTTTTGGCCACAGTCATCCTAAATTAACGGCTATCGCTATTGCTGCATCACTAAGCGATATTCTCATCGAAGGAAATTTGCAGCAAAATGCTGACTCTGTGGAACTTGTACAGCTGCTCACGAAAGTCTCAGGATTACCCCATTGCTTTCTTACCTCCTCAGGTGTTATGGCTAATGAAAATGCCATTAAGATTGCTTTCCAAAAAAATTTTCCAGCATCTCGAGTGTTAGCTTTCGACCAATGCTTTGCCGGAAGATCCCTTACCTTTTCTCAAGTGACAGATAAGCCGGTATTTAGGCAGGGTTTACCATTAAACATTGCTGTCGATTACATCCCCTATTTTGATCCCGAAAACCCTGAAGAAAGCACCCAGTTGGCCGTTCATACATTAAAAAAGCTACTTTCCCGCTATCCACGAGCACATGCTCTTATGCTTTTTGAGTTGATTCAAGGTGAGGGCGGTGTTTATAGCGGCTCGCATTCATTTTTTAAGGCACTAATGGCAGTTTTAAAAGAGCATCACATTGCCATTCTAGTAGATGAAATTCAAACCTTTGGGCGAACCACCGAGTTATTTGCCTATCAACATTTTGGCCTTCAAGATGATGTTGACATTGCCACCATCGGTAAACTTTCTCATTGCTGCGCTACTCTTTTCACTGAAGAATACCGACCCAAGCCAGGGTTACTGAGCCAAACTTTCACCAGTAGCACAGCCTGTATTAGAGCATGTAAATGGATTATTGAGGCCTTACTTCAAGGAAATTTTTACGGTCAGAACGGCAGGGTTAAAGAAGTCGAACAGCGATTTCATAGCCAATTACAATCTCTTAGTGACCAATTTCCTCACATCATACGCGGTCCCTTTGGAGTGGGAGGCATGGTCGCTTTTACCCCCTATGACGGGGAACAAGGTAAAGTAGCCGCTTTTGTCCAAAAGTTATTTGATGCAGGTGTGATCACCTTTGTAGCAGGAAGTCAACCAACAAGGGTTCGCATGCTAGCACCAATAGGTGTTATTACAAATGATGAAATTGATGATGTCATGTCAATCATCAAAAAAGTTTTAACTGAGTCATCATTATGTATGTAATACGTCCCATTAAAGAAGAAGATCTAGACAACCTCACCCATCTAGCAAACCAAGCGAGAATAGGGATCACAAGCCTGCCAAAAAATAAAGGGAAGCTAAGAAGAATTCTTCATCAATCAGTGGAATCTTTTCAACAGGAAGTGATAACTCCTGGTTTTGAAATTTATCTTTTCCTTCTTGAAAATAGCGATACAAAGGAGATTTGTGGGATATCGGGGATCTACGCGACAACAGGCGAACACAACCCCATTCACTACTATAAACTTAAAAATTACCCTATTAGGCAAAAATTTCCCGAGTCACCTGAGCTTGTAGCTATTTTAGAACCTATTGCCTATGCAACGGAAGGTAGTGAGCTTTGCAGTTTATTTTTAAATTCTAAATATAGAAAAGAGGGATTGGGTAAATTATTGTCCTTAAGTCGTTTTTTATTTATTGCTAATTTTCCCAATAGGTTCACCTCGCATCTTCACGCACTCATGCGTAGCTATACCGATGAAGAAAATGAAAACCCTTTTTGGAATAATGTTGGCCGGCATTTCCTCGATGTTTCCTTTAAAACACTTATGACAAGGAAAGATGAGGGACTCGATGTCTTTCCTGAAGAACTCGCCCAGTTTAAAATCCCTACCTTCCTTCTTCATCCTGAAGCTAAGACATCTATCGGTAAGGTACACCCCAATACGGAAGCTGCTCTCAGCATGTTAAAAAACCAAGGTTTTATCGATACCGAAGAAATGGATGCCTTAGATGGAGGACCTAAAATACAAGCAGAAAAAAAAGAAATTAAATTAATCAAAAAATCATTTGAGCTTCGTGTAGCCGATTTCAAAGAGCCGCGTCTGCAAACTCCTTATTTTGTGGCTAATTTATCTATCGACTTCCGTTGCTGCATAGCACCTATTGAAGTGATCAAAGATCAAGCTTTTATCGGTAAGAAAGTTGCCGATTTATTATGTGTGAATCTAGGAGATGCGATAAGAGTAGCTCCTTTTACCCACTAGGTATTAATGGCAAATTTAAATGATCGATTACAATCTTTTGATTCTGCAACAAGAAACCTGCTTTTTGAGTGTGAAGTTACCTCGCGCGAAGAACTCAACCAAATTATAGGTAAAGCAAGAAAAGCTTATTCAAGTTGGATAGAGACAAGCTTAGAATCAAGAATACAGTTGCTACATCAATTTGCTAAACTTCTTCAAAAGCGTCAGGATGCCTTCGCACACTGGATTTCTCAAGAGAGTGGCAAACTTCTCACCGATTCTCGAGGCGAAATTACAGCGATGATCGCCAAGGTGGAAATTTCGATTGCTGCTTATCATGAACGTTGCAAAATGTCTACCTATGAACTTGGCCCTACTCAATCCATCACCCGTTTTAAACCTCATGGGATTTTAGGCGTTTTTGGTCCTTTTAATTTTCCCGGTCATTTACCTAATGGTCATATTATCCCAGCTCTTTTAGCCGGGAATGTCATCATCTTCAAGCCAAGTGAGCTGACCCCTTTTACAGGGCAAAAACTTGTCGAACTCTACCATGAGGCCGGCTTCCCTAAAGATGTCGTCCAAATCGTACAGGGAGGCCCCCCTGTTGGTCAACTGCTCGCACATCACGATGAAATCGACGGTATTTTGTTCACAGGAAGCGCAAAGGTTGGCTTATCCATTCAAGAAACGCTACTCAAAAATCCCGGCAAAATACTCGCTTTGGAAATGGGTGGGAACAATCCTCTGGTGGTGGGTCAAACGAACCATCAGGACATTGCCATTAGGCATATCCTTCAATCTGCCTTTCAATCTAGTGGTCAACGATGTACATGTGCAAGGCGCCTGATTCTGATAGAAAATCAACACAGCCACCAGATACTGAAACAATTACAAAAACGGATTGAAGAAATTACTGTTGGACCTTACATCACATCTCCGGAACCCTTTATGGGGCCTGTCATTAACCAAGCATCTGCTAATAAACTCTTAGCAGCCCAAAATAGCCTTAGAGAACAAGGCGCCCGGATCCTGGTTGAAATGAAGCAACTTCACCCACAAATTCCTCTACTTTCTCCTGCCCTTATTGATGTTACTCACATGAATGAAAGGCATGATGAAGAGCTCTTCGGACCCTTTCTGCAGTGCATTCAGGTTCGCTCTCTTGAAGAGGCTATCCAAGAAGCCAATCATACCCGTTATGGCTTAATCGCAGGACTCATTAGCGATCATCTAGAGGAATATGAATATTTTTGGAAACATGTCAAAGCAGGGCTTATCAACTGGAACACCCCCCTCACAGGAGCAAGCAGTAAAGCCCCTTTTGGTGGAATTAAGATGAGTGGCAACTTTCGTCCTGGAGCTTTTTTTGCTGCAGACTACTGTGCTTACCCTGTTGCGTCCATGGAATCAACTCCTTTTGTCAAAAAGGAATCTAAATCGATATGATCGCCTACGAAGTCAACTTCGATAGCCTAGTAGGTCCCACTCATTTTTTTGGAGGTTTGTCTTATGGCAATCTGGCTTCAATGGCTCACCAGGGAGAAGCCTCCAATCCTCGACAAGCAGCCCTACAGGGGTTAGAAAAAATGAGAATGTTGCATTCGCTTGGAGTAAAACAAGCCGTGCTTCCTCCTCATGAGCGTCCCTACCTGCCTCTATTAAAAGCAGTTGGATTTACAGGCTCAATAGCAACTATCCTATCTCAGGCATTGAAAAAATTTCCCTATCTTCTTGAACAAGTTAGTTCATCATCAAATATGTGGACTGCCAACGCCGCAACAATGACACCTGCAATTGATTGCATTGACAACCACACTCATTTTACTCCCGCTAACCTCATTACCAACTTTCACCGCTCAATCGAGGCTTTTACAACCCAGAAAATTTTCGAAAAAATTTTTTCAAACCCTGTTTTTTTTAAGGTGCACTCCTCTCTTCCTCGGTCTACTATCTTTTCTGATGAAGGCGCTGCTAATCATACTCGTTTCGCTAAATCGCACGCGGGAAGAGGAGTCCACCTATTCTGCTATGGGCAAGAATTACTGTTTGATGAATGGGGGAAACCGCTCCGCACGAATTTAAAATTCCCAGGCAGGCAAACGTTAGAAGCATCAGAGTCCCTGATTAGATTACACCAAATCTTCCCCAACCAAGTGGTTTTAGCCAAGCAAAATCCTGCAGCTATTAATGCGGGCGTGTTTCACAATGATGTTATCAGCGTTGGCAATCTAAACGTATTTTTGGTTCATGAAAGATCTTTCACTCATCAAAAAAATGTTTTAGAAAACCTAAAGCAAAAAGTAGCAGAAATTTGCGATACAGAATTAATTGTTATAGAAATTGCTAACGAAACGATTAGCCTTGAAGACGCTATTAAGAGCTATCTTTTTAATTCACAGCTCGTTTCATTGCCGGATGGATCAATGACTCTCGTTGCTCCCAAAGAGTGCTTGCTGTTTCCTCATATTGAACGCTTTTTAAATGATCTTATTGATAGCAGGAATAGCCCCATTAAACAAGTTGGCTACATCGATTTAAGTGAGAGCATGCGGAATGGAGGGGGGCCTGCATGCCTACGACTACGAGCTGTCCTAACTGAACAAGAATTAAAAGAAATCCCCTCCTCTATTCTCTTTTCCGAAAGCTTGTATCAAAAGCTATCTGACTGGATTAACGCGCACTATCCAGAATTTGTCAGCTTAAAGCAACTGGGCGACAGCTCATTCTATGAAAAAAACTGCCATGCGTTAGACGAGCTATCAAAAATCCTCGGACTTGATTCTATTTACTCCTTTCAACCATTGTAAAAGTCAATAGCTGCTCAAACTCTTCGTCTGTCTGAATCAAAAAACGGCCTTATTTTTTAATTTGCTACAGATAGCAAGTGATCATTTCCATTTTTCTTGCCCCAATCGTAGATTGCAAGTAGCCCCCTTGTGTAGCCTGCCTCAGGTAAATCTGAAAACGAGGGCAGGCTCAAATTTTCTCGGATAAATTAGGCATTTTTCTGCTCATCTATCGATAGATTTTTCGGTTTGCGAGCAACTCCCTAAATCTGGCAAGACTTCTTCCTTTTCGCTCACCACCAGGAAACAAAAAACACTTGCCGTCAAAGCGCTTGCTCATGAATGCCAAATAAAGGACTTGACATGCAAAGAAACTTACCATATAGCCGAAGTATTGAAGATATATTTTCATAAAGGTTCACCTTGAGGAGTTAAGCATTGAATAATGACGCTATGATTGTCGGAACGAAAACAATTGCCTCACCAAAAAACCAAGCTGAATGTCTCTATTTTTGCTGCCTATTTCTCTCCTGCTCCGATGAAGCTTCCCCCTCATTGATTGACAAAGTCATAGCCAATCCATTTAAAGGGAAGGACACCAAGAATGTCCGCGACATTTGTTTAGCTTTTAATGACCAATTCGAGCTCTATCACAAGATTCCATTCCTAATTGAAAAATTTGATGTTGATTATTTTGGCTTAAGAGTCGACCAGCTAAACAATGAATTCATCAATCTAGAAGTTAATGAACAAGCTTATCTAAGATTTTTAAAGCTATTTAATAAAATCGCTTCCGTACACGGAAGTATTGTTACAGGGAACGAGATAGCCATTGCCCTACGAAAAAAGAAAGGTTTTCTCGAGTTTTTCGATCCCACCGGGGAAGAAGCGATTAATCACTATAGCGGCCATCCCTATATTTATCGAACAAGGATAGAAGAAAAAGCTGCTACTTATTTAGCTAAGCGATTTCCTGAAGGTCCTGAAGGCGATGAGGCAAATGCTCCTCTTAATGTCTGGCCCATCCACTATCGGAAAGCTTAATCCCCCTTCTAACTTAAAATAAATGTACTCCTAAAGCGATAAAACAAGAACACCCCTTTGTCATTAAGTAGCTTGTCCGAATGATTCTTAAAAATTTTATTACTTGCTCATCGCAATTTTATAATCTTAAAGATCCAAGAGAATGCGAACGTCCTTTTATGAGGGAAGACAATTAGTGTCAATCTTTATTTAAATAAAAAAAAAGAATAAATAATTTTATAAACAAATTGTGATAAATTAAAAAATTAAATGATAGAATAATAATAAGGTTATTATAATTTTTTATGGAGCTGGTTATGGATTCTCGCGTAGGATCAGTTAAGGGACTAATCTCTCTTTACGAAAATAAAATCTCAGAAGCAAGTAGCCAGAGCAAAGCCTATGGTGGTCGTCAGATCAGACAGCAACCGCTTTCTCAATCGGGCCAAAAAGTCAACAGCCTCGCTAAAGAAACGATGTCCCGTACGAAAACAAATCAACCCGAAGCTTCGAAAAAAAGGTTTTTTGAAGGCTTTAAACCACCTCCACCGGCTCCTAGTTCTGAGGAATGGTCAAAAGAAGCTCCATTAAGCAAAAACGAACAATCTCCCGCGTGGCAAAAAAAATCGCCAGGCGACTCGGAAAAAGCTCCTCAAGCTATGATTGGTAAAAATAGAGAACAAGTTACTGCGCAAAAAGATCCTTCTTGGCAAAAAGCCTCTCCTACTAACAACGCAATAACACCGCAAGCCACTATTGGCAAAAGCAGGGAACAGACACCTGCTCAAAAAGTAAACGAAAAGATCCACCTTCTTTGGCAAAAAACCCAACCTCGCAGCACATCTGCAATAAGCACACCAGCCCCCATGGTTTTAAGTCATGATCATAAGCATCTGCAAATACAGATTTCTCAATTTTCCATGGCTATCAAACATATTACAGAAAACAAAGGTAAAAAATTTACCATCGCTGAGGACGGTAAATTTTCTATTGTTAAACGTGGAATTGGTCGAACCTCAGGCACGACTGAGGCAACGAAAAATGTCATTAAAAGCCTTGACCGTTTAGGGCAGGAAGTTCTTCAAAGTGATGACCCCGAGCTAATCATTCGATATAATCAGATGCTCAAAGACCTACGCAATTCACCATGGGGGCGGGACCTTGAAAAAAACAACCCTTCTATCAGAGCAAATTTTGAAACCCTAGCAAACGTTACACGCAGCTGGCTTGAAAAGGGAGCTCCTACAGGACAAGAAGTTAAACAAGCTTTGGATATTATCACTAAATCTACGGATAGAAAAGAATTATTCGAAGCCCTGAAAACGCTAAGACAAACGAGCTTAACTCAGAGTCTATCTGAAGATGCTAATTTAGAAGTAACTAATAATGGCATTAAAGCTGCCCTTGCGGCATTGCGAAGAGTGGATGAAAATGCGATAACAGCCCAACTAATGGGACAGGATCCTGACGTTGAAGCAAGGGAACTATTGCTCGTTTCAGCGGGTTGGGTCCTTAAAGGTCAAGATTTTATCTCTCCAATCCAAAAATCATTGGCCCAAATAGCCGATATGCCACCAGACACGGCTACAATTGCTTTTGGGGATTTAGCAAATGCTGCTATTCAATTGGCGACCCTTTCTAAAAAAGAGTTAAAAGAAAATAGTGATCAAGGATCCTCTCTCCAAGAAGAATTAGAAAGAATTAAAGATTTAGCTTTAAAGCATAAATACCCTGCCATTCAGCAACAAGGCCGTGCATTGGAAGCCTTACTAAAAGAACCACCCTCATCTGAGGAGCTTAATACTGCTCTTAATAACTTCAAAACCGCTCTTCAACATAACGACTTATCCGAGGCTTTAACACATGCAGAAGTTTTAACTTTTATGCCTAAAACACAGCTAAGCCTTCCTATTAATTCTAAAGAAAACAGCCTCACTTTGAGACAAGAATTGGAGAGATTAAGAGATTCGATCCCCGACCAATCTGGTACTCTCAGCGCCTTACTTAAAGCGAATGCAGAAAAAATTTCTTATCAGCCTTTAGCCACTTCCCTTAAGGATCGCGCGATTGATAAAGAAAATCTTTTACAGGGAATTCGTTCAGGATCCCTAAAGGGAAAAGATAGAGAAGAGGCAATCCGCACCTTAAAAGAAGATTTTCGAGCTCAATCTGAAACTTCAGTAGCAAGCATTAGTACAAGGGAATTTACTAAAATCACTGTTTCGGGAAAAGAGGATCCCAGTGCGCCTAATCTCCATAACGCAATCAAGAGCTATAACAATACTACTTCTGAAATCAAAACACAATTTCTGATCTCATCAAACTTTGAAGAAGCCAAGTCCGTTCTGCAATTTTACGTTGATCTTATGGAGCAATGTTTAGGGGACAAAAACTTTTATGGCGCTTTTGCGATCTATTCGGGATTAATTAGTCCATCTCTTGATCGATTTATTCCTGTGATGTTGGACAAACGGCAGCAAGCTGCCTATGAAAAAGCAACAGCCATTTTTAATCCTCAAGGATCCTATAAAGAATTACGTGCGACCATCTCAGAGGCTGCCGAGGCTGGTCAAAAGCCCGTGCCTGTTTTCTCCTATTTACTATCTGACTTAAATTCGATTAATGAGGGCAACCCGGACAAAATAGATGGGAAAGTCAACCTTGAAAAGGCTGGGCTAATCCAGCAAAATATCAACCTTTTTAAAAAATACAGAGATCAGTTAAGCATTCATCCGGAAAGAAATAGTAACTTTTTCCAAGAACCTAGCACAAAATTTATCAATAATCGGGGTACTTTTGATGACAAAGCGGCTTATGATCGTTCTCTTGATTTGATGTCGCGAGCTGATTTATCAGCCTTAAAAACGAAGCTAGGTGTCACTTCTAGTTAGACTGAGTAAGTTGCGATGATCAAAAGTGTAGGAACTTTTACAGTGAAGAGAGTTCTCAATGAGCTCTTTCGTTGGATTTAAAACAATGAAGTCAACCTGATAAAGAGATGCTAGGCTACGAATAAATTCTTCTTCAGGCATTGGACTCTCCAAAGAGATAATGAGCCGCTGATGGTTTGTTTTTAGACGGTGCATAGCTAAAATGAGTTCTTTAGACATATGGTCGCTGGTTAATGAAAGAGAGATGCACTCCCTGTCTTTCAAAGCGCACTTTAATATCTCAAGATGTTGAACGCCAAAGATCTTGTTTTCAACGTCACAGCTGAGTAACCTCTTAGCCACATCTGCTAACCCCACTCTCGCACACCCTATATGTTCAATAGCAATCCCAGCAGCAATGTTAGAAAGAGGAATGGCAGCATCTAAACTCACATTAGAAGCAAGTGCACAAGTGATCATTGCTAAAACAGTGTCTCCAGCTCCTGTAACATCCTTCACTTCCTTTGCTTTTACAGGGAAGTCTTTGCGCTGCCCCATCTTGTCAAATAAGCTAATGCCTGATTCAGAACGAGTAATCATTAGATAACTGATGTTCAAAGCAGTCAGCAGCTTACGAGCAACTTCTTCTAAGGCAGCCTCCGATGGCAAATGAGCCGCCGCATAAGCTTCCGAAAGATTGGGTTTAATAAGAAAAGCGCCCTCATATTTAGTGAAATCCGTTCCCTTAGGATCTACAACGACTGTAATGCGACGTTTAAGCGCTTCTTCTATTAATTTCCTTAAAAGACCTAAGGTTAAGAATCCTTTGCCATAATCGGAAATCGCAATCGCCTTGATACCTTCTAAAAGATGGGGAAGCTTTCTAACAATCCTCATCTCATCTCCTAAATTCAGAGGGACATACGACTCATGGTCTACACGCACAATTTGCTGATTATCTGCGATTACACGGTTTTTCAAAGGTGTTTGATAGCCATGTTGCACAATCACGTGTTGAACATTAACACCTTCTTCTTCAAGTTCTTTTAAAAGAAGTTCGCCAGTGTGATCATTACCGATTCTCCCTAAGACAGTTACTTTTGCTCCGAGAGAAACCATATTTAGGACAGCATTTCCAGCTCCTCCTGGTCTACTTTCCTCCTTATAGACATGGATAACAGGCACGGGAGCCTCTGGGGAAATTCTCCGCGCCTTCCCTATGGTGTAGGCGTCTAGCAAAAGATCGCCAACAACCAAGATATTCTCAGCTTTCAAATCATTAAATGACTCTAGTAGCTTCACCATATTTACTTCCTCTTAAGCGATTTTACCAGGCAGTAAGTAATTCTGTACGTAATCTTTTATAGCCATATCAAGAGGAGTAAAAGACAGCTCGTCTTCGAAGACCTTTTTTGTTTTTTGCATATCTGCACAAGTGTAATTTTGGTACTTGCCAATAAGATCTGTAGGCATATCGACGTAATCGATCCTTTCTTTCTTATCTAAGGCATCAAAGATGGCATGAGCCACTTGGTTCCATGTGGATGGTTGACCTGTACCTATATTAAAGATTCCCATAACATCATTTTCAAGGAAACGACTGACTATTTTTGCAACATCCTTAACATAAATAAAATCTCTACACTGATCACCATCCGGATATCGATCAGGTTCTGATGATTTAAATAATCGAACAACACCTTCTTTTTGGGCAATAGGGACCATGTGAGCAATCACTGAAGCCATACGTCCCTTGTGCAGCTCATTAGGGCCGAAAACATTGAAAAATTTTAACCCAGTGACTTGATCGAGTACCCCTTGATTTTTTAACCACAAATCAAAAAGATGTTTTGACATCCCGTACATATTCAAAGGGCGCAATTGATCCAGTTTTTTTTCATCATCTTTAAAGCCAGAAGAGCCATCACCATAAGTTGCAGCCGATGAAGCGTAAATAAAGCGATGTTGATGCTCAAGAGCATACTGTGCGAGACGCACACTAAAACGGTAGTTATTTTCAAGTAGATAGCTTGCGTCTATCTCCGTTGTGTCAGAGCATGCTCCTAGATGAACGAAAGCTTCTATTTCGCTTTCTCTGTCTTCGAGCCAAGAAAAACATTCGTCCTTAGAAATAACATCCACCACTTTTTTCCCAAGAAGGTTTTTCCACTTCTCGGTTTTCCCTAATTCATCCACAATGACAATATTCTGTAAGCCTCTGCTATTAAGGTAACTAATAACATTAGAACCAATAAATCCAGCGCCACCGGTGATTACAATGAGACGATCGTCATATAGCTTCATAGTTGCGGTTCCTACTAGAAAATCATAAGAAATGAGCATTTTAGCCCAAGTGACTTATGTGAAGCAATCAAGTTTTATCATTTTGCAAAAAGAAAACGACCCTAGTGACCCCGTTTTTTCTCTAAGATTTCTTTCACATAGATTTGGTCAACTAAAACAATAGACACAGCAGTTATTGGCGCAGCTAAAGCCAAGCCTAAAATGCCAGCTAACACCCCCATCAAAATCTGAATAACCACGACTAATGCAGGAGGCAATGCTGTTGTCTGCTTTTGAATCAAAGGGGTAATAAAGTAGCTTTCAAGGATTTGCAAAGCAATATATAGCAAAATGACATAGGTCACTTGTAATGGTCCTTGGATCAAGGCTACTAATACTGCTGGAATCGCAGAAAGGATAGGCCCTAAGGTAGGTAAAAACGTTAAAAGGCCTGCTAATAAACCCAGGATAAAAGCTAGAGGGATTTCTAAAAGATAAAGGCCTATCACCGTTGCAATTCCTAAGACAATCATGGCGAGAATCTGACCCACTAACCATAAGCGAAGCGTTTCTCCACAAGCTGCTAGGATACGTTCCGCTGTCACTCGTTTGTCTAATGGAAAAAGCCTTAAAAATCCTGCAACATAAATACGATAATCAAAAGCTAAGTAAATACCAACAAAGAGGAAAAGAATCAGGCTGGTAATCGCACCCATCGTCGTTGAAAAAATCGTCGTCACCTGCTGAAGAAGGTTAAAATTAGCAAACACTGTCTGAACAGTCTCTTTACTAAAAGGAATGTAACGATCAATAAGAACTTGCAAGAAGTTAAACGCACGAGGAATTTCCTCAGCTAAAATCGCCGCTTGGGTCGCAAGAGTGGGGGCAAATAAACGAAAAATAGATATAAAAAATACAACTAAAAATACAACTAAAGAAACTAGAGCTAATGGATAAGGAATACGAGCTTTCTTGCTAATCCATGTGCTGAATGTTTGTAAGAAAATTGCTAAAAGAATGCCCGCAAAGACAATAAGAAAAATCTCACTCGCTCGCCAGAGCAAAAAGACTCCTAAAAAAAGCAAAGTGGTCACCACTAGCTTAGCAAGAAAAAAACCAAAGTGATCTGGGACGTTACTATTCTCTGTTAAAGTACTGTCTTCCATGTATTAAGTGCTCTAGGCTCTTTCATTTGTTATTAGCCATAAAAAATATTAGACGATTTGTCAAGCGAGGAAAATGAAGGAGCTGTTCATTGGCTTAAATAGATTTTTTTTCTCGTAGCCCGCATGCATTGCATAAAATCTTCCCTCTTTTACTTTTTCTCCATTGGATCGTTCTTGTCACCTGACAAGACGTGCAGGTATGGCCATCTTGCTCAATGCTTGACTCTCTTTTCCAAACACCACAAAATGGAATTTTCTCTCTTTGCCATTTCCGCTTAGCAGGGGCTTGCCTTGATTCTTTGGCATATGTTATAGCCATTGAATCTTTCAATTCTACGAAACCATCATTCATCACATCAAGTTGAGAACTCCTGGAAAGGATTGAAAAGGAAGCTTGTAAAACTTTATTCTCTTTTTTCCCCCCATCAGACTCTTGATGGCTTAAATAAGGCGGAACCTCTTCCACCCCTTGATTGCTGGCAAGCGCCCTTAACACTCGTATTCTTCCCGTCAAAGTGGCTGGTGGAGACCCAGGATCTAACCCAGCAAACAGACTTACTAATTGCCCTTTCTCATTATATGGTGAGATGCTAAAGGGAGGTAATAAAGTTGGCAGATGTCCTGATGATTCTATCATCCTTGTGTGCTATCTTCTTTATTTTCCTTATATTCATTATAGCGATTAATAAAAAGAAGTTACGTGAGATTGACCTACTAAGACTTAAATTGTTTATCTAAACTTGACGTGCAAGTTATTTTTTTTGGTTCTAATGGAAGAAAAGTTTTTGCAAAGTTTTCCCAAGTTGATTCTAGCTTGGGACAAGATATCTACAGCATGAAGCTTCCCTACAAAAGATATCTTGCCTTCAACGCTTCAGATCGTATCCAGCATCCAAAATTAATGATAAGCAACCGTTGGGTCAAGGGCGGCTTGAAAATCTGGTGCTAGTTAGTCTAGATTGGAACAGCTCCTTGCTCTTCCGGAACGGATTTTTGCCCTTCTGTCTCTTAATCCACAAGCATTACAAAACCATGTCTTTTCTCGACTGCCTTTTCTCCACTGAGAAGTAACCTCCGTTGAACAGCTAACACATTTACGATCGATACGAGCTTTTTTTTCACTTTTTGTAGCCTCTTTAGCTGTTTCTTCGGCTTGCAAGCTTCGCATTTGGGCCCTTTTTCTTTTTATATGACCTTCATGAACAATGCGCAAGTTCTGTTCCCCTGCTCTCGTGTTCAAGGATAAATTAGGCAGGTCTTGGCTCGCCAAATCACAAAGTAAAAAAGAAGTAACAGATTGGCCAACCTGGTCAATAGGGCGTGACGGGAAAACAGGATAGGCTGAGAAAAACTGTCTCCCCGTACCTGGCTCGCAACCATTAGCTGATGAAGCTAGCTGCTGATTACCACAGGTATTAAAATGATCTTTTTGCTGAAGTTGAGGAAGATTAGATTTAATAGAGGAATTCTGGCGCCCACTTACAGAAGCTGCTATTTCTGTATAAATTTGGCTAATCCCTGTTAATCTGCGAGATAAAAACCTTTGAGGTGCTACCTTTCCGGCTGGTAAGGGTGTACTTTGGGAGGGAGAGATGGGAATATCCACAGCTTCAGGAAAAAGGGAGACGAGTTGCCCGCTCACTCCGATGGGATGATGAGAGGGGGTGTGATAGTGCTTATGTGGGGATGATGCTAGATGCGATGATACCGGATACCCATGTCCTGAATAGATCATTTTAAATCTCCTTAGTTGCTTTGCTAACCATCTTAAGATAAGATAGCTAAGCTAAAAGTTTAAAAATATGATTATATTATTATATTTAAATATGAAGATCACAACTTAGATTGCTAAAAATTTAGCTCTATATTTGTTAAAAGTTAAGAAAATTATCACCGAGGAAATCGACTTAATACCATTCATTCGAACGACGAATGAAAGTGATTGGCTTGTGAAAGAATGAAGGGTTAGGGCTTCCTTGACCAACACAAAGATAGGCTGTTCCACTACCTGTCATATGGACTTTTGAAAAGCCGGAGCGAAGCAAAGAATCTCGGAAATTAAGTAATTCCGGTTTGACTATATACGCAGCAGATTCTAAGTCATTAAAAAAGGGATACTCACCCTGATAAAATTGATTTAAATAGCTCACCAGATCACGCTTGGGTAATCGATCTATTTGTAAAGAGGAGAAAACATGAGGCGTGGATAACCCCTTAGCGGGCTTAACAATCGATAAGGGTTCATGAACATCAATCGGATCTAGATTTTTAACTTGTTCACCCCTACCTGTGCAATAAGCCGTCCCGCTAGAAAAAAAGAAAGGAACATCTGAACCGATCTCTGCAGACCAGGTTTGTAACTCCTCAATAGCATAGCGATCACCGGCCATTTTGTTTAGGGCAAAAAGGGTTGTGGCAGCATTGCTACTTCCCCCGCCTAAACCGGCTTCATGAGGAATATTTTTTTCTAAATGAATATGAACAGGAAAATGGCAATCTGTTTTTTTTCTAAATAAATGTAGTGCTTTTATCACTAAATTCGATCCATCCGTCGGTAACCTATCTTGGTTACACGTGAATAGATCCTCGCTCGACAATTTAAAGGAAAGCTGATCCGAAAGATTAATCGCTTGAAAAAGAGAAGCCAATTCATGGTATCCATCTGAGCGTTTTTTTAAAACGCTCAGAAATAGATTCACCTTAGCAGGTGAACAAAGAGTAAACTGAATCATTAAGCTTTTACATGACCTTGTGCTTCTGGCGTTACCCTTAATAGAACGCTTGCTCGCACACTTTCTTTTAATTTTAGCTCAATCTCAGTATCACCGATGGTTTTTACTGCGTGCTTAAGAAGAATGTTTTTCTTCTCTAGCTCAATGTTGTGTTGTTCTTGAAGTAAGCGAATAATATCTGCTTGAGTAACAGATCCATACATATGGCCTTCGTGGTCTACCTTAACTTGAACTTCAACTGTCATCCCCTCAAGCTTTTGTGCCAATGCTTCAGCTTCTGACCTGTCAACCACAGCTCTTTTTTGACGTTCCTCCTGTAAGCGAGCCTGAAGTCTCAATGTTCTCTTATCAGCTACGATAGCTAATTGTTGAGGAATGAGGAAATTACGAGCATAACCAGGTCTTACATTAACAAGGTCGCCACTACGCCCAAGATCTTCCACATCTTGAATTAAAAGTAATTTTGTTGCCATGACTTATCTCCTTTATGATTAAACTTCAGCGACGAAAGGCAATAAAGCCATATGTCTTGCACGTTTAATGGCAGCTGCTAAACGTTTTTGGTGATAAGCAGAAACCCCTGTAATGCGACGAGGCAAGATTTTACCCCTTTCAGTAATAAATTTACTGAGAGTGTCAATATCCTTGTAGTCGATATCTTTAACACCTGATGCTGTAAAAGGACAGCGTTTTTTCTTTTTTCCTCTAAAATCACTAGAGTCATAAGAAGGTTTTCTTTTTCTTTCCATTTTGCTCCTCCTTACTGAGTTTCAACGAGGGATTTAAATTCAACTTTTTCCATTACTTTTTCTGCGCGAAGAGTAAGGAAACGAACAAGATCTTCATTAAGGTGATATTCTTGCCAAAGTTCGTTAATAATACTTGGCTTTACATTGAAGTAAATGAGGTAGTAGTAACCTTCTCTGTGACCATCAATTTCATAAGCTAAACGCTTACGTCCTTGATGATGAATTTTCAAAATTTCACCACCGTGTTTAGTAATGCCTGACTGAATACGATCCAACGCTTTACTGCGAGCATCATCACTCAATGTTGCACTGAGAATGTACATCCCTTCATAAAGGTTTTGCTTCTCTTCTTTCATTCTTTTTCTCCTTAGCATTAATTTTGTTCATTGCTTTAGCTATCGGCTCCTGCATGAAACAGATAAGCGCCTCATTAATTTTTTCCAAAAGCCTCGGAAGAACAATTCGTTCCTCATCTGTAAAGGGCTGCAACACGTAATCGGCTAAAGCAATATCCTTTGATCTGCCTACTCCTACCTTTAATCGAACAAAGTTCCTTGTCCCTAGGTGCTGTTCAAGGCTTTTAAGACCGTTATGTCCACCGGAACTACCGGAAGTTTTTAGTCTTAGTTCTCCAAAGGGTAAATCAGCATCATCTACAATAACAATTAGCTTGTCTAAAGCAGGCTTAAAAAAATTGACAAACTTTCTGATAGCTTCACCGCTTAAGTTCATATAAGTCATTGGCTTGACCAGCACGACTTCTTCATCCTCAGATTGACTTTTAGCAAGTTCAGCTTGAAAGCTTTTTTCTGCTTTAAACATCATTCCATTTTGCTCAGCGAAAAAGTCCACTGCCATGAACCCAATGTTATGCCTTGTCAGCCTGTACTTATCACCAGGATTGCCCAGCCCAACAATGGTCCATAGCCGTTTACCCATTCTTTACGCCTTATCTCTTAGCAATCACAACAATCACTTGGTTATCATTGACTAAAGAACGAACATTATTTGGAATTTCCAGATCTCTTACCTTTTTATTTTCTGAAATGCTCATTTCCTTAACATCAAGAGTAAAATGAGTAGGAATATCTTTTGGCAAACAGTTCACTTTCACATGTCTTAAAACAGGACGTAACACGCCGCCTAGTTTGATACCGGCACTATCTACAACACCCGTGAACTCAACTGGCACTTTCACGTTAACGGATACGCCATCTACAAGCTCCTCAAAATCAAGGTGAATAACGCTATAGCTTGTAGGATGGTATTGGATGTCTTTCAAAATGGCTCTTCGCTCACCCTTACCGTCATTCAGAGTAAAAATTGTTGTAGGTAAATGACCGGGTTTTACCTTTCTCAAAAACGCACCGAAAATTTCCCCGTCAATACTAACTGCATCACCTGGTTGATTGCGGTTGTAAATAACAGCTGGGATTTGACCTTCTCTGCGTAGACGTTTAGCTTCACACTTCCTAGTAGCGTCGCGCTTGGAAACTTGTAGTTCCATTATTTTCTCCTAAAATATTATGTTTACCGAGAGGGCAGCTTCAACATTAAGCCGCGATCACTCGTCTCATGTCCATAATTTGCGATATCAAGGACAACTTATTTCAAATAGTGAAGAGATGGACTCATTCGAAATGTTATACCGAATAGCCTGTGCAAACAGGCTAGCAACAGAAATACGTCTTAATTTAGCACAATTAATACGTTGCAGGGGAATTGTATTGGCTACAAACACGGCCTCAATCGGACTTTCTTCTATTTTTTCTATCGCTTGGTCTACGAATAAACCATGCGTCAAAACAGAAAAAATTCTTTGGGCTCCCTTCTCTCGGCACGCTTTCGCTGCTGATAATAATGTTTCGCCAGTCGAGCACATATCATCAGCGAGAAGTACATCTTTGTTTTTCACATCCCCAATTAAATTTACTGCCTGTACGCTCATAGAGGTCACCCTATGCTTGTCGATGACAGCAAAATCAACCCCTAGTTGAGCCATGTACTTTTTAGCAGTCTTTACACTGCCGATGTCTGGGGCTACAATAACGAGATTGTTTAAGTTTAATTTCTTTATCGCTTGAACCATCAGAGGTCTAGCATAAAGATTATCAACTGGGATGTCAAAAAAACCTTGTATTTGTTCCGCATGAAGATCCATTGTGATTACACGTGTTGCCCCTGCGTTCACCAGTAGATTTGCAACTAGCTTTGCTGTAATGGGAACCCGTGGCTTATCTTTACGATCTTGCCTACAGTACCCAAAATAGGGGATAATGGCAACAATGCTCTTTGCTGATGCTCTTTTAAGTGCATCAATAATAATGAGCAATTCTAATAACAAGTTATTAGGATCTAGAGCAACCGTCTGTAACACGAACGTGTTTCTACCCCGAACATTCTCTAAAACTTGTAGAGAGGTTTCTCCATCGGGGAAGCGATTAATCTGGATTTTTCCTAGCGGAACGCCTAAATCGTCAGCAATTTCTTGAGCAAGTACCGGGTGAGAACTTCCGGAAAACAGCAGGGAATCTGACGATGTAGTTTTATTCACTTTTTGGTTACCTTTAAAGGTCATACCAATTTGGGGTGGAAGGATTCGAACCTCCGCATGGCGGTACCAAAAACCGCTGCCTTACCGCTTGGCTACACCCCACCAAGAATGGGTCTAACCTTTTTATAAATACTTGGTCAAAGCACCATTTAACTTACGAGTGATAATCTTAAAAAAACTAAACGATTATTTGCAAGAAAATTTCTCTTTTTTTCTTTTTTCCCCATGAACAGCTGTGTTGAATAATTAAATTTATTGAATGCCAGTAACAGCAATCTATAATCATTCAGAAATTAACCATGACACATTCGATTGATAAGTAAACATCTTAATCTGTTCTCAACCATTTGACGTTCAAGGCTTTTTGAGTA
>JBPQHD010000016.1:0-32345 GCA_051384485.1 Parachlamydiaceae bacterium
AGGGCGAGCTTACCATTTTCATCAATTATCGTCTCGTGGGGGTCCTTAATAAAATAGGATTATATTCATCAGATCTGATGGGAAACAATTGTATTCTTCGTTGACTTTGATGGACATCCTCTTAAAAAAATGGCCCAGTTGGTAACTCAAAATCAGCTGCTATTAAATGAGATAAAGAGGCAAGTCTTAAGAAAAAGTCAGTGAAATTAAGAGGGGTCATATGATTGCTGTGAGGGAATAACGGAGCGAACACCTCCTTTGGGATCTTCCATATCGTCTTGATAGCGAGGGATAAGCTGAACATAAAGATGCACGATTGTCTGACCTACTACTCTTCCACAGTTCATGCCAATGTGATAACCTTGCGGCTGGTACTTTATATCAATTTGTTTTTTTACAGCCTCTAAAGCGCGCATGATATCTTCTCGGATTTCTTCATTAGCAGCAAACCAATCATCCGTATGTTGGTAGGGGATGAAAAGAAGATGGCCTGGCGAAACAGGGAAGGGATCTTCAACCGCATAGCAATGTTTAAATTTTGCAACATAATTCACGCTTTTTTGTCCTTGAGCCATTTGGCAGAAGAGGCAATTGTCCAAATGAGATTGTTTGATTTCGGGATATTGTTTTGGTTTATTGATGTAATAAGTGATAGCCGGATGATCTTCTCCCATTTCTATCTGTTTGCAATAAACCCTATCGTCGAAACCACCTTTCAATTGACGTTTTTTCAGTCTCTTTTCTTCAACATGCTGGATCGTTGAACCAATCATCGAGGATAGAGTTTGAGCAACATCAAGAACATCAGCTAGCTCTTCAAGTAACTCCTCATCATTTTTGGCCTCTTTGACTTCTGCGGCTTCTTCCAACAATTTTTCTTTAAGTTGATGAATAAATTCATCGGACCCCAGATTTCTATACTCCAGCTTAATGCCTTTTGATTCTAAGATACCAGGAAGTTTATCACGAATCAGTTTTTCAACTTTAAATTGTTTAATACTCATTTTTAGTTCCCTAATCATTACTCTATCGAGTCTTTTACCCATTTGAAGAAGGACGTACTTGGGCAATCAATTGACAAGTCATTCGACAGAATCAAGCTAACAACATGCAAAACTCGGTGTTGATTTTTAAAAAAATATTATAATTTTTATCTTTGCTATGCTTCAATATCTTCAAATCTTTACCTATAGATTAAACCATTAAAGAGGTTCCACATGAGCATATTCAACTGGCGAAAAGTTGCTTGGCTACTTTCTATAGCAAGCACTTTACAAGCAGGCCCGGATATTAGCAACTTTAATAATTGTATCAATGAGATTTGCATAGCTGAAAACTTGTCGATTGCTATACCAACGTTCGATGATTATATGACTAATTATCAACAGCTCATTGATGACCTGGAAGAAAAAGCTAAAAACTTACCTCACATTTATCAAAAAACGGCCGCGCAACCCCTGATTCAATTTTTACAAAATTTAGGTGAGTTGAAGTATCTTCAATTATTTAACGGTGAGTCGACTGACCCTCAATCTTCAACTTTGAAGCGAATTATTCCGGATGCAGCTCTTTCTATCCTTAGCCATGAGGGAGTGATCAAAGAGAGCGTCCATGCTTTCCAGCAAATCGTGAGTGATCTTTACGATAGCTTTTTAAGTGAAGAGGTGCGAGTTGGTAATCAAGCGGGACGAGCCATTGCCCTTCCTACATACAGTGCTATCCCGCCCCTTGTCAAATTTGGCAATGCCAATAGTGGCCCTTACACTTGGACAGTGTCTACAACGAGCAAGCTTCTTGGCATGCAATGTGCTGTCGTTAGCCTTCCTCCTGCTCAGCTCAAAGGAGGCCTACTAGCATGGTTGTGCTTGGGTCATGAAACAACGGGTCATGATGTGATTCATGCCGATGAGGGGCTTATTGAAGAGCTTGCTCAAAAGGTGCATCATGCCGTTTTAAAAAAATTTAGGTCGCACCGCCTGGCTAACTACTGGTCTAAGTGTATTGATGAAAGTGTTGCGGACGTCTGTGGGTATTTGAATATGGGACCTAGCGCAGCAGTTGGGTTAATTGGCTATTTTCGAGCACTCGGCGATGGCAAACTACAAAGTGTAGGCTCAATCAATGATTCACATCCTATAGGTTTATTACGAGGTTACCTGGCGGCAGCGGTTATTAACAGGCTCCATTTTAAAGAGGCCAAGGTTTGGAGTCAGCTAATCACTACGGAAACCAGCAAAGATGATAGTAGGCTTTACTTTAAGGATGAATCAGGGGTTCATTGCCATTTTCCAGTTTCTTTTAAGGAAGCAGTGGCATCAACAGAGGTTGTAGCTAAAACAATTATGCAATCTAAACTATCTGCTTTGCAGGGGCATTCATTGCAAGAATTGAAGGATTGGACGGATAAAGATCAAGAAATTGTAGATCGTTTTGTGGAAGTATTGAAAGGTCAGGAGGAGTTACCAGAGAACTTGCAAAGCCCGCAATTTTATGCAGCTTATGTCGTCGCTGCTGCTGCCCAAGCTGCCTTAGAGCAGGGAGCGAATATTACCGCTCTGTTTAATCGAATGCAGAGCATTCTTTCAGCGATGTACAGAGGCAATCCGACATGGTCGCAAGAACCCAGTGATGAGGCACTGACTTACTTAGAAAAAATGCAGAAACGTCAGCCGATAAATAATCAAATTTTAGTGCCACATGAAACTGTTTCTCATTTGTTTGCTAGGTAACAATGGTGAAAAGGCTCCTTTAGGAAGAGGAGCTTTTCTCATTAATTGTCAAAGTGTAAGATGCTTTTAAAATCTTCTGTTGCCTGAATTAATGCCTTTAAGATGCAGGGTTCGTCAGAAGAATGGCCTCCGTTGGGCACAAGCAAAAAGGTGGAGTTAGTCCATTGATCGTGAAGCTCTGCTGCATTTTCCCATGGGCAAATGCGATCTTCCTCTCCTTGAATGATGACTCCAGGAATGTTTTTAATGCGATGGATGTTATTAAGGATCCAGTTATCTGTTTTAAAGAACCCATTATGCAAAAAGTAGTGGTTTTGAATTTGTGCGATTGTCAAATTTTGGTTGGCGAGTAGATAGGAGAAAAGAGAGAAAGCAAATTTGAAATTTAAAAGAGGGGACAGGCGATGATCCGGTTTAAAGTGAAGATTAGCATATTCCCATAGTGTCCAAGCGGCTGCTGCTTGAATCCGTGTTTGGTATGAGTCAGAGTGAAGAGCTTCGCGGTACGCATAAATAAGATCGGTTCTTTTGGACGGGGGAATCGGAGAGAGAAAAATTCGCCAAGCTTGGGGGGATAAGCGGCTAGCTCCTTCGCGATAGAACCAATCCAATTCTTGTTGACGACAGAGAAAAACACCTCTCAAGATCATGCCGGATACCTTTTCAGGATATCTAATCGCATAGGCTAATGCAAGGGTGCTGCCCCAAGAGCCTCCAAATAATAAGCATCGATCGATTGAAAGAAAATGCCGTAGCTTATGTATATCTTCAACTAAGTCCCAGGTTGTATTATTGGTTAGACAGCGATTAGGAGTGCTTTTACCACATCCTCGCTGATCAAATAAAATAATTCGATAAAAGGTGGGATCAAAGAAAGTGCGACAATTTCGGTCAGTACCAAGACCTGGCCCCCCATGGAGAAATAATACAGGGACTCCATCAGGATTGCCGCTTTCTTCCCAGTAAATCGAATGCACCTCGTCGACTTGAAGCATCCCTGTGCGGTATGGTGTCAGCTGAGGAAAGCGATCTAGGGCTGTTAAACAATTAAAAATAGTCATAAAAATGATAATATTTAATTTCATTATGGTGTTTTTTTATTATTTCTTCATAAAATTTATTCAATAATGATTTTAAATAAACATTTCTAGTCAAATTCATTTTGAGGAACCCGTACTTTGTCTTATTTGAAGAGGAAAAATAAATCCAGCTGCTAATAATAAACTACTTAGTAGTATCAATGCTAAACGATAAGGTTTTAAAGGAAGGGGGCTAAATGATACCCGCGTGCTTTTCTATTCTTTTAACGCAAATCAATGGGCTATCTTTGATAAGTAAGATGTTCTATTGTCCGTTAAATGCCATTGTTATTTCTTCTCAAAAATTCTAGCGTCACCAGATTTAAAGATGGCTTCATTTTAGTGGCTTGATAAGCCAAAGGATTAAGCCATCGTCGACAGGATATGGCTTTCCAGGAGTGACACGAACACTATTATAAGTAATGCCATTGCCATCGGGTTGATAACCCATTTTAAAGTAAAGCTTTTGTGCTGGGCCGTAATCTTGATAGAGTCCTACGCCTATACCGATCTTCTCATAGCCTTCATCGCAAGCAACTTCTTCTAGGTGTTTGATCAGTCTTGTTGCCAATCCTTGCTTTCTAAATCGTTCATCAATCCATAATGCATGGACTTCCGGTATGTTGTTATTTTTAAAAGCCGGATATTCTGGGTTTCGAAGTAAGCTGCCATAGCCTATAAACTGTCGTTGATTTTCCAAAACATAAACAGTGCGCACGCCTTGTTGATGTTCGGTAAACCATCGCTCCCATTGCTTTGCAATTGCTTCGGTGGTGGTCCAAGGGAAAGAAAAAGCTTGAATAAGATAGACCAGATCATACCTTTTTAATTGCCTTATAGTGATATCTTGGCAACTTTCAAGTTGTGTCATCTAAAAAATTTGTTAAACGGGTTATAGGAGAAATTTGCATAAAACTTTTAAAATAGTAACGTCGCATGCGCTAGGACGGTTTGCTTAACTTCTGCAACAGAATAACAAAATAGAGCTTAAAATCAAGGATTGGATCATCTAGCCAGGAGAGATAGGCAGCTTTTTTATAATCTCTCATGAACAGATCCAATTTGTTTTTAGATGCTCGCAGAGCTTCATTTTTTCTTGTTTGACTTTTTTAGGATGAAAGATACCTTGAGAAAACTTTTTTATTCGTTAAGAAGACCAGGCTTGAGCTGGCCTTCTTAACCATCATTAATTAACTAGATAAAGACTCGATCGCATCTTTTGTCAGCTTGTAAACAACGGAAAAACCACCGACAGCAAGAGCTTTTATAGGAGCTCCTTGCATTAGTTGGCGAGGGGTTTTAATCTTTCTTCCTTGTTGCCAAAGAGTTAAGGCGGTATCAGCAGGATGTCCAACAAGGCTGCCAATCGCTCCACTAATGAATACGGATGAGTACTCCATGGCGGTATTCGCATACCAGCGTTTAACCGTATCACATAAAGGATCACTCATCCTCAGAGAAAAAAGAAAACTGGTTTCTCTAGACGCGATAGCCCCGACTTGTTTGGGTGAAAGTGTTTTTAGAGATTGCAGGGTCGAACGTCTCATTATTTGGCCATTAAAGCTCGCTAGAGCAGGAGCCGAAATTGTTCCAACTAATGTTGAACTTGCAAGCATTGTCCTAAAGTTCGGTTGATCGCTTTTCTTACTTTTTCTTGATAACGCTTTTTCTGTTAGGTGCTGAGCAATCATTTGGGCGCCAACGGTGAAGCCTACTGTTGGTGCCACCTTGAGCCCTTCTTTAAAAATTTCCCTATACGTCATTTTAGGAAGGGGCTGTGCCATTTGCTGTGCACTTTTTGCTATAAAACCATAAAAAAAAGGAACAATCGCAGCAGAAGCGCTGATGGGGGGCGTTAAATAGGACACTCCATGGGATGGCCACCATCCTGAGGAATGTTGGTTTTGAGTGGTTACTGCAGTCATAACTAATCCTTAAGTTAGTTAATATTATTTTAAAAAAGATAACGAAAAAGAGCATAAGGATGATGAGATGGTGACCAAGAGCGATGGAATAACAAAAAAGAGTGAACGAAAGTGCGAGAGCCAACATCTTTGGCTGCTATGCTAGAATACGGGTGATAGGAAAGTAAACTAATCCTTATATTCATACTTTCAAATCTACAAAAATAGCCAAAAAATACAATCTAAAATTCAGTAATATTAAACTAGCCTCTACTTGCTTTTCCTTTTTTTGCTTTAGCTGCTATCAAATCCCTTGGGTGAATTTGTTAATAGTGAATGATCAATGGCTATATCGTCCAATTAATCCTGATATAAATTCATAAAGGTTTTAATATAATTCTTGTTGTTAAAATTTTTTTTTAGTTGATTTTTCGATTCCTTGAAGGAGCGGATAACTTTTTTGTTTTCGGGAGCCAAAAAGAATTCCTGCTCTACGATCTTTTAACATCAGTTGATCGATTGGGTTATCACATAGACGATCTAAAAGTGCTTGTTCTGAATCCGATGTTTCTAAAAGAATGTGAAAAAGATCTAAGTTTTCTTTAATGATCTTCACGGTTTCTTTTATTAATAAGGACTAGTACTCCTTCTTGAAACTTAAAAACATACTTATTCGATAAGTTCCCTTCATGATGTTTTGCCATTGTTCCGCTCCTCGCCATAAGATGTGATAACCAGGCATTTCAAAAAACCTTTGACATCACATAAACTGATGTTTTTGAATGCAAAGGGAGATATTCAGTTGCAATAGGCTTCTCCCCACAGAGAGAGTTGCCTATTGTGGGGCGATGAACCACGTAATCAATAAAAACTTCTAACTCTTCATTAGAGGATGTTTCATGAATAGCTCCCAATCTAGAAAACAGTAAAGAAAGGACAACATATTTCTTCATTTTTAAGCTCTATCGATTTGAGGGGCATGCAGGATTTGCACACCAAAAAATAAGTGACTGGATGTCCACAAGCAGGGCAATCCCTGCCACAGAACTAAGCAGGATAAGAAAATTTAGCTTATTTGATGATGCTTATCTTCATTTTTATAGGATGCGCATCCTCCGAAAAGCGCCTTTTGATTTTGAACATTTTAGAAAGCTAATCAGCTTTAAGACGTGCTTTTCAATTAAACTAAAGTATGGCCGAGTCCGGTCAACTTTAGCCTCATCTTTTCATGTGACGGAAACCGCTTGAGCATTTATCATCTTTTTTTCAAGGTTAGAATTAAGGAGATTGTCGTATGTCACCTATTTGCTCAGATAAACATAAAATTCGTCTTTTTGTCGGTGAGGGAAATTTTTCTTTTACAGAGGCTTTTATTAAAAAGCATGATGAGAAATTTGGACACAATGCAGCCACTTCCATAGCGCATTCAATCATTGCAACTGACCTAGTGAAAAAAATTCATTGTAATAGGTGTAACCGTATGTATAGCTCTGACGGCCCGGTAACGAGTACTTCTGGCTTAATTAATACTCAGAACGGCTGTGATGATGATTGTGTTATAAGTCGGATAGTCCGTTTAACTAAGATAGGAGTAAGGATCATATTAGTAGTTGACGCTACCTCCCTTAGCACTCATCCAAAACTTAAAGGAAAACGAATTTCTAGAATCCACTGGAATTGCCCACATGATGGGAAAGCCTATACAGAGCAAACACTTCCAGAAATTATTTATAAGTTTTTTGCACAATGCTATAAAATGCAGAGCACTTATGATCGTATTCATATCACTCTGGCTCAACCAACTGAGGGTAACAAAAATGCTTTCTATCAAGGATATTGCTACGATATTTCCAGGGGTCCTAGAGTGACAGGGTATACTTTAGTCAAAAAAAGAAAATTTGGAAGGGGCCGTTATCCAGGTTATCAACACACTAAAACAAACTCCCACGAGGCAGCTTCGGTAACAGATAAAGGAATGCGTGAATTTGTATTTGAATATGTTGATCGAAAGCAGTGGAGGCAAATTGTAGAAAAAGCACAAGTTAAGAATGATCCAAACAAGCACCGAAGTTATAAGTTGTTAAAAGGTCTCAGAAAAATTTCTAATAAGGAATGTGCTATCAAGCAAACCGGATCTTACTGGATTGTATGTCAATATGAGACAAGGTTTTACTATGCATGCTCAAGTGATGAGGATTCATCAGACGGCGAGCTATAAAAAGCAAGTTGTTCTCTTGTATATGGATAACCTGTAGAAGAGGCTTAGTCATGGATTAACACTGAGCATTGGAGCTTGCGGGTTGGACTGCTAAGTAAGAGAATAGACCTTAACGTCCGATGAATCTGGGCTTGTATTGTCTAGTGAAATGGTACTCACAGCAGTTAGCTACGGTTCTTTAACTATCTTAGGTTAATTTATTACAGATTATGAATATAAGGGAGCTCTTATTCAAGCTTTCGAGCATTCTCAAGAAGTGACTATTTGCGACCTGTTGATCCATGATGTTTTCCCTAAGGCAATTGGGCAAGCTAAGCTGCTTGCTTATCTATCAAAAAGGCATTTTTTCGTCTTGGCACTCTTCACGCTTTAAGAGCTGTTCTTTAATCGTAGTTTTTTATCTAAGAGGCCTTTAGGCAACGTAGCCCTCTTGTCACTATTCAAGGGGAATGCTTCTCATAGGATGGCGATATTAACGAGGGGATGAGTGATTGCCATTTTGGCTACTATTGTAGATGTTCGGATGGTAGGCGATTTTGGCTAAAAGATTGGAGTATCTCGGGTATGCTTAGGATTGGTGCAAGATAAGAGGTCCTTGCTATTGTTAAATTCATTTTATTTTGCTAGCCTATTAAGAGCATTTAAGTGCTTGAAGGAGATACTATGAGCTCTGTGACGGAGTTTGAGCTACTGCAGTCTTTGATTTCTGCAAGAGGCCCTTGTGGACAAGAGGATGAGGTTAGAGAATTATGCCAAAAAGAACTAGAAGAAATTGTAGATAGCACTTGGATAGACTCTGCAGGCAATCTTATTGGTAAGGTGGCAGGAAATGGACAGCAGTCAGACTCGATACGTGTTATGGTTCATATGGACGAAATTTCGCTGATTGTAAAGCGTATTAATGATGATGGATCGCTTAGGGTAAATCCTCTTGGAGGAATTTGGCCTTTTTCATTGGGGCAAGGACCTGTTGATGTGATGGGCGACAACGAAACTTTTACTGGCATTCTATCTTTTGGCAGCATGCATACAACCAAGGAAACGATAAACGTCAACAGAATGACTCCTGAGGAGCAACGTGGTTTAGGCAAAACGCCTATCTGGGACGATGTGACTATCATTACAAGAAAAAGTGTGATTGAACTTCAGAAGGCTGGAGTTCATCCAGGGACTCGAGTTGTAGTTGCCCAAACAAGGCGCAAAATTCATTTGTTTCAAGACTGCATGGCCGGATACTTTTTAGATAATCGGGCATCTATTTTTGTGGCAATTTCAGCCTTGAAACAAATTAAATCGAGTATGAGAAAGCCTAAAAGAGATATTTATTTTGTAGCAACATGCAATGAAGAGGTGGGCGCTCATGGAGCTTCTTATGCAGCTCGTACTTTACCCGGTGACATTGCTTTAGCAATCGATGTTGGGCCTGTAGCTAAAGAATATCAAACGACACTAAGTTGCGATCCAATTGTCGTTTATCAAGACGCAATTGGCTTGTATGATAAAAAAATTTGTGATCGATTAGTTCATTTGGGCTTACAGCTCAACTACAAGCCTCAATCTGCAATATTTGGCAGCTATGGATCCGATGCTTCTTTAGCTTATAGTAGAGGACAGTCAGCAAAAGCAGCTCTTTTGTGTTTCCCTGTCGAAAATACGCATGGATATGAAATCACACATCAAGACAGCTTAAATTGCTGTGCATCTCTTCTGAAGGAATTTTTACTGGACTAAATGAGCAGTAATTTGCCATCCCTTGGAGGCGCGCTAATTCATTTAATTCATTCGCAGGAAGCTTTTCAACAATCATTCTTAAATTTCTTATATCCTGTATTTGATGATCCAGGTGGACGGACCAGATGTTTTTTCTTTAGTTGATAGAAATCGACATGTTGATTCGCTAGCAGTACCTTTTCAACGACAACCCTTGCAGAAAGCCTTCTCAGCTCAGTGCTGACCGTGCTCTTACTAACACACAAATGCTCTAGCAACTCTTTCATAAAAATGGGTCTTTTGGAAGTCATAAATAGATCAAAAATACGTCCATGCGTTTTTATTTAAGCCGACATTGTCAAAGTAAGTGCCAAATTTTTCCGCAATGTTTGTATTAACCTTTTCTTTCTTGTTCGGTTTGTGCTGAACAAACTATTGTGTTTTGGAATTGCGTGAAGGTTAATCATATGCAATGAGGCGTTCTGGATTCAAGGAAGCAGTCTGTGAATTTTGAGCACTATTTTTGCAGTAGGTAGATGTGCAGCTATTTATCAAAGAAGCGTTTATGGTTTAAAAGTAGCATAAATATAACGGTCTTTGAGTTGGCCTTTTTGGAGAAGGTATTTTTTTAGGCATCCCTCCCTGAGAAAATGATTTTTTTCTAAGGCGCGTTGAGAAGCAATATTGCTAGGATCGACATAAGCTTCTATACGCGCGATATCTAAATCTTGAAAACCAGTTCCAATAGCAAGTGCTATCGCTTGCGTGGCGAATCCATTGCCCCAATATTTTTTAGCAATCACATAACCCAGCTCTGCTTTGCAGCTATAAGCCCCTTGGCTTTTGTCTAAGGTAATGGAGCCTATTGCCTTATTCCCTAAGCAGATGGCTTTAAACCAGGCATGTTTTTCAATAACAGTGTTAAAGAAAGACTCAACTTCAATGAGAGATAGGTAACTGTTCCACATTAAATATTGGGTAACCTCATCGTCAGTCGCCCATTCCATGAAGTCAGCTATGTCCGCAGAATTGAATGTTCGCAAAGTTATTTTTCTAGGTTGTGGCATAAGGTTTTTATTTGTCGATCGCTATGTAAACATTGTAAAATCTTTCCCAGTGCTTAGGAATGTCCTGTGGAGCAGCAGTAGGCCTATTAGAAGTTTTGCATTCGATACCTATGACATGAATTGTCGGTTTTTTTAATGATCGTATATCTATCCATTCGCCCCTTTAATCAATTTAATAATCTGTTCATCGCTTTCCTTGCCATTAAGAATGATATCATATTCTTCTTGAGGAGTGATGTAAAAAATGGTTGAGGGGCCAGAGTGTCTAAGATTGGGTAGGTATTCGCTTACCAGTTTGTTGAAAAGCGGTCTAGATAATTCTTCAAAAGTAAAGATGGATTTTTGATAAACGTCAGGCCCATCGCGGAGTGCAGGAGCTATGCTGGAAAAAAGATTCTGTAATTCATGCTGGGTGACTTGATCGATTGCCGGCTGTGGCTGTAGGCTAATAGCATAAAGCGAAAAGTAAGACCCGATTAGTTGCCTCAGATAGCGCTTTTCTGAAAGGTCTTCTTTACTCAATGCTTGTTCGTTCCTTTTAATGAATCGTTCATAAGCCTTTCTTAATGGGCAGTATAGGAGGACGCGTACCACTCTTTCTTTAGGGAAATGGACTTTTAAATGTTTAGGTTTTACATACCAGGTATCAAGCAAAACGATCTTTTGCTGTTCAATTGCTTGTTTAATTTGCTTTAGCACCAGATGATCAATAGATTGGCTCACTCCTAGCTTCCACGCCAGATTCTCTGGCTTGTTTAGCTCTTCTTGAACGGTAACAAGAGCATGAGCAGCCTTCTTGCATTCGTCCTCAGAAGCCATCTTTTTAAACAAAATATCTTTTTCCCTCATCGCATGGTAAAGATTTTCGCAGTCAATTGCTTGCTGGATATGAACAAACTCATGAGGAAACCGAGTGGCAACGGCACTGACGTAGCTTTGTTGCATGATAGCATCTTCATCGACAACTTCTAAAGGAAGGTTTTGATTGCTAAGTGATCGAATCAGCGTGGATTTGCCAGCCGAACAAGAACCTTTTAGGTAAATAATAAAGGGTGGTTCTTGGCTTGTTTCATTAGAATAAACGAAACAATGCACTAGGGGAAAAAGGAGCAGAAACGAGGATAAGGTTTTCATCAATTTTAAAGGGGGGATTCGAACTACTACTCTGCAATTGTAAGTGGTTGAAGATTAAATTGCTATTAAATCATGGTTCATGTTTATCCCAAATAGGCAGGTACAATCTTTAACTAGGTAGGTTCATAAGAGAAGTTTGTTTTTATTTTAAAAAAATTTGTTTTTAAAAATGAGTTAAATGCCTATCTTGAGAATTGGGCTCAATAAGCCATTATCGAACGTCAGGTCATCCTTAAAATGATGTGAGACTTGCATATGATTACATCGTCTATTTTACATTCTCGAGGGCGCTTACTCTTCTTCTTTGCTCTCTACCTTCTCTTTTTTATTTTTCCGGTCTATTCTCCATTGGAGGCAGCGTATATTAAGCGCTATTCCACCACCGATAATGGGGGAATTTTGTTTACCGGAAATACGTTAGGGTTAAGTAAAAAAAATGGTAAAAACGAGCCTGGAAGTAGCGATTCGGCTGGGGCTTTTATTACTATTGATACAACGCAGAAAGTGGGAAGCTATCCAGCGGGTACGACATTAGACTGGACCAAAAATAGCTCCTTTGCTTTTTTAGATTTACCAGAAGAAAGTACAGTTCTCTATGCAGAGCTCATTTGGTCTGGAAGCTATGGGTTTCAAAATCAGATTACGGGAAGTGAACCGGATAATCCCATCTCGATTACAACTCCTCAAAACGTTACTTTTCAAGTAGCTCCAGATCCCGCCACAAGCCAAACGGCTACCACACCAGGAATCCCGAATTGTGGCAATTACACCCGAAGTGCAAATGTAACCAGTATCGTTCAACAAGGGGGGGGAGGAAAGTACACGGTTGGGAGAATCCCTGCCACGATTTCTGCCTTAGACGATACACATAATGCCGCAGGATGGACTTTAGCTGTTGTTTTTCACAATGGGCAAATGCTTACTTATAACATGACCTTGTTTGTAGGATGTGAGCAAGCCTCTTATAACACCAATCTTCCAGCGTCTGTGGAAGGTTTTTGTGCGCCCCCATCAGGTGTTCTTAAAGGGCATTTATTTATTAGTGCCATTGAAGGGGAGGCTAACAAGGTAGGGGACCGCATGTTGTTTGGAGGTACATTGCCTTTAGATATCGATGCTAATGCGCTTTCCGGAACAAACAACCCGATTGATAACTTTTTCTGTTCGCAGATTAATACCTTGCTGCCCTTAAACCAGAGCGCGATTTCCACTAAATTAGTTGACAATGGATCTGCTCTTTTAGATACACGTGGCAGCTTTGGAAATGCCAATTCAAATCCTTTGACTAACACGATTGCTCCTGGGGACCGTCAGGGATATGATATTACTAGTATCGACATTTCAAATATTATTCAGTACAACCAAACTTCTGCCTATGCCTTAGGTTCGACCAAGTCGGATGATTACACGCTTAACGCCCTTGGAATCCAAATCCAGGTAGGAGCTCCTATTATCACTACCTCTATGCTGGTAAATTCTCAAAAATCTCTAGAAGCTAATGCTGGAGATATCGTGACTTTTACCTGTCATCTTCAAAATGATGGAACAAGTGATGCGGTAAGTCTAGTCTTTAAAGATGTGTTAGAGGATGGTCTTGAGTTTGTACCCGGTAGCCTTACTTATAATCAAATTTCCCAAGTTGATCCAGACCTAGTAAAAGGGGTTTCCCTGGGAAATCTTTTGATTGATCAGTCCGCTACCATTCAATTTCAAGCACTAGTTAAGAATTACCCAGCAACAGGAAACATTTTTTATAACAAGGGCGTTATTAGTTATCGATCCGAGACGTGCACGAATACTTTTTTAGAACTCGAGGCAACGACAAATACTGTTTTAATTTCACTACCAACTCTTGAAGCTCCTAATCTTCTCATCAGCAAATTAGTGAATTCCGAAGAATCCATCGATGCGTGCATTGGCGAGGTAGTTACATTTACACTTAACATTGACTCTGTGGGGAAGGGAACTGCTCTCAACACAATCCTAAAGGACCCTCTTCCTCAGGGTCATACTTTGGTACCAAATAGCGTGCTTTTAAATAATATCCTTATGGAGAAAGATCCAGACTTATCGGTTGGCATTCAGATTGGGGATATCCCTTCCGGAGACTCCTCAAAAATGGTTTTTCAAGCTAAGATCGATGCCTATCCTCCTGAAAATAATACCTATTACTATACGGCAAACGCTGATTATCATTATTGTCCATCTGCAGATGACACAATAAGCCTGCAAGCAATTTCCAATACCGTTCGCACGAATTTTAGTCCCTCGAGTGATCCAATCACTCCTATTATTCCTGGAGCGCCACCGCCAGTTTCTGTTAAGGGGGTCGTAAAAAAATGTAATTGGATCAATCGTCGCGTCTATCATTTAAAAATCCAGTGGAACGCGCCTGATGCTTCCAATATTTTGTCCTACAGAATTTATTATCATGGAAAAGTAGTTGAAGAAGTAAATGCCCAAGCTCCTTTAATCTACCGGATTTGTTTAAAATCGAAAAAGGCACTGACCGGCTATAAAATAGCAGCTGTTTATCCGAACAATTTGGAAAGTAACCATGTAAAAGTGAAGGTGTCCTATGAGTAGAAGTCTATTTTTTTATATTTTTTTCATTTTCTCCGCGATGCTCCATGCGGATACGGGCGCTTCACTGAAATATCGCACAGCTGGGTTTTTTCCTGTCAATCAACTTGTGAAGCATATTTATGGAGATGTGATTCCCAACTATCAACTCGAATTTTCCCAGTCTATTTCCCCAAAAATAGCTTTATGGGCAAATGCGGATTTATTTCATGAACATGGGAAGGTTGGCCATTGTGGGACATCAAAAATTTATGCAGTGAATTTTAGCATAGGGCCAAAGCTCGTTTATCCATTTTCTAACAATTTTAATCTCTACGTAGGGATAGGACCCAATATTGCTAGAATTTGTCTGCGAAATGGATCTCGTTGTGGGCCTCACCATGATTATAAAGTGGCCTTTGGGGGAATACTTAAAAGTGGGGTAGAGGTAAGTGTGTATCAGAGCGTATTTCTTGATATCTTTGCTGACTATCTCTATCAGCCTGTTGATTTTCGCGAAACTGTGGATATTGGTGGATGGAAAGTTGGAGTAGGAATAGGAGCAAAATTTTAATCTTTCATTGGAGGTTAGTAAAAGTGTTGCATTGTTTAAGAGAAAAAGTTTTTGTCCCATGTGGCAAAAATGAACAGTGCTTTTTGCTAACAGAGGGATCTCGCACTCCTAACGGCATGATGAACCTATCTTCATGTCTTGTCTGATATTTTCGGAGAGTCGTTTTGAAACTAACTTGGTTAGCTGTTCACAAAATAGCCCTGCTTCTTCCCTGGTTTGCTTTAACGGATGACTAAGTCCTATCACTCTTTTGCTTTTGTAAGCCCGTTCGTCACGACACGAAACAACCTCATAGGCGTTTTTGCCAAGTACTAAAGCATCAATACCATCCATAAATTTTTGAAGCCATCGTTATTACCTTGGTTCCCATACTCGAGCCAATCTAAATTTCTGCCTTTGCGAGAGATATAACCATCGGTACTAGTGGCAATATTAACGGACATTGTTGGACGAGCTTGTTGATTTATTATATGGGATTTGTCGAATTCATTTGATGACAATCAAATGCCTTTAGATTTCTCCTTGTAATTTTTTGAAGTGGCTATTTTGCTGAAGCGGGGCAGACATCCAAAGCTCCGCTTCAATTAAAAGGCTAGTTTTAGCAAACAACCGTTTTGCTCTCGACGGCATTTTTAAAATTCCTGCCAAGGAAAAGCGCTACGAATAGCCATAAGGCCAATAAGGGGAACCCTAAGAAACCACTCAATATTAAGTAGTAGGAGCGACCTACGATAGTTCCAAAGGTAGATTGAAGGGGTGTTAGTAACATATTAAAAATAGAACCTACTTCTTTAGAGGCACGAGAGCCAAAAGTTTCAATCCAAGCTTGTGCTTTAAAACGTACATCTGGGGTCGTAGGAATATAAAGTTGCTTTAAGGCTGGGCCATTCAAGGCGTAATTAATTGCTTTAGAAGCGACCATGAGAATAAAGAGAAACGTGAGACTGTTAATAGATAAAAATCCAAACAACGCTAATCCCACAATGACAGGCATGGCAGCAAGCGCAACTCCGACTCCTAGAAAGCGAGTGACATTACTAATACCTAGCAGTAGGCATAATAGGGAGATAATATTGACGCTCGATCCATAGATACTTAAATAATTACTAAGAGCAACTCCAGTGTATTGAGTCCCTGCTGCAATCTTAAAGTTAAAATCAAAAATGGTCACAATGACTTCATAAATGAAGTTGGCGGCAAAAATCCCAATCAGATAACGATGTTTTAACATTAATGTTAAACCTTCTAGAAATCCTGGCTCTTGCTCACTTTCTACTCGTTGTTCATTGTTACCTTGAAAGGAAACTAATAAACTGCTTGGAGTCGTTTTTAAAAAATAGCGAACCAAGGGAATAATTAAGAGAATTAACATCCCTAAACAAACCATAGAGAGGGCGTCCGTTTTAAGGCCAAGTCGATGAGGAAGCCCTCCTATACTGTATGGGGATAGGATACCTCCCATTTGACCAAGAGCTACGACAAGGGGAAAGCCTCGTTTAGCTGAAATAGGTTCTGTCGTGTCAGCTGCAAAAGCCCAGAAGAGTGCAACCATCAGTGAACCAAAGCTTTCTACAAACAGATACCAGGTATACCCCAATGCTTTAGTTGCGATGTAGGGCAAGAAAGACCGTGCAGCAATTTCTGCAACTGGCTTTTGAGCAAATGTCATTAGGGCTGCAAAGCATAGGACAGTGATTCCATAAAATGCAGGCAGTATTATTAGCATCCTTTCTCTCGAAGTACGCTCTAATAGCTTTGTATAGAACATCACAAGCGGTAGCAAGGCCAACACAGACACTGTTTTGGCGTAGGGCAAATGCAATTTATTTACAAGCTGAATAAATATCGCATCCTTTAAAGGTCTCAGAGTCCAGTAGACCCCTATAATTAAAGCAAAGATGAAACCCATCCGCAAAAATTTTTTAAATTCTTCCTTATCGAAATCGCCAAAGTTGAAATGACAGAGCCATTGAAAAAATTGTAAGAATCTGTTTCCTATATCCATAAATCACCTTATTTTGAGTAAACCAGTAGAATAAGATCTTGACTAATTTTTGTATTGTCGATATATCTTTATTTTAATATCGAAAATATCGATTAAGGGGTATTATTAAGCACGGAACACAAAAAAAACAGCAGCCTTCTAGCAATTCTTTACGCAACTTGCGAATTGCCGACTTGGAGCTGTTTATCAGTGCAGCTCATTTAAAGAACTTAGGTCAGGCGGCAACACTCCATCACTTAAGCCAAAGTGCAGCCAGCGCAGCCATTCAACGAGTAGAGTTGGCTTTCGGAAGACCTCTTTGCACACATGAAAAGCGCCAATTTAGGCTTACAAAAGAGGGTCAGCTGCTTTTAGTTCGTGCTCAGAACTGGGTAAAACATTTGCGTGATACTGTAGCAGCTCAAGATTCTCTACCCATTAGGATCGCGACTACACACGCGATCGCAAGGGTGGCCATTCCTAAAATTTTAACATTAGAGACGATCGAGCTTAAATTAATGAGGCCAGATAGCGCTTATGGAGCTGTACTCCGAGATGAAGTTGATGTGGCCATAGTTCTAGATAATGCCCCTTGGGAAGGTGTTATCGCAAATGAAATAGGAAAAGGGAGCTTTCAATTGTATTCTGCAAAACTAGATATTCCTCAGTCGGCTGTACTTTTGCCGGAAGATCAAATTGAAGTGCTGACCTTGCAACAGAGATGGCAGCAAGTTCATCACCAACCTTTATATGTGAAGGCTCGTTTGCCCAGTTGGTCTCTCATTGCTGATATTTGTGCTACTTCTTCTGAGGTCGGTTTTTTACCTGATTTTTTAGCCCTTCAATTTAATTTGCATCCTGTTGCATGGCAACCGGTTCCTTGTCGCTACCGTGTTCTTGCTCTTTATCGTAGTAATGGAGAAGCCTTCCAACAGCGCTTAAATCGTTTATTATCCGAGTGGAAGCAGGTTTTTTCGCAAGCTTAGCATTTAGCTGCTACTTCGTTCTTAGCTTAATGTCATTGACCAGTAAGAATCTGGACGAATGAGTAAAGAGTTACTTATCATCAATCTACTATCAACACTCCGAATCAGAGGAACATTTATGGCGGCGCCTATTCAAAGATATAGTGACCCTCGTTTGTATGGAACTATTTTAGTAAAACCATTCAATCAATCATATCAGTGGACAAAAACTGTTACTAATCCCTTTCACCCAAATTGTAACCTAGTCACTGAGTGCACTATTAGGGCAATAAAAACAATTACAGGTGTCTTAGCGCTTGCTTTTACAGCACTTCCTGCCTTGATTGGCCGTGTTTTTCAAGTCATGCATTACCACTCTCTCTCCAAAAGCACCCGTGCTCATCCTCCTGAGGTTATTGTTGATGGCATCAGGTTACCTCACTTGCAGAATTGCCCAATGCCAGCTTCTAAAAAATTTCACGAAACAGACCGAAAGAGAGCGATTGGAATTTTGCGTTGGGGATTTAAACCAACTAAAACAGCATCAGGAGCAAAAATGGCAGATGCCATTTATGTTTCTGCTAGCGATGCTGTGCCGGTAGTGCATGGTATCGACCAACTCATTCTTTCTTTAAATCTCAGAGATGGGGAAGTCGCGTATGTAGATGATGATGCTCTCCGTAATTTTGCCATCACAGTGGGTAAAGATCTTTTAGACAAAAGAGTGATGGCTGCTGTTAGAAAGCTATATTACCGAAATGGTTATCGTGCAATCAGATACGAACTTGACTATTATGGTAAAGAGGAAGCCTGGGCTATTTATGACCCTTCTTGTATTTCTGTAACTGAGATCAGGCTAAGTCCGAAAGCTTTTCCAAGGGACATACTCCATTTACATCAAAGGCAACCCTTAGTTTGGTAATGATCGTCATTTGGTTGATTCTATTTAGAAGAAGAATACTGGTTCCCATAGCTTTTAAAATGTCTAAAGCAGACCAACCTTTATTTCTAAGGCCTTTTCTTGCCGGCGGTATACGCGTTGAAGCTTTAGCTGCTATTGCATCGTTGAGCAGTCCATTGAGTATGACCTGAAAAAAATTGAGCTTCATTTAAGGGGTAAATCCCTGCATTATGTTAGATGTAGACTATCTAATATTGACTTAACAATTTGGATATCCTGTACGCTCACTCCTGTAAGATCTGCAATCGTGATCTGCTTTGTAGATTGTCTTCCTAGGGAAGGACTGCGGACGACATTACCTAATTCAATGAGGTCCTTTTCTTTAATCATTCCCGCTTTATAAGGATGTGTCGTCTCCCCATGATCTAAACACTGGCTTTTTGAATCAACAACACAGATACTCGCTAACCTGAAGATATTCGGGTCTAGCTCTTGTTTACCCGGAGCATCAGCACCCACAGCAGTGATATGGGTACCAGGCTGCACATCCTTTGCCCAAAGAAGAGGTTCTTTTGCTGATGTAGTAGTGATAATCAAGTTACATTCTTTACAAATCTCTGCGGTTGAGGTTGCTCGTCGGACTTTAAATCCCAACTTTTCAGCATCTTTAATATATTCGCAAATGCTGCCATTGTTGCGCCCCCAAGCGATCAGATTTCTGCACTTGGTATATTTTTTTAGCAACCGTGCTTGTAAGCGTGCTTGGGCTCCTGTCCCTACAATTCCAACAGCAGTGATTTCTCTCGGCGCCATGTATTTAGCTGCAATGCAACCTGCTATTGCGGTTCGAATATTTGTAAGATAACCTTCATCCTGTAGCATCGCTATCGGTTCTCCGGTTATTGCATTAAAAACGAGGATGGCTCCTTGGGCTTTAACCTTGCTCTGAGGGTAATCTCCAGCAACCTTCACAACGAAAATGTTGTCACCTTTGATCCATCCATACTTAATGTGGACTTCTCTAAAGTCTTTACCCGTCATTTTCATATACCCAACGGGGGGTACTGTCACCTGACCCTCGGTGAAAAGTTGAAAGCCCTCTTCTTGCATTGCTACTGCTGTTTTGAGATCTAACCGCGATCTGATCTCTTGCAACGAAATCATCCTCATTGCCTGTAACCTTTATTTAATTTCATCAACCCCATAAGTACAGCCTTTCTCGTGAAAGCATCAATTTGCCAGGACCCTCCTCACCCCTTCCTCCATTGGTTCTTCCTTTGACCTATGAACTGATTAAGTCTTTCTAATGCTTGGGGCATAGATTTTCGGCCAAAACTGATCCGAAAATGGTTGGAGCTATCACCATAGATGCTGGAGGGAAGGATCAGCACTCCAAATTGCTCAAGTAATTCATCTGCAAGCTTATCGACTGATACATCTCCTTTAAAAAGGGGATAGGCGATGCAGCCGCCTTTAGGCCTAACCCACTCAAACCAGTCTGAGTTTTGTTCAAAAAAGCCATCGAGCTGCCTGAGATTCTCTTCTAGTAAGAGATGGTTTCGCTGATAAATTTTCTCACTTGCCTTAAGAGTAATTAAGGAGAGGATCTCTGAAGGTCCACTGTTGCAAATAGATAGGTAGTGCTTCATTTCATTCATTCTGCCAATGAGTTGTTTGTCTTGACATGCAATCCAACCAATGCGAAGGCCCCCTAATCCATAGGCCTTGGACATGACACCTAAGCTCAAGCCCTTTTCATATATACTTGCAAAAGTGGGGAGGCGATCTGCTGGGCGGACTTCAAGAAATCGATAGACTTCATCCGAGAAAATCCATAAATCATGTTTGCGTGCCAGTTCAATAAGCTTTAACTGTGTATCTGAAGAAATAAGGGCTCCTGTAGGGTTGTGTGGAAAGTTAACCACCAGCAGTTTGGTATTTGGCTTTATGGTACCTTCGACCTGCTCGACATCCAACTCCCAGTCTTCTTGGTATTTCAGTTGAACCTTTGATGTGGAGCAAATAGCAGATGGCAGAGACTCCAGAGACTGGTAGCATGGTGTCACGATAATGGCATGGTCTCGAGGTTCGAGAAGGGCGTGAGCCATACAATAGATCCCTTCTTCGGCTCCGGCGAAGCATAAGATTTGTTCCTGGTCAATGTTGTCTCCATAAATTTTACCTATTTCTTCACGCAATAGAGGATGGCCCAGGGGCTCCGTATAGCTAAGTTTTAAATTACTCCAAAGGGTCAAGCATTGTTCGTCAGCCATTTGAACAATCTCATTCATGGAATAAGTTTCTATATCTGAGGCGCATAGATTAAAGGGAGCGCTGAACTCTCTTTTTGCAAGATAGCTTTCTAATTTAAATTCAGGATATTTCAAAATAGTCCTCATTTTTTAGATAGTTATAAACAGTGGCTCTAGAAATCCTTAAAACGCGTCCTATATAATTTGCGGCATTTTTTCCTTGAAATGCACCTTCCTGTGCTAACGAATGGATGATCTCTTTCTTATGCACGCGATTTAAAGCATCCATGCTGACCTGGTGTTTACAGCAGTAGTGTTGAACGTAGTGATTGATTTTCTCATAAAGATCGTCTTTAAAAAGGCGTTGCGTCTGTTCAGGAAGTTCTATCTTGTTACCTAAGAATGCTTGCAGGACTTGATTTGCTGCTTCAAAGAACGAGACATCTAAGTTAATGCATAAAAATCCTTCAGCCTTGCCGGTCTGATTCCGGATTACAGTGCTTATGGACTTCATTGGCTTGCCATCCCAGTTCATTTTTTCATAGGGACCGATAATCGCCTCTGAGTCTTCAAGGTCAATTCGATCAAGATAAGAATCGTCTCCGACTTCTCGACGTGAAAGAGGGTTGTAGATTGCTTCTATGCAATCTTTTTCAAGATCGTGGACCACAACTTCTGCAAAAGGATGTAGTAGACGAGAAAATGCCTCGGCAAAAGGCAAAGTCTCTTTTAATGACTTTTTCAAAAGCTCCTCCTCTTGTTTTAAGACTAATTTATCTAAATTAGACTTTTAAGTCTAGATTTTGTTTTATGACATAAGGATAGGTGATAGCACCATAGCAGGAAGAGGCACCATCCAACTTAATCAGCCGGATGGTGTGTTGAAAGATGATTAACGCATGTTAGCCGCGACCTTCTTGAGTTCTCTAACTTTGTTTTTTAATGTTAGCTCAAGTGATCTCATCGCATTTTGCCGCTAAAATAAAATCACTTTCAGATAACCCATCAATTTTATGTGTCCATAGCTGGATTTTGACTTTGCCATAAGCTAGAAAAATATCAGGGTGGTGCCCTTCTTTTTCTGCAAGTGCGCCAACTTGATTAGTAAAGGCAAGAGCTTCGCGAAAATCCGAAAAAAAGTACTCCTTTTCTAAATGGTGCTCTTCAACGATTTGCCAACCGTTGCTAAGTTGATCTTGCAATTCGGATAGCTGCTGGCCTTTAAGAGGAGGAATCCCTCCGCTGCAGGGAATGCATGTTTTGCTTGAAAGTTTGCAATTTAAATCCATAGGAAAATCCCTTTTTAATTAGTTAATGATAAAGTTTGCTTACATATAGGCTGTAAGCGAAGAGAAAATGCACAAGGCTCTTAAAATAAGCAACATAATAAGATAAATTGTTTCCATTGGAGAAATGCTTATCTCATCTTTCATTTTCCACCTCTAAAAAAGCTTGCAGGTCCGCTTCATTCACGTTTGGCTCCCCGGGATCAACATTGTCTAATTTTCCCTCATTTAGCCACCGTTCAAGTCGATTGACTTCTTTATAAAGATGCCCAAATGAATCAATCACAAATAAAAGAGGTTGAAAATGATCGATTTTAAATGACTGATTAATGACCCACTCGAGTCGGAAGGGGCATCTTTGAACATTCGAAGATTCCACAGCATACTCAATTTCACTGGCAGAGCTTAAAAGACCACTACCGTATGCACAAATACGTTCGTTTTCACGCATAAGGCCAAATTCAATGCTAAACCAAAAAAACCGTGATAGAGCTTGGATATTGCTTCGAATTTTAGACAATTTCTCCTGGGTATTGACAATGTGAGCATGCCGCTTAGCTGCCATGTAAGCCAGGGAACCAAATTTCACGAGCACATCAGCAAATACCCTATCCGTATGCATGGGAACATGTCCTGCAATGTCATGGAATATATCTGGCTCAGGCAAATAACTTAGATGATTGATATCTCTAATTGTAATTGTGGTCGGAAATTCGCGATGCTTTAAGCAATCAAAAAATAGATAGGTGGGTACGTAACCACTAACAGCTTTTGCTTTAAATCCTGTTAGTGGTTCTAAAAATGCATTGATCTCTTCGATGCTAGGAATTCGATCAGGGTTCAAACAAAGCGATTGAATACCTTGCATAAATTTTTTGTTTGCATATTTTTCCCATTTTGGGAGTAAAAGGGCATATAGTTTTCTCCATGCATCTTGATTGTTTTGATTATAGAATTCATAGGGTTGGTGAATAAATAGGTGCCCCTCGGTTTTTGCATTTTCGATAAATGGAGCTTTTGTTGTGGTCAAGCCATGGCCTTTTTCTGACTGTTTCATCTATCCTCTAAATATAAAGTAGGTTTTATAAAAGTTATTTGACAGTGTAAAACTGCTGTAGTTATGCAGACGCAATGCTAAAAGTAAGCAGTACTGTCTTTAAAACGATTAGATACGGGAACTAAGCGGAATAATTAATAAGAATAATAGGGGGGATAATAAGAAAAGCCAGAAGAACAACAATTAACAAAAAGAGAAGGTTTATCTATCCTCTGTGGAGGAGCTTGGGTCGCAGACCACTCCGTAAACATTCTTTACTCCTAATTTAACTTTTATCAACGCCTTAGGGCGTTTAGCGCTATTTTCTCATATCAACTTGTTTTTCACCAAATATTTTATTGGAGTGCTGGGTGTGTCAGAAAACCGTCTCTCAGAGAAAACCTTTCATTGATTTAAACTAAAGGAAAGCAGTCGTTTCTAATATAGATAAATAGTGCGAAGTAGTGAGTTGTGTTTAATAGCAATGAGAAAAACGTAATTAAAGAGTGTTTGTGTAGAAAAATATGAACCATTTGTATTTCGTAGGCAGGTGCCAATATCTTGTGCTATAAATGCAACTTCACCAGGAAGAAAGGACTATAGCAGGAACCCTTTACGAATTTATTCAAAATCAGCTTCGATGGTATGACATTGTAATGAGCAAGCAATTCTGGATGCCAAATAGTATAAAATGAACAGGTTGATGAGAGTAATGTTATTATTGGTCTTGAAGTGGTAAGTAAGGGGAGCATTTAGTTTCCATGGCAAGATCTAAATGTTTTTGCTAATCTATAGGAGAAAGTTGCTAGATATAATTTATAAATAAGGCTTCTTCAAAAAGGAGTTATCGCGTTTATGATAGAAAGGCAATTCCCTTCAGATAAATGCATTATCGATTGCCTAAGCGTTAATTATCCCATTAAAGTGAAAACCTTTATACCTCTTTCTGGAGGTGCAGATGTGAACGCAGCAACATATAAGGTTCAAACCCCTGATCAATCATCTTACTTTGTAAAATTAACGCACGGTTACGAGAATCATGTTAATGCTACAATTTTGGATCTACTGCACGGTGCAGGAATTCAACAGATTATCCCGCCGATCAAAACAATCCATGGTCGTTCCATCCTGCTTATGGGTACTTTTTGCTTAATGCTATATCCATTTATTGAAGGCGTTAATGGATTTAGTCATAAGCTAACAGACAAACAATGGATTACGCTTGGCAAAGCATTAAGGCAAATTCATGGCTTTGATGTACCAGTCTCACTTTTAAAGCAGATCAGACAAGAAACCTACTCTCCGAAATGGCGCCAAACTGTTCGTTCTCTCTGCTCTCACATTCAGGGTGAGCCACGCAGTAATGATATGATATCTCTAAAGTTTATTAACTTTATGAAAGAACATAGAGGGGTCATTCAACGTTTGGTAGATCGAGCGGAACAGCTGTGCTATAACATCAAGGAACTGTCTACAAAGTTTGTACTATGCCATTCTGATATTCATGGGGGCAATGTATTGATAAGAGAGAGTAGCAACCTCTATATAGCAGATTGGGATGGACTTATCATGGCTCCTAAAGAGCGTGATTTAATGTTTATTGGTGGTGGTGTCGCAAATGTCTGGAATGATCCGCAAGAAGAGATTTCTTTTTATAAAGGTTATGGAAGTACTGATATTAATATTTCAATTTTATCTTACTATAGGCACGAAAGAATTGTAGAAGATATTGCTGAGTATGGACAGATGCTTCTTTTGACAGGATCGGACTATGCTCAGAAAAATCGATTAGAAATGTATGAACAATTTGTCAGTATGTTCGATCCTCGGGGTGTAGTAGATATAGCTTTTAAAACTGACAGAGCGAGCCCACACATCAACTGAGTCAGAGGTATGAAAGATGCAAACGAACTTCTTGAGAAAGGTCAATAAAAGCTGGAGATTCCGTTTCCTTGGCATGATTAGCAGACTTCTCTGATTTTATCCAATTATGTGCATGAATAACCTGGTACCTCGCATCTTAATGAAATCGACAAGGAGAAGGCGAAAGCTGAGGCTCCTCCGCCTTTTGAGGAGTGATGGGCACTAAACATACTAAACATCAGCTCTGACGTGGTTAGCTTAGCAAAGGCCATCAATTGTTATAATCTTCATTACCATGGTTTCGCTCTCGTTTTTATCAGTAAAAATCAAGTTGAGAGGAAGCAAAGCCTTTGTTTAACTTAAACATTGCAAAGTTTGATAAAGCCTAGACTTTTATAAAATATGACTTATGCTAATAATTATTTTTTAATAAAAAGTTAATTTTAATTTTAAATTCTTATGTGTGATAAGATTTTTATTAAAATTAAATAATGAAGAGATTGATGGATAATTTAATTATTTATACCAATAATGCAGGGGCATCATATAATTCTCTGCTTAATATTTATGAAGGACACGTTAGCCATTTAGCTCGTTAATTTCTCGAATTAGATCACTTTTAGGTTTGAAGACCCAATTTTGAGTAGGTGTCTCGAACGTATTTTCAAATAAATAGGTGAAATATACGAGCGAGGAGTTTCCTTGAAAGTTAGTTGTTAGAATGGGAGTTCCTTGATCATCTATAAGGGTTGCCAGCACCTTTTGGTGGCATCATCCAGATCCAAAAGAGGTCGCAGCTAGACCCTTGCAAACTTTGAATCGTGTACCCTTAGGAATAGGCTTAAAGGGGGAATAGACATTAATCTTTGTTTTACAACCATTATTGTCATAGCCATAAGCACGAATAAGTTGCTTCGTAAGATGTAATGATTTGTTGTCAGTAAATTGTGTTAGATATACCCCTGGGGGAGGGTTTCATACTCCTTCCCAATGACACGACCTTGCTCAAAATGATTAATTGCTTAGTTTTCTTGTATGGCAAACGCCAAATTCCAATTAGAAAGTCTTACGGGGGGGCATCGCAGAAATATTCCTCTTGCATGGGGGCAAGAAAATGACTGGTGGACTAAAAATAGATCTTCAACTTTTTCTTTCGAAATATACAGGTGTAGGTAGTCATGCCATTTTCTGAATTGTAATAGTGCAATATGGGATTCAGCGCACCAAAAGTCAAAGCGGCATTTTTATTGTCAAACCAAGCCTACCGTAGTATAAATCTATAAAGGTGTCTGTTTCTCCTGTCTTAAATTACTGTACCATTGTATAGTAAATCTGCTACCTTTGTTTTTTGCATATTTTCTTAAATCATTAGCCAAGACAAATCTTTGTAATCATGAGTATTATTTCTGTCGATTCTCTCTCGAAAGAATTCCTTGTTCCAAAACGCAAGCATGGATTTTTTGGAAGTTTAACGTCGCTCTTTAAACGAGAATATGTAAAAAAGACTGCCCTTGATAGAATTAGTTTTAATATCAATGAGGGCGAACTAGTTGGATACATAGGGTCAAACGGTGCGGGAAAAAGTACAACAGTAAAAATCTTATCGGGCATTTTGGTCCCCAACGGTGGTAATGTCAAAGTCTTAGGCAGAATCCCATGGGAACATCGAATTGAAACAGTGCGTCAACTCGGCGTTGTTTTCGGACAACGTACACAATTATGGTGGGATCTGCCCGTTCTTGAGTCATTTGAGTTGTTAAAAGATATTTACAGCATTTCTGATAATGAATATAAAACAACTCTTCATTCACTCACTGACATTCTTGAATTGTCAAAATTGATGCATATGCCAGTCCGTCAATTGAGTTTAGGGCAACGGATGCGCTGCGATATCGCTGCTTCATTGTTACACTCACCTAAAATCTTATTTTTAGACGAACCAACAATAGGTTTAGATGCTGTCAGCAAGTTGGCTGTTCGCGATTTTATACGCCATCTTAACAAAGAACGTAGAGTAACAGTCATGCTCACAACGCACGATATGGATGATATCGAGTCTCTATGCAGTCGTGTGATTATACTAAACGAGGGCCAAATTTACTTAGATGGCACATTGTCGACTTTGCGCAAAAAGTTGTCTCCTGAACGTCGACTGATTGTCGATTTGATTAACGAAAATGACACAGTATCTGACCCGTATGCCTTACTTGTTAAGCAAGAGGGACATCGCGTCTGGTTAAGCTTTGACCCAACAAAGATTACAACCACAGAATTGATTACACGGATTACCTCCAAACATTCTATCAACGATTTGTATGTCGAAAATCCGCCTATAGAGGAAATTATCGCAAAATTGTACAGAAATACAAATCTATGAAAGCATTTCTTGCGATACTTTATGCACGCATGGCAACACTTTTTCAATATCGCGGAGCTGCCTTCGCTGGAGTAGCTACGCAAATATTCTTTGCCATTATTAAAAGTATGATTCTTACAGCGTTCTATGTTCAGGCTTCTGTTTCGCAGCCCATTTCTCTGACTCAAGCTATCACATTCATCTGGTTGGGGCAAGCCTTACTGGCATTATTACCATGGAATATCGACAAAGAGCTAGAAGCCCAAGTCAAAAATGGCAATGTAGCATATGAGCTTGTACGGCCTATAAGTCTTTATTCCCTTTGCTATGCACGAGCTTTTGCTATAAGAACAGTCCCAACTATCATGCGTTGTATCCCATTATTTATGATTGCAATATTGTTTTTTGGGCTATCTGCTCCAGTTTCTTGGGTTGCTTCACTGACTTTCGGAATTTCGCTAATTTTGGGTGCTTTCCTGTCCTCTGCTATCACCACATTGATTATTATTAGTCTTTTTTGGACTATTTCGGGTGAAGGAATTCAGCGCCTAATGCCTCACGTAGCTCTTCTTTTATCAGGGTTCATCGTACCTTTACCACTGTTTCCTGAATGGCTTCAGCCTTTTCTGAACCTTCAGCCGTTGAGAGGAGTCATAGACATTCCTAGTAGGCTATATACTGGGGTGATTCCAACTCAAGAAGCTTTTTATTATTTAGGATTCCAGCTGCTCTGGATTCTGATTTTGATTGGAGTTGGTAGGTGGCTAATGAATCGCGCTTTAAAACAAATTGTAATTCAGGGCGGATGATTCATGGACAAGCTTCGACTTTTTTTTAAACTAATCGGAATTTCATTCAAGTCTCAGATGCAGCACCGCGCTTCTTTTTTGATGCTGATTTCTACATACTTTCTGTCGACATTCATTGATATTATTGGGATATGGATACTTTTTGATAGATTTAAAATGGTTCAAGGATGGTCATTAAAAGAAGTAGCAATCATTTATGGAATTATGCATATAGGATTTTCAATTCCTGAAGCTTTTGCAAGAAGTTTTGATAATTTTGGATTGCTAATCAGAAATGGTGATTTCGACAGAGTATTGCTCAGACCTCTTAGTACTTTATTCCAAATGGCTTCTCGAGAGATTCAATGGATGCGCCTTGGGCGTTTATTGCAAGGGTGCATCATTTTGGCGTGGGGCTGTTTAGAACTTCAATTTTCTTTGAGCTCTCTACACATCCTGATTATATTTCTAGCTATCTTAGGTACTGCAGCAGTCTTTTATGGCCTTTTTATTCTTCAAGCTACATTGACATTCTGGACGACTGAAACGCTAGAATTAATGAATATCACTACTTTTGGAGGACTTGAAGTTGGACAATACCCCATTAGCATCTACAACCCTGTCTTGCGAGGTTTTTTTACTTTTATTATCCCTTTGGCATGTGTGGCCTATTATCCAATCGCCACAGCATTGAATCGTGAAACGATTCCTATGTGGCTTGGAACTATTGCTCCAATGGGTGGCCTTATATTCCTTTATTTTTCCATCAAGTTATGGAAACTGGGCGTTCGACATTACAGTTCGACAGGAAATTAGCCAATTTAAGGGAGTAATTCTTGCAGTAGCGCTTACCCTCAAAGTTATGAAGTGTGTGACATCACTATAATCCTCACAAAGCAGATAGAAATTTTACAAAATGAACCCATGTTTACCTTAGACATAAGGTTTCTTCTTTACGAGTGATTTGACTCACCATGGTACTGCAGTCAGAGGATCTCTTGATCACAGACTTGAACAACACCAATGGCAGTAGAGTTATCCTACCCTAGATTCCAAGCAGGATGAACAGGCGTATTTGCATCATAATAGACTCGGCGAATGAGTCCTTGTTGACGAGCTTTGATTATTTGATGACCAGATCATTCAACTTCTAGGAGTAAGATGGTCAAGAGTTTATCGCTAAAAAGCTATTGGACTTTATCGGTTTTTGATGGTAAAAAATGCAAGTTAGCGCCATACGAAAAGAGGTATCTCAATTTTTGAAAAACCTGTATAAGAAATTAATAAACAATCATGTTTTGTTGAGGAGTGATTAAAATATGAATGCATTGACGGGATCTTTTGCGCAACGGAGTCTTGAAAAAGATGATGATTTATTTCCTAAAAATATTCGTCATGAAGGCTTTTTGCGAAAAAGTGCAGCCGATTTAGATGAATCCCGCCAAAAAGCAAACAGCATTTCTTTAAAAAGATTTAGCAGTAACGATGACTTTGGACATATTGTACATAAAGAAAATTTAGGAACATTCTATCCATCGACCGTTGAAGAAATTTCTCAAATCATGACCTACGCTCAAGAAACCAAGCTACCGGTTTCTTGCCGAGGAAGGGGCCATTCTACTTATGGTCAAGCGCAAGTGGAACAGGGGATTGTTATCGATTTAGCACATTTTTGTAAGGTTCATGCACCTCAACGTGATCGAATAACTGTTGAATGCGGCGCTAAGTGGAAAGATGTTTTGAATGTTTCACTACAAGAAGGACTTACTCCTCCAGTTTTAACCGATTACTTGGGGTTATCTGTAGGTGGTGTATTAAGTGTAGGGGGGCTTGGAGGGCAGACTCATCAATTCGGTACCATAGCCGATAATGTGCTAGAGCTAAAAGTTATTACAGCGAATGGACAGATAAGAAACTGTTCAAAATTAGAAAACCAAGAGCTATATGATGCTTCCTTAACCACGCTTGGACAATTTAGTATCATTCTTGAGGCAACGATTAAATTAGACCCAGCCCCAAAAACTTGTCAGTGCACCTCTCTTTATTATGATCATTTTCAATCATTTATGGAAGATCAAACTTACCTAGCCGAAAGCAAAAGTTGTCATTATTTACAAGGCCAGATAATTAAATCTGGTGTCAATCCTTTAAGTGATTCAATTGCTTCTTCTGCATCGAAAAAAGATTGGTACTTCATGATTGAAGCTGTCACTTACCAAGATAAACCCCCATTAGATTTAAAAAAGCTACACCCTGTTTCAACGCAGACTGAAAACAAAACTTACGCTGATTTTATCCATCGCATGAAACCCGCAGTAAAATTTTTAAAAAGTAATAATAGTTGGCATCAGCACCACCCTTGGATAAATCTTCTTTTGCCAAATAAATCAGCGTTTAGAGTGGTTGATGAATTGCTAGAATCTCTCACTTTAGAGGATACGGGAGGTTGGCCTATTTTGATGTATCCCCTTGATAAATCAAAATTTTGGTGTCCTTATTTCCAAACCCCAGAAGGCGAAACAATCTGGCTGTTCGCTATACTTCGTCATGCCCCAGATATTCAAAGTGCTGAAAAAATGATTCAGAAGAATCGAATACTCTATGACAAAGTCCTAGAACATGGAGGAACTATGTATCCTATTGGTTCAATCCCTCTAAGTCATTCTGATTGGAAAAAACATTTTGGAGAAAAATGGAAACTTCTTAAAAAACTAAAAAAAGAATATGATGCAATCTATCTTTTAGGGACCGGTCAAGGCATTTTTAAAAATAAGCCGTAAATTTGCTAAATATTGTAGAAAGAACTCACGTAGGATAGCACGACATTCTATTTTCCTTTCCCTTGCCTTTACAGCTTTTTTTCTTGGGGATAGAAGTTCTAGTGAGTCATAAGCGATGCTGGTTGTTAAATTGGCCTTGTCTAATCTTGTCTTCAACCGAAAAGGTTAACCGTTGCTTTTGATGGGGAGTTTATCGCGTTCTTTTGTGTTGTGATCGAGTGGTCCACGCTAGTGCATCTGCTTATTCTCAATAATGTGAGTTTCTTGCAGATCCGTTTCTAACAAACTTCACAACGCGCAAAGAAAAAGTGGGGCAACTTGGACTTGAACCAAGGACCAGCGGGTTATGAGTCCGACAGCTCCTTTGTGCACGGCTTACAATATAGCTTAAACCGCCATGATCTAGCTTGATAAGGTAAGACTTCTCTGCTGAATCAAGCTATTCTAATCTTTTTCTTTCTTTGCTGCGCTCTGACAAAAATCCTGACATCGCTTTTGCGTATTCTATCTTGATTTTTCCCTAAACAAAAGACTTCCAACAACATGGACAATTTATGGGTGAATTTCACCTCAAATTAATAGTTCATATTGGTGCGTGGAAAACATTGGTTTGGCTTAATGGATTTCAAAAGAAATTAGTAGCGAAGGGCGCCGCTAGGTTCTGCTTGAGAAAAGCAATAAATAGAAAAGAGTTAAGGAGCATATATGAGCGATAAGAAAATAGAATGGATCCCATTGACAAAATGGAAGGAGCACTTCCAGTACCCAACTCAGGGTGCTATGCGAAACATTTGCGCAAGGCGTAAGGAAAATGGAGCAGAAATGTTCCTTTCAATAATCAATGGCCGATTCTATGTCCATGCTGAGAAATTCAGCCGATGGATGGAACAACAATCCCAATATAAGAGGTAAACATGAAGATCATAAAGCAACCAAAAGCAAAAAAGAAATGGCGCCAATCCTTGGACGCCTATCAACTATATGAAGCCGAGAAAAAGAACCCAGACCCCAAAATCACTTTCAATGGAAAAAGCAATAGAACATGCATTGCAAGAAGCTTTGATGCTTATAGAAAGTTCTTCAATAAAAGGAGGCTTTGCATACTCAGAAGAAATAGAGCAGAGAATTTTATCCTTGCGTAATAAAAATATATCTGA
>JBPQHD010000017.1:0-21167 GCA_051384485.1 Parachlamydiaceae bacterium
TAGTAAGGAGGGACGTTCGCTTTGGGGAAAGTTAACAGGGTATAATCAAAGGGTATTAGTAGAAGCTGCCATATCCCGGTTAAAACGCCTTTTTGGAGATCGGTTTTACTCAAAAAGCCTTGAACGTCAAATGGTTGAGAATAGATTAAGATGTTTACTTATCAATCGAATGTGTCATGGTTAATTTCTGAATGATTATAGATTGCTGTTACTGGCATTCAATAAATTTAATTATTCAACACAGCTTGCCAGCACAGCAATCTGTTCATATATACTCACGATCCCTCACTAATAAGCGTTAACTTCTAAGTGTTTTTTAAATAAATTTTTCAAATTTCTTCTCCATGCAAAACAAACAAGAGCTGTTATTCCTGCTGTAAGAACTGGGATGTCTAAAAATGATCACACTATTATTGAACAACTTACAAAAACCAGCATTATACCCCCAGAAGGATGCTATAATGATTTTTTCTCCAAAAATAGGAATTAGAGTCACGCATTCGGGGGTTTTTGATTTATATACAGAGAACACCCCTTTGCTGATCCATAAAGCAACAGCCATTATAAGTTCAGGAACGATCAACGGAATAGTTGCAAAGCGGATATTGTCATCAACTCTTTGTCTTCTGGGTTGCATAGAATGCAAAGAGATAATAGAACGCCAATAAATTGTAGAAGCCATTTAAAAATTAAAAATAATCTGAGAATTATTAAACTAACATTACACTCACCCTGGCTTGCTAAAACGGGAGTATTTTATACGTTTTTTTCATTTACAACAATACATGTATTTGAGGTATTTACTGTATTTGAGGTATGTAAAATAGAGGATCCGGAAGAAACACTAAGCTCTGTTGTCAAATCATTTTCAAGCAACTGAATATACCTTGAGCATTAAATTGGTATGAAAAACAACTCTCTGTGTTCTTCCATCCAGTTTTTAGCTCTTTTCCTGGCCTCTTCAAAAATTGGAGCCATTTTTTCATTAAAAAGACCATTAGTTCCATGCTCTTTAGTCCACTGCTTGCATGTTTCATCTCCAGCAGCAGGCGCCTAAATACATCCACTTTATCCCTTCTTCTAAGTCTTGAACAACGCCTTCACCAAGTCTATATGCATCAGAAAGCAATAGCATGCAGAAGGAAGACCCCTTCTCTGCTCCTTTGAAAGACCAAAACATACTTTTCTTATTGTCTTTTTTAAGATAATAGTAGTATCCGGCTAAAAATTCGGATAAACGACAAGCAGTCTCAATGGAATCAGAAGCATCAAACTTTTCTGCAAGAAATTTCAATCCGTTACTTGTATATACTTGTTTTTTCTGCTCTGGCAGATTCGTGAAATTATCTAGAAATTCCCGCGCTTTATTCTGGATTTCCTCTTTTTCCTTTTCTGTTAGATTGTCAAATTCATCAATTATTATGCCTTGCTCTTCTCCCCATCCGTATAATAAAACTACGCTATCAATATCAGAAGGCAATGGAGGAAGTTCAGAGTTAACATTCCCCCTATTAACATTTATTTCAGTTTTTTCAGGACCTTGATGTACACAACATGAACTTGCTATCAAAGGCAACGCAAACGTCAAAAACACACGGTTTAACACAAATACATCCTTTAATTTAAACGGGAGTATTTTATGCGTTTCTTGTATTTATGATAATAACCTTATTTTTCAGTGTTTATAACGCCTATGTTAAAAATAATTTCAACATTGAATTCTCTTGGCTGTTTTTCTAATAAAGTTAGTAGCCTATAAATGAGTGCTTTTTATTGCTCAATTGTGCTGCTGTCTTTCTTCCCATTCCGTTATACTTTGATCTAGCAAGAAGGCAATACCGGTCTCCAAAACCCATGGAGCTGCTGCTTTACAAATCGGAAATGGAACCACATAAAGAAACAATCCAACGAGTGACATTGTCACTCCAACTGTCACTCGTAAAGGTAGCACAATCTCTTCGCCATTATCTTTGTCCTTGTGCTTCCCATGAGAGCTTTTTACAGATGGACTGTCCATCAGACCAATCGCTTCACTTTGGAACATAATAGACTCTTCTTCAGCATTATAAGGCAAACCATTCTCAATACATGTAGCTATATACATGGCTTTGTGATTGAAACGCTTTTCTTGTTTTTTGAATCATTTGCGTATTTCTTTCATATACGCTTTGTCTATTGGCTGCCCTCTTGATTTCGCTGTTTTTTCGATCTGATCTAGATGGTAGTCAATATTAATCTTTTGTCCTGTGTAGCACTCAATTTCACGTTTTATATCCCACATGACCTCTGTCAATTTACGACTGTTTTTCTCGGTAAAATATTTCTTTGCATTTTGGATAAGACTTTCAATTTTGAATCCAAAATTGATATCCATGAGATTGATATTCGCTAATGGAGTTGCATGAATAGGATTTAAAGTTGCAATAGTGAAAGCACCCAATGTACAACAAATAACAAAACGATTAATCGTGCTATTTGAAATAATATTTGCCATAAAAGCCTTCTTTTAAATGATGTTGTGTAAATAATTCCATTTTGATCTAAAAATTTAACCAATCTAATCCACAAAGAAACGGAAAAAGCTAAGAGAATTACGGTAATGATAAGTATCGCCAGCCAATTCATCATTCCATCCTTTATCCCATCCATACGTCTTAAGCCATGTATTTTTTTGCTTGAATAAGCAATCTAGTTGCTAAAGGGATTTATGTAAAATACATATTTTTTTAATAAACGGGAGTGTTTACAGTCTTTTTTGTTAAACATGTATTTGTGTCATTTATGGTATTTAATGTATAAATAATTTTAAATGAAGATTCGAGATACTACCTATGGCAAAGAGAAAAAGTAAAGACCCAGAGGAAATCTACTACCCAGTCCCAGTCAATTTCGCTCTAGAAAGAACAAACAAACCTTCAGTAAATAATGCTATCATCAGGCAGATCATAAAAGGCGCAGTGAAGGGGGCATACAAACTTAAGAATCCAAATCAATATGACTATCATGGATATGCCGTAAAGTCAAAAGCTGTCGCCACACAAGAGCAAATGGATATGGTCATTCACCTTATCGAATCACTGCAACCAGCCGATGCCATAGAGGCTGCTTTGGCCAGTCAGTTTGCTATTACATATATCAGGGGGTTAGAAGAATCGTCAAAAGAATACTCCCACAGCTCTACAATGATCGACTTATTTGAGTTTGGACATCAAGTCTTAGAAGCTTTTCAAAAGTATCGAAGCAAGGGCGCACAGCAAATCAGCGTCCAATATAACGTAAATTAAGGACAAGTAGTTAATATCAAGAATGTGGGGAAAGAAGACCAAGCTATCATGCTAGAGGAGCTGTGTTGAATAATTAAATTTATTGAATGCCAGTAACAGCAATCTATAGTCATTCAGAAATTAACCATGACACATTCGATTGATAAGTAAACATCTTAGTCTGTTCTCAACCAGTTGACGTTCAAGGCTTTTTGAGTAAAACCGATCTCCAAAGAGGCGTTTTAAGCGGGATATAGCAGCTTCTACTAATACCCTTCGATGATACCCAATTAACTTTCCCCAAAGCGAACGTCCCTCCTTACTATTCCCCAAACCATGTATTTCCAAAATGGCTTTATCTCTTTCATTCTTCGAGCCTCGATATTTGGCATTCTTCGGAGGAGGGATGAGCGCTTGAGCTTTTTTCTTTCGTATCTCTTATCGAGCCTCACTCCTATTATATCCATGATCGGCTATCACTTCCTTAATTTTTCCTGGGACTTAGTCTAAAAGCGGTTTGGTCATTTTACTATCACCCATGGAGCTATCTGTCACTATCTCAGCTACTATTTTTTGACTTTCAAAATCAAATACCCACGTGAACTTTTACCCATTTTCTAGGCCTGCCTCTCCCATGAATTTTTACTTTCCATTCTCCTTCTCCAGTAACCTTCATCCCTGTGCTATCTAGAATAATTGTCCCTCCTTTAAACAAGGGTTAAAGGTGGTAGCTCTAGTAGCTACCCGTTTGCATATAAGCGAATAGGTAAGAGATGATATGAGGAAGGCCCTACAGGTGACAAGCTTGATCGGGTGGAAGCCTTTTTTATAGAAGTAGCCTTATCTTTTCACTAGAATCCTCTAAATGGAGTAGGTGAATAGGGCATACGCCTTCCCTGAGAGAGAAGGCATATGCAAAAAGATAAATTAATCACTTACCTTAAATCAAGTCGCGCCTTTGATTTTTTCAATGTTTTTGGCGCGCCTAAGATTAAAAGCTAAGCTTCAAGAGAGATCACATAAATGATGTTTTTTTATGAAGCTGATTCCTGCTATTGATTTTTTTATTAACAAATTTTCCTTCTAATACCAAATAAATTAGAGGACTGAGAAGGGTTGAATTCTAGTAGCTGTGATAATAAAGATTCTTTTAAAATACTAGTCAACGTTTGCAGGGATCCCTCTAAGAAAATGATGGTGATTTGCTCATCAGTTTTAGCTGTTTCACCGATCATTTGCCGTAAGAAACATTCAGCCTCTTCGAAGCTGTTGATAGTAAGCTCTTCTAGGGTATCATTCAACAGCTGAAGCCTGAATTGTTGCTTTTCGATTTCAAAAACGTCCTTGATTAGCTTGCGATTGGGGGGGTGATCTAGGGTTGAAAATAAACTGGGGGTTTGAGAAGCTTTTCCATCACCACTATCATTAATGATTTTATAACGTGAGCGTAGTACAGCTTTAGCTACAAAGAAAAGCATTGGTAGTAAGATTGTGCAATAAGAAGCAACTTTTAAGGCTACGATGCCGACCGGTGTCTGTGAGGTAATCCATTCTGTCTTTAAGTGGCTGCCATTCAAAGAGACGATCCTTGCTTTTCTTCCTCCTAAGTAGAAGTAACTATCCACGATTTCAGTGGCACGAATCCACTTAGGTTGTGACTGGGAGGTCCCCATGAGCGGTGTAAAAAAACTAATTTTTTTCATATGGTTCCAAAATTGATCTCAAAAGGCATGACATTTTAATACATGGAGCCAAAAAAGGCTACTAGTGTCATTGGTTGGATGGAAACATCGTGATGAAACGATGTAAATTATATTAATATGGGTTAAGCTTTTATGAATTTAGAAAATATCTCCAATTATGCCTTCGCTGAACGCTGTGAAGCATATCTGCTATCCAGACTACAAGGATTGTGTCACAAAACAACATTTGCAAGATACCTACCTGTTGTTCCATTAATTGCAGGAGCCCATCTTATTGAGATCGTTGCTAATATAGCAGAATGCTACTTTAAGGGATTTGCCCATGTGTTTGGTCACCTATGCTCAAAGAAGTGTCATTTTCGAGTGGGTATACGAATGTTAACTCAAGAAGCTGGTATCTTAAGTTGCTTCTTGTTGGTCCTCCCTGTTCTTGCTATTCGTTATCAATGGAATTTAATGAGAAAAGGGGAAACTCATATCGCGGAAATGTTAGCGAAACTACGAGTAGATAGGGAATAAAGCAAGCAAGTCCATTCTATGACTTGCTTGCTTTCGATTTTAATGAGTCTGACGAATGACAGCTTCTTTAAGATTGTTGAAAACCTGGTCGGAAGATTGTTCCCCTGCAATATTCGTTAGTAAGTTTTTTCTACTGTAATAATCAATAAGCGGTGCTGTTTGTTTGTGATAGGTTTTGAGCCTTGTCGCTACAACCTCTGATTTATCGTCCTCGCGTTGATAAAGCTCACCACCACATCGATCGCAGATGTTGTCTTGGGCTGGTGGAGAGAAGTGCTGATTATGCACATTCCCGCATTTTTTGCAGATCAGCCTGCCCGCAGTTCGTTTAATAATTGCTTCATCCGAGACCTCTAGGTTCAAAACAATCACTTTTTTACCGGTTAATTTAGATTCAAGAGCTTCTGCCTGTGCTAGAGTCCTTGGGAAGCCATCCAAGATAAAGCCATTTCGGGCATCTGCTTTACCTAATCGATCAAATAGCATATCCAAAACAAGTTCATCTGGAACTAGCTTACCCTCATCAATATAGCCCTTTGCTTTTTGACCAAGAGGGGTGCCTTGACCCATATTTTCGCGAAAAAGATCACCTGTAGAAATATGAGGAAGCTGAAATTCTTTTGCTAATCGCACACTCTGAGTGCCCTTTCCTGATGCTGGAGGACCTAGCATAATAAGCACAATGGATTTTTCGCTATTCTCTTGCGTCATCGCAAAAAGAAAAAAAGGTGCAGCTAAAAGTAGCAAACAAAATAGATATGATTGCATAGATTTCCTTTCAATGATATTGACTTAACTAAACTAGTTTAAGCATCGATTTTCGCTATTTAAGATTTCAAAATAGCCAAGTAATATCAGCGCTTAAAAATAGCTTTAGAGTCATAGTTCTAAAAAGTCACATTTAAATATATGCTTTTACACCATGTGACATAAGCATATAGAATTTGGCCAAGTTGAGGCTAATTTATTATAAATATTTACGAATTCTTCAGGAAGAAAGATGAGCGATTGGCGATCCAAAAGCGATGATATAAATCTTATTCATGCTTTTAGCGAGAGTTTAAAAGAATTTAAAAGGCTGAAGCTAGAAAAATGGGAAAAGATAGAAGAAGAAGTTCAAAGGTCTATCAAACCAGGGACGCCTTCAGAAGACTGGATTATTCCTCCGGATGAGAATAAGGTTTATGCGAAATTGCAGCATGATCCAGAGTACTTGCGTTTACGAAAAAATATTATTGAGTTGCTTCCATCCATCAAAGAATGCGCACAATTCCTTTCTTTTCAAGAAAGCCATGACTATGACTGGGTGAAGTTTACTAGTCCTTTGATTGGAAATTCTGCTCTAGAGGATGCTATCTCTACCAATGACCAGTTGTTAAACAAATGCCTGGTTACCAACTATTTTTGGCGAAATGTGATTTCCTTTTTTAGTTAGCTGGATTGATTGACAAATTCTAGAATGTATTATACGATCCCATTTTAAAAACGGAGTTCATCGTGATTGACTCATCTCCCAACAAAATAGCTGAAGCCTTACGCCGGTATCACAATGCATTGCAAGTATTTGACGAAAAGTTAAAGCAGCAATCAGAAAATATAACAACTTCAGATCTAAATGAGCTACATGACATTATTAAGCAGGCTAATCAGGCATTGCGCTCAGTAAACAAACTATCAGCTACTAAGTCGCCTTCTGATAAGTTGGCTCAAAAAACGGCTCAAGCAATCAGAGAATTTCGCACAAATTTGGCTCAGAAAAAAGTGATGATTGAGATGGCGGCTCAGCAAGTCCTACATCCTGTTGTCTACGAGCTTGAGGTGAGCGAAAAACTTTTAGAGGAAGAAGCAAAAAGAGATTATAATACTGTTAGTGAGATAGAAGGGGGTGGGTTAGACGATCCATCAAGATAATATGCATGTGGTAAGTCCTGCTTTTGAACAACATCAGGAGATCCCTAAGCGCTACACTTGCAAGGGAGAAGACCTCTCCATTCCTTTACTTTTTACGGGAATTCCTTTAGGCACAAGGTCATTTGCCATTATCATGGATGATCCTGACGCCCCTCGAGGTGTGTTCACCCATTGGGTGACTTGGAATATCCCGGCTAATCGAACAAAACTAGAAGAGGGGGAAAGACCTCCTAATGAAGGTAAAAACAGCTACAATGTCATTGGTTACCGAGGTCCTTGTCCACCGCCAGGAAAACCACATCGGTACGTAATTCGCGTTTTTGCATTAGATTCTATGCTAGATCTGCAAAATGGTGCTACTAAAGAAGACCTAGAAGAGGTAATGCTCGGGCATATCTTAGCAGAAGCAGAATTGATTGGTATTTTTCAAAGCAAAAGCTAGCAAAGATAATCCTTGTCTAGGCTTTGTTTGATAAAGTCTCCTGGTTTTTATTAGGATTAACCAGTTTGATTTTAACTTTTTCAACTCTTCGATCATTTGATTTAAGAACATCGATTTGACACGTGTCTAATTTAATGGAAAATCCCTTTCCCGGGATAGATCCTGCCTGATGGAAAATATAGCCGCCAATTGTATCATAATCACCTTCTTGAGGAATTTCTATGCCAAATTGCTCTTCAGCGTCAATAATTGTCATACGTGCGTCCACGATCCAGGTACCATCGGAAAGAGCTGTGAAAAGTTCTTCCTCTTCATCATACTCATCTTCAATTTCTCCCACGATTTCCTCAAGGATGTCTTCAATAGTGACAATCCCTTCCGTTCCACCATATTCATCAACGACAATGGCTAAGTGTTGCTGTTTCTTTCTGAATTCCTGTAAGAGGTTAGAGATCTTTTTTGTCTCTGGAGTGTAGATAACGTTTTTGACAATGGTCTCAATAGGTGCTTCAAGCGTGCTTAAGTCTCCTTCTCTTGCAAACTCCATGTATTTACTGAGAATTTCTTTATACATTAGGACACCAACGATCTGATCAATAGTGCCTTTATAAACGGGTACTCGACTATAGCCTTCTTCTTGGAGTAATCTTGCTGCGTCTTTGATGGAAGTTTCTGCATTGAGACTAAAAATATCCACCCTTGGCACCATAATTTCTCGAGCAATACGATTTTGGAAATTAACAACTGATTCAAATAGCTTCTTATCATGAATATTCAAAACGCTTGTGAATTCAGCTTCCTGAATAATATCAAGAATTTCCTGCTTTGCCTCTAGTAAGGGTTCATTTAATTGATCGAAATAGATGTTCTTCCAGAAAAGTTGGGGGATCTTGATAAATAAAAAAGTAAGAGGAAACGAGAGATAGAGAAAAGGAGAAGCGATGGGGGCGGATAGCCAGAGCGTCTTTACAGGGAACCTGCTTCCTAAGATCCTTGGTACATAGTCTCCTACACCATAAAAGAGGATAAGAGTGGATAGAGTGATCAAAGTCAGGATACTTCCATCTAGCATGGGTAGGTTCTCCTCCCATGCAAAGAGAATAGCGAAGAAAACAAATAAAAACCGACAAACGTTCTGAGCGGAAAGTGATGCGAAGAGAAGGCTTTCATACTCATCCTCTGGAAAAAAGAATAGGTGAAAGGGTCGATAAAAGTACAAATAGCCCATTTCCCTAAAATTCTTCTTCGAATCTTTCTTATGAATCCTACGCAGCGAACTAGCCAATCCAGTAAGGAAAAATAGGCCGATCAAAAAAGTGATAGAGAGCGATAAAAAAATGACATTCATCAGATGCCTGAAAGCATTAAATTCTTCTTTTTCAAGTTATTAAGGTGACGAGTTTCTGCTTGCCTCATCATCTTTTCTTCTTCGATATCAATATCATCATATTCTAAAAGATGTAAAATTCCATGAATAACATAGAGCGTAATTTCCTCATAGAGATCGCCTCCATTAGAGGATACATAATCCTTAGCTGTTTGGGGACATACAAAAACATCTCCGAGGATGCAATAATCATCACTATTTGCAGAATCTAAAGGTAATGTGATGCAATCTGTAACGGAAGGATCGTTAAAGTAGATATCGTGAAGTTTACAAATTTCATTTGTAGAAACGAAGTGAATAGCCACTTCGTCACAAGCTTTGTCTTCCAATTTTAAGATCTCTTTAACAAGGCTTGTGAGCTTAGATGTATTTAATGAAACATCTCTTTGTTGGTTGTCGATATGAATCATCATAGCATAAAAAAACCCGAGGGTAAACTCTAAAAAAAGAAGTTGCTCGGGTTAAATTAAGAAAAGTACTGAGCGTACTTTGCTTTTAATTAACTTACTGGGGTTTTAGGAAGGCCTGTAATTTTCTTTTTTTCATTAGCATCATAACGACCTAATTTTTTAAGAACATCAAGGCGCTCAAAGCGTTTTAAAACATTACGTTTTGTCGCTGAACCAGAAGATTTTCCAAAACTGCGGTGCCTAGACATAATTTTTCCTACTTATTTGATCTTAGGGATAAATGCAATGCTTGCTAAATCACCCTCAAGAGCATTTTGATGAATTTTAAAACCGTTTTCAAGATTATCTTTTAAAGGACCTGTTTTAGGAGATGCTTTTTTGTGCTTTCTTGGAAACTGTTTCCTTCTCTCTGATTGTTTACTTATTCTAACCATAATTTCTCCTAGGAGATTAACTTTGTGTCATTCTAGTTCAAATTTAATATTTTTGCAAATAGTTTAACGGGGCGTTTATCAGCTTATCTTCCGGATAATAATCATTCTGCGAAAATGGTTAGTTTGCTTTTAAAAATTGTTATAGTTGACTTTCAATAATCCTTTAAATAAAATATTTTTAAATTTTCGGGGCTTTTTTTAAATGACGATAACAATTTCAAAGAACATCAACTCGAATATACGTACAATCGAAAAATTAAAAATAGGCAAAGATACAATTGCTTATACTAAAGGTCGATTTGTAAAGGTGGGTTTTTGGGGAAGAGTCATAAGGGTGCTCAAGTCCCTTTTTCTTTGTGACAATCACTTCAAGGACTGTAGCCCTAAGTTTATAGCAAGGAAAATGTATGTTATCTATAAGAGCATTCCTTCAGGCTGCCACCAAAAAAGCACTTTGAGAAAAAAAATCATTCAGTATGCTCAGTGTTACATGTTAACAGATCTTCTACATAAGATAAGGGGTGTTGAGAAGAGTTTAGAAAAAAGAGACAATACTACTTCTATAGCATTAAACCAAACCAATGAAGAATCAATTGATTGGAATGAGATGATAAAAGATGTCGTTGAGGGGAATAGGGATGCGCAAGAGCTGTATGAGACGCTGCAAAGAGTAGGCGTGAGTGGCTTATCTATTGAGCAAGCGATAGCTATCCAAGCAGTGGCTCCATCTACATGGTTAATTCCCTGGACCGGTCAACAAAGAAAAGCGCTACAAAAACATCTATTTAGGCAATGCACATTGGAATCGGTTTAAAGTCGTTAGTCTACATATGTGATTGATCGGTGCTTTTATAAAATACAAGGACCTCCTACCATAGGATAGGAAAAAAATGACCAGTACTCATCGTTACACAGACTCCATTGTTTCAAGTAGTCATTACTACACTAATCCCTATCGTGAAGATGCTGACTATCGTAAAGCTCAAGGCATTAAAGCTGCTGAAAAGGCTACTCTTGATTCAATCGAATCGCCTCAACAACGATTGGAAAGAGAGCTTCTAGAAAAAATTATTTCTAAAAAAAAACGCTTTAGTATTCCATTTATTATTTTTAAAAGATTGGGCAAATTCTTCTTCATTGTTGCGTTCTTCCCTCCCTATGCTATTTTTTACAGTTTTCCCAGGTTAGCTTTTCAGCTTCTGGGGGGCTTTTATAGGGCTTTCAAAGATAAAGTTGATATAAGGGTCGGGAAAGTCGTTAATCTCCTAATAGCCCCTTACGAAAAAGTGCAAAAAGGCCCTATCGCAGCGCTTAATAAGCAATTAGATGTATTGAAGGGCATGCTTGCAAAGCGAATCTCTGCCTTGCAATATAAAATAGTAATGCTAAAAAATAATTGGGTAGATCCTCTAGTTGCTTTTTTTAGCAGTCAACAAAAACAGATTTCACTTTTTATCAAAAGAGCTTTGCCACGTGTTAAAATCGATATAAGAATGCCGAAAGCATTCTCTTTGCTCACTCTAGAACAGCTAAGGCAGTTTTTCCCAAAGTGGAAATTTAGTTTAAAATTGCCCCTTAAAGTAACCTTTGAGCAAGCTAATATTTTCTCCTCTCTCAAAAATAGGTTAGCTTTTTTAAGGGAAATCGTTAAAAGAAGCGTAAAAGAGCCTGTAGAAGTCGTCATGAGACAAATCAGCGCAGCATGGCTTTTTCTTTGGCAGCCTATTCTTCAACTGCAATTGCCTACTTACGATCTATCGGCTTTCAAATTAAGAACGAAAGCTTTCTTACAGCACGTGATTCGAATCAGTAAAATTCCCCTTGCGTTTGTGGCAAAGATGCAGGCTGCCATGTCTAAAACCTTAGGCATTTTTGCGAATAGGCTTGGCTTGCTCGGTCAATACTTGGGACAGAAAAAACAAAAATTTTCCTCTATGGTAGAAAAGTTAAATCGAGCTGTGCAGAAAGGCGCTCTCTTTTTAGGCATTTGGGGAGGAAGATTGAGCGGGTTTCTATTTTCTTGGTTTAAGAAAGTGGTTCTGTGGTTGGCCGCAGCTAATGGTCTAGCCCTGTCTGTCTTCCATATTGCATTTTCATATTGTACGCGTCTTAGTCGATTCGCCGTAGGTTTTTTCTACCAATTTATTCTTTCCGTTCGTATCTTATTCGCGCTACTTTCTATCCTTGTGAAGTATACTTTTCAAAATCTCAAAGAGCAAATTTTGGCTGCATTACAAGAAGAACATCTCTTAGAGAATCAACAAAAAAGCGAATAAGCGTGTTTTCTCTCTAGTGACAGCTGTTGTTTGGCCGCTGTTGTTCTATCATCGAGATCATAAATGGTTAGAAACTGACGGCTAAAGATGGGTACTTGAGGGGTAAGATTCAATAGCACCGTTGCTTGATTATAATTTTCCTCTTTAAGAGTGATAGTGACGAGTTCTTCTGTTGGATGGTTCGCAATGGCATGTGGAAAAAAGCTTTCTTCGGAAACAGACCAGAAAAATTTGTCGAGAAAATGTGCTGACTCACTATTAGGTACCAAAACTAATACTCTCTTTTTTTTTAGTACCTCCGTCCTTGCAGCATTAAAAACAGCGTGAAGTTTTTCCCGATTATTACGAACAGGAAGAAGGATGAGGTTTGGTTTTAGGTCCATGAATATAGTTTTCTTTTTTCTCTAAAATTACACCACATGACACAATGAATTTCAAGGCTTCATCAACTTTTAAATGGGTATAAATCAATTGTTCTTTTTCAAATAAAAGCATAAAACCCATTGTAGGGTTCGGGGTACCTGGAACAAAGACAGAGATTAGACTTGTCGCCTTACAATGATTCGTAGGTAGCCCTTCGCGTGTGATAAAGCCAACAGAAAGTGAGTTTTTATTTGGGAAGGGGACTAGAACAACCTGGGAGAAACTTGGAGTATTAGGATTGAAAAAACTAGCAATAACGTCTTGAATCGCTTTGTATATTTTGTTAACAATAGGTATTTTTTGGATCAACCGATCTCCTAAATGAAAAAATAGCTTTGCTAAAACAAGTTGGCCGGCAAAGCCAAAAAGAACAATGACAGCAAATAGTGTGATGGCGATTAGAATTTGGGATAAAAATTGTAGGAGATACGGATGCGCTGCAATTAAGTGATCCTGACCCGCAAAAACAACAAAAAGATGTTGGGTTAATCCTAAAAATGGCTTAGTTAGTAGCCGTAAGAAAAAGGCCATAATCATACAAGTTAAAATCACGGGGAGTAAAATGGCCAAACCCGTAGCAAAGTGCTTCTTCATTTATTCACCTTGTTCAACAGTCTTTAGGGCTTCTTCGTAGCTTACAATGGAAAAAGGATTAAGAATTACACCACAAGAAATCACGTATTTAAAGGCATCTTCAACTTTCATATCGACGAAGATAATATCCTTTGGGTCAAACATCATGAGAAATCCGGAAGTAGGATTTGGTGTGGTAGGTACAAAAACGGCTGTCAGAGGCGTTTTTTCTGTCCCAAACCATTGAAGGTTGTCTTGTGTAATGAGACCAAAGCTTTTAGATTCTGCACTCGGAAAAGGGACTAAGACGACTTGTTTAAAGGATTTGGTCTTTGAGGCAAAGATAGTATTAATTACATCTTTACAAGCTTTGTAAAGGGTATTCACGAAAGGAATATGATGAAAAAGGTAGTCCCAAAAGCGGATAAGATAATGAACGAAAAACCATCTGGCAATCATTCCTAAAAGTACTGTAAAGAAAAACATAAATAAGAGTACAAGTACTTGACTGATGAAAAATTGCAACTGCTTACCAGAAAAAATAAAGAAACCGTTATTTAAGAGGTTGTAATGGTTGAGAATTGAGCTCAAAGCTCCTGCAAATGGTACAGTAAGTAAATTAAAAATAAAAATAATTACTGCTAAAGTGACAGCCAGAGGGAGTAGGATCACAAGTCCTGTAATAAAATATTTTTTCATTCTAAATCCTTAGGGTTTACGAAGAAACGCCATGGTTTATGAGCATCTTCTCCTGCATAATCAATACCGATTCGTGGCGTGCATTGGATAAGGGAAGGGTTGATGCTAATCTGATGATCTTCTAACCAAATTTTATCACCGACTAAGGAAATGCCATTATGGATAACGTCAATACCAAGAGCTTGGGTGAGAGTACCCGGCCCTCCAGAAAGTGTTCGGTCTAATTTTTTTTTATTTCGCCTAACTAGCATCGTTTCTATCCCCACCAAGGGTTTGATAGCTCGAATAAGAATAGCGTGGGGCTGATCTTTGCTGTTAGTTACGATATTAAAAAGTGCATGAATTCCATAGCAACGAAAAACATAAGCATTCCCTCCTTCGGCATACATGATTTCATTGCGTTTAGTTCTCCTTTGATTATAGGCATGTGAAGCGCGATCTTCAATACCTAGATAGCTTTCTGTTTCAATAATAAGACCTCCAGTCAGAATGCCATTAAAACAGGTCATTAAATACTTTCCGAGAAGGTCTTTACCCAAAAACAGAGCATCTTCGTTTAAATAATATTGTAACGGAATTTTCATCTTTTTCTTTTTCTAGATTTTCTTTGCGCCTTTTTTTCTTTTCTAGGTGTCCCAACCATATGCCAGAGAGCTTCTAAGCTTATAAAATCAATCGCTTTCGACATGACAAAAATCTTATCTCCTGCCATGAACTTTTCTTTATAACGTTCGCCTTTAAGGGTTTTGGACTTTTCATCATAAATATAGTAGTCACTGCCAACTTCCGAGATATGAATAAATCCTTCTAGAAGGAGATCAAGAATTTCAAAATAGATGCCAAAAGGTTTAATGCGAGTAATGATGGCTTCGTATTGCCGCATTGGATCTTGTTTTTGGTAGGTATCCAGCAATCTTAATTTTTTAAGCAACACCACGCTGCTTTCTGCTTTGCTGGAAATTCTTTCTTGCTCCGAGCAGGTTAAAGTGATGTCTTCTAACTCTTTGATGTTTATTGGAGGCTCAAACAATAATCGGTGTGATACCAAATCAACGTAACGACGAATGGGACTTGTAAAATGACAGTAGTGGGTTAATGCTAATCCATAATGACCAATATTTGTAGGGGAATAGACCGCAAGACGCATGCGTCGAATATAGCTTGTTGCTAGATATTGGCCAAAAGGTGAGTGCAATGCTTGATCAAACATCTTTTGAATGTCTGACGGTGTTGGCTTGCTGGGTAAATGAAATCCAAAAGCGGTTGCTAGAGCTGCAAAATCGCGAAGGTTTTCTTCAGAAGGCTCATCATGGATTCTAAAAGGGAGGTTAACGCCCTTGTCTGTTAAGTGCTTAGCGACTGTTTCATTTGCTTTGAGCATGAACTCTTCGACAAGTTGATGGGTGATATCATATTCAATATAATCCGTTTTGTAGGGAACACCTTTTCCGTCTACAATGACAACAAGCTCAGGCATAGCAAATTCGACGCTGCCTCGTTCGTAGCGTTTCTTCTTAAGTAATTGACATAACTCTACCATTAATTTAAGCGATGCTTGGTGAGGGCTCTTTTTCTTACCATCTAATACTTGTTTTGCTTCTCGATAAGTGAATCGGTGGGCGCTTTTGATGACGGAACGTACAATTTTGTAGTCGATCATCTCTCCTGTGGTATTAAAGCTCATTAAGACTGAGACGGTCAGTCGGTTGACTTTGGGTTTGAGACTACACAAATTCTCAGAGAGTTCAGGGGGAAGCATAGGGATGCAACGACCCGGAAAGTAGGTGGAGTTGCATCTTAACGAAGCTTCCTTGTCTAACGCGCTTCCTGTTTTCACATAATGTGAAACATCCGCGATGTGTACACCTAGATGATAATGTCCATAAGTATCGACGGAAACGTCCAGAGCATCATCAAAGTCTTTGGCCGTGTCCGGATCGATCGTCACGCACCTAGCATGTCTAAGATCTAATCGCTGAGCAATATCTTTCCTCGAAACGGTTTTTCCGTAACTCACAGCTTCTTCAATGACTTGGTGAGGGAAATCTGCTCTGATTTCATATTCTTCAACGGCAGCGTCAATGTCGCAGGTTGGGTCTTCGATGTTTCCTATTTTGTGAGAAAAACGGCATAAAGTTTCTTGTTGCTCATCACCCCAATCGATGACTTCCATGACAATACGGTCACCAAACTGTAATAATTCTGGTGTATTAGCTAGTAGGACGCGTTTTTCACTACCTAGTAAAGGCACATAAACGAGTGCCTGTTCGTTATTAATTTCTGCAATCGTACCAGCTAGGTGGGTTCGTCCTCTCGAGGTGATAGCGACAACTTTTCCCTCGGGGCCCTTCTCGGAAAAGCTATTTGGGTTGATCGCTACTTCTACTTGATCTCCATCTATAGCATGTTTGGTAAGATGCTTCGGAATAAAGATATCTTGTGGATAGGTTACAGGATCATCAGGCTGAACAAAACCAAACCCTCTGGCATGCATGCGTATCGTGCCGGAAACAATCTCAGAGGCTTTAAGTTGAGGAAGGTAGAGCCCTTTATTTAACTTTAAGACACCTTTGTTTTGTAACTCCTTTAAGACAGCTTCAAAAACTTCATCGTGTGCAGGCAGAATCGATAATTTCACCTTAAGGTCCTTCATACTCATTGGAGAATAGCTTTTTCCAGTGATGTATTGTTCCGTCACCCTGAGGTAGTTAAGGAATAACTTGGTCTGCGCAGCTGATGCACCTTCGCTGGGTCTTATCTTACTTTTTTTATTCTTTACCATAAGCTAAATCCTTGAGAGTATTATTCATAATACCATATGATTGGTGTTCATCAAAGTTTATTTTCGGGAAAAGACATCATGAAATATGACCACAAGACAATTGAATCAAAATGGCAGAAATATTGGGATGAAAATAAAACGTTTAAATCAGTCATCGATAAAAGCAAACCCAAATACTATGTTTTAGATATGTTTCCTTATCCTTCTGGGTCAGGCTTACATGTCGGTCATCCTGAAGGATACACAGCAACAGATATCTTAGCGAGATATAAAAGAGCAAAAGGTTTTAATGTCCTTCATCCTATGGGATGGGATAGTTTTGGCTTGCCTGCTGAGCAATATGCTATTCGTACTGGAACACACCCCAGAGTGACCACTAAAAAAAATATTGAAAACTTTAAAAGACAGCTAAAGTCTCTAGGGTTTAGTTATGATTGGGATCGCGAAATTGCCACAAGTGATCCTGAATATTACAAATGGACCCAGTGGATTTTCACAAAGCTTTATGAACAAGGGCTGGCTTATGAAGCAGAACAACTAGTGAATTATTGTCCCGAACTCGGAACAGTTTTAGCTAATGAAGAAATCGAAAATGGACGTTCTAAGGAAGGCGGGTTTGCGGTAGAAAAAAGACCGTTGAAACAGTGGGTTTTAAAGATCACAGCTTATGCAGAAAGATTGATCAATGACTTAGATTTGCTCGATTGGCCAGAGAGCTTAAAAAAGCTCCAAATTAATTGGATAGGCAAAAGCGAAGGAGCCCATGCTCATTTTAAAATTAAAGGTGACGAGGATGAAATTAGGGTGTTTACCACAAGGCCGGATACTATTTTCGGTGCTACTTTCCTCGTATTAGCTCCTGAACATCCGCTTGTTAACAAAATCACAACGCCTGAGCAGAAAGCAAGAGTTGATGCCTATGTCAAAAAAATTGCTATGGAAAGTGAAGCGGAAAGAACAGATGCTACACGAGAAAAATCAGGGGTGTTCACAGGCGCTTATGCTACTAACCCATTAACCGAGAAAGAAATTCCTATTTGGATTGCAGATTACGTCTTATTAGGTTATGGAACGGGTGCCATTATGGCGGTTCCTGCCCACGATGAGCGCGATTTTGATTTTGCCAATGTTTATCAAATCCCTATTATTCCGGTTTTTGACCCAGATTTAAAGCAATTTGCAGACTTAGTTCCTCCTCACAAAGAAAAAGAACAATATAGAAAAGAGATTCTTGATGGAAAAAGTTGTTGGGTTGGAGAAGGAAGGTATATCAACTCGGCCAATCATGAATTAGACCTCTCGCCACTGAATCTTGAGCAGGCTAAGAAAGCCGTGATCGAGTGGCTTGAAAAAAAGAACGCTGGAACATCTACGGTGACTTACAAGCTTCGAGATTGGCTTTTTGCACGCCAGAGGTATTGGGGAGAACCTTTCCCTATCCTGCATTTTGAAGATGGGTCTAGAAGAGCTTTAGAAGAAGATGAACTGCCTTTGTGCCCTCCAGAGTTACACGACTTTAAGCCGAGTGGCGATGGTCAAAGTCCTTTAGCGAAAGCGAGGGATTGGATTGAATTTACTGATCCAAAAACCGGGAAAAAAGCCCTCAGAGAGTCTAACACAATGCCGCAATGGGCGGGTTCTTGTTGGTATTACTTACGTTTTTGCGATCCTGACAATGAACGTCAGCCATGGAGCCAAGAAGCCGAAAACTACTGGATGCCTGTAGATATGTATGTAGGTGGGGTTGAACATGCTGTTCTTCATCTTTTATACGCCCGTTTCTGGCATAAAGTGCTCTTTGATTGTGGGTATGTTAGTACTCCTGAACCTTTTCAGGTTTTAAGAAACCAGGGATTGGTTGTGGCTCGTTCTTTCCAAAGAACCTCTGGAAGTTATATTCCTATGGAACAAGTGATCGAAAAAAATGGAAAGTATTTTGATAAAGACTCGGGAGAGGAGTTGCGCAGTCAGATTGAAAAAATGTCTAAGTCCAAATTAAATGGTGTGACACCTGATGATATTATCGAAGAGTTTGGGGCTGATTCTCTGCGCCTTTATGAAATGTTTATGGGGCCTCTTGAAAAGGAGAAGGTTTGGAATACGGATGCTGTTAATGGCTGCAAACGCTTCCTTACGCGTTTTTTTGATATGGTTATTTCTGATAAAGTCTCTGAAGAACCTGGCTCTGAGGAAGCTTTAAAACTTGGGCATCGCCTTGTGTTTGGTGTGACAAAGGACATTGAGGCCATGCAGTTTAATACAGCGATTGCGAAGATGATGGAGTTCATAAATGAATTTACGAAGCTTGATCAGTATCCAAAAGAGGTTATACGTAAAGCAGTGCAGTGTTTAGCCCCGTTCGCTCCTCATCTTGCGGAGGAACTTTGGGAGAAGCTTGGTTATCAAGAATCTCTATCCTATGCCAATTTCCCGGATTATGACGTTCGTTATTTAGAGGATGCTACCATTACTTATGTTGTACAGATTAATGGCAAGGTCAGGGGTAAGTTTCAATTGCCGAAAGATCAAAATGAGGAAACGATTTTAAAATCTGCTAAGGATCATCCCATTATCGAAAAATATTTGAAAGATCAGGTTGTTAAAAAAGTCATCTTTGTTCCGAATAAGTTGTTAAACATCGTTCTTTCTGAATGATCAAGGAGGTGATCAACCTCCTTATCTTTATCAAAGATTAATCTAAGCATCCTAAAATCATACCCCTCAATTTAGGAGGAATTCAGCATGACGGTTGATTTTTGGGGACATTTATTCAATCCTTTTAGCCAAGAAACAGTGCAACTAACTAAAAAGGAGAGGAGAATTGCGTATCTTGGCTGGTTCGTAGCCCCACTATTCATCATTCCTGGATTCTTGGCTTTTTATGGTATTTCCTATTATTTTAAAAACCGAGCTTTAAAGAACCTTACCCATCAGCCAACAAAGCAAGAATCTTCAATAAGCCAGATTGCAAAAAATAATATCCAAGGTATTCCTCATCGCTCAGTTGAAGATTTAGAAACTTCAAACCCCATTATGGAGAATGAATCGATCGATGAAAGCAGAGTCTTAGAGGGCAATGCTGGATCGGTTAGGCAAGCTGATGGTTCTCCAAATCTCACAAACGTTTTTCCTGATGGCGTCTATCCCTTTGATTATAGCTCATTAAATAGGCCTGAAACACTTCGGGAAGCAGCAGAGATGATTTTATTAACTCCGGGCTTTGCAACACCAGCCGGGGGGCCTCAGAATTATTATGACAAAAAAACAGCCAAGATACGGTTGAAGAAATTCAAGGAACACCTGCTCTTCGCAGAGCAGTTCGCTGTGCCACCCAGTATTTTCCTGACGCAGTCACTCCTACAATTTTAAGGCAGTATGGGCAGCACCTTGAACAATATCATATCTTTTTGATTTAAAAGGAAGGGTGCAGCTTCCGAGCGGGAAAGAATTAAATCTAGAAGGCTTTTCTGAAGATTTTACGATTCCAATGATAGCAGCTAGCTTTAAAGCGTTTAGTAAAAGTTCTATTCAAAGTAGTCACAATGATTGGGTTACTCAGCATTTTCTTTCCACTCTGACATGTGATCTTGTTAACGATCAAGATATTCAAAATATTGCATTTGAATTACAGGGGTCGAACCAAAACCGGCCTATTGCTTTTGGTTCGGGATTTGATTGGCATTCCACAATCACGGGATTTATGGGCAATATTGGCTTTATTGCTAATCGTGGATATTTTTGTAAAATTAGTGGAGTGGCTTTCTATCGCTTAAACAATAAACAATTTCTTACTGAAGCTACCCTACAGGACATTTGCCGAAGGCATTATCAGAAAAACGGCGATTTTTTTGGTCATAAAGCATTTATTAATGAGTTGGGGGCGGAATATCTTTTTACAGAAAGCATGAGTAAGCAGAAGGCTGGCAACTGTACCTATCGGAGTGCTGAGGCTTACCTTGTCACTTTGTTAGCCTTTCAGCAACTTTTAGCAAAAATACCCGATTATTTTCTGAATGATGCGCGAGATATAGTAGTTTCTATTTAATTTTTCACTAGACACAAACCTTCAAAAAGGATTGATCAATCGCTTCAGCAAGAGTCGAATACAAGCTTAAAACTTCTTTCACATTTCTCTTAAAATTAGTCCAAAACTTCTCAATCGGGTTCAAATCAGGAGAGTATGGTGGTAAAAATAAAACCTCATATCTTGCCTTCTGGATGATTTCTAAACTCGCTTTGGATTTATGGAAACTAGCATTATCTAGTATAATGACTTGTCCTGGCTTTAGTTGAGGAACAAGGATTTGTTCTAACCAAGTATTAAATAAACTTATATCACATGTCC
>JBPQHD010000018.1:0-96964 GCA_051384485.1 Parachlamydiaceae bacterium
TTACTCAAAAAGCCTTGAACGTCAAATGGTTGAGAACAGATTAAGATGTTTACTTATCAATCGAATGTGTCATGGTTAATTTCTGAATGATTATAGATTGCTGTTACTGGCATTCAATAAATTTAATTATTCAACACAGCTTATTTCACCATCATAAAGAGTTGATAAACGACCATCAAACAATCAAGCCTTTTAAATATTAAGGGTTTCACTTTCAGAGCGAGCAACAAGCACAGTACAACAACTATTACTAAATACATTGACGGCTGTTCTAAACATGTCTAAGATCCTTTCTACTGCTAAAATCAGCCCAATCGCATCGACGGGAAACCCGATAGTAGATAAAATCAACATGATGGAAATAAGGCTTGCTGAGGGAATACCAGCCATACCAAAGGAGAGCAAAAGTGTCATCAAGAACACAGTAAACTGTGTAGCAGCACTTAGTTCAATTCCATAAATTTGAGCAACAGTAAAAACTGCAATAATGACCTGCAATGAACTACCTGACAGGTTAACAGAGGCTCCCAAGGGGAGAATAAAGCTTGCCAAACGATTAGAGACACCAACCCTTTTTTCCACACATTCCAAAGTAACGGGCAAAGTAGCAGCTGATGAAGTCGTACTGAACGCAGTGGCTAAAGCAGGCATCATAGCTTTTAAGTGCGCATAAGGCCGAACTCGGGCAATGAATTTGAGTAAAAGAGGGAGTAGGATGAGCATGTAAATGGCTAATCCTAGTAGAACTGTAAAAAAGAAGTAGCCAACAGATAAAACGCTTTCTAACCCCGTTGAAGCAATCACTTTAGCAACAAGAGCAAACACCCCTAAAGGAAGAAACTTCATCACAAGCTGGGTCAACTGCATCATGACCTGAAAAATACCTTTCCAAAACTGGTGCAGCACCGTAGATGGCTCCTTGTCGATTTTGTTCAGGAAGAATCCAAAAAGCAAACTAAAAAAAATAAGTCCCAGCATTTGCCCTTGAGAGGCAGCCATCAGAATGTTGGGAGGAATCATTTTTAAAAATATTTGCTCAATTTTAGCAAACGTTCCTTCGTTTGCCTGAATATTAAAGTCAAGCGTTTGGTCATGAGGGAGCAAAATATTTTTTGCAGCAAAAGCACCCGGTTGAATAAGATTAGCTAGAAGCCACCCCACAAGGATCGCTAGAAAGGTTGTGCAAAAAAAGTATCCAAATATCTTTAGACCAAGTCTCCCTGCAGATTGCTCTCCACCGATTTTTGCAGCGCCTGTAATAATTGAAGCTGCTACAAGAGGAACTACGACAAGAGAAAGTGCGTTTAAAAAAAGTTGGCCAAATAATTGATACAAGTGATAATAAGTAATTCCGGCAAAGCCGGCCTCTGTACCAGTTAGTGTTCCAGCTAAAACCGCTAGCGCAATGGCAATAAGAACTTTAATAAGTGTATTGTTTTGCATCATGCTAAATAATTAAAAAATTGCTCTTATTCTACATGATTGGTTTTTTTTGATTACACATATTTTATTTTTTATTCTTCTTCTTATCCTTATTGCCTTATCGCCCATTGAGTCACCCTCTTATTCTTCATTGGATGCTTTCTTCATTCTGGGCTTATATTTCTTTCTTCTCACCACTATTTTTTTACAAAATAAAATTAAAAAAAAATGGTTTAGACAGAGTGGATTTTTTGATGTGCTTGCTCAGGTAGAGTTTATTTTTTTCCTTGCAACTGCCTACTTTCTTCTTCATTTAAATGGGTTACTCTTTAATTTGCTTCACTCCTTCTTTCTAGTAGCCCTCTTTCCCATCGTGCTTTTTCTATTAACGAATGCCTTTTATCATTTTTATTCTTTTGAACACCCTTTTCACTCAGGAGCTTGGAAGTACACAAAACGGCAAATCAATACCTTAATTCCCTTTACACTTCCCTTCTTAATCTTTGCTCTTTTAAACGATTTAGTTGTCTTCCTACCGATCCACGCTGCCTATCAAGAATTGATCAATTTGAGCGTAACAGCTCTGTTTCTCATCACGTGCCTTCCTCCTTTTATTTGCTACTTATGGGATTGTTCTCCACTTAAGCATCCTTTAAAAGCCCAATTGGAGCTATTGTGCCAAAAAGCACACTTTGAGCATGGAGGGCTAAAAAGCTGGAATCAAATTGCTCTGACACCGACTGCAGCTATCTTAGGAGTATGGCCAAGATTTCGATATATTTTGTTTACACCAAGCTTGCTTAATGGTCTTTCTTCAACCGCCGTTGAAGCTGTCCTTGCTCATGAAATTGGCCATAGTAAACACAAGCACCTCCTATTCTTCCCTTTTGTCCTTGGGGGCATGATCATCATTTGTGGAGCGATATTTGAAATCCTCGTACGATTGCTTCCCGTCCTTAACCAATCCTTTTTTATCTACCTCGTTTATGTGATTTTAATCGCTCTTTACTTCCGGTTAATCCTAGGCTTTTTCTCAAGGCTTTTCGAAAGACAGGCTGACTTGTATGGTTTAAAATTAGGGATTCCTTTAAGCGCAATGATTGAAGCTTTAGATTCAATTGGTCGACTGACAGGGAACAGCCATAAAGTGCCCAATTGGCATCATTTTAGCCTAGAAGAGCGAATAATATTTCTAAAGAAAGTTGAGCAAAATCCTCTTTTAGAAAAAGAATATGATCGCTACGTTTTTTGTATTAAGCTGTCATTTATAACATTCTTAACCATCATTAGTATTGGTTATTTTTTTAAGGCTTGGTAACTATAGGAGTGGGTATGAAAGAGTCTCTACAAAACATTATCGATCATCATCAAGAACATGCCATAAAAGATTACTGCACTTTTCTATCTTTCCAGAGTATAAGCTCTGAACCAAAGTATAAAAATGAACTTCTTCGCTGTGTGGACTGGCTTAGGCAGTATATCTTATCCATGGGTTTTAAAACAGAATTGTGGCAAGGCAAAGAAGGACACCCTATTTTATTTGCTCATTATTTTGCCGGTACCCATCTACCCACTCTCCTTATCTATAACCACTATGACGTCCAACCTTGTGACCCATTAGAGCTTTGGGACACCCCACCGTTTGAGCCTACCTTGAGGGAAGGTGAAATTTATGCCAGAGGAGCACAAGATAATAAAGGGCAATGCTTTTATGTGTTACAAGGCTTAAAAGCTCTCCTGCAAAGAGACGGTAAGTTGCCCATTAATATTAAACTGTGCATTGAAGGAGAGGAGGAAATAGGCAGTACAAGTCTGGAAAGCATACTTGAAGAAAAGAAAAATGAGCTAAAAGCTGACTATCTAGCCATCGTTGATCTAGGCATTCCCTCTCCCACAACTCCTGCCATCACCTTAGGAATACGAGGAATTATTACAATGGATTTTGAGCTAGAGGGTTCTTCGATGGATTTACATTCAGGGACTCATGGAGGGATTGCATTCAATCCTATACATGGTCTTATTCAGGTCCTAAATGCCTTAAGAGACGAAAAAGGCAAAATTGCTATTCCTCATTTTTACGACGATGTAGAGGAGATTACCACGAAAGAAAAAGCAATTCTCGACTTTAATTTCGATGAAGAACACTACAGAAAAGAATTCTGTGCCGAAACAACAGGCGGTGAGATAGCACATTCTCCTGCCGAAAGAAATGGCTTAAGACCGACGATTGAAATTAACGGCATCTCAGGTGGTTACACGGGAGCAGGGTTTAAAACGGTGATCCCAGCTAAAGCGTCTGCCAAACTTTCTTGCCGCTTAGTCCCTAACCAAAATCCTGATAGAATCGCTCAGTTGATCAAGGCTTTTTTAATTGCTAAAACACCAAAAGGCCTTAAAGCAACTGTTCAAGTCCACTCTGGTAAAGGCTCTGCGATAAGGACAAATTCAAATGCTAAAGTTATACAGGCCTTTACTGATAGCTTTAAAGACGTTTTCAAGAAAGACTGCCAATATATCCTAAGCGGTGCGTCTATTCCTATCGCCGCCAAGCTTGCCCTAGCAAGCCATGCTGAAATGGCTTTAATTGGCCTTGGCCTTGCTACTGATCAAATCCACTCCCCTAATGAGCATTTCGGTTTAGACCGTTTAAAGAAAGGGGCGTTACTGATCGCTAAGGCTGTTGAAAGGCTAGCAACTTCTTAAAATTGTCGTTAATATCCTTGTTTGCATTTTTTAGGTTGCGTATAATTTTCTTGATAAAGCTTTTTAAGGAGTTGAAACATGTATTACCTTACTAAAAGGATTTTTCTCACCTTATTTGCTAGTTCTGCATGTTTTTTTGGCTTACCTCTTTTTGCACAATCTGCTGTAGAACTAGCCAAGACCTCAGAGGACTTTGTGCATGTAGCAGAGGAGTCCATCCCAGCTGTTGTGTTCATCCAGGTTAAATCAAAACCCAAAAGTAAAACCTCTTTTTACTATAATGGCAATGAAGTCGATGGTGATTTTTTTGGTGAAGATCTTTTTGGCCGTTTCTTTGGATTCCCCCGTAAAGAATCACCCTCAAATCCACGAATGGGACAAGCATCGGGTTTCATCATTTCTGAGGATGGCTACATTTTAACAAACAATCACGTTGTTAATGACCATGCAACTGTCACCGTACAATTAAATGACGGACGTGAATATACAGCCAAAGTGATTGGGGAAGATCAAACGACCGATCTTGCTCTCATTAAAATAGATGCTAAAAATCTACCTTTTTTAAAGCTAGGTGATTCAGATAAACTTAAGATAGGACAATGGGTTGTTGCCATTGGAAATCCTCTTGGCCTACAAGCATCTCTTACAGTCGGTGTCGTCAGCGCAAAAGGAAGAAGCAACCTTGATATTGCTCGCATTGAGGATTTTATTCAAACGGATGCATCTATCAATCAAGGAAACTCTGGGGGGCCCTTACTTAACCTAAAAGGTGAGGTTATCGGCATCAACACCGCTATCGCAACCAATATGTCCAGTGGATATTTAGGAATTGGCTTTGCTATTCCAAGCAACATTGCCAAACATGTGGTAGAACAATTATTAGATTCAGGGAGTGTAACCAGGGGGTTCTTAGGAATCGTCCTACAGAAAGTAGACCACGATTTAGCGCAAGCTTTCGAACTGAAAAAAATAGAAGGCGCTTTAGTCGCGGATATCACCAAAAACTCTCCTGCTGAAAAAGCCGGACTCAAACAAGGTGATATTATCTTACAATATAACGACAATCGGGTTGAAAGTATTGGTGCCTTCAGAAATGCTGTTGCCCTACAGAAACCGGGAACCAAGATTATCTTGACTATTCTTCGGGATAAGCAAACCATCAAACTGCCGGTTGAAATTGCTAAATTCCCAGAAGATGGCAGCCCTTCAACCACTTCACCTAATACAAATCCTTACGGTTTTGATGTTAAAACACTAACTCCGGAACTTGCCAAAAGTTTAGGGCTGGACAGTACTAGCGCAGGCGTCGTTGTCACTAATGTAGAAGCAAACAGTGCTGCCCATCTAGTTGGCATTAAAAAAGGAACGATGATTGTAGCTGTCAATCAGAAAAAAGTGTTTACCAGCGAAGACTTCTATAGGGAATTAAACGCGGCACCTGCTAATAAACCACTTTTGTTACTCATCAATCAAAACGGCATAACCCGCTTTATTTCAATCAAAATTAATTAAAAAAAGGGGGCCCCGCCCCCATCCTTTTCTCTTTAGTGCTCCTCAATTGCCAAGCCTTCTTCATTTTGCTGGCAAAATATTGAGAAAAGACATTCCTAGTTCAGAGCTAGATATATCATGTGGAGCCCCAATAGGATCATCAGAAGTCTTGGGAGTACTCTTTGAGAAACTGTCATCAGAAGTCTTTGTAGTACTAAGACTAGGTAACTCACTGATATCACTAGATACTTGCCTTACTCTATTGCTTGAGGAAAGATCATCCTCATTTACCAAAATTCTCAACGATACGCCTCTCATTTCATCTTTTCTAGCTGAAGGCCCTAACATCTTATCTTGAGCCATCTTACTATCAGCTTCGGTTGGAACCTTTAATGGCTTATCGTACGGGTTTTTGCTATCAGCCTCAGCTGAAAACTTTAATTTCTCATCCGGTGCAGACCTATTCTCTTCATCACCGCTTTTTGATCGACTGTTCTCCTTTGTAGGGTCAGCATAATCGCTTTCATTTGCAAAAAGCTTAGTCAAACGCCTTTCTTCCCTACTTGCCCATTTTACCAACAAACAGATGCCGATTAATGGCAAAGCTAACACGAAGGCGATGATGGCTGTTTTTTTGAAAGGATAGTTTTCAATTTTTGATTGTTTAAGCTCTTCTGCTTTGAGAACTGAAACTTTGCGCCCTCCAAAAAGCGAAAATACGGAGGGAGCCAAAATTCCATCATAGATTTTGGCAATACGAGATTTCTCTTCATATTCGAAATTAATAAGCATCCTATTCATAGATGTGGTCATAGATCTACCTGTTTTTTAGATAATTCATTCAAATTCAATTTAATATTGTTAGCCAGCAAAAGCAATTGCAATCATGAGCTCTAACTAAATTTTTTGAATTCTATGCTATCTTTAATAAAAGCAAAACGATGGTCTTTCAACTTTAATGGTAGATCGGACAAGCCCTCTTCAATAGCTGTTTTTAGCCAGCCTAATGTTGCTTGTTTTTCCTTAAGTTCTGCATTTGAGAGCGCGTTAAGGTAAGCCACTTCCGCGTTAGCTTCTTCTTGATGCACGCGTGTCCCTATCCTTACAGCATCTTCGTAACGCTCACTCTTGAAGGCGATTTTTTGCAAAAGCGCTAAACCACTCACGTCTAGCTGTTGTTCCAAAGGAGCAATGAAGTTGAAGGCTTGATTGTATTCTTCATTTTCGTACAACATAATGGCAAGTAATCGTGCTGCCTTAAAATATAAAAGCCCTTTTTTTTGGCTTTGGTTATTTATAATGTCTAACAACTTCTCCTGACCTTCATGAAAATGCCCATGTGCCACTAAGCGCTCCGCTTCATCCACTTCTTGCTTAAGCTGTTCATTTTGGTCGACATAAGTCATTGGCAAGCTCATTTTCCAGTTTTTAAAACTTTCAAATGCAAAAATAAATAAAATAGCTCCTATAAACATTTGCTGTAACAGAAAAAAAAGCATTCCCAAGCAAACGGCTATGAAGCCACTTAAAAAATAGGCTAACTTAATTCCTCTATATCCTAACAAACCTTCTAAAAAAATCATCAACAAATGGCCACCGTCTAAAGGTTGTATGGGAAAAAGATTAAGAATTGTCCAAAAATAATTAACGTAATAACCAATGGTAACAGCTGTAAATAATGTAGGAGAATTTCTAACAAAAGGAGAAAAACTTAGCCAAAACGTAAAGAAAGCTAACGCAAAGCCAGCTAAAGGGCCATTCAGCACGATTAAAAATTCTTTCCATTTTGCGATTGGAGGTCCTGCTCGTTGGGTAACTCCTCCAAAAAACGTTAATGTGATCCTTGCTTCTTGGCCAAAAGCTTGAGCTGTTAAGGCATGTCCCAATTCATGAACGAGAACTGAAACTAAAATGATTAGCCCCCAAGTAAAAATGCCTGCAAGATTACCTGAGTAATAAAAACCAAGGCCAAATGCCAAGAGCCAGAAAAGGGGGTCAATCCGAATAGGAAGAGATTTGATTGTAAACATACTTAAGGTTGATGGTAAATCGAGTTGCTCAAGTCAATTGCAGCCTTTATGGCTAGCCCCATTTCAGCAGGGGTATTAGCAATTATAACGTTTGCCTTTTTTAAAGCTTCTATTTTATCTCCTGCAGTTCCCTTGCCGCCAGAGATGATAGCACCTGCATGACCCATTCTTTTCCCGGCAGGCGCCGTGGATCCTGCGATAAAAGCTGCATAAGGTTTCGTTCCGTGTGCCTCTATCCAAGCTGCAGCCTCTTCTTCTGCGTCACCACCAATTTCACCAATTAGCAAAATTGCTTTTGTCTCCGGATCGCTTTCAAAAAGCTTCAAAACATCAGTAAAATTTGTACCATTTAAAGGGTCCCCTCCAATGCCTACACAAGCCGACTGCCCAATGCCCAACTGCGTTGTTTGCCAAACTGCTTCATACGTAAGTGTGCCGGAGCGAGAAACGATTCCAACGCTTCCTTTTCTATGGATGTATCCGGGCATAATCCCTATCTTACATTGATCAGGGGCAATAATTCCAGGGCAGTTTGGGCCAATCAATCGGCTTGTTTGGCTGTATTTCATGACATTTTTTACATGGAGCATATCCTTCACAGGAATTCCCTCCGTGATACAGACAATCAATGGGATCGCTGCTTCCTCTGCCTCTAAAATGGCTTCAGCAGCAAAGGGGGCTGGCACAAAAATCATTGTTGCGTCACATCCTGTCGCTAAAGCGGCCTCTTTGACCGTATCGTATACTGGTAGGCCTAGTACCTCTTCTCCTCCTTTTCCGGGAGTCACCCCACCAACAAAATGTGTTCCATATGCCATACACTGTTCAGTATGAAACCGGCCAGCTTTACCTGTAATGCCTTGTGTGATGACCTTTGTATGACGATGAATTAGAATGCCCATGATGAGCCTCTTGCCATTTTCACAGCTTTTTGGGCTGCTTCAGTTAAGCCATCCACAACTTCAATCGATAATTGGGCATCTGCAAGCCTCTTTTTTCCTTGCTCAACATGGGTACCTTCCATACGTACGATGAGAGGAATATGAATTGGAGATTCTTTTAAAGCACTAATAATGCCTGCAGCTATTGTTTCACAGTTCATGATTCCTCCAAAAATATTAACTAACACTGCTTTTACATTTGGATCTTTAACAACAATTTTAAACCCTTCAGAGATCCTATCCTCAGTAGCACTCCCTCCTACGTCCAAAAAGTTGGCAGGTTTACCCCCGTAATAATTAATAATGTCCATCGTTGCCATGGCAAGTCCCGCGCCGTTGACCATACAACCAATGTCGCCATCCATTGAAATATAAGCCAGGTTTTGTTCGATGGCGGCGCTCTCGGGAGCTGGCAACTGCGATAAATCACGGCACTTTAAAATATCAGAATGGCGAAACAGGGCGTTATCATCAACAGAGAGTTTTGCATCTAAGACAGTTAGCTCGTCATCACCAGTTAATACTAAAGGGTTAATTTCTATCAGTTCAGCATCAAGTTCCAAAAAGGCTCGTGCCAGATTTTTACAAATCATCATCCCTTGCTCTGCCACATCGCTCTTCCACCCCATAAATTTAGCGATTTCAATTAAATGGTAATGCCTGAGTCCGTCGTAAAGAGGAATTTCTAGCTTTAAGATTTTTTCTGGTGCGGCTGCAGCTACCTCTTCAATCTCAACTCCACCCTCTTGAGAGGCAATGATCACTGCTTTGCCTAATTTACGATCGATGGTAGCCGCAAGATAGTATTCTTGTACAATCTCAATAAGAGGTGATAACAAGATCTGACGAACCACGATTCCTTGGGATCCTGTTTGCTTTGTAAAAATGCGTTTTCCCAGTAATTCTTCTGTAAGAGCACGAATTTCTGCTTGATTCTGAGCAACCCTAACCCCTCCTGCTTTTCCTCGCCCACCTGCGTGAATCTGTACTTTTAAAACAGCACTTTCCAGTTGCAAGGTTTCGATGGCCGTATTTAATTCACCTAAGGAAGAGATAACCACAAACTCGGGGCTTGGAAGATTAAATTTAAGCAAAAGCTCTTTGGCTTGGTATTCGTGAAGGTGCATAGAAAGTTCCCTCTTTATGAGTAGTAACAGGTCACCCGGGTTTTATCGCCTAAAACTAATTTATGTGATACAATCATTTTTCTATCAATCAAAAATAAGATTTTCCTATGGCATTCGGATTTATCAAATCAAGTTTTGAAAAAGTAAAGTCAGCGCTCTCAAAAACTCGCTCTGCTTTTAGCTCTAAATTAAAAAACATTTTCAAGGGACAATTGGATGACGAATCTCTTGAAGAACTAGAACAAATCCTCTATGAAGCCGATTTAGGGGTTGGCCTAGCTTCATCCCTAACCAAAAAACTTCGAGAATTTCTTCAGGACCATCCAGAAGCAAAGACAGATGAATTAATTAGTTTTTTAAAAACGACACTACTTGCTCAAATCGATCAAACGCATCCAAGTACCACTTTGGAGACATCCTCACCTCACGTCATTCTCATCATCGGAGTTAATGGCAATGGTAAAACAACGACAGCCGCTAAAATAGCCAACTACTATTTACAGTTAGGAAAAAATCCCTTGTTCGGAGCAGCTGATACGTTTAGAGCGGCTGCCGCAGATCAGCTCGAATTATGGGCGCAAAAATTGAACATTCCTATCGTAAAGGGATTGCCCAAGGCAGACCCTGCTGCTGTTGCTTTCGATACTTTAAGTTCCGCAAAGGCAAGAAATTTGGACATAGCCCTTATAGACACCGCAGGTCGCCTTCATACTAAAACCGCTCTCATGCAAGAATTAGAAAAAATAAGGAGATCTTGCCATAAAGCAGTCCCTGGAGCTCCGCATGAAACACTCCTCGTGCTTGATGCGACCACAGGGCAAAATGCTATTGATCAAGCGAAAACATTCACTAAATACACTCCTATCACGGGACTTGTGATCACAAAATTGGATGGGTCTGTCAAGGGAGGAATGGCCATTGCCATTCAAAAAGAATTAAAAATTCCTATCAAATTTATAGGCATCGGAGAGGAAGTTGAGGACTTGATACCTTTCAACGCTGAAAATTTTATTAACTCGATGTTCGAATAACTCAATTTGACCAAATTAATTCATTTTATTATAATAAAAAGTATAAGAAATTGTTATATTAATTTCTTAAAGATTTAGGCCGAGTTTAAAGCGTCCGTTTAACACAGCTACCTCCTCTTTTGGAGTGTAGTTTTAGATACAACCTTTTTAGAGTGGTTGCAGCGATAAAGGCATTTATGCCTTTAGTGTTACAATGACCTTGACTCGGCCTTTTTATTTGGGGAGATTCCTATGATTCGATTTTCCCAGATTTTATTTATCGGTTTTTTCTTTCTGAATTTGTTGGGGGGAACGGTTCAAGGACTAGGGATATCTGCAGGAGAAGGGAAGGCCTCTGCTTATGATAGACGTTACTACTATCGCCCCTATTATTCTAAGTACAGAGGTTACAAATACTATTATACCTATCCGAGATATCAATACTATTACCACGATCCCTACTACTATTATTATGAGAGAGCTCCCGGTATCTATTTTTATTATCGGGCATGAGAAGAAAGAAGGAGGTACCCCCCCCCCTTCTTTCTATTGTTTGACTCTTAGGAAGTTTGAAGTTCTTTATCATTATTTTTTAGCACTTTCTTTTTCTGAGCCTCCTCATAAACTTTTAATTGACCTTCTAAAGACTTATTCTTTTTTTCAAGTTCCTCGATTTGCGCATCTAAAAGTTGTCTCTTTTCTACAAATCTCTTGATATGCTCCTGAAGGCTGCTTTTCAGTCCTGTATTTTCTTCCTCAAGTTTCTTAACTTGCTCATTAAGAAGGCTCTTTTCTTCTTCAAGTTTCTTTACCTGCTCGCCCTGAATCTCACACCGACTCTTAAATTCAAACTTCTCTTCTTCAAGCTTCTTCACTTGCTCATTAAGAGGGCTCTCATCTTCTTGTAGTTTTTTGATTTGCTCTTCTCGGGCTTCGATCCTATACACTAGTTCTTGTATACGAGTTTCAAGTTGCTGCTTAGCAGCCCCATCAGCTTGGCCGCGCTCTTCCACCATATTTTTTATGGTATTCACTTGCTGTTTGGCCTCGTTAATCTGCGCTGTCAATGATATATTCTCCTTACGACCATTTTCCCACTCAGCCTTTAAGGCAGCATAATCTTTTTGTATTGCTAAGAGTTCCTCTTTAGCAGCTTGCCAAGCTTCTTGTAGTTTAGCTATTTCTTCTTCTAACTCTTGTTTTTGTTCCTCTAATAGTGCCAGCTTGCTTTCATCCGCATCGTTTCTCGTATCTAGAAGTTGCTGCTTTTCTCTTTGGGCTTGTTCTAGCTCTCCTTGAAGCACTTGCATTTGATCCTGATTCTGGCCAACATCCTCTTCTAAGCCTTGAATTGCTTGTCTTTTGGTCTCTAATTCCTCATGAATAGCCCTAAGCTGTTCTTCTGCATCTTTAAGACCTTTCTTACTCTCATCTAATTGCCGTTTTAATTGATTGGCATCCAAAGCTTTTTTATGAAAACATGGTAAATCTAAAATATATGAGGCCACTAAATAAGTTGTAGCCACAACACCTGAAATGGCAGCAACGGAAGCGACAATGGGAACGGCGATGAATGGTGCCGAAGTAACCAATAATACGCCTAAAGCAACAGCTGCAACAGCAGCAGTCGTGGTAGCAGCAATTCCTCCTAGTAACAATACATTGGCCGCAATTGACATGTTCTTTCCATGATTGGTTGTTTTAACTCTAATGTGAGGTAATCCTCGAGTCAGGTTCGAACTTCCACTACTTTCTCTTAAAGAGCTGCTAACCATTGTTTCCCTCCCTTTTTTTTTGCTAACGGCGACTGGCCGGATCCATTCAACGATTTTTATCATTTAGTTAATAAAGCGGTCTTTTTGCTCGCGCTTCTTTATCAGCAGACCACCTTCAAAAAGGGTAAGAATTCTTAAGCTAAAATTCAACAGGAATCATTTTTTTCTTATTAAAAAAACAAACTAACACTAATCACCTACATAATAAATCACTTAAGGTTCTCATGACAGCTATTTTCACTCTTTTTTCACTAGAAACTTTTGTTGCTAAACTAGGCTTCTTCAGGTAACTTATATGGTATTTGTAGTTAAGGGCGTTTTTGATGGATATTCCACGCATTTTTGGAACGGATGGAGTGAGAGGTCATGCTAACAAGTCACCGATGGTGGTTGAGATCGCACTTGCTTTAGGCCGATCCGTTGGCAAGCTATTCAGAAAGCAATCAGGGAAAAACCGCGTCATCATTGGTAAAGACACTCGTCTTTCCTGCTACATGTTTGAAAATGCCCTCATCGCAGGATTGTGCTCTATGGGAGTGGATACTTTAATGCTAGGCCCTTTTCCAACTCCAGGGGTTGCCTTTATCACTCGAGCTTACCGGGCCGATGCTGGAATCGTGATTTCTGCTTCCCATAACCCCTACTATGATAATGGCATTAAGTTTTTTTCCTCAGAAGGTTTTAAGTTTCCAGATGCCTGGGAACGAGAGGTAGAAGCACTAGTTGCGCACAACCAATTTGATGATGCCCTTCCTCAAGACGCCGATATTGGAAAAAACAGTAAAATTACTGATGCCGATGGGCGTTATATCGAATTTTGCAAAGCGACTTTTCCAAGACGGCTTTCTTTAAAGAACCTCACCCTAGCGATTGATTGCGCAAATGGAGCAAGTTATAAAGTAGCCCCTCTTGTTTTTAGAGAACTAGATGCGACGGTCCATCTTTATGGATGTAACCCCAATGGTCTTAATATCAACGAACAATGCGGTTCTCTTTTCCCCTCTAATATCCAAAAAGCGGTGATTGATATGAAAGCGGATGTTGGTATTTCCTTTGATGGGGATGCCGATAGAGTTATCATGATCGATGAAAATGCACAAATCGTTGATGGTGATACCATTTTAGGCATTTGTGCAAGAGACATGAAAAGAAAAGGCATCCTGAAAAATAATACCGTCGTTTCCACTGTGATGGCTAACTTAGGTTTTATCAAAGCAATGGAAGAAGCAGGCATTGAGGTCGTTAAAAGCGCTGTTGGTGATCGCTATGTCATTCAAGAAATGCTAAAATATGATGCCAATCTTGGGGGGGAGCAAAGCGGCCATACCATCTTTTTAGATCACAACACAACTGGCGATGGCATTGTGTCCGCCCTACAAGTGTTACGCATCATGATCGAAAGTGATTCTAAACTTTCTGATCTAGCAGCCTGGATTAAACATTTTCCTCAATCGTTGATCAATGTTCGAGTAAAAAATAAACCCCCCTTGGAAAGCCTTACAGCAACACAAAAAGCCATCAAAGATGCCGAGGCTATTTTGGCCGACTCCGGTTTTGTACTCATCCGCTATTCTGGTACTGAACCTACCATTAGAGTAACAGTACAAGGGGCAAAGAAAAAACTCGTTAATGCACTTGCTCAAAATATTGCTCAAGTGATCCAACAGGAAATAGGAACGTAGAACGATGTGTGGAATCTTCGGTTACATTGGATCTCAAAATGTTGTAGACACCGTTATCACTGGTTTAAAAAAATTGGAGTATCGAGGCTATGACTCAGCAGGTATTGCCGGAGTACACCAGCATCGCATTGAACATTGTAAAGAAGTAGGAAAAATTGCCATTCTGGAACAAATGGTTCATGAAAAACAGCTTTCCCTCGATGTAGCCATTGCTCAAACAAGGTGGGCCACTCATGGCAAAGTTAACCGGCTTAATGCCCACCCTCACCTAGATCCGGTATCACAACTCGCCGTCGTTCATAATGGCATCATTGAAAATTACCAATCCCTCAAGCAGGAACTGAAAAAAGTGGGCAACCATTTTGACTCCGAAACAGATACCGAAGTCATTGCCCATCTAATCGCTTATTACTATCGAGACCAAGATCTTTTAGGTGCGGTGCAAAAAGCTGTTGCTCGACTCCAAGGAGCTTACTCTATCGCCTTAGTTCACAAGGACTTTCCCGATCGAATGATTGCTGTTGCCCATGAGGCTCCTCTCGTTATAGGTATTGGAAAAGATGAAGCTTTCGTCTCATCTGATTCTCACGCTTTTGCCTTCCATACGAGAGAGGTTGTTTACCTCTCTAACGGAGAAATTGCTGTTATCCAAAAAAATCATGTAGAAATTTTCAACACTCAAAATATACGCATTGAAAAACCTTCTTTACAACTGGATGGATTAACTGCCGAAACTTCTAAAGGAGAATTTGAACATTACACTCTTAAGGAGATTCACGAACAGCCTCAAACAATTAAAAACGCCCTTTTAAACCGCTTTATTGAAGAATATGGAACCGCCGTTTTTGAAGATCTGGAATTTAATGAAAATGATTTTATCAATGCCGAAAGAATTTTGATTTTAGGTTGTGGGACTTCTCTTCATGCAGGCTATATTGCAAGCTATCTTATTGAAGAACTTGCAGGAATTCCTGTCCAAGTAGAAATTTCATCTGAATATCGTTATAAAAATCCTGTGATTGTTCCTAACACACTCGTAATCGCCATTAGCCAATCCGGGGAAACGGCAGATACGATTGCAGCCATGAAGGAGCTTAAAGCCAAGGGCGCGAAAATTCTTGCCATCTGTAATGTTCCCAGCTCAACCATCACACGAGAAGCAGATGGCTGCATCTTTTTGAAAGCAGGTCCGGAAATCGGAGTATGCTCTACAAAAGCTTTTACGAGTCAAATTATCGTCCTTTCTCTCCTCACACTTCTTCTTGCTAGAATGCGACATATGAATAAACAGACCGGTCAGGACTTTATCCGAGCTTTACAACAATTACCGGAGATCGTTCAGCTCGTTCTTGACAAAGAGGATGAGGTCAAAGCCTTAGCAGAACGTTATGCAGGCTATGATAATTTTTTCTTTTTAGGACGCAATTACATGTTTCCTACAAGCCTTGAGGGGGCGTTAAAACTAAAAGAAATTTCTTACATCAATGCTAACGGATATCCAGCGGGAGAAATTAAACATGGGCCGATTGCTTTAATTAATGAAAATTGCCCAACGGTAGCGTTTTGTGCCAATAAAACAACCTACCCAAAACTGATCAGCAACCTGATGGAAATTAAAGCGCGAAACGGCAAAATACTAGCAATTGCGGAATCTTATGATGAAGAGTTGAAAAAAATCGTCGATGATCTTTTTATCGTGCCCGGTACGATTGATACCTTAGCGACAATTCCATCATCCGTCTTCGCCCAGCTTTTCGCTTACTATGTTGCTAAAAAAAGAGGTACAGATATCGACCAACCGCGTAACTTAGCTAAATCCGTAACTGTAGAATAATTTTTATAGAACCGAACAACAGAAAGTCATCAAATGCAAAAACACGGTGGAGTCTTAGGCGGCAGCCTTTTAATAGCAGGAACAACCATAGGAGGCGGCATGCTGGCATTGCCTGTCCTTACCAGTCCTGCAGGTTTTATTCCATCAATTGCTATTTATATCCTTTGCTGGCTGTTTATGACATGCACCGGTCTTTTATTCCTCGAACTGGCTCTAGCAATGGAAAAAGAAGCCAATATTGTTACTATGGCCGAAAAAACACTCGGCTTGCCGGGAAAAGTTTTCGCATGGATTGTTTATCTTTTTTTATTTTATTGCTTGACACTGGCCTATATCGTAGGCTTGGGCAATTTGCTGAGCTCCCTTTTACCCGATTATCTTTCTCCTAGCCTGGGACCAGTTTTAGTCGTTCTTATTTTTGCTCCATTGATTTATGTAGGCACTAAGTTAGTAGGGAAATTAAATATGTTCCTTATGGCAGGACTCATCTTTTTTTATTTTTGCTTTGTCTTTATTGGAGCTTCTTGGATTAAAAGAGAATTACTTGAAGAGAAAAACTGGTCCTTATCGCTGTTTGCTCTTCCTATCGCGTTCACATCTTTTGCCTATCAAGGAACGATTCCTACCCTAGTGAGCTACTTGGATAGGAATGTTAAAAATTTAAGAAAGAGTATCATTTTAGGAAGCCTCATTCCTTTAATCACATACATGATCTGGCAAGGCTTGATTTTAGGTATTGTTCCTTATGAAGGTGTTGGGGGCCTTGCAGACACTCTTGCGCAAGGGCAAAACGCTGTCTATCCACTAAAAAACTTTATCGGCAACCCCCAGATCTATCTTATCGGGCAGTATTTTGCTTTTTTTGCTCTTCTCACTTCATTTTTTGGAGTAACCTTAGGGCTGTTAGATTTTTTAGCAGATAGCCTCAAGATTAAGAAAACGTCTAAAGGAAAATTTTTGCTTTGTTCTTTATTATTTTTGCCCCCCCTTTTAATTGGTCTTATCTATCCTCATGTCTTTTTGCAAGCTTTAGATTATGCAGGAGGCTATGGCTGTGCACTCCTTCTCGGCCTTTTGCCAATCCTAATGATTTGGAAACTGCGTTATCATCAAAAAAACACAGATTGCGTTCAACTTCCTGGAGGTAAACCCGTCTTAAGCGCCCTACTACTATTCGTGCTGTTTGAATTAATTGTGGCATTTTTAATATAAAATTTGATTGTTGAGTTCAAATAAACTACCCGAAAAAGAGAAAAAAAAATATAATACACTTTCTATTTCTGAAATAGAACTTGACATTTAGATGGGTATAAGTATTCTCTTTTTTTGTTTTGGCGGGGTCTAATCATTGCTTGTGGCTAGCTTTCACCTTAGCACTGTATCTTCGTTTTCTACGCTAGAAACAGCACAGACCTTTTTTAACATTTTCACCAGGTATCTTTAACTCGTGCAACCAACTATTTACCATGCAACAGACCATGACATCGACCATCATCTCATTGACCCCGATGCTCTGTATGTAATTGAAAAGCTACGTCAAGCAGGCTTTAAAGCCTACCTTGTCGGGGGTAGTGTTCGCGACCTTCTTCTCAAAAGAGAACCTAAGGATTTTGATATTTCAACCTCCGCCTGGCCCGAACAAGTGAAAAAAACCTTTGGCAGGCAATGTTTATTGATAGGGCGAAGGTTTAGGCTTGCTCATATACGTTTCGGCGCCAAAATTATTGAAGTAGCAACCTTCCGAGCAGGTGATAATGAGAGCGATCTTATTACTCATGATAACGTTTGGGGCACAGAAGAAGAGGATGTTTTGCGCCGCGACTTCACAATTAATGGTTTATTCTACGATCCTTTAACCCACACCGTCATTGACTATGTAGGTGGCTGGAACGACATCCATGAACATGTCATTCAGACGATAGGTCATCCAGAAGTGCGTTTTAAGCAAGATCCAGTGCGTATGATTCGTCTTCTTAAATTCCAGGCACGTTTCGGTTTTATCCCGAAAGAAGAAACTTATAAGGCACTCCTACACTCACGCCATGAAATTGTCAAAAGTTCCCCAGCTAGGGTGTTAGAAGAAATGCTGAGGATGTTAGAATCATGCCACTCTGCCTCGTTCTTTAAAAGCTTGCATGAAACCGGAATCCTTGAATTGCTCTTTACTTCCCTATCCAAGGTATTTCCAACCGAACGGGGTCATGAAATTTTACAATTTTTAGAAGTAGCAGACCAGATTAATCGCAGATCTCCTCGTTTCCCGATAGAAAGAGCCGTTCTTGTTTGTTGTTTGATTTTCCCCCTTTTAGAAGAAGAACTTAAAAAGCAGCACCTAAATAAAGGGCATGTCCCTCACCTAGGAGAGATCCTGACAATCATTAGTGATCTTCACAGAACCTATATTTTATCAGCTTTTTCGCACTTCCCTAGACGTTTGAGCGCGGTTATGTCATATGTTTTAAGCACCCAATACCGATTAATCCCATTTAAGAATAAAAAAATTCATTTTTACCGCCTTTTTCGCACCAAAGAATTTCCTCTAGCTCTTCGTCTCTTGAAAATCCGAGCTTCTATCCATCATGAGTTGCAACCACAATACATACAAATTAGAGAAAGCTTTCGTCAGTTTTTAAGAAATGAGGAGTCTAGAGCACGTCAAAAGGCGAAAAAGACCAGAGACTCTCATGCAGTTAGCCGCTGATGTTATTGATGCAGGAACCGCACTTTCGGTTTACCATGTCGGACCTTCCTTAGATCAAGGGCCTTTGCCCGCCCTTTTTTATTTTGCTCTATCAGGCAAGGACTCTCTTGAACTTGATCCCTATAATCAACCCGTAACCTTTCTTAAAGACAGTCTTATAAGGATTTTTTCCTTTACCCTTCCCGGCCATGGACCTGGTTTAAAAAATACTGCGGCTATTAAGCAATGGGCAGAAGCTTTTCAAGCTGGAAGAAATCCTATAAAAGAATTTATTGATACCGCAAAAGAAAATATTGCGTTTCTTATCAAACATCAATTCATTGCTGAATCAAAAATGGCTGTCGCAGGGTTATCAAGAGGAGGGTTTATGGCTGCCCACCTCGCTTCAGAAATGCCACAAATAAAATTGATCTTAGGCTTCGCACCATTGATGCGTCTTGATCTTTCGCTTGAATTTAAAGCTTTTCCCAAAAACCCTGTTGTCGAACAGACAAGTCTTATTCATCTTATTCCAAAGCTTATCGATCGCACTCTTTGCTTTCACATCGGCAACCGTGACACTCGTGTACATACAGATGAGTGCTTTAAGTTTATTCATAAATTAGCTAAAGTTGCTCAAGAAAACCGCATCCGTTCCCCTCAAGTAGAAATGGTCATTCATCCTTCAATCGGCCATCATGGCCACGGAACCGCACCCAAAACTTTTTTAGAAGGGGCTAACTGGCTTAAAGAAAAAATGAGAATGTTATGAATCCAATATATTCGATCGTCATCCCCTTAAAAAATGAAGAAGAAAACATCCGTGACTTGGTAGAGGAAATTGTTCCTGTTATGAACGCTTTAAAATCCTCCTGGGAACTCATTTGCATTGATGATGGTTCAACCGATCAAACTCTTTTTTATTTAAAGGAACTTCAGCAAGAACACGCAAATCTTAGAATACTCGCTTTCGAAAAAAACTATGGGCAATCTAGTGCTTTTGATGCAGGATTTAAAGCAGCTAAAGGCCAATTCATCATTACAATGGATGGCGACCGACAAAATGATCCACGAGATATTCCCTCCTTGATTGCCTTGGCGGATCAAGCAGATTTAGTCACCGGCCATCGTGTGAATCGGAAAGATCCTTTTTCTAAGAGAATCATTTCACGCTTTGCCAACTTTATCAGAAGTCGTTTTTGCCGAGATGAAGTCCCCGATACAGGATGCTCTCTAAAACTTTATCGACGCGAGTGCTTAGACAAAATTAAACTCTACCAAGGGATGCATCGTTTTCTTCCAGCCTTATTTAAAATTGAAGGATTTAAAATCGCGGTTGTCCCTGTTAATCATCGCGAAAGAGTCAAGGGGTATACAAAGTATCACTTTTTTAATCGTTCTTTTAACACAGTTGCTGACATGTTAGCCGTTCGTTGGATGAGCAATAGGCGTCTTTCTTACCAAATTAAAAAGGAAGTTTAATGTCTGAAGAATGGCGACAATTTTTCTATCCTTTTGGCTTCATTTCATCGATTGCCTTCACGCTACGTTTTCTTGTGCAATGGATTTATAGCGAAAGCAAACAAAAATCAACCCCCACACGTTCTTTTTGGGTTCTCTCGCTGATCGGGAACATCACCTTGATGATTCATAGCGGAATCCAGATTCAGTACCCCATTTGCCTCATTCAAGCTTTTAATGGAGTTATAGCTATTCGTAACCTTAATCTTATGGGAGAAAGAGAAAAGGTTTGGTCTTTAAAAACCACAGTTCTCCTTTTAGCTGCAGCCTTTGTACTAACAACTTTTGGGTTTTATTTAAGCTCACCCCTCCATTGGATTCGAGTACCTATCCATAGGTTTGCTTTTTTAGCTCCCTCGTTTACATTTTCATTGTTTTGGCACTTATTAGGTGCTCTTGGGGTTTTTTTATTCGCGATTCGTTTTTGGATCCAATGGATCGATGCAGAACGAAACCAAAAAAGTACCCTTAGCGAGAGTTTTTGGTGGTTATCCATCTTAGGAGCGAGCTTATCCCTATTGTATTTTTTCTTTCTTGGCGATTTCGTCAACTTATTAGGTCCCCTATTTGGCATCTTTCCCTACATAAGAAACCTTATACTAATAAAAAATAAAACGGCTGTGTATGGACGCCCCTGATCTTTTCATTTTCGCTGGAGAGGCAAGTGGAGACCTTCATGGTTGCCATCTGCTTCATCACCTATTTTCTCTCCGCCCTTCTTTAAAAGTTGTCGGGGTGGGTGGGTCAAAGATGCGCTCCACTTCCATGTCTTGCTTAATGCCGATGGAAAGCTTTCAAGTAATGGGATTTACAGATGTTCTTTTTGCGTTACCTCATTTAGTCAAACAATTTTATCGAATACGCAACTTTATTTTAAAAAACCAGCCAAAAGCTGTGGTCCTTATCGACTACCCAGGTTTTAACTTACGATTGGCAAAACATCTACGAAAGAAAGGTTTTACTAATAAGATTGTTCACTACATCGCACCTACTGTCTGGGCATGGGGCAAAGAACGTATACAAACAATGTCTCAAACACTAGACCTTCTCCTTACCATCTTTCCCTTTGAAAAACACTTCTTCGACCAGCATTCATCGTTAAACACTAAGTACGTCGGTAACCCACTTATTTCTCAATTGAAAAACCATACCTATCATCCTCACTGGCAAAAAGAACTTGGACTCACTGGTCACTTGTTAGCATTATTTCCAGGAAGCCGGAAGGGGGATATTGAACGCAATTTGCCACTTCAAATCCAAGCAGCACAAATTCTTCTACAAAAATTTCCTGAACTAAAAATAGCCATCTCTTGTGCTCACCCTCATCTACGCCCTTTAATCGAGCAATGTATCCGTCAATCTAGCTGCTCGCAAACAACTCTTGTCTCTGACAAGTATACTTATGATTTAATGAAAGCAGCAAGTTTGGCTTTTTCAAAGTCGGGAACGGCTACCCTAGAACTCGCTCTGCACGGTTGTCCGACGGTTGTGACTTATGAGTTATCAAGATTGAACTACCTATTAGCAAAGTACTTATTTAAAATTAACCTTCCCTTTTACTGTATTGCTAATATTCTACTAAAAGAGAAGCTGTTTCCGGAAGTGATCGGTTTTCAGCTTGATCCGAAAGAATTAGCCAATGAGGCTGTTCCATTATTGAACGTTAATTATCGCGATTATACAGAGCAGGCTTCCATCCGCCTTAAAAACTTACTTTCCACAGAAGATGCTTCTTTCTCTGCAGCGGTAGCGGTCCATGAACTCATTTAGAAATACAATAAAATCAAAAATTCTTGCCTATCTATCTAAGGGATTACTCAACTTAATTTTAAAAACTTGCCATATCCATATTCACGGCCTTGAAGATTTTGTTGGTACAGCTAACAAAGGCCCGTGCATCCTCATGTTATGGCATAATCGCCTACTCATCATGGGTTATATACTTGCAAACTTTACAAAAACCTTTTCTTATTCCGCATTTGTTAGCAACAGTAAAGAAGGACGTATTTTAGCAGCTTTTGTAGATAGCTATCAAAGAGGAAGAGCTATTAAAGTTGCTCATAATGCTCGTGCACAAGCTTTAAAGACTCTCATTCAAGATTTAAAAAATAAAAATGAAGTAGCCTTGATTACACCTGATGGCCCACGTGGCCCCAAGTATAAACTAAAACCAGGTATTATTAAGGCCGCCGAAGCAACTTCGGCATCCACTATTTCAATTAGCTGGAGCGCAACAACGTTTTGGCAGTTGCCTACTTGGGACAACTTGATCTTGCCAAAACCTTTTTCTACCATCCATGTCGTCTTTGGAAAAGAAATTTTAGCGAGTGAGCCTTTTAAATTTAAACAAGAGTTAGACAATACAACTAGGTTGGCGTGTCAATTAGCCCATCGGTGGCCTCTTTAAAGCGGACGAAAGCTTCATTCATAGAAGGACGCTTTGAAGGATCACTTTGCACCATCTCCTTCAATAAATCACCCACCTCTTTTAGCTGATCGTCTTGATCTTGATAGCGTTCACTTAACTCAGCGATTAACTCGTCAATATAAAGCTGGGTGTCCTGTTCAGCCCAGGTATAGTCTTGGCGGTCTTTCGCAAAAATTTGGCGTATCTCTCTTCCATATACTTTAAATTTTCCTCTTAGCTGAAGAACTTCAGTTTGAGGCGAGTTTTGGTTAAGAATTAGGAAACGCTCAATCCCCAATCGAGGGCGGCCATTTTTTTCTCCTAGCTTAACTTTAGTGTCTGCGTGCCCTGGCTCAAGTAGCATAGGCTTTTCCTTATCTAATAGCTCTTGTTCCAAAAAACGGATGATAATCAATGCAGTGCTGTAGACTTCTCCCCTCATACTTAATCTTCCTTCGGGGGCAGCATAACGAGGGTTTCCTGCATACAGGGAATCTTTGTTAAATCTAAGCTGTCTAGCCTTTCCAAAGTCAGCAACTTTTAACCTCACCCCGTCAATTGTACTATACTTCAGTAAATTTTCTGGCTTCAAATCTCCATGAACATAGCCTACGCCGTGGAGATCCTTCATCCCTGATAAAAGCTGCAAACCTAAACTTAAGGAGAAACTAAGGCCCTCTGTGATTGTGTCATCTTCAAAATTACCTGTTGCTCTAGGAGTGACGATCGTAAATCGCTGATCAATCCGTTCTTCTAATGAAGCTTCTCTCATATCCAAGGCTAGATGCTTCTCAGAAAGGTCTAGCTTGACGAGCTCATCAAGTACTTTCTCAGCATATTCCTCACTAGAGTGCAGTATAGAGGCAAGCGACTCCTTAGTCATTTTTTTAATCCCCTCTAGGGTATACTCCTTATGATTGACTAAGCGCAGCGCATCTTTTTTATTGATTCCTGGGATTTGTTCATGGATGAGCTTATATTGAATATCTTTTACCTTCTGCATCTCGCTTTTAATTTCAGCTTTCTTGATCAATGTCCAAAAACCTAGTAAACCTCTTTTCGGTGTGAGATAAACTTTATTTTTGATTCCTGCTCTCTTCCAGACTTCTTTAGCAGCCCCTTCTGCTATTTTTTTAAATTGCTGCTTTCCTACATGTGCTGTTTTCTCTGTCGTTGACTCTTTCTCTGGATTGACCTCCTCCTGAACCAAGGGCTTGATAGGAACAAAGGTAGAAATTTGTGAGGGAGGGAAAGCCTTGAACCTCTTACTAGTTACCTTTACGACAGGTTCAGATTTGATCGCAGCATTGACCATGCCTTCTAGTGAACCCCTTGCAGAAACCTTCTCTAAAGTTTTAGAAGGTACGGATTCTCTCGACCTAAAAAAATGACTAACCCATCGGCCTATAGGTGACATAAAGTGGTTTTTTGTTAAAGATTAACTTTTATTATACCACTTTTTAAATAAAAATGTTACTAACAAAGAGTTAAAGATAATTCGTTTTTTAATTTACTTATTATATCTAAATTAAAATAATCCTCAGCTGATAGGATACTCTGTAACAGCGAAGACACTGAGGCATTACCATGACATTTAATGACAAGACCATCAACACCCATTACGAGTGCACCGGGATATTCATCGTAATTAAACAGCTGTTTGAGTTGAGAAAGGTAGGATGCATTTAGCGAAAAGTGTTCTTTTAGATGGTTTAAGAAAAATGAAGCCAGGCCCTCAGCTGTCTTTAATAGAACATTACCCGTAAATCCATCCGTAATTAAAACATCCACTTTTCCTTCAAAAATCTCTCTCCCCTCTATATTCCCTAAGAATTCAAAGAGAGGAGAAGGAGGCCCTTCTTTTAAGATGGAATAAGCTTGCTGCAAACTTTCTGACCCTTTTTTTGATTCCGCTCCGATATTCAACAGGCCAACTTTAGGTACTATTAAAGGATGGGTCGCACGGATGAAAGCAGCCCCTAATTTTGCAAACTGTACTAACAAGTGACTCTTGGAAGCCACATTGCCCCCAACATCAATGACAGCAACTCTGCCGCTTTGTGTAGGTAGCAAAGCTAAGAGAGCAGGACGCTGAACACCGGGCAAGGGAGGAAGAGTAAGATGGCTAGAGGCAATTAATGCACCTGTATTTCCGGCTGACACAAAAACATCGATTTTTCCTTGCTCCAACAACGAAATACCTTTAAACATGGAGGCATTCTTTTTTCGCTTAAGAGACGGAAGAGGATCATCTTGCATCGTTACATACTGGGAAACCGACACAAATTGAATACGAGAGTAATGACCGGCTGCGACTGCCTTTTCGTAGAGAAACTCAGAAAACTTTTCTTGGACAATAACCACTAAAGAGGTTGAGGGATCTAGTTTATTGACAGCTTGCAATACGGCTTCAAAAAGCACCTGGGGAGAATGGTCGCTCCCCATGACATCAATCCCAATGCGCAATAGAATTTCCTTCGATTTATTGAGCTCTAGCTACAACTGATCGCCCAGCATAAAAACCGCAGGAAGGGCAAAGAACGTGTGGTAACTTCGCGACGCCACAATTAGGGCATTTAGTGCCTTGCTTTGGAACTTTAGCGTGATGAGCGCGCTTTGAGTTCTTTCTCGCATTGGAAAGGCGGTTACGTGGAACTGCCATGATTAAGACTCCTTAATTTAAAGTTTACAAATTTTCAAAAGGGCGATATCCCGAATCATCTGAATTTGCGGCTTGAGGTTTCCTTAAGTATTTTTTTAGCTCATCGCGTTTGGCACAATTTCCATGGTTACACTCTGTAAAAGAAGGAACTTCAAGTAAGGTAACTTCTCTTAGAACTTCACGCATACTGAAAACACCGCTTTTTATCGCCGATAAAGGTTCGTGATGATACACATTATGCACTTTAATGGGAACTTTTACATTTTCATTACAGATGCTACAAGGCATAGAGGCAAAAGTCGACAGATCAAAATGAAGAATCAATTCGCTTTCAGCTAGGTAGGCTTCTCCTCTAAGGAAGACGGGATCTTCAAATGATAACTCTTTTTCCTTAACGTCTAGAAAATCAGGAGACAGCTCCTCGTTAAGATGTTCAACGTTACCAGAGCGGAGTTGCTCTACAAAGATCTTAAAAGCGTCGGGCTGAGAGTGTTTAGTCATCTGCAATGAAAATTAAAATCAATGATGTAAGTTTAATGGAAGGTTCGATTTTCCTCCAGCAATTTTTACTTAAAAAACCACGAATAAAAAAAACATCTTTTTAGAAGGAAAATATAGTGTTTTTAAATAACAAAATTAAAAAGATCAAACAAAGACTAATATAAACCACTAGGATCGATTAATCATAAGCTTATCTTACTATCCATGCGCAGCTTTGAATGATTCACGCGCATAAATTAGAACATAAAAACTCAGATACTGTGGGGGCTTTACATTCGTTTCTTGGAAAAAGACCATCAACAGAACAATCTTTAAAACAAGCCCAAAAAAATGCCGACGATTTGATTCATACGAATATGCTTAACCAAGCAATTGATCAATTTTTGTACTAAAAAAGGATAACTCTTCCATCTAAAGGAGCTCATTTATTTTCTGGTAAAGATCAGTCGCTTTCTTTAAAATCACCGAAAGAAGATAGCATGAACTTTAGTTTTTCCTTGTTACAAGAAGGAAAGACTAAAATTCAGGTGATCTTTTCTTACGGATGAACCATTTGCTCTAACTATAACTTCATCAAGTAAGCAGATTTTGACAAGGCCTTGAAATGCCTAGTCAAATTACAAGTGCTGCTATTAGCGCTTTAACTAGAGAAAAGGGATGCGAATTTTCCTACCAACTTGGATCTCAAGCAAGGTAGCTTTACAGAAATTGAATAGCCAAGCGAGCAAAAAAGGCACCTACCCTCATGCTAGCATCCCTTTTCCATTATTAAACAAGGTGATGCATGAAAGAAATCCTTCTTAACGTAGAATCAAAAGAAATTAGAAGCGCTCTTTTAAAAAATGGACAACTCTACGATCTAACAGTAGAAAGAAAAAAAGAACGTCAGCTCACAGGGAATATTTATAAGGGGCGTGTAACCAACATCCTCCATAATATTCAATCCGCTTTTATTGATATCGATGAAGGGGATAATGGGTTTATCCATATCTCAGATATCATTGAAAACACCAAAAAGTTTGAACAGCTTTTTGAAATGGATTTTGATTTAGATTATGATATTCAGAGCATTAACGAGGAAAAGCAAAACCTAGACATCGAACAGGTTTTGAAACCCGATCAATCCGTCCTCGTACAGGTTGTTAAAGAACCCATAGGTACTAAGGGGGCCCGGCTAACATCAAATATTTCGATTGCAGGACGCTACTTAGTCCTACTCCCCAATTCGTCACATCGAGGGGTGTCCAGAAAAATAGAAGACCGCAATGCAAGAGAAAAGCTTAAAAAATTTATTCGCTCTTTCGAAATGCCCAAGGATATGGGGTTAATTTGCCGCACTGCCAGTTGCAGCGCAGACCCTGATATGCTTATTGATGAAGCCCACGAGTTGTTAAGCACCTGGCAAAGCATCATGGAAAATTTTCAAAAAGCCAGTCACCCCACTTTGCTCTATGAAGAATCAGATCTGATTAAGCGCTCTTTAATTACAGCGATTGACAAGCGCTTAGATCGCATTCTGATCGATGATTATCATACGTTTCAAGTTTTAAAAAAAATGAGCTCTCGTTATGCATTAGAACACCCACTCCGTATCGAATACTATCGAGACAAGATACCTATGTTCGAAAGATTTAATGTAGAGCGAGAAATCGACAAGGCATTGCGAAGAAAAATTTGGCTACCCAGTGGTGGTTACCTCTACTTTGATAAAACAGAAGCTATGCATACAATTGATGTAAACTCTGGAAGAAGCTCGGGTAATGAAACCGATGTTGAAGAATCTTTAGTAAGAATCAATCTAGAAGCAGCAGAAGAAATCGCAAGACAGCTTAGACTGCGCAATGTCGGCGGATTGATTATTTGTGATTTTATTGATATGCGATTAAGAAAAAGTCAAAGACGTGTATTAGACAGATTGAAAGATTGTATGAAAGAAGACTCTGCTAAATGCACGATTTTAGGCATGAGCGAATTTGGCCTTGTAGAAATGACACGACAACGCAGCCGAGGATCTCTTGGGCAAACGATCTTTACAAGCTGCCCATACTGTAATGGACTTGGGCTCATCAAAACTCCGGAAACAATTTCCATTGAGATTGAACGCACCTTAAAAAAGGTGATTGGCTATCATCAACAGTACGCCATCCGTTTAGAAGTTCATCCTGAGCTAGACCACTACTTAAAAGTCATTGATAAAGAACACCTGGCGAAAATGGCGGAACAAATGAACGCACATCTGGAGTTTGGGACCAATGATTCTCTACATCTCAATGATTATCATTTCTTTTCAACAACAAGCAATAAAAGGATCGAAGTTTGAGCCATCTGAAGACAGTTTTAGATGCCTATGTCGCACAAGGTAAGCTCCCAAGTGAGCTTGCCCAAAACCTTTATCTTTTTTATGAAAGCTACTTATCCGCCATCCTTAAAAACGGTTATTCAACGGCATATGCAGAGGAGATGATCTCCCAGCTTATCGATGAAGCTGTTCTTCAAATAGAAAAGCCTTTTCATTTTGAATTCTACCATCGGCGCATCCTAGAACCTTTTGATTATTATCAATTTGGCATTAAGCTATTCAAACCATTAATTGACCTGAAGCATTCAGAAGTAAGAGGGTTAGCCCAGGTTGATCAAATCGCGCACTATCTAAGCATCGGAGATAATGTCATCCTTCTTGCGAATCACCAGACAGAACCCGATCCTCAAGTCATTAGTATTCTTTTAGAAAATAGCCACCCGAAGTTAGCGGAAGAAATGATTTTTGTTGCAGGTCATCGAGTAACAACAGACCCTTTGGCTGTACCGTTTAGCAAAGGCCGCAATCTGCTGTGTATCTATTCTAAAAAGCATATTGAAAATCCCCCAGAGTTAAAGACTGAAAAACTACTCCATAATCAACGAACTCTGAAAAGAATGGGAGAGCTCTTAGACCAAGGTGGCACTTGCATTTATGTAGCTCCAAGTGGGGGAAGAGACCGTTTAAACTCCGAAAGCAAAATAGAAGTTGCCCCCTTTGATCCACAAAGCGTTGATCTTTTTTTTCTGCTGGCTCAAAAAGCAAGCAAGACAACGCATTTTTTTCCTCTCGCTCTCTCAACTTTCCATCTATTGCCACCTCCTAGCGTCGTTGAAAAAAAAATTGGCGAAAGAAGGCATGCTAACTCAATTCCCGTCTATCTCTCTTTTGGCAAAGAAATTTTTACCAAAGATATTCCCCTAGATCCTTCTCATAGTAAACAAGTTAATCGGATCAAGCGAGCTCATTTTATCTGGAATTTAGTTTACCAGGATTACTTGCAATTGCCATAGTTTTTCTGCTAATGTTTATAGAAAAAATTTTTCTATGGACTCTAGCATGAAAGCACGACTTTTTGCTTTTTTTATACTTATCCTAGGCTCAGCTATCTCTCAGGAGCCAGGATATCTTGTCATTGAAAGCCAAAAAAGCCTCCCCTATTCATTGGTTAACGAAGAATCCACGCTTAGAATACGTCTAAAAAATAACTTAGAGGCCTGTTTAATTTCGGATGCAAATGCTAAAGAAGCATCAGTCTCCTTAGTTGTGGGGGTAGGAAGCTGGTCAGACCCCGATCAATCCTTAGGGCTCGCTCACTACCTCGAACACATGCTTTTTATGGGAACAAAGAAATATCCAGATCCTCTTGATTATCAGCGATTCTTAGCGGAACATGGAGGAAAAGCCAATGCGATGACCATGGAAAATGGCACCATGTACTACTTTAATATTGACCACTCCGGCCTCGAAGCGGCTATGGATCGATTTGCTAGAGCCTTTTATGAGCCCCTTTTGCTCCCATCGGCCATGCAAAAAGAAATTCAAGTGATAGACCAAGAATTTGCCATCGACTGCGCATCACCATTTCGCTGTCAAAAATATGTAGTTTCACAACTATATCATCCACAACACCCCGCAAGTCACTTCTCCGGAGGGAATAAAGTCTCTCTGAGGGATGTATCAGATGCAGATTTAAGAGATTGGTTTAACCAACACTATAGCGCTAATCGAATGAAGTTGGTTGTTTATTCAGCTTTGCCGCTAGAAAAAATAGCCGGTTTAGTGGCTCAATATTTCTCTGCCATCCCTGATAGAGGAGTACACGGATTAAAAGTGAACACACCTATCTTAAGTACAGAACAAAAGAAAACCATCACCTATGTTAAATCTCCGCTTCAAGGCCATTCCTTAAGCATTCTATGGCACCTTCCTGCTTGTTTTTCTAGAAACTTAAAAGCTAAATCCGAAGAGATTGTCGCTAACCTTCTCAATCGCAAAGATGATGGTAGCCTCTATGCCTGGCTCAAGGAAGAGGGGTTGATAGAGTCCCTATCCTGCTGCTCAAAACGCATTCATGAAGATTTAAGTATCTTGGAATTAGATTTCTCACTCACTTCGAAAGGGTTAAGCGATGTAGAATCCATTATTCTTTATTGCCTTGAAGCGACTAAGCAACTGGAAAGGCTTCCCATCACCGATCATCTCCTTCAAGAAATACAACTCACATCCTTCCTAAAGCTACAACAAATTTTTAAAAACTCTCCCCAATCGATTTTGTATCACTTTTCAGATCTTTTAGCTTATGAAGACATCTCTAAGTTTCCAGATGAACTCCTACTCATTCAATCCCCTTCCCCTGAAGAGATTCGCCAACTTTTGCGCCACCTCTCTTACGAAAATGCCCTTATCTCTGTGCTCACTTCTGACCCCCTTCCTTTTGATCGAGTAGACAGGTGGCTGCACCACGCTTTCACCGTCAAGCCATTTTCATCAGGCCTTATCGAGAAATTGAACCAGATAAAGCCTTCCCATAAACTATCTCTACCTGTGCCCAATCGCTTCCTTTCAACACGTCATTTTCATACAAATAATCACCCCATAACGCAGGAAGAGTTCTTATCCCTCCCCCCTCCATGCGAAATTATCAACCATGGATCGATGCACGCCTACTTTTCACCTGCAAGTATTTTTTCTTATCCGCGGAGTTTCATCCGTGTTAATATCATGAGCCCTCGCCTAAACAAAAGCGATCCCTACACCCCTTTGATGCAAGATCTATTTATTACAGCCTGGCAAGACATTCATCGCCCATTGCTTTCAGAAGCTAGAAAAGCAAGCCTGTATTGTTTACTAACCCCTATAGATGGGGGGTTGCAATTAACAATCGCCGGCCCACAAGATAGCATCGAGCGTTTTATAGATTTATTAGATCTACAAGCTCCCTTAAAAGCCATAAACAACCTAGAACTCTATAAAAACGCCTTAGCCAAAGACTATGAACATTTTTTAGTTAATTATCCCCTAGAAGTTGCTAAAAAAGCGACCCATGAGATGTTGAAAAATCGCCCTGCCACTTTATTTAATACGCAGGATTTGCTTAAAAAACTGGATAAAAAAAGGTTCCAGCAGTTCCTGTCTAAACTCTTCGTACGCACGTTTTCTGAAGGGCTTATTCTCTCTCCTCATTCTTCAGAAGGAGAAGCACGCATACTTATGGAAAATCTACAAAAAAAAGTGGGGGGTAAGCCCTACTCATTTACTGCCGCTAATTATTCCAACCAAAACAATCAACCTGTTTATGTAAAAACAAATCTTGAAGGGACAGAGAGTGCTGCCTTGCTATTAATCGGATTGGATAAACGAACGCCACAAGAAAAAAACATTCAAGAATTACTGTGTCGTATCCTTAAAACTTCTTTTTTTGCAGAACTACGCACTGAGCAACAAGTGGCTTATGTCGTGATGCAAGAAGAGTTCAGCCATCACAACCGCTATTTCCTTTCTTTTGGAGTACGATCTTCTTCCCACGACTCACTCGACTTATTGCATCGCTATGAATTTTTTATTGAACGTTTTTTGAAAAACCTGACACATGAAGAAATCCCGCCAGCTCGCTTTATGGCACTCAAGCAAACATTAATGACAGAACTCACCGCCATACCCAAAGATATCCTACAGTGGGGAGAACAATTATTCAGCATGATTTTTGAAAAAAACAACGTTCATTGGAACAAACAACGCATAGAAGCTTTAAAAAACTTGTCCTACGAAGATTTCATCCAAAGTACAAGGAATATCCTAGGCAGGCAGAATAAATGCCGTCTTGCCGTCTTAATGAACGGACAACCACCGCTAGACCAGCAATTTCGCTATGTTCCCTATCGCCTGGCTAAGCAAGGAGGAAGTGCTTTATAAATTAATGATGGGCTAGCAACTTACGACAATGATTGATATTACTTAATAAATAAGCTTGATTTCCTTCAAGCTGTTTGGCTTTTTCAAATAAAACCAATGCCTCCTTATATAAAGCAAGATCAAAAAAAAGAACTCCTAGATTTGCTAAGAATCCACCATCTCCTCTCTCAATAGGAAAAAAGTTTTTGTCAATCTGTCTGATTGTAAAAATCAACCTCTCCTTAATTTCGTTCGAAGCAAATGGCAACTCCTTTCTAATGGCATTAAAAAAGCTATGAAAAATCATGGGATCAAAATGGCCAAGCTTTGTCAATAGTAACATGGCTTCTAAACTAAGAGCACTTTTTTCTAACTCCACGCCTAGACGCCAATAGTCTTGAGGATCAAAGCCATCGACGACATCCCGAAAGGCCCTCTTCGTTTCATAGTGAAGCTGATGAAACTTACTTAACACACCGGCAATCACAACAAAGGCAGGGTCGGGCAAACGTGATAGAAGCGCTTCTCCCAGATTAATAGAAAAATATTCCGCTAAGGTATAGTAGGAAACAGGCAAAGAAAAACTTCCATGAAGTGCAAGTTTTGGATCCCACGTCTGAATTTGGTTTAATGTAGCTACCCCTTGGTCACCAGCAAGCAAAAGTAGCTTTTGATCCGAAAATTTCTTAAAAAAATCTAAAACATCCAAGGCTCCAGAAGGAAATAAAAACGTCGCATTTTCCAGTTGTCGATAGCTAAGGAGCAATTGCCTATGTTGGGGAGCATCTAAAAAGAGGCTGTCTGTATCATCAATTTCTTTAAAGGTAAAACTCCAAGAAAGATCGTTAATCAATTCAGGATCTTGGTCGCCAGACCACTTTTTTGATGTATGGAGAGAAATAAATCCTTCTTCAAGTCTTCCATTATGTACTCGGTACAAATCTTGAGGGATAGTGTCAAAAAAATAATTGGCAATGATGACCATAGGATTGAAGGGTTTTTCCACCCATTTTTGTGAATATTCTAACCTAAACTTTTGTTCCGTCTGCGTATGTAGGTAGTAGCAGAAATCTAATACACCCTCGTCAAAAAAGGGTTTTAATGATGGGTGGGACTTCCAAAATAAAAAATTACTGGTAGCACAGTCAGTCATGATGTAGCAAAACTTTAGGGAAGAAAAAGGACTATCGCTCAAAAGCTTTTTAAAATTTTTTAAAAATAAGAACGCAAAGCGCCCCGTTCCTGCACCTAAATCAAATAGATAAAATGGTTCTTGTAGATTAACCGCAGTGTCTTTTAAATAATTAAAAACCATATTTGCGTAAGCTGAAGCCGTAAATGGATTACTTGTCACATAGAAGGGAACCCCCTTTTTGCTCCACGCCTGTAGGCCAAACTGATGATAAGCGTTGTACTGCAATTTCCATAACTGAGATTCAGAAAGCCTTTTTTCCTCTTCTAAAAGTTCCATAACCACCTATAAAGAAATTATCCCGCAAAACTAAAACAAAGCATGATTTTGAGTAAAGCAACTAGCGGTTTCCTTGCCTTGGATCATTGCTGTTTTTCATCATAAACTCTCACAAGATTGCCCACAGGATGCGAAAAACAACGTCCCTTTTTGAATCTTGGTTACAGGTTACTTCTCAATCTTTAGATCTCCTGGAAACGCGGCCTGGTCATCTTAAACTGCTTACAGGCCTTCCATTGAAAAAGCCACCCAGGTATGGACAACACTTTTGTCTTCATTCCTTATTGTCATACCTTACTAAGGGTTCTGGGGGTGTTTTAAGCCGTTATTCTAAGAGATCTCTATTAACCTTTAGGTGAGTATTGAGCGTTTTGGTTGGGTTCTTTATCCATTTGTTCAGCATACAAACTAGACCTAGAGAAAGATAAACAAATTACTGAATTAGCTGAGAAATGGATGAAAAACCACCCTCAGCATAAGAATCGATTTTTCAAAGGTAGAAATACAAGGTTAATCCGAAGAGAGCTCCTAGAATTACTCCTAAAATTAACGATGGCACCTGTAAACGAAAAAAAAGCAAGAGTAGTTTGGGGATAGACCTCTTTGAAAGACATTGAGTGAGAAGGTGGTTTAATATCATTTTGTCTTCTAAACGAGTGATGAGCTTCGTTTGAACATCAGGGATTAAATTCAAAAGCTCTTCCTTAGCGATTTCTTTTAATGAAGCCTCAAGCTCTCCATTTAAAAAAACTCCCACCATAGGCACTCGCTCTTTAAAACTAATAACTAACCGATCTAGCTTCTCTTCGGCCAGCAAGGACATTTCCTTATCAAAACCAATTCGTTCAAAGCAATCGGAAAAAAAAGCATTTTTTCTTGCCTCACCTATAAATAAGTCAACTATTTGCCCATATTGTCGCCTTAGATTCTTATAAAATAAAAAAGAGCTCGAAGCTGCGATAATAAAACCCGCTAAAGCAAACGCGAGTACAAAAAAAGCTAGATTCATATCCAAAATCTCATTAAAATAGTTTTAAAAGTTTTTTATTAACTAATATACATTATTTATATGATTGATTCCTTAGAAAATTTAGAAAATAAACTCCAAAGGCAAGAAAACATGCTTGCGGAGCAAACATTGCGCAATGAACGTTTAGATACTGAGATTGCCGATTACTTAGAGGCTTTTAATGTAACTGAACAACAACTCTCCACCCTTCTAACACAGAAAGAAGCTTTCACGGAACAAAACTGGGAAGACTTACAAAAATTTAAGCAGGAAATGGATCAAAAATTATCCCGCGCCCTGGAAAATAGCACTCCTCCTCAGAAGCTTAAAAAAATTTACAACGAACGCAGCGTTATTGCTCCTTATTGGCTACACGTGCGCTAAGCCCTTCATAACTAAAGGGTTTAAAAACTGTATTATTAATCAAATCATACAGCATCATCTCAACTAATTACTTTCATCATCAAAACCCATCATTCCTTGACCTCATTGTTGCTCTCCCTGATATGTCATCATTACGCTCACTAAACTTTTTCACGAAGGCTAGACAATCACGTTGATCCATCATCAATAAAGACAGCTGACATTAGGAGTCATTGAAGGCGAATGGGGGGGTTGTAAGCTTAACTCTAAAAAGCTCCAACACTAAGAATTGGAGCAAGAATTTAGAGACGATACTAAGCTAAATGAGATTGTAATGGCACTCCTACAACACAATCAATGAAATAAGGCTTAGATTGGTTGAACAAATTTCTAATGTTTGCTTGAAAAATAGAGTCTTGACTAAAGTAGCGGGTGCAAACATCGATTCTTGCCAACGTAGATAAAGAAATATCATTGAAATGGTTCCTGATACGATTATAAATCGCCAAGTAAGGGATCTCAGACCGATTAAATAACATAACTGAACGCCCCCCTCAATTTTTTTGCTGAAATGCTACGAAGGGTTATGCCATAATACTTCGTTTTCTAAATCTCAAGGAGAGAAAAATGCAACCTACATATGGAACAATGAGGGCATATTATTCTGCTAATCAATCTCAAAGGTCTGTGCAGGTTTTACGGACATTCTTGACATCCGTCATTAAAGAGCTTGGTGAAGAAGTGGCTTATGTAGAATTAGTGCACGTGCTTCGCTCCATTATAGGATCTACATCTCTAATCACTCCTAATTTTGGTCCCATCCTATCTGAAGTAAAAGACCTCTTATTCACCTTGCCCCCTGGCAAACTGGAATCGATTAAGAAATTAGCTGAAAAAGCTGATTTTAAAGAAATGCTGGAACAGCTACAGCAGCCTCAACCATTCTTAAGCTTCTTCACTGCTGACGAGCTTACGCCTTCTTTCCTGCTGTACCAAATCACATTAAAAACTAACAGTCCTTGTCCACAGGAGGACCTTGAACGGCATCTATCCAATGAGCATCTAAAATCCTATAAACATTTACAAAAAATCGTAGGACTGCTGGAAGCTAGAAGAACAGAAAGCGACACAATGGTCACCTCCTTTCCCTTAACGACTGAGGAGCAATCCTCTATTATTACTGAGCTAATTCATTTTTTCTCATCCATTGGTGATAAGGAGAAAGCGTTGTATCTAGTCCAGCAAGCTCCAGAAAACATTAAGGCAGAACTTTTCCCTGTTTTTGAAAAACTGTTTAGCTAACTCAAAAGCTTTAACTACACAACGTAGTTAAAGGCTTTTTATTCAATACGATTTGGCAAAGATAGCATCAGTAGTTGCGGGGCGTCCCGTTAACACACATTTTCCTTCCGTCCCTGATTGTTCCAAAGGAAGGCACCGAATGGTTACTTTAAGCTCATCTAACAGAGATTCTGTTTCTTTATCTCCGCACCATTTAGCCAACACAAAGCCTCCATGGATTTCTGGTTTCTCATGATTCTGCGGAGTAAAATAAGCTTTTAACTCTTCAAAGGTGTTAATGTCTTTGCAAATGTGCTGATCACGGAAAGCCTTAGCCTGCTCGTAATAGTTCTTCTGTATTTCCTCCAAAAGATGAGGGATTTTATCAGCTACTTCTGTACGTTGGATTATGACTTTTTCTTTATGAGGTTTATCCCGTCGAGACAGAGCCAACGTAGAAGAAGAAATTTCACGCGGGCCAACTTCGATGCGTAATGGAACCCCCTTTTTGATCCATTCCCAATTTTTCTCCCCACCTCTACGCTCTCTGCCATCAATGTAAACGCTGAGTTTCTGATCAAAAAACGTTATCTTTTCTAATTCCTCTGCGAGAGCTTTCGCATAGGCCATGACCTCATCACGAGATTCTTCTTTAGGAATAAAGGGAATGATAACGGCTTGATGGGTAGCCACTCTAGGAGGAAGTCTGAGACCATCATCATCACCGTGGCACATGATCATTCCACCAATTAAACGTGTTGTTACCCCCCAAGAAGTCGTATAGGCATATTGCATTTGCCCTTCTTTATTATTAAACTTAATGTTGGAAGCCTTAGCAAAGTTTTGGCCTAAATAGTGAGAAGTCCCCGCTTGGATTGCTTTTCTATCCTGCATCATCGCTTCCAAGCAAAAGGTATTTTCTGCACCGGGAAAACGCTCACCGGGAGACTTCTCTCCAACGATAACTGGTAAAGCTAAGACATCTTCCATAAAGCATCGGTAAACATGCAACATTTGGAGGGTTTCTTTCATCGCTTCCTCCTCTGTAGCATGAACGGTGTGCCCCTCTTGCCATAGAAATTCTGCTGTGCGAAGAAAAATGCGTGGTCTCATTTCCCAGCGGACAATGTTAGCCCATTGATTAATGAGAAGAGGCAGATCACGATAGGATTCCACCCAGCGAGAAAAAGAGTCCCCGATAATTGTTTCGGAAGTCGGTCGTACAATTAAAGGTTCTTCTAGCTCCCCAGTTGGGACTAAACGGCCATCCTTTAGTTCGAGCCGATGGTGCGTGACTACAGCGCACTCTTTAGCAAAACCCTCTATATGGGTAGCTTCCTTTTCCAAAAAACTTAATGGGATAAAAAGAGGAAAATAGGCATTCTGGTGTCCTGTAGCCTTAATGCGCTCGTTAAGATCACGTTGAATATTTTCCCAAATTCCGTACCCCCAAGGCTTGATCACCATGCAGCCTCTGACCCCGGAAGTTTCGGCCATATCAGCAGCTTTAATGACTTGTTGATACCACTCTGGGTAATCTTCTTGTCTAGTAGGAGAAATCGCGTTTTCTTTACTCATTCAGGTTCCTTCTGGAGTTGATATTTTGAGATTCAATTTTTGCAAAAAGGCAAGATGTTTGCAACTCTGTCTTAAGCTTTTAAGTTAGTCTAGCTAAGGCCTCTTTTAATTTTATTTCTAAATGTTGACATCGTGAGTAACTTTTATTACCGATTTGGATGACAGGTAAGGGACCTTGCAAAGAATTAGTTGCAAATAGGAAAGCTTGCGAAGGAATTTCATTTATTTGAATCTTGCAAGGACAAGGAGCTATTTTTAAAGCCTGTGATGCCTTTAAACAAAGCGTTTGCATAACACCTTGATAATACGTAAGTTGTGGACTCACAAAAAATACGCGATCCTCATAAAACCAAATTAAATTGGCTTTCCCGCATTCTAAGAGCTGCCTCTTACTATTTAACAGTAGAGCATCGTCAAAACCTTTCCTTTTGGCATAAGTGGTTGCCTGATCATACTCAAGATAAGAGATCGTTTTCAACTTCGCCAATGATTTTTCCATAGGATGAGGGTAGCTAATGAGACGAAGCTCTTTTTTCTCCTCATCGTATGGCTGTAGAGTTAGAAAATAATCACTTGCTGCCGGTCCTGCAATTCGCCGCGTTAATGCTACGACGATGATTTTTAACCTCCAAGCACCTACGTCGGCTTGGCTTTTAACCATAAACTCATACAAAACATCTTTTGTCAAAAAAGGAGCCGCGATCCCTGATAAAGCACACTCTCTTTTTAATTGAGCAAAATGCTCTTCTAAGTAATCGATCTTTCCTTCCTGCACTTTGATGGTGCGGAAAATCCCATCACCGATAAAAATTCTTTCTAAGAACGGTATTTTAAGGGTACTAGCAGAGCCCGATTGGCCACTATAATAAAGAAACATTACCCCAACTTAATGGTATATTCATAAACAACAGGTAAAAAGACCTCTGCATCAGGATCGGCAAACGCATTCATCGTAAGAGAGAAAGTCCAAGATAGAGAAAAGCTTCCAATCGATTTCCCATTCAAGTTTAGTTTACAAGTTTTTGTCTGGGTGAATTTGAGCTCATCGCCTTTTCTTTCATAATGGCATGTAGAATATTCCGTGTTAAAACGAAATTTGTTTCGCTCAACTTTATTTAAAGCTTTGTATAAAGCGATCATGATAGGGGCTGAAATTTCAGCTGTTTGCAATATGAGCTCAGGAAATTCACAAAGTTGTGCCGGTTCCGAAAGGATATTTTCAATGACATTACCTGAGTTATCTGATAGTTCCAAGGACTTAACTAAATGCTGAAAATTAGCTTTTAAACATTCTTTTTGCGCTTCATGGGGAGCAGTCGTTGAAATTGTTTTAAACTCAACTAGCTTGCTGTTGTAAAGAACTTCTGCAGGAAGGCAAATCGCGTTAGGAAACCAGCTTCTTTGGACCTGTTCATTATTTAGTTTTGGATATTTAACCCGCTGAGGTAATGGAAGAGCTTTCCTGTTAAAAAGCTTAACGACATCAAACAGTTCTTCGATCAAAGAAACGATCTCGTTCCTAATTCTATTCTTGACTTCCTCACCATTGCGCCAGTCGTTGATAAACAAGATAAATTCTTCGCCTCCCAAATGCTCAGCAATCCCTCTTCGCTCTTCCTCGCTTAGCAAAGATATAAACGTAGCTGAAAATTCTATTAATGACTGACATGTCAAAAGCCTCTCTATATTCTCTGAAAGCTTCTTAGAGGCCCCAAGAGAACTTCGTAACCAGCACATCACTGATCCAATGATTTCACTATTTTGCAAAACTTCTTTGGTAACCTCATAGCCTATCTCATCAAAGAGGAGAAAAAAGTAATCTAGCTGTTTCTCTTGAAAAAAAGCATCTATACGAGACATGGCTTGTTTGGCAATTTCTTTTGAAACTTTTTCTGTGAGTGCTTTTTGCCAAAGGAAAAAATCGAAAAAGTTATTTTCATCAACTCTTTTTCTACTTTTAAAAAGGGAAAACTTTTTTTTAACTTTTTCCGGAGACTCTCCTGATGTTCGACCAGGAGAACGAGGGGATACATTATAAGATAATTGGTCTGAATGAGACGTTGGTTGTTCTCTTTTTGGATGAGGGGAGGATATCGATGGAGTGGCTATTGGACGACCATCTGCAATAAGGGGTAGTGCGATCTTAGGAACGATCTGATCCCTAGCACGACTTTGATTTCGAGATGGATGAGCACTAGAAGAATTAGAAGGATGCATTGCTTGAGAATGATAAGAAGTATGATCATTAATACGGCTTTCTCTCCGAATAAAAGACAATTTCTCTTCAACCTTCTGATATGTCTTTCTTAGCCTGAAAGAATGTTTTTCTTGAGTCCTTATACTCTAAAATTTTGTACACAACTTCATCGATAGACAAATTGGTCGTATCCACCTCAAAAGCATCCTCTGCTTTCTTTAAAGGGGAAATTTCTCGCGTGGAATCATAATGATCACGAGCATTGATATCTTCTAATACTTTTTCGAGAGTCAATCCCTTGGATTGCTCGGGAAATTTGGTAATTAACTCATCATAGCGGCGTCGCGCACGTACCTCTGGGCTTCCGGATAGAAAAATTTTAATATAGGCATCTGGAAAAACAACTGTTCCCATATCTCTACCTTCAAAAACAGCATTAACACCCTTTGCTAAACCTCTTTGATAACTCAGTAAGTGCTCTCTGACTATGGGGTGGGCCGAAACTTCGGACACATTTTTTGTGACCTCTCTCAATCTTATTTGATCCGTCACATCTTCCTCACCTAAAAAGTAGCGTTTTTCCCCATGCTTGACTTTTATATCGAAGTCAAATTTATTAATAAACTCTTGTAGCTCAGTTTCATTTCCAATGGTTACGCCATGCTTGATTAACCCATAAGTAAAAGCTCGGTACATAGCTCCGGTATCAAAGTAGATGTAGCCGATAGAAGCTGCCAGTTTTTTAGCAATCGTACTTTTCCCTGTTGCAACTGGGCCATCAATGGTAATGATCATAAGGCATCTCCTAAAGTAATGTTGCTCTCCACTGTAGAAAGAAATAAAGAGTTGGAGCTGTAAATATTAAAGAATCTACAATATCTAACATCCCTCCAAGTCCGGGCAGGTGGCTGCTATCCTTTACCCCAACATCTCTTTTTAGCAAGGATTCGGCCAGATCTCCGAACTGGGCCAAGCCGCTGATAACGGCGCCTAAAAAAACGCCATAAATAAGAGAGTGGTTCGTAAAAAAACTCATAAGCAAAGAACTAGCAATCATGGAGCCTATTAAACCTCCAAATGAGCCTTCCCAGGTTTTCTTAGGACTGATAAAAGGTGCAAGCTTATGATGTCCTAACGACTTACCTATAAAATACCCTCCCATATCAGTCATTTTTGTAACAACTAAAAGATAAACCAGCCAAAATCTGCCAAAAGTAAAATTAATGGCAATTAAACTGCCTAAGGGAAGAGTTAAATAACAGATCCCTGCTAAGGTAATAGCTAAATTAAATAAAGGCTGCGCGCAAGAAAGAAGGAAGGCAAGAAATGAAAAAAACAATGTTCCTAGAAGAATAACATTCGGTAGAAAAAAAAGGTGATCATACTGTGTCGCAAGAAAAAGAGAATAGATATAACAACCAGAGCCAATAAAACCTACCTTTACAAGGGGCTCAAAGCCTTTCTTTTTAGAAATTTGATAGAATTCCCAAAGGGCCGATCCGATCACTACCATAACAAGTAAAGTAAATACGGGTCGAAACAAAGGAAAGACAGAAAAATAGATGGCGAAAGCAAGAATGAAGAAAAAAACCGCGCTTAACGTCAGCCTTTGTTGGAAATTGCTCATTGGCCTAACCGCCGGTCTCTATTTTGATAATTACTAATGGCTTCATAAAGGTGCTCTGGCGTAAAGTCTGGCCAATAGACATCCGTAATGTAGAGTTCCGCATAAGAAGCTTGCCATAGCAAAAAATTACTAATTCGTTTCTCGCCGCCTGTTCGGATAATTAGGTCGGGATCAGGATAATCTTTTGTATCCAAATACGCTGAAATAGCCTCTTCGGTCACTTCCTCTTCTTTAAGCTTTGCGGATGAATAGTCTTTTAGCATTGACTTGATTGCTCGACGTATTTCATCACGCGCGCCGTAGTTCATCGCAAAAACAACTTTAATATCTCGGCATTGTCGAGTTGCATCTTTTGCGCTTTTGATCGCTTGATTCACTCCAGTCGGCAGTTTTGATAGGTCACCAATGGTATCGAAGTACATACCGGTTTTGACCATCTCATCGATCTGAGATCGAATGTAGGACTCAAAAAGCCACATTAATGCATGGACCTCGCTCTGCGGCCTTTGCCAATTCTCTGTAGAAAAGACATATAGGGTGAGTACTTGGATTCCCAACTCTTTAGCCGCTTTAATCATTTCCATCAAGGTATCAGCTCCTTGACGATGCCCCTCGGCAACTCCACATGAACTTCTTTTGGCCCAACGTCGATTACCATCTAAAATAAAAGCAATATGGGATGGCATTTTATAAGCTTGTAATGACGAAATTCTTTCTTCACTGTAGTAACGGAGCATTTTGTCTTCTGCTAAATCAAGTGACAATGTCATGACTAATCTCCCGCCTTAAGAACTTCCATAAAAGCGCTCTGAGGGATATTGACCTTACCTATCTCCTTCATGCGTTTTTTCCCCTTTTTTTGCTTTTCCCAAAGCTTTCTTTTCCTTGTAATATCTCCGCCGTAGCATTTAGCAGTTACATTTTTTGTAATGGCTTTTATTGTTTCACGCGCAACAATTTTTCCACCTATAGCAGCCTGAATGGGAACCTTGAAAAGTTGCATAGGTATAACTTCTTTTAACTTTTCGCAAATCGCCCTTCCTCGTGCTTCTGCTTTTGTCCGATGAACAAGGCATGAAAAAGCATCCACAGGTTCTTCGTTAACACGAATTTCTAATTTGATAATATCGCTTTCTTCGTAACCATCAAACTCATAGTCAAAGGAACCATACCCTCTTGTGATTGATTTTAACTTATCGTTAAAATCAGTGATGATCTCATTTAAAGGGAGTCGATAGGTAAGCAAAAGCCTTCGAGAGTCCATCGTTTCCGTTTTAACTAACTGGCCACGTTTTTCCATTCCTAAGTTCATCACGGCTCCTAAATAGTCGGAAGGAACAATAATGTGACTTTTAATCCAAGGCTCTTCCACCCAAGCAATCGAAGCAGGATCAGGGTACTGAGATGGGTTGGAAATCTCATGCATGCTTTCATCGTTCAGAACGAATTTGTAAATAACGCTAGGAGCAGTTGATATGATATCTAGATCGAATTCGCGCTGGAGGCGCTCAAAAGTAATTTCAAGGTGCAGAAGCCCGAGGAAGCCACAGCGAAAGCCAAAGCCTAAAGCCAAGCTGCTTTCCTGCTCAATATGTAAAGCAGCATCGTTTAGCTGAAGCTTTTCCAAAGCATCTCTTAACGCTTCAAAATCACCGGAGTCAATCGGATAAATTCCAGCAAATACAACAGGAGTAATATTTTTAAAACCAGGTAAAGGCTCTTTTGAAGGATACTTTTGAGAGGTGATGGTATCGCCGATTTTAACGTCAGCGGCAATCTTAATATTAGCAATCATATAGCCAACTTCACCAGGCTTTAGAGAATCAACAGGTCTTGCCTTTGGGCTAAAAATACCGACCTCTAAAACTTCGAAGCTTTTGTTAGTCGCCATCATTTTAATTAACGACCCTTTCTTAATCTCCCCACTCATCACTCGCAAATAAACCATCACTCCACGATAGGTGTCATAGTGAGAGTCAAAAACAAGTGCACGTAAAATGTCATCGCTAGGCTCTTTTGGAGAAGGCACATCCGTCAAAATTTTTTCTAAAATTTCTTCGATCCCGATTCCTGACTTTGCTGAGCATAGTACAGACTGAGAAGCATCTAACCCTATCACATCTTCGATTTGTTTCTTAACTTCCTCAACGTCTGCTGTGGGCAAGTCAATCTTATTGATAACAGGAACAACTTCAAGATTGCGATCTAATGCTAAATGGACATTAGCCAAGCTCTGAGCTTGAACGCCCTGACCAGCATCGACAACTAACAGGGCCCCTTCGCAAGCGGCTAAGGATCTAGATACCTCATAGGTAAAATCAACATGGCCAGGGGTATCAATCAAGTTGATCTGATAATATGATCCATCCTTGGCTTGGTAATGCATGGTAACGGGATGGGCTTTAATCGTAATCCCACGCTCTCTTTCCAAATCCATGTCATCTAAAAGCTGATCTTGCATTTCGCGAGCCTCTACAGTCCTTGTAAGTTCTAAAAGGCGATCTGCGATTGTAGATTTACCATGATCGATGTGAGCAATAATAGAAAAATTACGAATTTTTTTGATATTATACATGCTTATCTTGGTCGATGATAAGTTTAATTACTAGGTTGCGGCCAAGATGACTCGAACATCCACCGGATTGCTCCGACTAGAACCTGAATCTAGCGCGTCTACCAATTCCGCCATGGCCGCTTACATGGACTTGCTATTTCCTTAATTTACTCATAGAAGGAATGTTTTATTTTTCACTCGATTTTAAAGAACAGAGTTAGAGGTAAGTATAGACGCTTAGTTGCTTTTATTCAACCTAAAACCAAGCAGTGCGTTTAAATACTTTTTCTAACTTAAATGATTCTATTTGGTTATTTTAGGTTCACCTAGTTGTTTTAAAAAAAAATTTGCACGCATGTCGTGTAGCTACACGCAAAAACTTTCTTTTTTAACCGGATATTTTGAGAAAAATGATTAAGGATTGGGTTTAGGAAGTCTTTAATTTAACACTATCATCCTACCCTTACAAAGCCAAAGTTGAGATGCCTATCTTTTTAGTTGCAGAAGCATACGATCAGCAGCTTGAATAAAGGCTACCTCATCTTCCTTTTCAAGCATACCAACAAGATATTCAAAGGTGCTTTTTTTAAAAGGCAACCATTCATCCAAAGCGATCACTTCCTTGAAAAATGGCTCATGGGCTAACCACCATTCATTAACTTTGGCTAATTCCTTCATCCTTTTTTCTTTTTCAAGCACCTCTAAATTTTCACTCAGTAGGAATTCATCCCATACGCACTGGTCAATTTCGTCTTGAGGATCCATGGAGACTGTGGTAAAGCTAAAGATATTCTTAAAGATGGCAGCTACGCCTTTATCCCCATCCCTTGAAGCACGAATTTTTTGCAAAGTTTCTTTGCGAAAAGAAATCTTGCGCAACCTCACCTTGCTAAGAAAAATTTCTTTTTTTAATTCATCAATGGTTTTGTTTCTTAATTGTAATGGATCAATTAAAGAAAGATTCATAACAAACCATTTTTATTTTAATTTTAAAAAATTAATTAATTAATTCCAACAAGGTTAGTTTACAAGAAAACAGGTCAGCCTCTTGATAAAAATTCTTTTTTAAACTACTACTCTGATTTATCGACGTTCAAATAGCAGAACCCCCAGCCAGTCCTCTTACTAGAGAACAGGACACGCCGAACATTAAATCACTAAAATCTGATTATTAATGAGTTATAAAAAATAACAACATTAAGGGCATATGACGATCCAAACCTCCATGAAGAAAGAAAAAGTTTCTTTTCTATCGCCCCAACACCGGGGGATGAAAAATGTAGCCGCCGTTATCCTCGGTGGAGGAATAGGCACACGCCTATATCCATTGACCTTTTCCAGATGCAAACCGGCTATCACTTTTGGAGGGCGTTTTAAACTGATCGATGTTCCCATTTCTAACGCCCTTAATTCGGGATGCAATAAAATCTATATTTTAAGCCAATTCCGTTCAGCATCTTTACACCAACACATCCTAAAAACGTATCGCATCGAGTCATTTTCTCAAGGATTCTTGGAAATCTTAAGCGCCGAACAAAAACCAAATACAAGTAACTGGTACCAAGGAACAGCTGACGCAGTACGCCAAAACATTGAGTATCTTCAGGACGCCCCTGTCGATTACATTTTAATCCTTTCAGGTGACCAACTGTATAAGATGAACTTTCAGGAAATGCTTCATTTTGCCATTGAAAAAGACGCAGACCTCGTTGTCGCTTCAATACCCGTTGAAGAAAGTAACGCCAAACGCATGGGTCTGCTAAAAAGGAACTCCGAACTGTTTGTTACAGATTTTACTGAAAAACCCCAAGATGAAAAGACATTAAGCGATTTTAGCACGGAGGAAGGAGAGAAGCCCTTCCTAGGGTCTATGGGGATTTACTTGTTTAAACGACAAGCTCTTTTCGACTTATTAGATGAAGATTCAAGAGAAGATTTTGGAAAACATCTTATCCAGACACAAGTAAAAAAAGGAAAGGTTGCTTCCTATGTGTATGATGGTTATTGGGAAGATATAGGTACAATCCATTCCTTTTTTCACGCTAACATCAATCTCACCCATCCTCAACCTCAGTTTGACTGTTACTGCGAGATGTTTCCCATTCACTCTACCACAAGCACATTACCAGGGCCTAAGTTATTTAACACAGAGGTTTCTCATTCAATTATTTCCGAAGGATCCTTTATAGAAGCAAAAAAAATTACTCATAGTGTAATAGGCCCTAGAACAGTGATTGGTAAAAATACTGTTATAGAAAACACCTATTTCATCGGCAATGACACCTACCAAACAAGGCAAAATCAAAAATTTACTATAGGGCAAAATTGCCACATCAGCCATTCAATCTTAGATAAACACGTGATTGTCGGTGACCATGTGCAATTAACAAATAAAAATAAGCTAAGTTCGTTTGATGGGGATGGCATTTATATACGAGATGGCATTATCATTGTTACACCAGGAACCATCGTCCCTAGCGGCTACACTTTATGAGTATCTTTGCGATTGCAGACCTTCATCTTTCTCTCGGAAATCCTGATAAAAAAATGGACTTTTTTGGAGAACCGTGGACCCATTATACCAAGAAGATTGAAGAAAGTTGGAAGAAAAAGATCACAGATAATGATCTTGTTCTCATTGCGGGCGATATCTCTTGGGCAACACATCCTGAAGATGCTAAAATTGATTTAGAATGGATTCATGCTCTTCCTGGTACAAAAGTACTTTTAAAGGGTAACCACGACTACTGGTGGTCTTCTATCAGTAAGATTCAAAAAGTACTTCCGCCTTCATTACATCTTATTCAAAATAATGCTTTTCATTGGCATCATGTATCCATAGGCGGTGCAAGGTTATGGGATACACAAGAATACAATTTTGATGAATGCATTAATTATGTTGAAAATCCACGAGTCAACCTAAAAGCGACAACTGCATCAGTAGAAGAACGCGAAAAAATTTTTGAAAGAGAACTCTTTCGCCTAGAAAACAGCTTAAAATGCCTTAAGCAAGAAGCCTCTTTAAAAATAGCACTCACCCATTACCCTCCCATTTCTCTTACTCTACAACCATCTAAAGCATCGATCATTCTAGATAAGTACGGGATTAACCTTTGTCTCTTCGGCCACTTACATAATGTCAAACAAGGGACTACATTCGGAAGGTGTCGAGGGATCGACTATTACTTAACATCAGCAGACTACCTAAACTTTGACCCATTAAAAATTAGCTAATAATTTTTAAAAACTCTTTCGCTTGACTCTCTCGAGAATGAAATGTCGCTTCTGGGGACTTTTGATTGCGATTTGATAGAAACATTTCTATTTCTTTTTCATTTTGGTCCTGGTCCGAAAAATGAAAGAAATCGGCACAGATATTCGCTAGATCGATAAAATCTTCCTCTAACTCTAGTAGATAAAAAGTTTGCTTTGCCAAGCTTTTAAAGAGCTTTTCATGCGAAGATTTTGCTAGAAACGATAACACTTCAAAATTAAACTCAAGATCTTGGTTTTTCACTTTAACAAGAGATTCTAACAGTTGAACAGCCTCTTCCTGGTCAGTCGCATGTAAAATCTCAATTTTTAAAAATTCAAACCATTTTTTATCTTGAGTATAAGGGATGAACCCTTCAATCAATTCTTGAGCATAGGAAAGGTTCTGATGATCGATCTGGGTCTGGATATAATCAAACAAAAAATCTTCGATGTCATTGGCACAGCCTTCAGCAATAGAAGAAAAAAGGGCTTTTGCCTTCACTGTATTAACATCCTCTAACAGAATCTGCAAATTAGCAAGAGCCACTTCCATCCCCTCTACACTCTCTAACTGACCTGAATCATAAAGATAGATTTGATAATCAAGTTCATCGCATAGAATAGAAAGGCTTTGTTTTTCTGGAATTAGCCTACGCCATAGCTCGAATATAACTAAATGGATTTGATCATCATTTTCTTCGGTTTCGCCCTCTTGAACAAGAACTTCCGTTAGCTCTTCCGGCGTATCGCAATTTTCAGCAAGCTGAGAAAAAGCAAAACGATCTACATTGATATGGTGGAGCTGCAAGCGTTGAAACAACTCTTCTAAAGTAAGTTCTCGGTAATTTTCAACTTGCCATGGCTGTACAGGGATATGGGGATCAAGCAGCCAGCTCATGCGTAGAGAATTATACAGTGCACGACGTTCCATGATTTAAATTTAGCACAAAACCAATTTTATTTCGTGCATTTTTCTTTTCTTATTTTTTATTATAGGTTAATTATTTGTCCCTATAAACTTTTCATTGAAATTCCACCATGACAACAGCTGTTCTTTTAATTAACCTAGGAACTCCTAAAAGCCCTAAACCTAGTGACGTTTACCGCTATCTAATTGAATTTTTAAATGATGAGCGAGTCATCGATGTTCCTTGGCTCTACAGACAGTTTTTAGTAAGAGGGATTATTGTGCCAAACCGCTATAAGGCCTCTGCTGCATCTTACCAAGCGATCTGGACTTCCGAAGGATCGCCATTAATGCTTTTAAGCCAAAGATTAAAGACGGAATTGCAAGACTATTTAGGGAATAATTATATCGTCGAGTTAGCCATGCGCTATCAGGAACCTTCCATTGAAAGTATCCTTCAGCCTTTACTGGAAAAACGACCCGATCATTTAATGATCGTTCCTTTATTTCCCCAATATGCGTCAGCAACCACAGGATCGGTACACCAAAAAGTCATGGAAATTTTGAGGGCCTCTCAAGTTTTCCCCCGTTTAAGCTTTATCAGCCATTATTTCAACCATCCTTCCCTTCTAAAAGCTTACAAGGAAATAGCTGCGCCCTATCTCAAAAAGCAATACGATCATGTTCTTTTTAGCTTTCACGGCCTGCCTAAAAAGCAGCTTCAAGAAAAAGGATGCCAAATCTCATGTTCCAAAAATTCTTGTTGCTATCCTCTCTCCGGTAATAATCAGTTTTGTTATTCCGCCCAATGTCACGAAATGGCACACAAGCTGGCAAAAATTTTACATATACCGCAAATAAAGTACTCTATCACGTTTCAATCTCGGCTTGGTAAAGATCCTTGGTTAGAACCCTTTACAAATGAAACGCTTCTTTCACTGGCTAAATTAGGACAAAAACGAGTTCTTGTTTTTTGTCCGTCCTTTGTATGTGATTGTCTAGAAACAATTTTTGAAATTGAAAAAGAGTGCCGGGAGGAGTTTCTGCAAGCCGGGGGTGAGGAACTAGACCTTGTTCCAAGTTTAAACGCCCATCCAGCCTGGGTAAAAGCTCTAGCCGAGATTATTCATCAGCCACAGGCTTAAACTCCCATTCGCGAAATTTTTTTTCCTCTTGGGCTAACACCTTCCTTAAGGCCTGTTCAGGTTCAATACTAAGATTACGAGCTGTTCTGACTAACTCTAGAAGAGCATATCCCACTTCCATTTCTTTGGATTCAGCTTTCATGAAGTTCTCAGCAGGATACTTTTTCTTTTCCATCGCTTTCAAAACTTCATCAGCCCTTGCCAACCCGGGTAGATTTTTAGGTATACGATCTAATAAACTTTCGCGTTTCTTTTCATTTTGCTTAAGGCGATCCCATTGCTCTTTCACGTCGTCAGCAGATTGTAAGTCTGGTGCATGGCTAAAAACATGAGGATGTCTTCTGATTAGCTTCTCGTTAATGCTTTTAACAGCGCCCTCTAAGGTGCACACATCCTCTTTTTCTGCTAACATTCCCAAAAAAAATGCTAGGAACACTAGATCACCTAACTCCTCTTGAATCCCCTCTTGATGATTCAAATCGATGGCTTCGATCAACTCATAACTCTCCTCAACTAAAGAAGAGCGCATAGAGGCAAGCGTCTGCTCTCGATCCCATGGACAACCTGTTGGACCAAGCAATGTTTTAATTGTAGTAAGTAATTGATTAAAAACTTCCATTGGCTACCTATTTTAGATCGATGATAACAAACTCTATCATTGCAAGAAAGAATAGAAATGGTGCATAAAAAAACTAAAAAACTTTTTTTAATCCTGCTGAGCTGGCAGATCTTCATCTGTAGGGTTAGAAAATGACAGGAGGGTTATTTTATGTCGTTAGCAAAAATTCAAGAAATCCTTGGGGCAGAGGCTGATTCACTACTCATGCATCAATGCGAGAACATTTCAAAGGAAGCCCTTTACCTTCCTAGTCCATCTTGGCTCGATGACGTTTATGCACTTAGTGATCGCCCAACCCAAGTGCTTCGCTCCTTAAAAAGTTTGCTTCAGCATGGACGCCTAAGAGATAGCGGCTACCTATCTATCCTACCTGTCGACCAAGGAGTCGAGCATTCTGCAGGAGCGTCTTTTGCTCCCAATCCCCTTTATTTTGACCCCAAAAATATTGTAAAACTTGCCATCGAAGCGGGCTGCAATGGTGTTGCCTCCACCCTAGGTGTCTTAGGACAAGTAGCGAGAAAATATGCGCATAAAATTCCGTTTATTTTAAAGATCAACCATAATGAGTTGCTAAGCTACCCTAATCGATTCGATCAAATTCTATTTGCTCAGGTGAGGCAAGCTTGGGACATGGGAGCAGTGGCTGTCGGAGCTACCATCTATTTCGGGTCTCAAGAAAGCACGCGACAAATTCAGGAAGTGTCGGCAGCTTTCGCAGAAGCCCATCGACTCGGTATGGCAACGATGCTATGGTGTTACCTTAGAAATCCCGCCTTTAAAACCAATGATGCTGATTACCATCTCAGTGCGGATCTAACAGGACAAGCCAACCATTTAGGCGTTACTATTGAAGCTGATATTATCAAGCAAAAGCTTCCTATGAATAACGGCGGTTATCTAGCTCTTAATAAGGAAAAAAAGGCTTATGGGAAATACAGTGATCTTATGTACAGCAAGCTATCTTCCGATCATCCCATTGATCTTTGTCGCTACCAAGTCATTAATGGCTATAATGGGAGAGCTGGCCTCATCAATTCAGGGGGTGAGTCTGGAAAACATGATTTGCAAGACGTGGTCCGAACAGCGGTCATTAATAAGAGAGCGGGTGGTATGGGGCTCATTAGCGGTAGAAAAACCTTCCAAAAGCCCATGGAGGAAGGAATCAAGCTTTTCAATGCCATTCAAGATGTTTACCTCTGCAAAGAAATTACCGTGGCTTGAAAAAAGTCCCGGTAGGGACTTTAAATCATGAAAACACCCATGCCGGCTTGAGTGAGACTTCGAGAGACTTTCACCAGCTTTTAACACAACACTCCATTGCTAAGCTGGATGAAGATTTATCGCACATTGACTTTTCCACTTCACTGTTTATACCAGCCGAAGAACCTTCTCATTTAGACTTCGACTATTTAAAATTACTAAGGGAACCATGAATTTTTTTTTCCCGGATTTTTTAAGTAAATGGCTTGGGTTGCTTATTGGCGTGATCCTACTCCAACAAACTCTTGTTGCATTGGGAACATTTTTTCTTGGAAAAATGTCTAATGACTTTCCAACATTAGGTTTTCAGGTCAGTATTGCCTTTGCATTATTTTTGTCCATTTTTTTACCTGGGACCATTGTTAGTTACTTAGTAGAGCTTTTTTTTACACGAGCTTTAAAGTTTAGCCAACAATCTTATCTTTCTGAGTATTCTAAAAACAGCTTCAATCACCCAACTCACTTTCGCTCTGAAAGCACTAGAGAAAAAAAACACGACATTATGTGCAGGAGTGGACAAGATGCGATTAACAAAGCTCTTTATTTTTTCTCTGATGTATTAGCCACAAGTCTAAATGTCATTTTCAATAGCCTATCGATTATTTTAATCACTGATGTTTGGTTTGGAATCATCCTTTTTGTTGCTGGCTTGTTAGGAACTCTCATCGTGTACCTATCAAAAGAAAAAATTTCACATTCAAGTAGAATGGAGATGGTTGCTGAAACTCAGTTAAATGAACACTTAAGTAAGAGCTGGGATAATATTATTTTAGGGAATAGTTTGTTTTTTGATCGTTGGCTCACTCAGTTTCATGATCTATTTAAAAAAGCTGAAAATGCTTCAATAAAAGCAACCGAGAAAAGGAACTGGCCTGTTGCTTTAGCTGGAATGTTGACAAACGGCATTGTATTGGGGTTTGCATTAATCACTGTTTGGCTAGATCAAAACAATTTGGGCAATGCCATGGCTATATTGGTTACCCTACCAAGAAGCCTACAAGTTGTCATGCATATACAAGTCTGTCAAAGTTACTTGGCACAATGGAAACACTTAAAAGAAAAATTAAACATTACTGAAGAAAGCCTTCAAGAGCCATCCCCAATAGACTTAAGCTCTCTGATTACAGAAAGTAAAATTAAAGCTAACAATTCACCGGTAACCATTGAAAACTTTTTACCCTCTATTGAAAAACTTAATAAGGGTCGCATAACCATCTCAGGTGAAAATGGCTCAGGAAAATCTACTTTGATGCTGTTAATTAAGCAAAAATTTGGCTCTTTAGCAGCCTATCTTCCTGCACATCACCACTTGATTCTCAAAGAACCACGCTTCAAACTCTCCTCCGGTGAGGTCACGCTTAAAGTCCTTGAAGATATAAAAAACGAAGATTGTAAAGTGTTTTTATTAGACGAATGGGATGCAAATCTTTCTAGTGAAAACAAAGCAATCATTGATCAGTTGCTAAACAACTTGAGTTTACAAAAAATTATCATCGAAGTGAGACACCATTGATCATGCGCTCATTACTACCAGACATAATTTCTTTAACCACGATGTGTACTGCCGGATGCTCACATTGCCCCTATTCAAACCCCGAACTACCAAAGTTGTTTCTTGACACATCGTCGATCAAACATATTGCAAATACCACCTCGTCTTCATTAATCATTCTAACTGGAGGAGAACCACTTCTACACCCAGCAATCACAAGCATCTTGGTCGATCTTTCGCATGACTACAATCCCTTTCGATTAACCACCGGGGGATTTATTGATTTTAGCCCATGGGTAGCTTTATTCCATTTCATCTATACATGAAAGGTTTTCCAAGGGATATCCATAGGAACAGACGTGATCAGTCAAAGGGTATCGAGTGCAAAATGGGTCAAAACTTGGATCACAAATATACAATGACTACAAAAACATAAGATTCCTTATTCCTTAACGATGACCATTGATCCTTACTTAGACTTTAAATGGTTTGATTTATGGCAGTGGAAGGAATTTAACAAAGAGAATCCAGAATTTATTTATCTGAGATACCTAGATAACGAAAACAAAAAACGATGGATCAAAAAGATTGTAGAGACATTCAATGACATACCATTGAAGACCACCTTTCTTACCTCAGTGAAAAAAGTTCATAAAGAAACCATTGTCGAGCCCATCCTTACTCCAGTTGGCTACGAAAGGTAGTAACAAACAACCCTTGCAAAAAACGTCAATATACTGTCCCCCTGTTGACTGGCTTACGCTCACCAAATGACTTTTACTCCTTTCTTTCTTCTTGCTCTCTAACATCCATCAACAACTTAAGCACAACAATGCTGACAATTGCCGCCAAAAAACACCAGACTGATGCAAACGTAAATTGATAAAAGAGGCCAGCAACGACAAAAGAAAAAACAAAGATAGCACCTGCTAGCCACGAGCTGGGCAAACTGGAGAAAAACCAAGGAAGCAATACCACAGCTGCATATAACCACACTTCATCATAAGGAAGTTTAGTTTCATAACGAATGCTATGCTTAACAATCACTGCCAAAGGGGGGTGATCAAAGATACCAATCAAGTTATAGATTCCGAGACCTAAGCCTGCTAGTAAAAACAAACCGATAACCTTCTTGCGCCAAGAATGCCAATGTTCAATCACAAATAGACTAAGTGGGACCCATATCGGCCACCCAACGTAGGCAAAAAAGGAGTAGTAGTGTCGCATTAGCACCTGTAATGGACCATCTGGAATCGTTCCCTTAAGATGCAGCCAAGTCATTCCCTCGGATAATTGCTGCAAAGAAAAAAATAAGGGGGCGAGGGCAAGCAGCGTGTAACGAGACCAACCAGCCAAATGCAGGGTAGCACCAGAGACAACTCCTATGACAACGGCTGAAGTAAAACTTGCTTCTTCAGAAAAGCACATAAAAATCCTTGAGTTAAGCCTTATAAAAAAGAAACCCAGCCAACAATGCATGATTTCTTCAAAATTTTAGATATATCGCCCCTACAGATAGAACGCAAGTTGAGTTTAAATTAACGAATTTGTTAGCATTTTAAAAACTTTTAAGAGCTTTTATCATGTTAGGTTTTTTGCGAAAGCACCAGAAATATTTTTTTGTAATTATTACGATTGTTATTGTCACATCCTTTTCATTTTTTGGCACTTATGGAACGTTAGGTAGCAACAACGCTCACGAACAAATCGCCTTCACCTCTATCAACGGAACTCCTATTACAAGAGGAGAACTTGAGGAGCTCGCCCAATTTATTAGCACAGATCAAGAAGATGCCAAGCTCTATGGCGGTGCCATTGGGCCCAATTTTTTAAATGATGGCGTCATCAGGAAAGATTTTTTAGAAACAGGTCTTGCTGCCACCCTTTTAGAAGCTTACCAAACCGATTTTCAATCAGATCTATCTTCTAAACATGTCAGAGAAGCCAATTTTAAACCTTACGTACATCCCGAAGCTCCATTTGTTAGTAGTATGACGGTCTGGAATTATTTTGCTCCCGAGATTGTACGCAACCTAGAATTGGTCCAAAAAGAGCAAAATCCTCTTTCAAAAGAAGCCCTCCAAGCAAAAATTGCTTTATACTTAGCTGAAAAGAGGTTGCCTTCTCCTTACCTGAGACAATTTCTGTATCATCAGGAACGTCAATACAGTTGGTTACCCCATGATGAAAATTTGGATTACCAAGATCTCTCCTTGTTTGGCTACCATACTCCAGATGATTGGTTTGGACCTAAGTTCAGCAAGTTAATCGCTCAGTTTATCATTAATAGCGCTCAGATAGCTGAGGAACGTGGATACAAAGTATCTAAAGAAGAAGCCCTTGCTGATTTAATGCGCAACGCCCAGCTAAGCTTTAAAGAAAACCAAAATTCATCGCTACTCACAGCTCATCATCCAACTGACTACTTCCAACAGCAGCTTGTTCGCATGCGACTTGATCGCACAAAGGCCGTTAACCTTTGGCAGCAAGTCATGTTGTTTAGAAGGCTCTTTCAAGATATTGGCAACTCTGTACTCGTGGACCGAACAACGTATGACACCTTCAACCAGTTTGCCAATGAAACGCTCGTAGGAGACGCCTATCGACTACCACAAGATTTTCGTTTTAAAGAATTTAAGGATTTAGCTCATTTTGAAGCTTACCTCAATGCCATCTCCAGAAGATCGAAAGAAGAACAGGCGAAACTCTCGCTCCCCAACCAATTCCTGAAGGTCGAAGAGATTGCTAAGCGACATCCGGAGCTTGTCCATAAGCGCTATCTGGTTGAGTTAACTAAAGCTTCCAAAAGAGCTTTGCAATCAAGAGTATCATTGAAAGAGATGCTTAATTTTGAAGTTGCGGATGTTCACTGGAAGGAGCTCAAAATTCAATTCCCAGAGCTTGGCTTAAAAGAAGCAAAAACTCCTGAAGAGCGGTTAGGGGCCCTTGAAAAGATGGATCCCATTACTCGAAGTCGTGTTGATCAATTTGCTCGTTCAGCAATTGTAAAGGAACATCCGGAATGGATTGCCCAGGCCCTTGATGTCACCCCGACTCGTAAAGAAATCGTCTCCATCCGCTTGAAAGGTGAAAGCCCATCCTTTGCTGGATTACAGCTTGGTGAAGAGCTCATATCTCTTCTGGATAAAGCTCCCTTAAACGAGCAAGATGGATCATTAAGCCAAATTTCATTTGATGGTGAAAATTATTATCGCATTATTGTCAATGAACGCTCGGAAAGCTTAGAAGTTTTACCTTATCGCGAAGCTCAAATGACAGGCATTGTAGAAAAGCTCCTTGACCAAAAGCTCGAGCCCTATTATGTCCAGATTAGAAATGAACACCCGGACAAATTTCAGAACTCAGATCTAAGTTGGAAACCGTTGGATGAGGTTAAAGCAACAGTTGCAGAACTCTACTTAGAGCCGGTAACAAAATCCATCAAAGCGGATTTTGCAAAACGACAAAACTTAAAAAACCAGGAAATGACGGCCGACCGCGCTGCATCGCTTCGCTTCTATGCCTTTTTGGATCGAGCAAAAGAAGCCATTCAAAAAGAGCCTTCACAGGAAGGCAAATGGGTTCAGGAAAAAGTAGCAGAGTTAAATTCAAAGGAGCATTTAGCAAAAGCAGAACCCATTGATCAGCAATGGAAGTTACAAAAGGAAATCACTCATTTAAAAAGGAAAAGTCAAGGCGATCTGCCTTATGAAAAAGAGCTTTTTCAACTCTCCGAGGCTAGCTATTCTAAAATTTACGACGCACCTAATGGGGATCTTTACTTCTTCTATTTGAAAGAGAAGAAGGCTGAAGATAATCCAGAGGTATTTGAAGAACAGATTGCACGAGCAAGATTTCTTTTAGGAAGGGAGGCAGAACAGCGTTTTCTTGATGAAATATTACCGACCATCAAAGAAAGAAATGCTATTTCTCTAAATTACAATCGTAGTGATTTTGAATCGATTGAGCCGGAAGAAAAGTAAAGGCTAAGTATGTTCGATGAAGGGTTACCTAATCTTCGTCCAAACTCATTCTTTCATTTAAGTTTCGATTGCTTCTTTCTCCCTTCTCAAGGCTGGGAAAAAGCCATCGAATCAAAAAAGTATCAAATCCCAGATACTGCGTTTTTAAATAGCGAAGAAACTTTTGCCAGTGTCCATATGGGATGGAGTGATGACGGTCTGAGCTTTGCTGTTTTCTCTAGACAGCCGCCAGCTAAAAGTTTCTTCCCTGAGTTGAAGAAGGGAGATAGTATTGAGTTATGGGTGGATACTCGAGATGTCAAATCTGCTGGTTTTACAACAAAATTTTGCCACCATTTCTATTTTCTCCTTGAGTTGGTTAACGGTAAGGATCGAGGAGAAATCACGCGTTTTCGAAATGAAGACTCCCATGAACTCTGTCCAGATGAACTGCTCCTTCTCAACCATAAGAAAACATCTGACGGGTATCTTTTAAAATGCTTTCTTCCCTCCCAATGTTTATTTGGATTTGACTCTAAAGAAACTGACAGGGTAGGTTTTACCTACCGCCTAAATCGTTTTAATGGCCCCTCTCAACATTTCTCGGTAGTGACAGAAGAGTTTGCCATCGAACAACAGCCTTCTCTTTGGGCAACAGCTAAACTGATAAAATGAGGACGGCCCTTTTTAATAATCATCAGCATTTAGGAGCCAAAATCATCGAATTTGCCGACTGGCAAATGCCATTACAGTATCAAGGCATTCTTTCGGAACATTTAGCTGTGAGATCCTCTGCAGGCCTCTTCGATGTTTCACATATGGGTATCTTTGAGATTAAAGGACGAGAAGCCACTGCTTTTTTACAATTTTTAATCCCAACCCCAATCAGCAATAAAGATCATCATACAGCAACTTACACCCTATTCTGTAGTGAATCTGGTGGCACCATCGATGATATCATCGTCTATTCATTAAACCCTGAACATTTATTGGTTGTCGTTAACGCAGCCAACCGCGACAAAGACTTGAATCATTTGATGAGCCATCTTTCCTCATTTGATGCCTCAGTGACACCGTTATTTAATCGTTATGGCCTTTTAGCAATACAAGGTCCGCGAAGCGAAGAGGCGTTAAGACAAATCTTTCCAACACTAATCCCGTTACAACCGATGCACTTGCAGGCCCTTCAAGATAAACAGATGTTTATTGCTAGAACAGGCTACACCGGAGAGCTAGGTTATGAATTATTCGTTCCGATTTCACTTTTACAAGCAACTTGGCAATCATTTTTATCGCTCTCTTTTGTAAAACCCTGTGGACTTGGGTGCAGGGATACATTGCGTTTAGAGATGGGTTATGCTCTTTACGGTCACGAGTTAGCTGATGGGCTATGCCCACTCGGTAGTGTTGCTGGTTGGACAATTCACCTTGATCAACATTCCTTTTTAGGTAAAGAAGCACTCCTAACGGCTCAACAAACACAAAATTTTCCTTTGGCCTATGGCTTGATCTTGAAAGATAAAGCCATTGCAAGGGAAGGGTTTCCTGTGCTAAAAAAGAATAAAAAAATAGGGGTCATTACGTCCGGAAGCTTCTCTCCGACATTAAATAAGTCCATTGCTTTAATGCTAAGCCAGGTGAAACTGCAAGGCGGCGATCAGGTGGAAGTACTCATTAGAGAGCAAAGACAAATTGGAGAAGTACATTCTCTCCCCTTTATTCAAAGGAAGTGAACGTGAAAAAGTATACAGAATCTCATGAATGGGTAGAAGTCGAAGAAATGGTTGGTACTGTTGGTATTTCTATCCATGCTCAAAAGGAGCTCGGCGACATTGTTTATGTTGAATTTCCCAAATTACAAAAAATGGTCAAAGCGGGAGAAGAAGCGGCAGTTCTAGAGTCGACAAAAGCGGCTGCGGATGTGTATAGTCCTATATCGGGAGAAATCATCGAAATCAACCATCAGCTTAAGGATTCGTGCAATGCCATTAACCACTCACCAGAAGGTGAAGGATGGCTTTTTAAAGTCAAACTTTCCAATCCACAAGAACTAAACCATCTTATTGAACCTGCTGACTACCTTAAAAAGGTTTAATCTTTCAAGAGGGGTAGATCCCCCTCAAGTTCTCTTCAATCCCATATAATTTTTTTGACAAAGATTTGTTTTTTCGGCATATCGTCGACTATGGATTTTATTTCAAATAGCCAACTTCAAATCGACGAAATGCTGGCAAAGATCGGTATCTCGCAAATTGGTGAACTTTTTCAAAGCATTCCAAACGATCTTCTTCTACAATCACCAATCAATGATGATGGTCTATCAGAGTGGGAAGGTAAGAAATTTATTGAGAATATCGCTAAAAAAAATACATTTTTAAAATATCATTCTTATCTCGGAGGTGGAGCTTACGAGCATCACATCCCAGCGATAGTTTCTTCAATATGTAGTCGTGGCGAATTTCTGACATCCTACACACCTTATCAAGCAGAAGCTTCCCAAGGAATGTTACAAGCCATTTTCGAATTTCAATCTGCCATTTGCGCTTTAACCAAAATGGATGTTGCTAACGCTTCTGTTTATGATGGCGCTTCAGCATGTGCCGAAGCTTGTTTAATGGCTTTACGCATCCAAGGAGGTAAAAAGCGTCTTCTTGTAGCAGACTCTCTGCATCCTAACTACCGAAAAGTTGTAGAGCAATACATCTCCTCCCATCATGCAACTGTTGAGTTAATCCCCTTCGATCCAGGAGGAAAGGTCAACCAAGAGAGGCTCAAACAGTTGATGAATGAAGAAGTTGCAGCCATCCTTATCCAATCACCTAATTTTTTGGGAATCGTTGAAGAGACTGAAGAGATAAGCTCTTTAGCAAAAAAATACCAAAGCTTGGTGATCATTTGTGCGAATCCCCTCGCCTATGGTCTTTATAACCCGCCTGGAGTGCTAGGAGCTGACATTGCTGTAGGGGATTGCCAACCTTTTGGCATTCCTTTGCAATTTGGAGGCCCCTATGTTGGCTATATGGCATGTAAGAAAGAGTACGTTCGCCAACTTCCAGGACGGATTGTAGGACAAACGTTAGATCAGCATGACCGCAAAGGCTTTGTTTTAACGTTACAGGCAAGAGAGCAACATATTAGAAGGGAAAAAGCAACTTCCAATATTTGTACTAACCAAGCCCTTTGCGCCTTATCAGCCCTCATCGCTATTCTTTGGTATGGAAAGCAAGGTATTCACAACCTAGCTTTAACCAACTTTCAACGAGCTTCTTACCTCCAACATCATTTAGGTAAAATACCTCACATTCAGCTCTGGGGAGCAGCTCCCATTTTTAACGAATTTGTTGTCCAATTTACCCTCCCCATCGATAGGGTTCTAACAGCTTTTAGAAAAGAAGGCATTGAACCCGGGCTTTCACTAGAAAAATTTTTCCCAAAACTAAAAAATAGGTTGCTTGTTAACGTCACAGAAACGAAAAGCATTGATGATTTAAATCAATATGTTGAAGTTGCCAGAACGCTATGAAAACAATTTTTGAAAAAACAGAATGTGGCCAAAAAGCCTATCAGCTTCCGAAAGACCATTCTGAATTCCAAAAGTTTTACCCTCCTCAACAGCATGTACGCAAGGAGGAAATCAAGCTTCCCGAAAGTTCAGAATTAAATCTCACTCGCCATTTCATGAAGCTGTCATCGACAAACGTAGGCGTCGATAACTGTTTTTATCCTCTGGGTAGCTGCACGATGAAATTGAATCCGCGCATTAATGAATGGGCTGCAGCTCTTCCTCTGTTTGCGAACATTCACCCTCTCGCACCGGTAGAAAGCATTCAAGGAAGTCTGTTCCTCATCTATGATTTGCTACAACGTCTATGCGCCATCACAGGAATGTCTACAGGAACCCTTTTGCCCAATGCTGGGGCACAAGGCGAATTTACAGGCATCAAATTAATTGCGGCTTACCATAAAAGAAGGAAAGAGGCACAAAGAACCGAGATGATTATTCCAGCTGATGCCCACGGCACCAATCCCGCCTCAGCAAAAATGGCCGGTTTTCAATCAATCACGCTTGACACAAACTCAGGAGGGGGGATTGATCCTAGACGGCTAAAAGAATTGCTTTCCCATCGCACGGCAGGGCTAATGTTAACAAATCCCAATACACTTGGCTTATTTTTTGACAATATCCAAGAAATTACTCGGCTCGTGCACGAAGCTGGCGGATTAGTTTACTATGATGGAGCGAACCTTAATGCCCTTTTGGGCATGGTCCAACCCGCTAAAATGGGGTTTGATGTCATGCATATTAATTTGCATAAAACATTTTCCACCCCTCACGGGGGTGGTGGTCCTGGCGCAGGACCGGTTCTTTGCAATCGGGAATTACAAGATTTCTTACCTCTACCTAGAGTAGAAAAAGCAGAGGATCAATCCTATTTCAAATCAGAAGACGCTCCTGAATCCATAGGCCACATCTCAACTTTCTATGGTCATTTTGGCATTTATTTAAGAGCCTACCTTTATATCGTTCTTCATGGACACTACGGATTGAGGAAAATTGCTGAAAACGCCGTTCTTAATGCCAATTATGTTAAGAGTCAGCTTACACCCTATTTTAAAATGCCTTTTTCTCAATTTTGTTTACATGAATTTGTCATACAGCTTGATGACTACCAAAAAGAAGGGATAAGGGCTGTTGATGTGGCAAAAAGAATTCTTGATTTTGGCATGTATGCACCCACTGTTTATTTCCCACTTCTTATTAAAGAATGCATGCTCATCGAACCGACCGAGTGCGAATCAAAAGCCACTTTAGACGCCTTCATTTCAACGATGCTCTTGATTCTAGAAGAAATTCAAAATCAACCTGAACTTGTAAAACAAGCTCCTCATCATCAATCTGTGGCAAGATTAAATGACGTCTTGGCCGCTCAACAACCTATCTTAGTGGACTCTTTCATCTATGCAAAAAATTAAAACTCTCTTTTTAGATATTGGTGGCGTATTAATGACCAATGGTTGGGATCATACTATGCGCGAACAAACCGTCCGTGAATTTCATTTGGAACCAGACGAGTTTGAGCAGAGGCACAAGAAGTATAATCCTCTTTTAGAAACTGGCCAAATTTCAGTAGAGGAGTATTTTAACCATACTGTCTTTTGGAAACCTCGTTTTTTTACCATGCAACAGATCAAAGACTATATGTTTGCGTTTTCGCAACCCTATGCGGATACTATCCGCTATTTTGAGGAGTTAAGGGAGAAATTACCTATCGATATAGCCTTTATTAGTAATGAAGGTCGCGAGTTAGCTATTCATCGCATCCATCTTGCCAACCTCAACGCTCTTGCCGACTACTTTTTCGTCTCCGCCTTTGTTTTTATTCAAAAGCCTGATTTACGTATCTATCAACTAGCGTTAGATGTCATGCAACGCCATGCTGATGAGATCTTTTACATCGATGATCGTCCCAAATTGATTGAAAGCGCAGCCTCGTTAGGCATTCGAGGATGTGTTCATGAATCATTAGAAACAACGCAAAAAAATTTATTAGAGATCTTATGAAAAAGTACCGCGATTTATCGCCCGATGAAGAACGTATTATTCTTCACAAAGGAACCGAATATCCAGGAACTGGCCGATATAATCAATACGATGAAAAGGGCATTTATACATGTAGAAAGTGTGACACGCCTCTTTTTTTATCCAAGCATAAATTTATCTCTTCATGTGGCTGGCCAAGTTTTGATGATGCACTTAATGGTGCGATTGAGGAAAGACTCGATGCCGATGGCTACCGTACAGAAATCCTTTGTAATCGCTGTGGAGCACACCTGGGGCACGTGTTTCAAGGCGAATGGCTAACAGAGAAAAACCTAAGACATTGTGTTAACTCTCTTTGCCTCCATTTCATCCCTGCTTTGACTAAGGAAGGTTACGAAATCGCCTTTTTTGCGGGTGGTTGCTTCTGGGGTGTTGAACATTTCTTAAAGGAAATCCCTGGGGTCATTCGTGTAAGGTCTGGCTATAGCGGTGGTGAAACCATTCAACCGACCTATGAAGAAGTATGCACCGGGCAAACGGGTCATGCAGAAACTGTGGAAGTGATTTTTGATAGAAAAATTCTTTCTTTTGAAAAACTGGCAAAAACGTTTTTCGAGATCCACGACCCTACACAAGGCCATCGACAAGGACCTGACAGAGGCCCTCAATATCGATCAGCTATCTTTTTTCTCACCGATGAGCAACAACAAACTGCTCAACAACTTATTGAACAACTAAAACAACAGGGATTAAAAGTAACAACAGAAGTACTTCCTGCAAAAACTTTTTATCCAGCTGAAGAGTACCATCAGAACTACTATGCCAAAACAGGCAAGGTGCCCTACTGCCATGGATGGACAAAGCGCTTTGCTTAAAGCTTATGTCACTTTATCTTTTCCCTTGTCTTTAGAAATGGTAGCTTCCCGATGCACACGTTTAGATAGTGAATTTGGTGTCAGCTGCTTCTTTGCCTTTCGTTTGCTTCTATAGATAGTAGAAAAAAGATTCCCCAAACCGTAATTTCTGTGATGACATCGATTGAGGTATAAAGATCCAAATGTATCAGCAAGTTTATCCCGTTCAAAACGCTCAGCCCACTGTCTCAGGAGGGGTTTATGTTCTTTTTTATATTGTTCACGGCCATCAAAAAACTGCATCTGTACTTCATAACGAAAAAATAGGCTTTGATCGTAGGGGGTTCCTAGCTCAATTAATGCATGGCCCGAAATATCTCTTAAAGCTAAATACTGCTCATCCTTTAATGAAATTTTGTGAAGTTGCCTATAGATAAGGTCTGCCTCTCTAACGGAAAGAAGAATCACTCGAGTCGCTCCATTGATCTGATAAGCTAAGTAATAACGAACCGTTTTTAACGGTAAATCTAAACTGCTAATGGCCTCTTCAAACGTTTTTAAATAATTTTGAGTCGCCCAAATCACCTCGTCGAAAACTGGCTCTTTGCCCATCATCTTCAACCAATTGTTTAACGCAAATAGTCTTGGTGAGCGTGTCGGCTCCACGTTGTTCAATTCACTCATACGACAAAGTCTAAATCCATGCTCGAGAAGATCTTTAACATGCCAATCCAACTCATAAAAAGGGCTATACAGATATTTTGCGACAACCTCGGTTTCATGTTGGCAATGTTTCTCTTCTTGCTTTTCAATTTCTTTATTCATTTTAAAGCTATTGCGCGTCGCAACGACATCGGGTAACAAGCCGCATGCATGGGTAATCAGATGATTAATTTCCTCGTTCTTACTCTCCTCTATGATATGGGAATAAGGCCCAACAACACGTTCTTTGAATAGTTGGAGAATGTCCAGCGGCTTCATCCATTCCTCAAATTCTTTAAATTGCTTACATGGCTCATCCTTGTGTTGAAGAATAAAGAATTTTTTAAGGATTTCTTGATGCTCTTTCCGTAGATGACTAGAGAAAACGTATTTAGAAAAAAGGTGCTTTCTCACAACATGTTGTATTTGCAGCATCGATGATAGCAAAATTTCTTGCTCGACTTGTTGCTGCTCATTGATGAAAGCATACTGCATTAAGTGTGTAGCAGTTAGTTTATCCCCTGGTATCTCGAATGCATGAACCACCTCTTCTGCAGTCTTCTGGTCGATCAGATACACGACTCTTTGGTGGCCCTCTTCTAACTCTCTAAGCCGTTTAGCAGCCTGAATTAATTCATACTGTAAGAGCTTCTTATTAAAAGTCACTACCTGGAGGGCTTCCTTCATTTGCTTGACATCAGAACCGAAAGCATGCAGCTGATCTAGGAAGGTGAATTGGTTATGAGGAACATTTTTTTGAGGAAAGTAGGGGCTGTCTCCTGATCTTGTTAACTTGATCATCTCAGAGCGATGATCCTCAAAGAAAACAACTGACTCCATTTCGGGTAAAACTTCAAGGATCCCTTGAGCGATTTCTCTATTTGACACCCCATCGAAGAAAAACCCGAGATCCGTCACCATGCGCAAGTTAGGGTACCTTTGAAAAAGGTTACGAATTGATATCAACAAATCTTCTTTTTTGTTGCTGAGAGTCAATAAGACTTCTTGATTCTGCTTTTGAAGCAACACTCGAAGAAGCCTTCCTTGTGAGGGTAAATCTAATTGACTATTGTCTACTAGCTTTTTGGAATAGGCGTTTAAATTATATGGAGTACCGGTAAACGCAATAAAACGTTTAAAAGCTAAATCGGAAAGATCAAAAGCATTGCTAAGTAACAGGGAAGGAGTATTACTAATCTGAGGAAACACCCAACGTCTCAGGAAATGAAAAATGATCGTTCTTTTTTTGCCGTAGCGTTGATGCAATTCCTGCAACAATTCATAATCATCTAAATGAGTTGTACCTATATCAAAACCTTGATCAAATAACTCATTAATCGTTTGATTAGCAACTGACTTAGGATTATTTGAGTCGAGGCTTTGATCCTTAATCCATTGTCTTTTAAGTTCGGTTAAGCACCACTTAAATTGATCTTCAGAGATGCCTAATTGCAGATACATTTGAATGGTTAAATTTTGCAATACGTAGATATGTCCAAAATCGGTATGCTCATTGGGAGCATTATTGCCCGAATAGGGAACCGCTTGCAGCTCTCCTTTTTTATACCCATAATGCACGTTAAGAACTCGAGAAAGACTATACGGTAAAAAACTATGAAGCTGTTCTTTAAAACGAACAATATCATTAGCTAAAAAGGGTTGGTGGCTCTCAAGATCGGTGATGAATTGAGTATTTCTATTTTTACCTTTTAAGTAGTCAACCGTCTGCTGGTGCAAAGAGGTGTGGGCACTTATTTTAAAAACCTGCTCTACGATCTTTTTGATAATCTTTTCCCTTAAGGTAATCCAGGATAGGTCAGAATCCTTAAAATGGCTTCCTATACTATTTTCAAAAAAGTCATGGGACTCTTCTATCATGGCTTCATAAATCTTTAAGGAAAGAAAATATTGGTCCTCTTTTAGTTTTTCTTCTTTGTCGACTGAGAAAACAAGCTCCTTGAGAGAATGCAGATATTTATGAGCTTCATCTCCTACACCAATCCCATGCTTTTTTAGCATTCTCACGATTTTTTTTAGGTGATTAAATTTTAAACTGAATTCACCATCCCGGACTTTTGGAAAAAGGCAATAATCAATATAGGTTAGAACTAAGGCTTGGATGCTTTCAGGTGTACTAACTAAACATCCATTCGTTGCAGCAGCTTCTAGTAAGATAGCATATAATCTTTGAATATCATGGTTGTTATTATTGTTAGCGCGACTAAAAAGAAATTCATAAACATGCTGATCTACTGTGCTATTAACAAACCGTCTTAAGTCACTTGTTGTTTGCGTATACTGAGAGCTTGGCGTAAGGATAATAGGGATATTACCGTTACGTGCGAGCATAAGCGCTAAGGCAGGCAGTATGACTTGAGTCTTCCCATCGCCCATCATTAGCTGGAAAAGAGCATGGGATAAACTCGTTTTAGTACACGTTGATAGCACTTCATACTGCTTAGCCCTCAAATTAATTCCCGTAAGAACCTGGAAAGCAAAAAAAGGACCATTGTCAATGGTTTTTCTTTGTAAAGAGAAGGCGTGAGCTTTCTGAAAAACAACAGAGAGACATCTCTGTTCGTCTTGAGATTCACCCTTTGTCCCCCAAAGCTCCCTGATGGGAGGCAGAGAGTCCTGAATATGCTTTAATTCTACCTGCATAGCAGCAATTGAAATAAGCTGTTTTTCTATTGATTCAATTTCGTTACTCGTCAGAAAAGGATTTTGCTTTTTTAAGAAGGTAGAAAGAGAGCCTTTGAGCATGGATATCATGCAATCATGGAGGGTCACTTTTCGTCTGGACTGACTTTGTCGTTCTAAAAATGCGATAAGCGCTTGACTCTCATTCAAAAGCATGCTCGCGTGGTAGTCATCATTGAGCAGTTCTCTTCTGAGATGTCCCCATCGATTACAAGCCTGCTCAAGATCATCAATTTCAGTTTTTATTTTTTGATTCAACTGCTCTTCTTTTTCCTTTAACAAATTGATTAATCGATAGAGCTGCTTTTCTCTATGATGACGCTCAATAAACACCACCTTTTGCTCATAAGAGGAATACAACTCTTTCTGAACGTCCAATGCTTTTAGACCTAAACGAGACTTGCTCAGCTTTTTAAAAGCAGGGGTCCCAGGTAAAAAAGCTAAAGGAAAAGCAAACGCATCGGAGGTGTGATGCTCTTGAAGGCGCAGAAACTGTTGCAAAATGCCCATGAATGAGGGTTTCTCATTCTCATCAGCATTAGAACAAGAGGAATGTAATTGATCAGGGGGATTCAAATCAATTCTGATGCTATCCCAGCCAATAGGGAGCCGGTTGTCATAGAACTTTCCATGAAAACTATCACGCTGCTCTGAGCTACGTGAGAAAAATTGCGCAAATGTTTTCTTAATCTTTCTCCTATTACTATTCAGCCATCCCACTAGCCAATTTAAAGATTTCTCATATGTATTTGATTCAATCTTAACCTTTTTTAAAAAGTCACGATTCAAATAGCTATGGATAAGTATTTGCAATCCATAGGTACCTAAGGTATCTGCCTCTGTAAAATCATAGAAAAGGAGGTCTCTTAAAACGCTCATATGCATCAATCTGTCTTCCGAAAAAATAAGTTCAAGATAAAACCTAAAATGAGCGGGTATGTCAATCTGCTGCCTGGCGTAAGAATGACTGCTAAATGGAGCATGTGGATTGGCATAGTGATGAGGAACTAATACGTTCGTGGAAAAGCTTTTAACCACTTCAGGGGGTATTTCACAAAAGAGAACTTCCTTAAGGCTGTTAAAAGGATTAACTCCCTTGTCATCATGATACGTAATTGCTAGGTTCTCCTCATCTCCTTGAAGCACATCTTGTCTAAATTGGAGTTGATCATAAGCCCTCTCCTCAGGTTTTATATTGTTAAGAAAGTTACCTATCAGAAAACGCTCCTCACTAGCTACAAGGCGTAGGTCAGCGCTAACCATACCTAAGCAATCAAGATAATCTAAATAGTAGCCTGCCGCGCACCTCAAAGAGCTGTTTTTAAAAGCTGCATGGTTAACCGACACATTCTGCATCCTCATAAGATACAGGTAAGAAAGTAGCGCGTATACATCCGGCTCCTTGTGGTTAAAGCTACTGTACACTAAGTGTTCCTCAAAGCGTTTAAAAAGCATCCTCTCTTCTTTTGAGTAAAGGGTATCCTTCCAGCAACGTTTTAATAGTCGTTTAGATGCAACAAACTTCTTTGAATAGGCGTATATTAAAGCTAAAAACATTCTCTCTGCTAAAGTTGATGGTATCGGTTGACCCTCCTGCAGTTCATAAATATAGGCGGGTTTGATGCTAGAATAACAACCTACTACAACCATTTTTTTAGGATGAGTATCTGCCAGCCTAAAGGAAGCATTGGGGATTAAGAGATAGTTCTTACCCCCCTTCCTAATGACCAGGTAATTAGAAAAATGATCAAAAAATGGAAAATGATCGAAAACCAGTGCACCACCTTTAAGCGGCCCATCACTCGCAACGTAAAAGACACCTTCAATATGGTTTAACAATATAGAGTAGCTGTTAAGCTCGATTTTTTTAATATGCCCCTCTTGATTAACCCACATCAGTAACTTATCTGAAACTTCTAAGTCTAAAAGGCGTAAAATGGATAGCGGTATATTGGCTTTATTCGTCTTAAGCTGGTCAAAATCTAACAGATACAAATCCTCTTGAAGATCTTTTATCGTAAAGTCAACTGTTTTATTGTTTGTTGCAAGAACTTCACATTGATATACGGGTTGGCCAAGTTGAAAACAGATCCAAAACTTATTTTCTTCATTTTTAATGGTGCGTATGTGCCACCCATCTTGAGACAGTCCTAATTTATCTTTTAAAGGACCGAGAGGATGAATGTTGTAGATTTTGCCCTGTAATTTGATGGTTGCCGAGTTATTTCTCCGTAACGTGATGATTCCATCGAATGATTCAACTCGATGCTTTGAGCAATAGAATTCTGGTTCAGGTTGTAGGTTAAAGAGCCTTCTATATTGTTCTTTAAACTCGTCAGGAAGCCTTCCCAAAAACCCTTTACTTTTATGGTAAAGGTTGCACTCAGCTAAGCTAAATACATAGCTATCACAAGCAAATACTCCATTTTCTTGCTCCCAGCGATAGCTCCTCGAATCTTCAATTAAATGGAATATTACATCGTTTAGAACCCTATCTGGCTGTTGCTTCAAGGATAACCCTAATGCAAAACTTAGATCGCTATAGGCTCGCTCTATCTCCAATTTTAAAGGAGCGGAAAGCTCTAGACGATTTAATTGAAGCATATGGAAAATGGTTGAAGTTGCCTCTTCCACCGAAAAAGACCTTTTGTAACGATACATAGCAATGTGCAAAAAATGCACTTTGGGTAAGAGCTCGTTATTTTCGCTCTTTTTTACGTCATTAAATAAACGGCTTAACCAATGGGTAATATTTAGCTTTTCTTGGAAACAAAATGCGCATCCCAGTAAGTGATCGATTTTTAAAATTAGCTCAATAAGATGACACGCAAGGTCTATCCTTGGATTTTTTTCTAAATAAATATCCAAAAGCTTTTTAAAAAGGAGTTCAATATGATCCGATAGGGAGGGCATTCGTCGAATATTTTTTAAAAGCATGCCCACCTCTAAGAAAATATAATTTAATAAAGATCCCCCCTCTTCGTAAAGCAAGGGATTCTCTAAAAAAGCCTGGATGCCATGATGTAATTTCAAATCCCCGGAGGCTAGTATTTCTACAGCCCTTTGCTTGGTTAAAATATCGGAAAAGTAACTAAGCTCTCTAGCTTTTCCTGCTAGTCCCTCATTTTGAGGAAACATGAGAAGACACTTATTATTCTCATCTCGATACAATATTCCTAGTAACAAATCTTCATCTAAGTCTTCGACGGCGAAGGATACAGGACATGTTGAGCTACTTTCTCTCAGCGTCAGGCTGATCGTAAATTTTGCTTCGTCAAGGTAGTCTAGAGGGAGAGAAAAGGTAAATGGATTTTGCTTGTTTTTTAAAAATTGTAAAATTCTGTCCCTGGGAATAAATTGCGATGAAGCCGCTAAATAATCAGCATCATACCATCGAATATAGCAGGCAATTTCTCTGAGTGTAGAATACCCCAAGGGCAGGAGGTTCTCGTTTGCAAACACATACGAAACTTGGTGGTGGCTTTCTGATCGAGCGATCTTATGTGTAAATTTAATTCGATTTTTCTTTATATATTTCTCTAAAAATTTAAAATCAGAAATCACTTTATGAGAGTTTCTTTCAACCGAAACAACGGCCTTATTTATACCTGGATAGTCGAATAAATGAGGATTGCCCTCGCGTTTTTTTTTCAAATAGTGCTTCCTCAATTGAGCAAAGTTAATATGCTCTTTAGGAAGATTAAAGCAGGGTCTTAACCCTTTCTTATCAAAAAGATAATCAAAAATTTTAAACCTAATTGCATAATTTCTTAATCCTAGTTCCGCCTCCTCACTCAGATTAGAGGCCATCTGCTCTACCAAGGAAAAGAGATGATAGAAATATAGGTAAACTCTGCTCTGATTAACAAAAGAATGTCCTTTTGTTTGAGCTTGAATAAGAAACTTTAGATAGCAAATAAATAAACTTCTTAATTCAAGCAGTGTTGTCTGATCACTATTCAAATTATCGGAGGGCAATGGCAGGGAAACAATCACTTTTTCTAAGAGGGTAAGTGCTACTATAGGGTTATTTTCATATTCTTCAATCGAGGCCAACTGCTCCTTAAGCGTTGTGAGTATTGCTAAACTCGAGGTTTCAAACGATTCGATTCTAGCCTTTCGTCCTAAAGGGTGAACAAGAGGTTGATTCCCATCAAAGCTTTCGAAGAGTCGATTGCTTAGGAAGAGGCTCTTTAAATTTTGGCTGTGGATCCATTTTTCTTTATCAAAACTCTTCAAAAATGTGTTAGGGGGTTGAATTGCTGGTTTTGAAAAAGAGCGATGGGCTAACTTTTCCGCTTGATGCCCAAGCGCTAAAACAGAGAGGGTGTCCGAATAATGTCCGGATAGGGACCAGCAAGAGTCTAAGTCAAACTCGCGCTGCTCGTTTCCATCTTTTCCTAAAATGCCTTGATAAATCGTTGCAGCATCTTTGGCTAATTTTCTACTCCCCCATTCTAAAAATTGTTTTTGGAAGCCATTTAAGTGTTCATTCTTGTTTTGGTGAATATAGGCGGCTAACGTCCAAAATTTGATATGCAAAAGAAGCTTCTGAGCGAAGATAGTGCTCATAAAACGTTTAATGTACAGTTTAAAAACAGCCCAAACACAGTTACCGGATCTTTGAGGGATGATCCTAAAATCTTCTGGATCTCGATCTAACCATTGGCCATTTAATAAAAAAAGCAGCTTTTTATAGACATCCTTAGGTTTAATTCTTTCGAAAGAGTCATATTCGTGTAGAAAAATATCAAAGTAAGTCTCCCAAAATACTGGGCATAGGATGTTTTCTTCTGAGATGCCTGCTATATGAACGTAACCTTGATTGCGCAATTTGTAGTCAGAGCAGATTGCATTGTATTTTGCGCCATCTCCAGAATTAAAGCAGCAGAAGTCATACGTACCTACTCTAGACTTGTGGATCTCTGCTAGCATTGCATGTCCCTTCCAGCCAAAAGGTAAAATGAAGACTTGGTTAGGCTTAAGGGCGATAATTTTCTCTCTCACGTGAGTTATTGCAAGAGGTACTTTTTGATCGATGTCTTCTGCTGAATGAGTTAGCTGAAAAAGCTCATGAGATTCTCCAAAGACTTTGATTAATTCGCTTAAACCGTATTTGCTAGCGTTTTGATTCGAGATGCATGAATCAATCTTAGACAGGATAAAATTTAGATAATTAAGACATCCAGTAGAGGTAATCCCTTCAAAAGGGGAATCTGCAATAATATCCGAACAGAGAATGTGGGCAAAAAGCTTATCATCAATCGGATAGGATAGAAATGACGAATGCCGTGTTTCTAATCTTTTAAAAATCCCATCAAAAAGAGCTTCCCTCTCTTTGTTATTTTGAATACACCACAATTCAAAACAGGCTTGTGGATTTTCCTTTACTTCCCCCCCTGTTTGCGACGTTGCTGGTCTATTACCCAAGCTCACATTAGAAAGTCGGTTAGGGAAAAGGAAACTAAAGCCTTGGATCATCGAACTTCCTAAAATAAAAAGAAAAAAACATATTATACATTTATTAAATAAGTAAATAAAAAAACAATTACAGAAGCGATTTAAATTAATTTATTACATCTTATTTCAATCTAAACATTTCTTAATTAGAAATTTTCACCGCTAAAGGAATTGAAAAAAAAATGTACCTAAAAAAAAAATTTGCTGATTGAATAGGGTTTGCTCTTCAGTCACTCTAAAAGGATGCTACATGGCTAAATGGTTATTCTTACTTTTTACGTTCGCCACAATCTCCTGCCAAGATCAAAAGAAAACACACCTTTCTCCTCCAAAAGCAGAAGTGACAGTGTTTGAAACGAATGAAAAGACGATACCTGCTGTCTTTGAGTATGTCGGGGTCGTTCAAAGCTCACACCCTGTAGAGATTCGCGCTCGTGTTGAAGGTTATTTAGATAAAATTGCCTATACGGAAGGAGACCTTGTCAGAAAAGGTCAGTTACTTTTTCAAATTGATCCAAGACCCTTTGTTGCAGCATTAGACAATGCCAAAGGGCTTTTAGCAAGGTATGAAGCTGAACTTTGGGACGCCAAGCAAGCCGTAAACCGATTTAAGCCTTTATATGAAAAGAAAGCAGCAAGTAAGAGAGACTTAGATAACGCAACAGCCCAATTGCTAGCCGCAGAAGCAAATGTGGCCTCGGCAAAAGCCCAGATAAGAGAGGCAGAGCTTAATTTAAGTTACACCGTTATTCGCTCTCCAATTAACGGAGTTTCTAACAAATCTAATTATCGAGAAGGGGCTTTAATCACTCCCGGAGCTAATGGACTTCTAACCACGCTTTATGTGATCGACCCGATCTGGGCTTACTTCAATGTTTCTGAAGGAGACCTTTTAAAATACCGCGAAGAAGTTGCTAAAGGCCAACTTCGCTTTCCAAAAGATATGAAATTCGATGTAGAGCTTATTTTATCTGATGGTTCGCTTTTCTCTAGCAAAGGCAAAGTTAATTTTGCAGATCCTTCATTGCAACAAACAACAGGAACAATGTTAGTAAGAGCGGAATTTGCCAACCCTGACAATCTGCTAAGACCAGGACAATTTATCAGGGCCAAAGTTTTAGGAGCTATCAGACCGAATGCCATCTTAGTTCCACAAAAAGCTGTTTTACAAGGACAAACGGGTATGTATGTTTACATTGTGAACCCAGAAAATAAAGCAGAGAGGCGAGAGGTTGTACCGGGTGATTGGTATGAAAGCTATTGGATCATTAAATCTGGTTTACAAGCAGGCGAGTATGTTGTTGTGGATGGCGTTAACAAAATTCAAAATCACATGCCCTTAAAAATTAAAGAAACAAGTTCTTTTCAAGAGGCTTCAAATACATAAATGATTTCCCATCTCTTCATCGACAAGCCCATTTTTGCAAGTGTCATTTCCATTTTAATTACGCTAGCAGGATTAGTCGCCCTTAAGAATTTACCCATTGAGCAGTATCCCAATATTACACCACCTCAAGTTGTTGTTAGCACAAGCTTCACAGGAGCCGATGCCAATACTGTAGCAGAAAATGTTGCTTCTCCTATTGAACAGGAAGTCAATGGCGTAGAAAACATGATCTATATGTATTCGCAAAACTCCTCTTCGGGGGAAATGATCCTCAACGTTTTTTTTGAAATTGGGAGCAATCCCGATATGGCTCAAGTCAACGTTCAAAATCGAGTGAATACAGCTTTACCTCGCCTACCCCAAGAAGTACAACGAATAGGAGTTACGGTTGACAAACAAACGCCAAATATTCTGCTTTTTATCAATGTTCAATCAAGAGATGGCTCCCTAGATGATATTTTTGTTAGTAATTACACCTCTATCAACATTGTGGACGAACTACTTCGTGTTGATGGCGTAAGCGATGCTCAGGTTGTCGGTGCTCGAGATTATTCGATGCGTCTTTGGCTTCGTCCTGATCGTATGGCGCAGCTAGCCATTACTGCCACGGATGTTGTTAATGCAATTCAAGAACAAAACCAACAATTTGCCATTGGTCAAATTGGTCAGGCCCCTACCCCTCATCCTGTCGAAATGACGATACCTGTCATTGCCAAAGGGAGGTTGGCTACACCTGAGGAGTTTGAAAACATTATATTAAGAGCCAATCCTGATGGCTCCATGGTCCTTTTGAAAGATATTGGTAGAGCCGAGTTAGGAGCTCAAGACTACAGTGTGAACACCCGACTTGATGGAAAAAGTACAGCTGCTATCGCTATTTATCAGCAGTATGGAGCAAACGCGTTAGATGTTGCAGAAAGAGTAAAAGCAACAATGCAGAGGCTGGAAAAAAATTTCCCTCAAGGTTTAAGTTACTCAATTCCCTACGACACAACAAAATTTATCCAGGCTTCTATTAAAGAAGTCGTTAGAACAATCTTTGAAGCAGCTATCCTCGTTGTCATCGTTACATTCATTTTCTTACAAAATATTCGAGCCACTCTTGTACCTATTTTAGCCTTGATCGTTTCCATTATTGGTACATTTGCAGGTATGTATTTACTAGGCTTTTCTATCAATACATTAACACTTTTTGGACTCGTTTTGGCTATAGGGATTGTAGTGGATGATGCCATTGTAGTGATTGAAAATGTCGAACGAAATATCCGTGAATTTGGCTATTCAGCAAGAGAAGCAGCTATTCATGCGATGGAAGAGGTCACCGGACCCATCATTGCGATTGTTTTTGTTCTTTGTGCAGTCTTCGTCCCGGTCGCCTTTTTGGGAGGCATTGCAGGGCAGCTTTACCGCCAATTTGCAATTACAATAGCAATTTCGGTGATCATCTCCGGAATTGTTGCTCTAACTTTAAGCCCTGCCATCGCAGCTTTACTGTTAAGAAAGCAGATTAAACCTGGACGATTTGCTAATTTTTTTAACTATTATTTCGACAGATTCACGCAAGCCTACCTTCGAGTCACTCAATGGGTGATTCACAGAACCTACCTCTCTTTTGCTATTTTCTTTGCACTCATCATTGGCCTCATGCTCTTAGCCCATTTTATCCCAACAAGCTTTGTGCCTAATGAAGATCAAGGCTATCTTATGGCCATTTCCAACTTGCCTGACGGCTCAAGCTTAGATCGCACAACGGCTGTCGATGAAAAAATTTATGAAATTGCTAAAAAAAATGAAGCTGTAGAGCATATGGTCTCTCTTTCTGGCTTTAGCCTCTTAGATGGGTTAAACCGCACCACTGTAGGCGCCAACTTCCTCGTTCTTAAGGATTGGGACGAAAGAACCACGCGAAGCACGCAACTTAATGCTCTATTAAAGTTTTTTAACGAGCAGTACAGTAAAATTACAGAAGCGCTCATCCTCACCTTTAATCCTCCTGCTATCCAAGGATTAGGGACAGTAGGGGGTTTTGAATTTTGGATTGAAAATAGAGGTGCGTCTGGGATTGAAGGATTAAGCCAAGCTGTTGGGGAATTTCTTGAAAAATCGATGAACTATCCTTCATTGGCCAATTTATCAACCACTTTTCAAGCTGATAATATGCAGCTTTTTGTCGACCTTGATCGCTATAAGGCTCGCTCTTATGGTGTTAGCATTGCTGATGTCTTTCAAACGTTGCAGGTGCTTCTTGGATCTCTGTATGTTAATGACTTTAACAAGTTTGGTCGAACTTTTCGTGTCACGGCTCAAGCAGAGCCTGCCTATCGCTACAAGATTGATGATATTGGAGAGGTTTATGTACGTTCATCTACAGGTGATATGATTCCAATGAAGTCTCTGGTCACCTTGAAATATGTGTCTGGACCTACCATTGTTAGTCGCTTTAACGGGTTTAATGGAGCACGAATTCTTGGCCAAGCCGCCCCAGGCTACAGCTCAGGACAGGCCATGAGTGCCATGGAAGAGATTGCTAGAAAAATTCTTCCGCAAGACATGACCTTTGCTTGGAGCGGAGAGTCGTTTCAAGAAAAAGCAACAGGCGGGACGGCAAGTTCGGTTCTTCTTGGAGGCATTGTCGTCGTTTTCCTTGTTCTAGCAGCGCTTTATGAAAAGTGGTCCTTACCTTTTGCTATTATTTTAGCTGTGCCTTTTGGTTTATTCGGAGCCTTCTTAGCGATTTTATTGAGAGGTATTTCGAACGATGTTTATTTTCAGGTCGGATTAGTCACTCTTATCGCTTTATCAGCAAAGAATGCGATCTTAATCGTTGAATTCGCGGTGATCAAGCGAAATGAAGGAATGCCCATTATTGAAGCGGCTTTAGAAGCTGCTCGTTTACGCTTTAGAGCCATTTTAATGACATCGCTAACTTTTATTTTTGGCGTTGTCCCCTTAGCAATAAGCACAGGGGCAGGTGCAAATAGCCGTCATTCTGTTGGAACGGGTGTTTTAGGAGGTATGATTAGCGCAACTTTTTTTGCCGTTTTTTTTGTACCTTTTTTCTACCGTATTATTGAAGAATTAACTGAAAAATTCAAAAAACCAAAAAAAATGCATGAAAGCCAAGAGTAGCCTCCTATTTTGCCTACTTTTTTTATTACTATCCCTCCATTCTTGCGTCTTGTACCCCAAGTACCAAAGAACAATTGATGGGCTCCCCGAAGACTGGAGAATAGAGAGCGATCATACATCCACCATCGCTAATTTTAATTGGTGGCAAGAGTTTAATGACCCGGTTTTAAATGAGCTGATTTGTGAAGCTCTAGAATATAATAAGGACTTGAAGGCCGCCGCAGCTAGAGTCGATGAATTTTATGCTAGCTATGGGATTGCGCGCTCCTACTTGCTGCCTGAGTTAACGGGTTCTGGCTACTTTCAACGACAGAATTTTTCTTTAGAGTCTTTTAACATTGATGGTTTGTCGCCTAATCAAATTATTAGGACGATGAATACCTACAATGTTTACTTGAATCTTAGCTATGAGCTTGATCTTTTTGGTCGCATTAGAAGCTTGTCTGATGCCTCCTTACATGATTATTTAAGTCAAATTGATGCAAGAAGAGGCGTCATTTTAAGCCTTGTGACATCGGTTGCTAAAGCATACATCGAGTTGCGGCTCTTTGATAAACAACTCAAGGTGTCTCAAGATACTTATAAATCACGCATGGCCTCCTATGAGCTTGCCGTGTTGCGTTTTGAAGAAGGCCTCACCTCAGAGCTTGAGGTCAAGCAAGCAGCCTCTGAGGTTGACGTGGCCTTATCCCAAGTTAAACAGCTAGAAATACAGATCCCTCAACAAGAAAACCTTCTCAGTATTTTAATAGGAAAAAACCCTCAAGCAATTCCTCGAGGAAAGACATTAGATACTCTTGTTCGTCCGAAAAGTGTTCCAGCAGGCTTACCATCGGAGCTTTTAGAACAAAGGCCCGATATTATGCAGGCAGAGCAGCAGCTGATTGCTGCTAATGCAAGAATTGGCGAAGCAAGGGCTCAATTTTTTCCACTGCTTCAACTAACAGGATCCTATGGCAATATTAGCTTAGAATTAAGCAGCTTGTTTACAGGTGGTTCAACACAATGGAATTACATGCTCTCTTTCCTACAGCCATTGTTTAACGCTAATCGCCTCACCTATCAGGTTGATGTTGCCCAAATGCGGACCTTACAAGCGCTCTATGAATATCAAAAAACAGTTCAAAATGCCTTTAGAGAGGTGAACGATGCATTAATTGGCCATGAGAAAACACTTGAACTTATCGATGTCCAGGAAAAAAGGGTAGAAACGCTACAAGAATATCTCGAATTAGCTCTATTGCAATATGATAACGGACAAACAGATTATCTCAACGTTTTAGATGCTGAAAGAAATTTGTTTGCTGCTCAGCTTGACTTAGCTCAGGCCCAGGGTGACGGCTTTATTACCTTTATTAACCTTTATGGCGCTCTAGGGGGAGGATGGGTTATTGCTGCAGACTGCGCACAAATTTCTTGTCATTAAAAAAGCTAGACATTGCAAAAAAGAAGATGCTATCTTTTTCATGAGGTTAACCATGAAACAAATTTTAAAATATTTATTCTTCATATGTCTCAGTTGCCATCCTCTAATTGCGGAAGAGAAGGTAACGAGTTGCACCACAGGTGTTTCGTTTCCTAAAGAGATTGCATTTACGTCCCATGAAACAGTCTATCACATGCAGCTCACTGGCATAGCTACAAGAACTAAGTTCTTTATTAAGATTTACAGTATCGCGAGTTATCTTGAAAAAGATGCCTTTTCGAAAGGTCCCCTCCTAGAAGAGATCATGAATGATCACTGGGGTAAGCAATTAAGCATCCAATGGATTCATGACGCGGGTTCACAGCGTGTTAAACATGGATACCTAGAAGCCTTTCAAAATGCCTTGCCGAGAGAAACTTTACAGAAATTACAACCAGAAATTCAGTTATTCCTTTCCTTCTTTAAAAAAGATATGCGCGTTGGCGATATTCTTATTTTTAGGTGGTTACCAGGCGGGCATTTCGAGTTTCTTATCAATGAAGAAGTAAGCGGAACGATCGACAATATAGAGTTTGTCAAAGCTTTATGGAGTCTTTGGTTTGAAAGTAAAAACATTGTTAATCGAGATAATTTATTACACATTAATTAGTTAGCCAACCAAACAGTTTATTAAAATAATAATTTAATGTTATTATAATAATAAATTGTTATCGGGAGGTTGACTATGAGTGTTAATTCTCTTCCCTCGGACGCTTCGAAGACAGTGCCGACTTCTCAAAGAAAAGCAAGCGAGTCTCCACCGAGCAGCTTTCCAATCAGCAGTAAAATTACCCAAGAAAATCTTTTAGAGAATAACAACAATCCCGCAACGTTACTTTCTGATAGAAGCGTTAAGGAACTTACTGACAAATCCCCTCAAAATATTGAAGGCATAAAATCACTTTCTCAACAAAAACTTTTAGGTTCTCTCACCCAAAACCAACCCAATGAATCCTCTATTCCTCAGCAAGAGGAATCGGTAGATAACCAACCAAGCATGCCTTCTATCGGAGAGCAAGAAGAGACTCACCTTGGTGAATCCTCTATCCGTCAGCAAGAGGAACCGGTAGATCACCAACCAACAATCACTTCGATCAGACAGCAAGGTGGACATGCGAGAGCTTTTGAAGTCCATGCGAATGGAACGATTACTAAAACGACTTCCGAACATGAAGTGACCATGTATTCAAAGATCCGAGATGAGGAAACGTTTGCTTCACTTCAAACCATCATTCCTGGAGTTTATCAGACTAATCAAAACACTGTGATGATGGAGAATCTAACGCAGCGATTTGAAAATCCCTGTATAATCGATATTAAATTAGGGAAAAAAACCTTTTCCAAAACTGTGGATGAAAAACGAACTGGCCGACCTAAAAAATTTAAAAAGCTAAAACAAAAAATCGTTGACTGGGTTGTCAGAAGAGACTTTAGAGTGGTCAAAGGAAGTGGCTTTAAAGAAAGATACGTGGCTGCTAAAAATTCAGAAAATACGATCAGACAAGATATCAACGATTCTAAAATTACGCTAAGTGCCTTAGTTGAGCAGCTGGAAGATATTCAACGAAAACTTGACCAAGCTCCTGTTGCTTTTTATGGGCATAGCCTGCTCTTTGTGATGGGAAAAAATAAGGATAGAGATGAGCAAAAATGTATCATCAAATTGATCGACATTGGCCACTACTTAACAGAAGAAGAGGCTAGTAACAGTCAAACCCTGAAAAGAAGCTATGATGAGCTTCGTACGAATACTCGCCATGCTATCGAGCAATTAAAAACATTTATAGCAAATTTAAATGAGCCATAGTTGACAACACATCATCGTTGTGCTAGCCTGCAAGAATGAAAAAATTAGCATTAGTGACTGGGGCGTCAAAAGGAATAGGAGCCGCTCTTACTACCAAGCTTGTCAAGGTAGGCTTTCAAGTGATAGGAATCGGGCGCGATTTGCAAAGCTTAGAAAAGCTTAAGCAAGAATTAGGCTCGCCCTTCTCCTTTTATCTTTGTGACCTTGCTCAAGCAAGCCAGATCCGGGACGTTTCCTTGCAGTTAAAAAATAGCCAGCTCTGCCCTTCTCTCTTTTTTCTGAATGCAGGGATTGCAGGAGAAAAGGCTGTAGAAGAATCTCCTTGCATTGACGCTGACTTTCACAGACAAATAATGGCCGTTAACTATTTTGGCGTCATTGATTGGGTCTCTTGTTGGCAAGAAGCATGTCAACAAAATGGAGGGGCAACTTTTGTTGTAACAAGCTCGATTAACGCTATCTTTGCTCCCCCAGCTGGTAGTGCCTATGCCGCTTCTAAAGCAGCCGTTTCAAAGGCTTTCGAGGGTTTTTCCCTAACCTACTGCCACACCAATTTAAAATTTGCTGTTGTTTATGCCGGGCCTGTTGCAACCGAAGGATTAAAGGGAACTCTGCCTTTTACCTGGTCAGCAGAAAAAATGGCCGATTACACTTTAAGCAAAATTTTAAAAAACAAAACCAAACTAGAGCCTTCTTGGTTTTATTCGGCCGTTGCCCGCCTGCTCCGAATACTCCCCTATCGCTGGACCTATCGCTTACTTAGCAACTAAAAATTTTGATAAATTAAGCTCTTTGGCAAGAGTAGAGAGGCTCTAATGATAGCTCGTTTTTGTTCATCAAGTGGCAAACCTCGTTCATATACGCTAATGAAGACCAATCTCTCTTATTCCCGATAATAAATAAACGCGTTTTTGCTCGGCTAACAGCCACATTCAACAGATTTGGCTTTGCACTTACTAGACGTTTAGCATTAGGCTTTTTGGGATCCCCTCCTAACACCAATATAACGACATCGGCTTCCTTCCCTTGCATTTTATGAATAGTGCCTACATCTATATTAGAGCGTAATTTCCTATAGCGATTAAGCCGTTCTTCCACCGATTTAAACGGTGTTATAAGAAAGATCCGATCAACATCTTCTGGAATTTCGTCTAATAAATGATGCAAAGCCTCCCCTTCTGCTGGGATCCAATGCTCGTCTGCAACTTGACTGACTACATCTATCCAACCGCTTTCTCTCATAGCCACAACCTTTTCAAAGGTGCCAAATAACATGAGGCCATCATAAAAAACACGATTAATAATATCAAAAATAGGCTTACTACAACGCCTATGAACTCTTAAAGGCATGCTAAGCCAATACTGTTTGTTGTTAATGGTAAGTCTTGTGCCAAATTGGCTCACACGATCTGCCAATGCTTGCACAGATGTTTTGCCGGGCATCCATACCTCCTCTACGCCATAATGCTTCCTTAAAGCTTCTTGAGCTGAAAGGGGCATTGTAACCACTGGCTCTAACTGCAATTGATCGCCAATGATAATCGTGCGTTTCGATCGCCAAATGGCCCCAACAGCTGCTTGTGGATGAGCCTGCCCAGCCTCATCGATAAAAAGCCAACCTAACCTTTCTTGACCTATTTTTCTAAATAGTCGAGAAAAAGAAGCAAAGGTGGTAGAAACAATCGGAACAACGAAAAAAAATGTTGTCCATGCTGCTTCGATGTCTCGAGTGTTCACGTTGATGTCATTACTTCCTGATAGCCATTGATAGAGATACTCGAGGTTATCGAGAAATCTTTCCTTGTTTAAGCTGATAAAGTCTTGATGCAACCTTAAGGCTTCTAAAAAGACCACTTCACGAGCTTCCCGCCATTTAGGGCAATCCCATATCGAGGCTAGCTCTCTTTGGTGTTCATTCGCTAACCATGCCTGAAGAGAAGGAATTTTCATAGCACTTGCCTCTCTGTATCGCTTCAATAAGACTTCTAGGCGCTCTATCTGCTCTGTAGTCTCTTTCAGAAGCTGTTTTTTCGCGATACCCGTTTCTTCCACTTCTAACAAGGCCTTTGCTGCCTGATGATAACTTATTTTAAACGATTCCACTTGTACCTCATATCGCTCTACTGCTTCTTGATAAACGGCTTTTTTTCTTCTCCATTCAAAGAAGGCTTGGCTTAATGACAGAACAATTTCTAAAATGCTTGGAAGCTGGTTGTGATGCTCTTTGCGCTTAATGTAGGCAAGATCTAAAAGTTGTTGTTGGTCAGAAAGAAGGTTGTGCTCTCGTGTTTTAAATTTTTTCAATTCTACGTATTTTTTCTTTAGTGCTTGGATATCTTCAGCCAGTTCACTTTTTTTTTGTTTTAGCTCTTCTAGTTTTTGTGAAATGTCATAAAATCGGCTAAGGGACTCCCTTATTTCTTGCTCTCTAGCTAGGGCGCCTTGGAAACGCTTAATGGAAGCCCTCCAGTCGACACATCTTGACGGAGAGGATAAGTGAGCCTTAAAATCCCTTCTCTTTTCTTTTCCACTAAAGAACCAAAATTTACTAAAGAAATCAAAACAGTTTTTTTTGTTTCCTAAACGGGCGGCTACTAAACCCCATGCTTCTTTATTCAATACTTTTGTGATGACATCTCCAAAGTAACTGTAAGTTTCAAGCCATCTAGGGTCTATCGCTTCTTTTTTTGGCATCTCTAAAGAAACGTTATTGACAGCACCGTTGTTACTAGACGCTACGACCATCTCATAGCCTTGAAAATGCCTCTTCCAATGAGAAATCATTTTTGGCTGGTGTGCATTTTCAAACGCTGCTTGTGGCTTATCAAACCTGGACAAGAGGGTCGCTCGCTCTACCACAATAGCAGCGAATACATCTCTTAGTAATGTCGTTTTCCCAGTCCCAGGCGGCCCATTAACGGCTAGGAGGCCTGCCTGATCTTTAAGGTCTTGGACGATCACATTTACAGCAAATTGTTGGCTTAATGCTAAGGAATAACTGCCATTGGACGGCCAACAGCCTTTAGGAAAAAAATGTGGAGCAGTCGATTGATAAGAAAGGTAAGGATCCTCTCTAAGGTCAAGCTGTTGTAGGGATGGCTGTGATGCTAAGATTTTTTTTAAGCCATTACCATAGTCGTTTCTTAAAATTGATTGCTTAACTAGATTCAAATCCTGAATAAAAAAGCTATTGAAAAGTAATTCTTGGTGGTCTTGTACGTCACCTAAGCTTTCTTCTTCAGGTTCCCTATCCACACGAATTGCCTTGATACGGATTCGAACGGATGGCACAAAGCTTTCTAACTTTAACTTTTTAAGAATAAGGTTAACAGCATAGCTTAACTTTGCATAAGCCCTATCATGGTCCGATAAGTTTTGGAGAATTGCTTTGAAATTGTCGCCCAAATCTTGGACTACTTCTTCCTCTAAATGGTCAATTGAGTCAGGCTCTTGATTAATGATACAACGAATAGCCCAGGCACAATTGGAAAGAACAAAGGATCCATCGATTAACTCTCCCTTAGAGGAGGCATTAAAAGAAAAGGTGCAAGAATCCCCTTGTATGGATGCCCTTTCTATCTCTTCGTCTTTTCCGTAAAACTTTTCAATTGCATCTCTTACGGACTGCAAAGAATACAAACCGCAGAAAACGAAAAATTGCCATTTTTTATCGTCAGGGCAGGGCTCTTTTTGTAATCGATGACCTTTTTCCCAAGGTGCGGGGCCCTCATTTAGTAAATCGAATATTAATTGCTTACTATCTGCCTTTGGAATAGCTTGTGGCGTGAAAAATTCTATTGTACGCCAATAATCTAGGATTTTAACGTGCTCATCTTGTTGAGGATCTATCATCATTCGCTACTTAGGTTTAGCAGAATGGAACAAGTTAAATTCTTATTTATTTTTTCACAATAGATTTAACAAGCTTCTCACAATAAACTATTTAACTTTGTATAGTCCTCATCGGAAAGTTGGACGGATTGAGCTGCAGCATTTTCCTCTAGATGCTTAATTGAGGCTGTTCCGGGGATAGGTAACATTACGTGAGACTTCTTCAACAACCAAGCAAGGGCTAACTGTGCAATCGTGATTCCATTTTCATTAGCTATTTTCTCTATCAGCCCCTTTTCTTGCACGATGTCTCCACTGCCAAGCGGAAACCAGGGAATGAATCCTAGATGATACTCCTCACAGTAATTTAAAACTCCTTCTGATTGCCGATTCATCAGGTGATATAAATTTTGAACCGTGTCTACCCTGACAATTTTTTGAGCCTGCTCGATTTCTTTAATGGTCACTTCTGACAATCCAATAAAGCGGATTTTGCCTTGCTGTTGTAGCTTTTGCAGAGCCTTTAATGATTCTTCTAAAGGAGTTTTGGGATCAATACGGTGAAGCTGGTAAAGATCGATATAATCGCGGCGAAGGCGACGCAAACTCATTTCGACACACTGAATAAGATATTCCGCCCTTCCAACTGGAGCCCAAGCATTAGGTCCTTGTCTTGTTAACCCCCCCTTTGTAGCAATGACTAAGTCCACAGGGTAAGGATAGAGAGCTTCAGCTATTAGGTTTTCCGAAACATCAGGTCCATAAGCATCTGCTGTATCGATAAGGTTGATACCAAGCTCAACCGCTCTCTGCAGCACTCGCTTAGCTTCTTCTCGATTTTCCGGCTCCCCCCAAACTCCTCTTCCCGTCAATTGCATAGCACCAAAGCCTAAACGGCGAAGAGGTAGTTTTCCGCCTAAAAGAAAAGTTTTTGCTAGCTGCTGACCCATATGTCTCCTTAAAACAAGTCTTGATCTTCGCTAATATGAATCAGTTTTTTATTTACGAACTCAAACAGGCCCATTTCTGACAATTCTCGCCCATAACCGGATTTTTTTGTTCCCCCAAAAGGCAATTCGGGTTCAGTCCACGTAGGATGATTGATGAAAACCATCCCGCTATCTATTTGTCGAGCGATCTTCTCAGCACGTTCAATATCATTGCTATAAATAGAGGCCCCTAAGCCAAATCGTGTATCATTCGCTAGACGAATGGCTTCTTCTTCCGTTTCCACGCGAAAGATCGTAGCCACGGGTCCGAAAAGCTCTTCATCGTAAGCGGGCATACCGGGTCTAACATCTATTAATATTGTGGGGACCACAAAAGCCCCTGAAATATTTGGTCGCTTTCCCCCCAGCAACACTTTTCCTCCCATTTTCACTGTGTCATCAATCTGGGCTTGTAATTGAACAGCTGCAGATTCACTTGAGAGAGGTCCAAGCGTTGTGCTATCATCTAAAGGATTTCCAGGCTTTAGCTCCGCAAGAGCTTCTTTAAATTTTTCGATAAACTGGTCTGCGATAGAATCCTGTAAAATATACCTCTTTGAAGCAACACAACATTGCCCTGTATTGTTCATTTTGCCCCAGACAGCGCAATCAATCGCTTGATCGATGTCCGCGTCATCTAAAACGATGAAGGGATCGCTTCCCCCAAGCTCTAAAACTGATTTCTTTAAAGCTTGGCCTGCCGCTGCGGCAACATGGGATCCTGCAGACTCACTTCCTGTCAAGGAAACACCCCCAACACCGGAATCAGTGATAATCGCTTGCAATGTCTCTCGTGATGAAACGAAAAGATTAGTGTAAACACCTTTGGGAGCTCCAGCCTCATGAAATAACTGTTCAATGGCGATAGCACACTGTGGGACATTAGAGGCGTGTTTAATGATTACGGTATTTCCAACCATCAAATTAGGCGCTGCAATTCGAATCACTTGATAGAAGGGGAAATTCCATGGCTCAATGCCAAAAATGACGCCGATCGGCTCAAACACGACATAAGCTTTACCTGAGGAAGATTTAATGGTTTGCTTTTTAATGAAGGCTTCGGTGTTGTCCGCGTAGTAATCTAGAATATCAGCACTAAGGTCAATTTCAGCCCTTGCATCTTTGATTAATTTTCCCATTTCAAGTGTAATAGTTCTAGCAAGTTCTTCCTTCTTCGCACGCATTTTAGCAGCTGTATCTTTTAGCAGTTTGGCGCGATTCGCAAACGTTTCTTTTTTCCATCTGAGGAAAGCGCCATTGGCTTGGGCAATCGCTTGTTTCGCTTCTCCTAGAGTTGCTTCAGAGAATGCTTTAACAAGTTGATTATTAAAAGGATTAACGGTCTGGATAGGCATGCTTATACTCGCCTTTATTTTAGAAATTTCATACCTGTTTTTTTAAATCAAGTTATAAAATTGTTTAAAAGGAGTAGAGGTGTCGCATATCGAGGAGTTTTAGAGGATGGTTTATAACTTGATGATCCACTAACTCTCTCAAAAGAGCTTTTTGTGCCTTTCTACACTTCAAGCAAATGTTTAAACTCGAACTCGCTTAGCAATAAACTCATTATTGCAATACAAAACCTCCATCACAAATTAAAAACGGTCGATTTGCACGTTGAGCTCTAAACCTTTCTTACCAAATGGGTATTTTTCTGGGTTAGCATTCAGCATTCTTTGATCAGCCGATGAGCCGAGAACTCGCTGCAAAAAGGGCTTCGGATGCACCTTTGCCCCTTGCAATCAATGTTGTAGGTATTCAGCAAGTGCATCATCTTCATCGGCATCGGGCCGACCGGTTACAATTAAAGAAACACTAGGAGGGTTAGCAGCCATGATTCTCCTGAGTTCCGATAAAGTTTTCTCATTATTTTTATCGAAGTCATACTTGCCACTCTTCATGTTGATTTCTGTTTCTTTCGTCCAATCTTCGACTACCTGTTTTCTTTCGTCATGATAGCAAACAGAAGGGTGCCCTTTGATTCGAATAACACCTCGCCACACTTTGGAGCTGTTTTTATTGGTACGTTGATAGATGGATGCCATCTTAAACCTCTTGTTAGTTTTGGTTTAAGTGGTTGGCCGTGCTGGTAAAGATTGATTTTTACTGCACCGTCATGGCACCGCGAGTAATGAATCTAAATTGTTTAAAATATTTAATACAAGCTAGATCACTTTTAGACAGATGTATAAAGATTGCCCAGCAATGAAAAAACCGGAAACATTGTCATTTCTGAAAATGTCTCCGGGGATGTGCCCAAAGCCGGAATCGAACCGACGACCTTCGCGTTACGAATGCGCTGCTCTACCTACTGAGCTATTTAGGCATGAATTCATTATTTATCCACTATTGATAAATTTTTTGCCAAGAACTATCTTCTTTTAATCAAATTTTATTTTTAATTAATTCATTATGTTATAATAAGTAAGAAAGAGATGAAACAAATAAAGAGAGAATTATGCACGATTCCCTTTCTATCGCTCTTTTTGGAGAAGCAGAACGTGGTGAATACACCAAAGGTTACAAAATTGATAACCTTGCTCAGCTTCAAGACCTTTTTGGCAATCCACCTCCTGAGAGCCGCGGGCTTTACTACGCCATTCAGGCGCTTCATTATTGCCACTCTCTGCTTTTTTTTCGCGTACAGGAAGAAGGTTTCAGCCTTTCCGACTATCAACAAGGCCTTATTATCCTCGAAAATAGCCCTTTTATTGACAAGATTTCAGCCATTTGTACTCCAGGAGTTGGAAGTACGGAAATTATCGATGCCATTATCCCGATTTGTCGGGCTCATCGCCACATTTTTATTACTACAGAACCAGACTTTTACGACTACCTTTCTCAAGCAAAATGTACATTGGCATAAATTAAAATGTTAGATAAAGCTGCTATTTCTTGAATTTGAAGCCGAGTAAGCAATTTTAAATTCCACTTGAATATTTTCTTTAAGAGCAAAATCCAAGCAAATCTTTCTAAGTTGAATTAGGTACTGAGAATGAAGATTCATGGGATCCATCAGACGCAAATAAAATAAAAACTTTTCAGAAAAGATCTTTTTTCTTTCTGCTTTACCAAGCTCCCCCAAAATGCGTTTATAAGCGTCTTTCAGCTCATTAATTTCTGCTTTTTGCTGGAGCGTTAAATGAGTGGCAAACCAAAATTTTTGAAGCTCTTGGTAGATGGCTGCATCATAATATTTCATTTGAACAGTAAGAGGATGTTTATCTAGCTTTGAGAAATAATAGTGAGAATGAACCACCATCGCGACAGCTAATCGTCCGATATCAGCCAACACTCTTGCCGGTAAAATAACGGAAAGCATGAGATAATCAGAAATCTGCTTGCTTACTCTGACAAATTTTCGCGAATTTTTAGGTGTCGGATAAGTCAACATAATAAAACGAAATCCTAATTCACCAATTTTAATCGCGGCTAATATCATGCTATAAATAGAAGAAGTAGGTGCGGTGAAGGGACTTAGGAACAACTTTCTAATAAATAAAACCCTGCAAACTCGTTTTCCTTGTTTTGACCCTTTGATCGAGTATTGGTCATGTGGCTGCCCCTGCTTAAAGCGAGCCAATTGGGAATACGTCATTGGAAAATGCTCAGCAAAACCGCGACTCATGGACTCTCAATCGTTAGTTGAATATTTAAGGAACTGACAGTCAGGATGGGGTGCCTGGGTACTTGAGCACTCACAGGCTCAATACAAACAAAGCTCGCCCCTAATGGGTGATAAAGTTGCCATGCATTTTCCTGGCAAGGGCACTCGTAAACCGTTTTTAGTTGATATTCGCTTGTTTTGAGCAAAATCTCCCCTCTCAAGGGATTTGGGTGAGGAAAGAAAGTGAAATCTGCCCCTTGATCCAATGAAAAATTCATTTGCTTTGGCTCAAGTAACCATTCAGGGGGAATTGCCTTCTTCTCGCTTTGATCCAGGTAGGTATCTTTGACCGTCGCTTTCACCTCCCCCTTGCCATTTGGCAAGCGATAGAAATAATGCAGGCCTACTAAAGAATTGGTATCACTAACGATCGCCAAATAAAGTTTTAATCCATCGGGCAACAACTCGGCTTGGAAATCCATTTTAAAATTCTGTCCCTCTAATTCAGCAAGAGGGACCCCATTCCAGAGGTCTTTGCCGGAAAGCTCACCTTTTAACACATGTTCTGTTGCCTCTACCCTCCAAGGGGCGTAACGAGCAATCCCATGTGAAAAAGGATCGACTATCCCCTTGGCTCTTACACGAGCTATATGGGGGAATAGACTTTCATTTTTGATGACGGGTAATGATGAAGGCTGTCGACGATGGAAGTGTGGTCCTATTAATGGGCCTAAACCCGAAAATCTCTCTTCAAAAAGATTGTAGGTTGACTGATCGATCACCTCCACACCCCCTCTTTTATAGCTCACCATATTCATTCCTTTTTCAGGAAGAAAGGTAGCCTCAAGGAGCTCGTCCCTACTGGTTTTATTTTTTAATACGATCATTTCTATCTAAACCATGTGCTTTTAACCAATGGGTCGTGTAAAAATATCCACCCCAGGCAAAGTAATTCAAAATCACAAACATAATAGCAGCATAAATGACAGCCTTAGAAGGAAAGTTTTTCTCCAGGTTTGAAAAAGAAGGAGTATCGGGATCATACCATACGTAATGGTATTGTGGAGAAATTTCTTTTAACGCTTGATTAGCTGCCCAAGCATTTCGATAGGGGGAGCCAGCCAAAACCGTTTCACCTTGGTAGGCTTTACCTTCTACCAAATAAGAATAAGATGCTTCTAAATAGTAATGCTCATCTGATTCAGGCTTTACTCTCCACGAAATCTCAGTAACAGATGTTGTTTCTTTAAGTCGATTGTATTGATATACCTTATAGAAAGCATTACCTACATAAAAAAGCACGATAGCAGTGATAACGAAAATAAGCGCCACCAACATGCCGACAGTCGTTTTGCTCATAGCAGCTCCAAGCTGGTACTCAAAGCAACTTTGAGTAAAGCTTTTTATAAATAACGGTTAAACTCTTTTGGCACAGGGGAAGTAAAAGCCATTACTTTTCCTGTGATCGGATGTTTGAAAGAAAGATAGTGTGCATGCAAACCGAGCCTTTTCAAGGCATTCGTCTCTGCTCCATACTTTTTATCACCGATCACCGGATGTCCCGCCTCCTTGCAGTGAACGCGGATTTGATTCTTACGCCCTGTTTCTAAAGTCAATCTTAAACTTGAAAGATTTTTTTTCACATTCAAAACTTCAAAATGGGTAATCGCTAACTTCCCTTTTTCAGGATTATTTGTTGTGCGTACGTAATAGTTTCCATCCTCATAAAGGTAAGACTGCCAAGTCCCTTTCTCCTCGTCAAAAGCACCTTCAACCAGTGCAATGTAGGAGCGTTCTAAGTCATGCTTTTCAAACATAGCCTTCAAACGATCTCTTGCCTTTTCACTAACGGCAAAGATCATGACACCAGATGTATCTTGGTCCAAACGATGAACTACATGAATACGAGAAGGGGCGAAATGTTGCTTAAGATACCCATGAGCCGTCTCTTTTTTTTCGAAATTGCTCGAAACACTCAAGATTCCCTCTGGTTTATCAATCACTATCAAATGATGATCTTGATAGAGAATCTTAATATTTCCCCCAAGAACCCACTGCTTAGGCTCGACAGAAACTTCCTGTCCTGGTAACACTTCGATATCCGCACGACGGCAGGCTTTCCCGTTAATCGTCACTCGCCCCTGCTTAACCCATGAGCGTAAAGTGGTTTTGGTGCTGTCAGGGGCAAGCACGGACAATACTTCTAATAAATGTTGCTTTTCTGATATTTTTGTTTTCATTGATAATAATTTGTAAATACAGATATAATCCTCAAATTAATGTTAAATTTCAAGTAGAGGAAAGATGGCTAAGGATTCTGCCGACAAAAAAACTAAAAAAGTGAAGCGCCCAACTCCTTTAAAGCGCGATATTCAGAACAACAAGAAAAGGCTTCAAAACCGTGACCTCAAATCACGTGTTAGAACAGCTCTGCGCTCTTTTGAAGAAGCTTTGCCAAAAGGTGATGCGGCTGTTGTTAAAGAAAAACTGAACCTTGCTTATAGCGTGTTAGATAAAGCCGTTAAAAAAGGCATTTACAAGCTGAATAAAGCAAGCCGTACAAAAGCTCGCCTAACAGCAAGGGTGAAATAAGAGCAAAAGCCTCTTTTCTTTTTATTAGTTCCTCCTTTAAGATCCGCATTGAATTTTCCTTAAGGACAAACAAATGCGGACTGTTTTTTATTCTTTAGCCTTTTGCTTTCTCATCTCCATCGCTAGCCATGCCGAAAAACCTGATTTAACCATTGCTATTAAAATGCGCGATGGAGTGGAACTCCCTACAGATATTTATCTCCCACCTAAGCCAGAAGGTAAATCACCTGCCATTCTCATCCGAAGCCCCTCCGGTCGAAAATCTCCTTATGCAACGATGTTCTGCTATTTAAAAAGCTTTGGTTATAGCGTTGTTATCCAAGACACGCGCAGCGTCATGGATAAAGAGGGGAAGACATTACCCTTCTACACAGACGGAGCGGGAGAGATTCAAGATGGTTATGATACGGTTCAATGGCTAAATTCATCGCCCTATTGTAATGGCTCTCTTGGAACGATTGGAACATCAAGTATGGGAATCACTCAACTGCTGCTAGCTCCAACAGCGCCTCAAGGGCTGAAATGCCAATATATCTGCTTTGCCGTTCCTGACCTGTTTAATCACAGTATTAGCCATGCAGGAAAGCTAGCTGGGCAACAAGTTAAACTTTGGACAAAGATCTATGCTAAAGACCCGTCTAGCTTAGATACAATCCTATCTCAGCCTGAGTATAATGACTTCTGGGCGAAATTTAACTCTAAGCCTCTTGCTCATCAAGTCAATATCCCTGCTATCCACTTTGGTGGATGGTACGACACATTCCTGCAAGGAACTTTAGATGCCTATATGACGTTGCAAACCCAAGGAGGAGAGGGAGCCAAAGGCAAACAAAAGCTAATCATCGGTCCCTGGATCCATCTATGGCCTCTCGTTAATCAATTTGGAGACTTTTCCTACCCAGCATCAGCTTTCGTTCCGCCCTACCCCTTTAAACCAGAAGATTGGTTTGCGCACTACCTCAAAAATGAACAAAATGGCATAGAAAAAATACCCCCAGTTACCTACTTCGTCATGGGTCCCTTTGATGGCAGCTCTTCATCGGGAAACCGGTGGAAGTCAGCACCTTCTTGGCCTCCAGCTTCTACACCAAAGCCTTTTTACTTATCAGCCGCGCAAACTTTAGATTCTAAACCAGGAGAAAAAAGAGTTTTCAGCTTTAAATATAACCCTGAAAACCCCTCTCATACCCTAGGAGGACGCAATTTATTCCTTACGTCAGGACCTGTCGACCAAAGCCCTATTGAAGCACGCGAGGATATCGTTCTGTTTACAAGCGAACCTTTGAAAGAGGATCTTGAAGTCACTGGGTCAATCACAGCAAAGATTTATTTTAGCACAGATCAGCAAGACCATGATGTGGTTGTAAGGCTTTGTGATGTCTACCCAGACGGGAAGAGTGTATTGATCGCAGAAGGAATTACCAACCTAAAAAACTTTTTCAAGCGACAGAAAATGAATGAAGCCATCCCTAACAATGTGAAGGAAATCGAAGTTGACTTATGGGCAACGAGTATGGTTTTTGCAAGAGGACACTCTATTCGTATTTCTGTGGCAAGTGCCAACTATCCCAAATACGAAAAAAGCCTTTTTAAAGCGCTTAACACAGTTTATGTAGGTACGGAGCACCCTTCTAGAGTGATTCTGCCTATTGCTCCTATTAATGAACTTAAAGATTGAATGATAATGAAAGTTGTCATTCTTGCTGCTGGACTAGGAAGTCGATTAGATAGCCAAAGCCATTGCCCAAAGGCGCTTACAAAGCTGGAAAATGGCGATTCCCTACTTGGATGGCAGTTAAAGATCCTCTTAAGGCATATTCCTCTGAAGGACATCATTGTTGTTGTTGGTTTCCATTATGAGTCGATTTTAACGGCTTTTCCTCAGTTACCTTATTACTACAACCCACATTATGAAGAAGAAAATACAGCCGGTAGCCTGAGAAGAGCTCTGCAATTTATCGAGGAGGATCTCCTCTGGCTCAATGGGGATGTTATTTTTCATCCTAGTGTGCTTAAAGATATTCTGTCGACAGATCAAACTTGCATAGCCGTTAACCAAGCTCATGTTGGCGATGAAGAGGTGAAGTACCGCGTCGATGCTCAGGGAAACATCATCGAGGTGTCGAAGGAGGTCAAAGATCCTCAAGGGGAAGCCATTGGCATTAACTTTTTTAAGAAGGCGGATCTTTCCAAGTTAAAAGCCGGCTTAAATCGATGCCAACCAACAGACTACTTTGAAAAAAGTATCGAGTTTGCTATTCAAGAAGGCCTACAAGTTAAAGGGCTGCTTATCCCTTCTAAAAATAGCTGTGAAGTTGATTTTAAAGAAGATTTAGAACACGCCAACTTTCTCATTCGTACCTGGAATGATTCTTCCATTGCAAGATAATGCTTTTTTCACATATGCTTTTCCCAAACATTTGAGTAGAAACATGTACGAGGCCAATGAAACCTTGACCTACTTTCTATTTAAGTCTTTTTTACGCTAAAAGATCCCTTGTATAGGCAAGGGGTCTCTTTGTTGCGGAGGAGTGTCCGAGTGGCTTAAGGAGCACGCTTGGAAAGCGTGTGTACGCTAAACCCGTACCGTGGGTTCGAATCCCACCTCCTCCGACCCTTGATCAAGAAGTGTTATGATCATCTCTTTTCTTCAATTATATTCTTAAGGAAATAAAGCTTACTTTTCTCAATCTAGTTGAGAATTTTTATTTCTACCCTTAGACAACTCTTTACTTTATTACTCAATATTTCTATTGTTTTTTGTTACAACTCAACCTACCTATTAAAGGGATAAAAAGTATGTACAAGAATATAGTTAAAAGTATCTTAATGATCGCCTTATTTACCTCTCCATTGATGCTTATGGCAGGGGAAGTTGAACGCAGGGCGGCCGCTAATGAGCTATTAGATGCGATCCAATTTGAAAAAGTGATGAGTGACTCTATTGACGCTTCAATTCAAATGTTAAAACAAATGGATTCATCAATGGATAACTATGAAGTTTCCATAAGAGAATTCTATAGCAAATATATGAGTGCAGAAAGCCTCCACAATGAAATGGTTGATCTGTATGCGGAATTTTTCTCTGCCCAAGAATTAAAAGAAATGACAGCTTTCTACAAAACAAAAACCGGTCAGAAAGCTCTGAAAAGACTGCCAGAACTTATGCAACGCGCAATGCAAATAGGTCAAAAACGGGTGATGCAGCATATGGACGAACTGCAGAGGATGCTATCTGAAGAAGAGGCTGAAGAGCAGTAATGTTGTTCCTACCTTAGTAAACAACGGTCGAATTGAACAAATATTCGATCGTTTTTTGAATCGCAAACTCGATGTAACTACTGCCTACCTTCTACGAAGCAATGGAGATTGCTCTTCACTCTTCAACGCTGAACTTAAACATTTGTTTATAAGTTCGTTTTGCATACTGGTTCTTCCTTGATACATGTGAGTTGAAAAATATACAATGGTTGGGAAGGTTCCCCTTGTATTCCCTAACGAGTCTGTCAAAAAACCTGTGTAAATATACTTGAAAGATAGATAAATCTTATCTTCCTTTTCATGAGAAATGAAGCCGCAACGAAGCGGAAACGAGGTGGCCGCGGCTAAATTTTACACATATGGAGATAGGTCTAATGTCACTTCCAAATAATTTTGATCTTCAAGCAGAGCTTGCAAAATGCAAGACAGCAGATGATATTACAGGCAAAAATGGAAGTGTTCAATGTTTGATTGGCGGTATGCTTGAACAAATACTCCAAAAAGAAATGCATGAACATCTTGGCTATGAAAAGTATTCACCTGAAGGCCATCTTTCAGGAAATAGCTGATTTAAAGGGGGTTTATGGGCAGCCACTTTGGAATTAGCAGAGCAAAATCCTAAAGCGTCTTCCAGGGAAGTGGGATGCTAGCTATCTCTTGGCTCTCAAACCATGGATAATTCACTGAGATAATATTAGAACTTTTTTTGAATTTACTGACCCAATTCGTCGTATTATTTATACCACCAATGCAGTAGAATCGTTACACACAGGCAGTTTAGAAAAATCACAAAAATAGAGCTATTTTTCCCACTAACGATGCTTTATTTAAAATGCTTTTTTTTAACAGCTCGAGATGTATCTAAAAAATGGACGATGCCCCTTCGAATGGAAAACAGTTATTTCTCACTTAGCACTGGCTTTTGGAGAAAGGTTAGGCTTAGTAAATGACTGAACTGATTTACACAGAAAAATGGACAGTCTCCCATTAACTGGAAAATAGCACATTTATAAAGCAGGATGATGATGAAACTAAAAAATAAATGCTTCATGGTGTTCTTAGCGTTATTCTTACTATTGAATGAGGCTTTGCCTGCGTTAGAAGCTTTTAGAGGTGCTATTCTTCATTTTTTAAAGGATCCCTATGACTCGAATCCATCTGATTCCTATGAATATTTTGATGATGGCATTTTATTAGTTGACCTTGGAAAGATTGTCTCTGTGGGTAGAGCCGAAGATCAATTGTCAAAAATTACAAAAGGCACAAACGTTCACGACTATGGCAAAAACGCCTTGATTGTGCCAGGATTCATTGATACTCATACCCATTACCCTCAATTTGGTATGATTGCTTCTTACGGAGAACAATTACTTGAATGGCTTAATAAGTATACTTTTCCTCATGAAAAAAAGTTTTGGGATAAGGAATACTCTATAAAGGTGGCCCATCTATTCGCTGAAGAATTGCTGAAAAACGGTACGACAACTGCTATGGTTTTTGCAGCTGCTTCTAGAGAGTCAGTAGAAGCTCTTTTTGAAGTTGCCCAACTAAGGAATATGCGCATCATTGCTGGCAATGTCCTAGCAGATAGGAACTTGCCAAAATATCTTTTAAAGCCCGTAGTACCCACGTATCATGAGATAAAAGATCTTATAAAAAGATGGCATGGTAATGGCCGAGCTTTATATGCGATTACACCAAGATTTGCACCTACCTCTTCAGAAAAACAATTAGAAATGATTCAATGCCTTCTCAAGGAGTATCCTGGCGTATACGTTCAAACGCATTTATCAGAAAATATCGAGGAAGTTAGGTGGGTCAAAGAACTTTTCCCATGGAGCCAAAACTATCTAGATGTCTATAAGCATTTTGGTCTCGTACGTCCACGTTCAATGTTTGCTCATGCAATCCACGTTTCTGCTAAGGAAATAGCCGATCTAGCAGACGCAAAAGCATCGGTTAGCTTTTGCCCAACCTCTAATCTTTTTTTAGGAAGCGGGCTATTCAAGTGGAAACAATGCAAAGATGCAAGGCTATTAATTGGCATTGGAACAGATATAGGCGCCGGAACTAGCTTTTCGATGTTAGCTACTTTAGGGGAAGGATATAAAGTAGCTCAATTACAAGGGGATAGAATGACACCTTTTGAAGCATTTTATCAAGCTACCCTGGGAGGGGCAAAGGCCTTATATCTCGATCAGTACGTAGGAAACTTTGAAGCAGGAAAGGAAGCAGATTTTGTTATTTTGGATTTAAAAGCCACTTCTTTAATGTCATTCCGCCTCGAAGAAGCGACAGAATTGAATGATAAATTATTTCTTCTTATGATCTTAGGGGATGATCGGAACATCAAAGAAACCTATATTATGGGTAAGAGAGAATACCAAAATAGAAATTATAGGTTGTTTGAGAAGTAAAATGATTGCTCTGCCCACAGCTCTTCAGTAGGGCTTGTTAAGGCTGTTTATCGCGTAGCTAAAGCAGTAATGATTGGATTTTTAAAAGTCCCTACTGATAATGGAAAATACTTTAGGGCACAATTTTTTACATTGTAATAATCATTTGGTTGGCTAATTTCTTCCCTTAACGACAAATGTGGACAATACCTCATCCAAGAGAGAGGATTTCATAAGGCCTGCTATATAGTAATTTCTATTTAATTTTTCATGTTTATTGAGTAGACTATGTGAATGGCATATTCAACTGACTTAAGAAAAAAAGCGTTAGATTATATTGAGAAAGGTGGTTCAAAGGAAGAAGCGAGCCGCATTTTTGGAGTTACAATCAGAACTCTCTTTAATTGGATCAAACGTAAGAAGATAGGCTGTTTAGCACCGAGTAAGAGAAGAGAGCGCAAGCCTCATAAAATAGAAAATGAGAAGCTTAAGGCTTATCTGAAAGAGCATCCAGATGCTTATCTAAGAGAGATTGCTCAGTTT
>JBPQHD010000019.1:0-122286 GCA_051384485.1 Parachlamydiaceae bacterium
ACTTTCAATGGAAAAAGCAATAGAACATGCATTGCAAGAAGCTTTGATGCTTATAGAAAGTTCTTCAATAAAAGGAGGCTTTGCATACTCAGAAGAAATAGAGCAGAGAATTTTATCCTTGCGTAATAAAAATATATCTGAGTTAAGACAAAAATTTTTTGAATCCAAAATTACAAAATGTGAAAAAGGACTTTTATCATTGCACATGACTTTAGATGAAATAATTGCTATCACCATGGATGCTGATGAAATTTGGGTCATAAATTTTCTCAAGTCTGAAAAATTGAATGTAATCAGGGCTGTATGTCCCATTGCAAAGAATCCAAGATGGTTAAGAGCTTGCAATTTAGGTATTCCTGATGACCCATTTTGTTAAAATGAAAAAAATATCGATTCTGAAAAATGCACAACAATCAATCACTTGGTCTCTTCTAGTTATTTCTATTCCACTCATGCTGAGCAGCCTTTCTGGCAGCTTAATGTTGTTATGCGATAGACTTTTTTTTGGCACACTACTCTCTAACTTCTCTGAATTCAATCGTAGTGATCAGCTCCGTTGTCTTGATGCTTCAAATTGGAACAAATGTTATCGCATCTATTGCTGATGTATTTGTAGGACAATTAAATGGAGCAGAAAAAGAACTAGAATTAAGCCAACCCACATGGCAAATGATTTGGTTTTCGCTCTCTACCTCCATTTTTTTTCTTCCGCTTGCTTTTTTTGCAGAGCACTTTTTTCCAATGGGATTAGATAGTAATCAGGATGAAGTATTTTATGCCAAGCTTTTAATAGCAATCTGTCCCTTCTCCCCATTAAGCGTTGCGCTGTCTGCTTTTTTTATTGGAAGAAAGCAAACAATTATTCCTTTATTGAGCACACTGCTTGGGAATTGCACAAACCTTATCCTCAACTATTTATTAATCTTTGGCATGGAAAGTTTACAAATCCCAGCAATGGGAATAAAAGGTGCTGGTATTGCGACAGCTATGGCACAAGGAATGGCTTTAGCAGTATTAATGTTGGTCTTCTTTTCTAAAAAGAATAGATTTCAATATCAAACCTTGTATGCAAAATGTAATCCTGCACTTTTATTAAAAATGCTCAGAATAGGATATCCAAATGCAGTTGCTCAGGTAATGATAGCAGCTGCATGGTCTTGCTTTTTTATGCTTATAAGTACGTTAGGAGAGGCAAGTATTACTCTAGCTAGTGTCATGCAAACATTGACAGGATTTTTTGTATTTGTAATTCAAGGTTTATCCAGAGGGGTTACTACAATTTCAGCAAATTTGATAGGAAGCAGAGATTTTTCGAATATCTCAAAAGTCTTATTTGCTGGAGTACAGCTTACTATTTTTTTCAGTATTGGTATTTTCTTATTATTATGGCTTTACCCCTCAGGTGTAGTAAAAATGTTTTTTAATTCTGCCGATTATGCAAGGGCACTTTCCTATTTTAAGACTCTCAAACAGGCATTTTTATGGGGGTGGATGGCTTTTTTATTCAAATCCATAAGAGCTTTGCTTTCAGGACTTTTGACATCCTCTGGCAAAACTCAATTTGTCATGTGGAATGAAGTGCTTTCTATTTGGTTTGTTTTTATTCTTCCGATTTGGATTTGTGTAGAATTTTTTGCATTTGATGTGTCTTGGGCATATTTTATAGCTTTTCTTTACAATTTCTTTGCGGTGGTTCTCTATTACAGAAAATTTTACAGGATAAATTGGGAAAGGGAAGCATGTCTAGTGTAAAACTATGAAATAAGTTTGGCTATATGGAGCTCATCCTCAAAAGATCCGTTGATCAAAGCAGCCATTCTCCTTGTTCCTTCAATCTGATATCCAAATTTTCTATACAAAGAGATAGCCTGTTCATTGGTTGTCCGAACTTTTGCTTCAATTCTAGAGATGCTTAGAGTACTTGCAAAGGCTTCCATCTGTAGTAGTAGTTCTGTGCCGATCCCTTGTCCCCAATAATCTTTTAGTACTGTCATTCCAAATTCACCAATATGTTTAACCCAAGGGTGGTCAGGATGCTGAACTCTGAAATATATTTGTCCAATGATTTTACCCTTATCAAAAACTCCTAAAAACAGCTCATAGGGCGATTCAGTGGTCGTTTTGATTCTAGTCTCTAGTTTGCTTATACAAATGGGTTTTTCTTTGTAATGAAGGGTATGAGTACTTTCTAAAGCACTTTGGTGAAAAAAGCTTTGCAAAGGCGCTGCATCGCTGAGAATGAAACTACGGAGCTCATACATTTTACCAAACTTGGTCTGAATGTGTTGTTTTTGTTGAGTAGGCATAGTTATTTAAGCTCTTTTCCATATTTCCATTCTTACAAAAAGAGGTTAATGTTGAAACAAAATTTATGGATTATTAACATTTATCCCTTTTCGACGCCAAATCTTGAAGAATGCCAAGCTTGTAATACATGGAAGGAAAATGAGACTCCTTAAAAAGGCAAAGGAAATATCAGTGTTGACCATCGGTAGACTATCCTTTATTTTTCCTTCGAAACAATTTCAAGTTGATCAACATCCTGATGGCAAAGCAGTTTTAAATGCTTATTGATCTTTTCAATGCTCCAATCCCACCAAGCGATTTTTTGTAGACGTTCGATGGTCTTATCATCAAATCGCATTTTTACGACTTTGGCAGGATTGCCAGCGACAATTGAATAAGCAGGGGTATCTTTAACCACTACAGCTCTTGCTGCAATGATAGCACCATTGCCTATTGTCACCCCATTCATCACTAGTGAATCATATCCAAACCAAACATCATGACCAACAATGATATCTTCTTTTACAGGTAGGTCGTAAACGTTGAAGGCAGATTCCCAGCCATGTCCAAAGATAGGAAAGGGGTAAGTGCTGATGGCATCAAGCTTATGGTCTCCTGTCATAATGAAACGTGTTTCTGCTGCTATGGCGCAAAATTTTCCAATCACCAATTTAACCTTTGCGAAATCATAATTGTATAAAACATTCTATTCTTCAAATTTGTATGGGCCATACCTGCGATCATCGAAATAGGTATAATCTCCTACAAAGATATTGCCAGCTTTCACAAAGTTTTTTAGAAAGACAAGCCTATCATAGTCCTTGATCGGATGTAGAGAGTTCGGATTCGGTCCTGTCATTCTATTCTCCAGTCTTACAGCTTATTTGGTATAAAAAATTATTTAATTTAGTGAAGAACTGAGAGGGTTGCTCAATGTATGGAAAATGATCACAATGATCTAACACAACGATTTCAGACTGAGGAATAGCATCTTTTATCTCTTGAGCTGTCCAGACAGGTACAATATCTTGTTTGCCATGAAGAATAAAAGTTGGAACTAATAGTTTTTTGAGCCTGGGAAATAGGTTAATGTTTGGTTGAAGCCAAAATGTTTTTGACATCTCTTCCATTACCTTAAAGCTGCTCTGCGCAGATGCAATACTGAAATTAAGAATTAATTCCCTAACTTCCTCAGGATTATAGAAATAAACGGAAAACAATTTTCGGTATAAATCAGATATTTGAGTGGCGGTTGGCTTTTTGAAATCTTCATATGCAAAGAATGGCTGAATATCGTTATGAATACTTTTAGTTCTCAATCCAAATTCGTCTACAAAAGCTTTTTGCCCATTAGAATCTGCAGGAGCTGTGTTTAAAAGAATTAATCCTATTAGGTTCTCTTGGTGATCAACAGCATATTGCATTGCTAATAATCCACCCCAGGAATGCCCCATTAAGATAAATTTATCGAATCCAAGCGATGTTCGTAAGGTTTCTAAATCTTCAACAAACTGGTTAATATTGATGTACTTTTCATCCAATTTCGCTTCAAGAGATCTTCCAGATCCTCTTTGATCATAAAAAATGACAAGATTGTTTTCTGCTAGCTTGTACAGCTGTGGCAGAAAATAATCTTGTCTTAAACCTGGTCCACCATGCAACACAATTAACGGCAGCCCATTCCCAGCTACTTTATAGACAAGCTTCCCATCCTTAACAGAAACAAAGCCTTCTTTTATTTGTGCCGTTGTAGTCAACTCTTCCGCATAAATCACGGAAACCAGCAAGGAAAAACACAATAATAACTTTTTAATCATCTTACCTCTAATCGTTAATATTTTTGTTTTGATGGTATTACGCCACGGACCCCACCTTTTGGATCTTCCATATCGCCTTGATACCTAGGAATCAAATGAACATGCAAATGCATTACGTTCTGCCCAGCTACTTCCCCACAGTTGGCACCAATATTATAACCATCTGGCTTACAGGTATGATCAAGCTGCTCTTTTGCGAAATTTAATGCCTTTATAATGTCTAAGCGAACTTCTTCACTGGCAGTAAACCAATTTTCTGTATGTGCATATGGAATAATTAGTAGGTGTTCTGGAGAAACAGGGAATTGGTCTTTTATGATGTAGCAATGTTGAAATTTGGCAAAGAGCGTTACTTCTTTTTTTCCGCTAGCCATTTGACAAAATAGACAGTCTTGGTCATCTTCCTTGTGGTTAATCTGAGAATATTGCTTAGTATGACTTAAATAGATAATGGCTGGATTATCTTCTTCAATATCAACATGATGATTAAATATTCTACCTTCAAAACCACCTTTTTGCTTACGTTTTTCAATCCGTTTTTCTTCAACTTGTTCAATGGACAAATCCAAGGCTCCAGAAAGGGCATGAATAACCTCCAACACATCTGACGGAACAGCGGCTTTTCTTACATTCTTCGAGCAAGCTCATGCGTTCCTCATCTTCCAGAAAACGCACACGACTATTGGATATCTTGGGTTTGGAGAGCTTGCGAACAGAGTTATCTGTCATCCAGTTCCATTCTTTAATGCAAATGGTAAAAAGATGCGACAAACTGCCTAGATAATGGACGACAGTAGTTGCTGATCGGACCTTGCCTCTGGCAGTAGGCTCTTTTTGTAAGAGATCTCGTTGTTCAGCTATTAAGCTTGGCTTGATGGCATCAAGGCTATATGCGCCAAGCTGCGTTTTCCACCAAAGCAAATGGTGTCTGACATTTTTGGCATTTTTAGGCTTGGAGGGGAGAATATACTTGATGTAGCGATCGATCGCCTCACTCAAAGTGTGCTTTTGAGCTTCTATTCTATCAAAATAGCGGCCTTTCTCGATCTCGACTTCAGTTTCCTTTTTCCATTGTTTGGCCAATGTCATGGAACTGAAAGTTTTACTTAGGATGGGGTGTCCTTTAATTCGGACTCTGGCTCGGTAACTAACACTACCGTCTTTTGCGACGCGTTTATCTATGCCTTTCACGGTTTTAACCCTTTCTTCTGAATTATTGAAAAGGTTAACCGTTGCTTTTGATGGGGAGTTTATCGCGTTCTTTTGTGTTGTGATCGAGTGGTCCACGCTAGTGGCATCTGCTTATTCTCAATAATGTGAGTTTCTTGCAGATCCGTTTCTAACAAACTTCACAACGCGCAAAGAAAAAGTGGGGCAACTTGGACTTGAACCAAGGACCAGCGGGTTATGAGTCCGCTGCTCTAACCGACTGAGCTATTGCCCCGTTAGAAGTTTGGAAGTTTATCATGTTTGTGATCTAAAGATCAATTATTTTATGATCGGAAGCTTTGCCTCTTTCCATGCTTGCATTCCCCCCTGAATATTTGCTACATCACTAAAGCCTGCCCGTTTTAAAATCGATGCGGCTATTGATGAACGGTACCCACTACCACATATGGTCGCAATAGGACCTGCTTTGGATAACTCCTGTAATGAACCTTGTAGAGCAGGAAGTTCAATGTGTCTCGCACCTTCAATATGGCCGGATCGCCATTCTGAAGGCGTTCTCACATCAATAATCACTCTTTTTTGGAAGTGACCAGGGGAAATGAGGGGGAGGGTAGTGATCATATCAGGGCCGCCATCAACAAGATCCTCCCATAAAATGTAACCCTCGAGCTTCTCTAACCCTGCAACAGCTAACATCTTCTTAATAGGTTCGAGAGTATCTTCCGACGAAATAATCAATGAAAACACGTCTTCAGGCTGCAAAACCATTTCAAGCCATGAAGAAAAGGCTCCCTTTAATGGGATGTTAATCGAATTTTTTAAATGTTTTGCGGCAAAAGCTTCAGGGGAGCGAACGTCGATAAATAACTTTTTCATAAACTCAGCAGTAGAAATTATTGAAGATGATTCAAATAATTCTTTCATAAGTTTAGGGTCTCCAGTGTTTATCTCTTTTATTTTTGAATAGGCCTTTGGTGCTCTAGGCATATCTTGTTTTAAGGATTCTATCCACCTAGATAGATCCATTTTCTGAAGACTTTCATTAAATTGGCGCTCATACCCTAAGGTTGAGGAGGGGCGATGGCTAATCGCTTTGCCACAAAAAGAACCTGCTCCATGTGCAGGAAAAATTTCTACTTCGTCTGGAAACCTTGCGAGCTTCTCAAAAAGAGAACAGTATAAAGCCGATGCTTGTGCAAAAAAATCATTTTCGCCTAGCAAATCCGGCCTACCCACACTCCCTACAAAAAGGAGGTCACCAGTAAAAATACAGCGAGGATACGCATTCTCTTGATAGCATAGCCATACAAGATGCTCTGGAGTATGTCCAGGAGTGTGTAAAGCCTTTAACAATAAAGTTTTACCCAAATGTATTTCCTCACCATCCCGCACAGGATGATCAACATACTTCGGCAGCCACTGAGTTCCTCCCATCACTGAACAATAGATAGAAGGCTGATTACCAAAGGCTGCTTTAAGCTCCTTTGCACCTGACGCAAAGTCAGCATGCACATGAGTTTCTAAAATGTACCTTAGGTCTAAATGTAATTCTCTAATCAATTCGACTACTTGACCCACATCCCTAACTGGATCAATGACTGCACAAACTTTGCTTGACTCGTCAGCAATCAGGTATGTATTAATAGCCAAATCTCGGTAGAAAAAGCGCTCTAGGATCATCATTTTTCCTTCTATCATAAACAAATTTTTTTGCAGAGATATTGTCATGTTTTTCTGCTATTTTTCTTTTAAGTTCAGTACGACACCTTGATCCTCAAGGAGTGGCGAATCTTTATTTTTTTGTATTGGTGTAGGTTAATGTCAAAAATGCCAAGCCGGTTTCATTAGCTATTTCCAAATGAATAGCCTGAAGCTAAACCATCCGTTTTCTTCTCTAAAATTATAGCGCCCACTGCCCTTATAAAAATTCACAATCGCTCCATTTCGAAAAGGTATCGCTGTAAGCTTGGAGTTTGCTATTCTTTTAAGTCTTCAAAAATACCTCTGGCCTGAGTTTAACTTTTTATTTTACCTCGTCACTCTAATGATAAAACGCTGCTCTTAAAGCTCCTATAGCCAAGATTTGGCATTCATCCTAGCGAGTGAGATGTTGTTTCTAATGATGGCTAGTACGTAAGTTTGTCACTTAATGTGCTAAAAAATATAAGATCGCGCTTTGTGTAACAATATGTTTTCAGAAAAGAGGATTAGCGGTTGTGTGTATAGGTGTTACTAGCCTATCATTAATTTAAAAAAAGTTTTGCCAATAAACGCGCTTATTCGCTATAGAACATGCTTTAATTGCAACATAACAAGGAACACCATGGACCTAAAAAGATCCCTTAAATCTATTGCCAGTCGAAGCTTATTTTTAGCGATGCTTTCCTTCGCGCCAACAATGGTCATGGCTGAAGGGGAATGTGAAGATGCCGACAGAGAGTGCTATTCAGCAGAATACAATTGCTTTGACACCTCGCGCTGCCATACAAATTGGAGTTGCTACCAGTTGCATTACCGCGATTGGTACTGTAGCAATTACAATGGCACTTGGGGGGAATGGTTGCCAGAAGCACCACCTCTTTTTCGTCCATTTATGGGAGATCCTCGCCAAGTAACCTACTCGGCAGGGTGGCGCTTTAATGATAATGCCTTACATAAGTATATCACGCCTGTTTCATTTGGTGATACAGCTGCTTTATATCGATGGCACCAAATTAATATAGGCCCTTATTGTGGTGATCTACAAATTGACCTTGAAGGAGCCTTGTGGGCTATTTTTGATCCAACAACAGAATCGTCACCCTTAATCAATGCAGACTATTATGTTGGGGTTCCAGTTACCTTTGCTTTCGATCGATGGCAATTCCGTCTGCGAGGCTTTCATATTTCTTCGCACATTGGCGATGAGTATCTTTTGACTCACAACGGTTTTCATCGAAAAAATCCTAGCGCAGAGTATCTGGATTTCTTCATTGCCCATAACTTGACAGATGAGATCAGGCTCTATTCAGGATTAGGTTTTATCCTTCATCAGGATAACTCTTTTAAAAATAAACGTTTCTATGCGGCCACAGGATTTGAAGTAAGACTGCCTAGATTTGGTTTTTATAACCCGTCTCAGCAGCTTTACGGTCAACCCGTCTTCGCTTTTTACCTACGTACTCAACCAAATTTTAAAAGGCATGTTGATACAACATACGTTTTAGGTTATGAATTTGGTAAGTTAAATGGCTTGCAAAGACGTTTAAGAGCCGTACTTGAATACCATGATGGCTACTCTTTTGATGGGCAATTTAGCCATCAAGCAACGAGCTATCTAGCCCTTCGTGTGACGTACGGTTTTTAGTATGACGAAAGAAATTGCAGACAATGAACTGATTAACGACAGCCTTAGCCAAAACCCATTTCCAGCTTGGCTATGGCTGGCTTTAGTTGCTGCTTTAGCAGCCCTTTTGTGGGGAGGAGGCAGTTGGTTATTTATGAAAAGATCTGAATGGGTAAAAGATAGCCCCTTCTTAAAGGTAACGAACCGCGATTTTTCTCTTTTCCTCTGGCAAAACCCCGAATACATGCGAGCGAATGTCAGTTCTAAGACTGGTTACCTACCTGGATTCGAGTACAAGGACAAAATAACGATTATACCTGGGCAAGCTGAGCAGTACGTTTCGGCCCCTCCTGGAGTTCTTTTTCTATATCATGTTTGGCACCGACTTTTAGGGAAAACATTTCCTAAAAGAGCAATCTCCGTAAACGAATTTAAAGCTTTTCTGGATTATAACACGGAATGGCAGCCGGCTAACTGGCCTAACGCACCTAAAGGTTACCGAGAAGTTGTGGAAAAAGTTTCCTATGAGACAGGCAATCGTTTGCTCCTCGATCTGCCAAGGGAAGTACAGCAGGCATTCATTGGTTGGAAAAACTACTTTATGGAGGGCGAAAGCATCAATCACATTCGTCCAACCTATGCACAGTTAAGGCTTTTCCTGAGTGATTTTCCTCATTACGCCAGAAACTATTGGCGCAACATCGTGAGCAGCGGTCGACCAGATTATTTACAATCTTTTGGAGATAAGAATAAGGGAGAGGAAGAGATCGTTCCTGAAAATGAATTAACAGGGTTTTTAAAAGTAGCTTTATTTAATTTTGAACAAGCTCAAAAAGGGCTATAGAACGACTTCTATAGCCACTCTCGGTCAGAAGCAACAAAACCCTCTTCATAAATCGGCCCCTGTTTTCCAATGGCAAGTTTGCCTTCAAAAAAGCTTTGATACACTTTGAGTCCTTGTTCTGCTGTTTGGATGGCATAAAAACAGTTGCTAATCCATTCAGAACCTTTGATAGTGCCCGTCTGTAGATTGAGAAGAAAACGAGAAGTAATTTTATCTCTCCAGTACTCATTACTACCGAACATTAAAATGGGCGTGGCTAATACAGCTCCTACTTTTCTACGTACCTCTTCTAATGAGTATTCAAAATCCGTACCAATCCCACCTGCGAGGAAAATAGGGAAGTCCAAGTTGAATTCGGCCTGGCGCTCCACGAGCTTATCGATACGGTAAGTCATCTTGGCTTCGATATAAGGATTTTGCTTTTGTTCGTTCACAACCGAGCGATCAGATTGGCGAAAATCAACAATATTGGCACAGGATAGTAGATTTAATTCCTTGGCCACGCGATTGCCGACTTCCATCGCTCCAGGTCCACCGCCGGTCACTAAAGCTAAAGGGGTGCTGGGACCGAGAAGAGGGTGTGAAACCTCTTTCTTCATCTCTTGAATGCCCATCATCAACTTCCGAAGTTCTTCTTCGAAATCTCCTTCTAGCAAATTAGAACCATAGATGCCAAAGACTGTAGACTTTAAGAACTTATCAACAGCATCTAAGGGGACGAACATCCCGGAATCACGTTCTGGTTTTTGAATGTATTGAAGAATGCGTCTTGTGGTCTTATCAACCCAATAGACGGGTATGGCAAATTTTTCTAGGTCATGGAGAAGGGCTCTATCCTCAGAGGAAAAGAAGCTATAATGCGAATAAGAAGGAATTTGGAAGTAGATCCGTTTTAAACAACGCTGAACCTGATCGCTTAGTAACATCCTTTTCATTAGTGGTGAAGGAAAATAGCGCGATAAAAGAATCCCTTGGCTTGTAATTTGCTCATCTTCAATTGCTTTCAAAAAAGGATAGGAGGGTTGTTGTTCAATGTAGCGTTCAACCATCATTGCTTGTCTCGAGCCTTGAAACAAACCCGGAAACTCTGTTTGTCGAGGTTCTCTTGTAACCCAATCCTCTGATTTTAGGTTTAAGAGCTGCTCTCCCTTAACAATAAAGACGCTTGCACGATTTTCCTCTGGCCCCGGCGCTGTTTCAAAGGCTTTAAATAGACTTTCACCATCTTCTAAGGAAGCTTGTAATTGGTCTCGATCTTGGAAAAATACATACTCTCTATATGGCTCCAAAGTGTAAAACTCTAGGGGCACATCGGTGAGCTCCCGCTTGCTATTTCCGTAAAATTCATAGATATCTCCCGAAGCCTGTGTATCTGGTTGCAATACACTCGCTGAAGTGTGCTGATAGCCAAAAGAGACTAAATGATCGACTACTTTGGCATAAACAGTGCGAATGTGTAATGGCATGGTTCTTACAAGCAGTAACTCGTCACTTTCTACATTTCTAGGCATACCGGGGTGCCATTGTTGATGCAGCTTTAGGCATTCTCTCATTGTTATGCCGGCGATAAGGGCTTTACCTACTGTAGGAAGAAAACCAGCCATTGTATCATCGTACAAAACTCGCCCATTAAGAAGGCTTAAGTACGCTACTGTATACCCTTCAACCTTATCTAAAATTAAATCACTACTACCATGTAAGCCTCCTAAAGAGAGGAGGGGTTTGCCCCATCGATCAGAGCGTCCAAACATTCGAGCTAAGTAGTCAGGATCGCGTACTCGTCTTCTTTCATCCGCGGCAAATAGTTTGCCGATATAAGCCCCAACTTTAATTTGGGAGAGCATTTCAATCCCTAATGCACCAATCGCTGTCAATTTGACCTTTACTTGAGCACAGCCTCTTGTTTGGTCTAGTTCAAACTCTTCGCCAATACCGTTGACGCCAATTTGTGCTAAGGTACTTTTGATGTTAAAAATAATTCGATCATTGTCGATTTGGTAGCCGATAAAACACGGTGATATGTTCTCAATAAACACAATCGCATCCGCTGTTTTGGTGGACGTTCTCGTCAGGTTAGTAACGCATCCATCTGGTGTCACAAGATCGAAGTGATGTGGGCTAAAAAAATTTTCCATAGGTTTTAACATACATTAAAAACTTTAAAATGGCAAAAAATCAGCTAGTACGCTTTTTGTTCGCTGATTTTTAGGTTTTGTAAAAAAAAAGCTAGCAATTTTGTGGGAAATTTGTTGACTATGTCTATAAAACTTTGCCGTAAATAAAGTAAACAAAACGTTACCTTTTGATTTTTTCATCGAAGTGTTATTTTGTAAGTCGTTGCTTGTCAACGATATGTAGGTTTTGTTGTGAGAAATATATTCTTCACTCTATGAAGATGCTTTATAACACATTGTGAACAGTGGTTTGTCGATAAGTCAAAAAATTATTCGTTTTCCATAAAATCACGATTTGCCATAATCCCAGATTCTAAATTACGGCATAGTCATTATGGCATCGCAAAAAAAATTAAGAAGCATAGGCACTCATGACGGTACCTTTCATGCAGATGAAGTAACAGCTTGCGGTTTACTACTGCTATTTGATTTAGCGGATAAAGAAAAAATAGTAAGAACAAGAGACCCTTTACAGTTGCATACGTGCGAGTTTGTATGTGATGTAGGAGGTGAATATGATCCGTCAAGAAAATTATTTGATCATCACCAGGCAGATTATGTTGGTCCTTTAAGTAGTGCTGGGATGATTCTAAAGTATCTGCTGGATATCCATAAAATTAACCAAGAAGAGTATGATTTTTTCAATCAATCTTTAATCTTGGGAGTTGATGCTCATGATAATGGTGCTGATTTGCAATTGCCTGGAGTATGCACCTATTCTTTAATAGTGGCAAATTTTACTCCTATCCAGTACGAAGTTAGCCGAGAAACTTTGGACCAGGCTTTTCATAAAGCCTTAGATTTCAGCTACGGTCACCTTCAGCGGCTATGGAAGCGATTTCATTATGTTAAATCGTGCCGACAGATTGTAGCAGAATCAATGACAAATAACCAAAATTATCTCATTTTTGATAAAAGTATTCCTTGGCTCGATAGTTTTTTCTCCTTAGACGGTGATCATCATCCAGCGCTATTTGTTGTGATGCCTTCAGGATCACATTGGAAGCTTAGAGGGATCCCTCCCAACTCACAGGAAAGAATGAAAGTTCGGTTTCCTCTTCCATTAGCATGGGCTGGTCTAAGTAACGATGAACTTAAAACTGTTACTGGCATAGAAGGGGCTATCTTTTGTCACAAAGGCAGGTTTATTTCAGTTTGGGAGACTCAAGAAGATGCCCTAAAGGCATTGGAATTGACACTAAGTTTGGCAAAGGAGGAGCAGTGAGCACGGTTTTTAGCAAAATCCTTAAAGGGGAATTGCCCGCAGAAAAAGTTTATGAAAACGAACATGTCTTAGCATTTAAAGACATCCACCCTAAGGCTCCCGTTCATATTTTAATTATCCCCAAGAAAGAGATAAAGGATATTCAATCAGTTCAAGCGAATGACTACCCTTTGCTTGTTGAAATCATCAGGGCGGCACAGGCAATAGCTGAGGAGCAAGATGTGGCAGATGGGTATCGACTTGTGACAAATAGCGGTCCTCTCGCAGGGCAGGAAGTTTATCATCTACATTTTCATCTACTGGGCGGTAAGAAGTTGGGGTCGATAGCTTAAATGGGTGATCTAACTTTATCAAGGGAGAAGGCTGGTCTACTTATCATTGATATACAAGAAAAGCTATTTCCACATATCGATCATCCGTGTGAACTACTAGATAAGGTCCTCATGATGGTTCAGGGAGCAAAGATTATCGGGCTCCCTATTGTTGTTTCTGAGCAAAATCCCAATGGGTTGGGAAGAACGATACAACCCATCCGTCAATTAATGAATGATCATCAACTTTATCATCATAAAACTTCTTTTTCTTGCTTAAAAAATGAAGAGCTTTTAAATATCATAACAAGCACTCCTGTAACTCAATGGATTTTAGTAGGGCTTGAAGCTCATATCTGTGTTTTGCAGACGGCTAAAGATCTTATAAGGCATGGCTTCCAGGTGACAATTCTTAATGATGCTGTTTCTTCTCGTTCGATTTATGACTTTTCAACGGCAATTGCTGAGTATAGAGATATTGGAGCCAGGGTCACAAGTACCGAAACAATTTTGTTCGAGCTTATTGAAGATGCTAAGGATTTAAAATTTAAAGAAATTAGCAATCTCATTACAAAGCAAACATGCTAAGATTAAAAATTCTTTGTGCCGCTGTCTTACTTTTTCCCTCTTATACTCAAGGTGAAGATGAGAGTGCAATCACTCGGCGTATCAATGCTCACCTAGTCATTAAGGATGAAAATAGTGCTCTTATAGAAGCGCAAAAAGCAATTAAAAACCATCCTTATTCAAAAAACTTACGTCAAGCATATATAAAGGTGTTAGCGCAGCTAGGCCAGGAAGATAAAGCTTGGCAAGCCTTGAAAGAGTACGGGAATTTGTTCCCAAAAGATGCGATGAATCGAGAGCTGATTGAGGCGCTATCTTGGGGAGCCATACAAAAAGGTGCAGCATCGCCATCCCCCATTCTTAGAATATTTTCCTTGATTGCTGCTTACCAAAGTGACGATGCTAAGGGAGTAAGTATTGTTCACAAAGCTTTGGACGATTCAAATACTCTTGTGAGAAGAGTTGCCGTTGAAGTCGCCGGTTCGCTGAAGGACGCCAAAATAGGCGATAAAATCCTGCAGATGCTTCTTCAGGAAAGAGACTGGACAGTTAGACAAGGCGTACTAGAAGCCACAGGTAAAATTAAACTTAAACAAGCAGAAAAACACCTAATTTATCTTGTGGCAAGTCCCACAGCCGCGATGGAGGAAAAAGCGGCAGCGTCACAAGCCCTGCTTTATCTTTTAGAAACAGTTGAGCGTAAAGAACTATTGAATTTAGCTAGAAGCAGTAGGGGTGATCTTAGAAAGCTTAGTGCGATGATGATCGCCCATCTTGGGGTGACTGAGCATCGCGATTTACTGTTTGACTTACTTCAAGATCCACAGGCTGAAGTCAGAAGATCTGCCCTACAAGGAATAGGAACAATGATTGTAGATAGACCGTTGAACGATGAGTGGGCAGAACGTGTGGAGCAATTAAGAGGTGACCTCGATCCTGAGGTTGCTATCTATGCGGCTTGGGTGGCCGGGAGATGGCAGCCTGAAAAAATACAAGATTACTTTAATCCATTCATCCACCATGATAAGCGATCAGTTCGCATCTTAGCCTCATCGGCGCTTGCTTCACTTGGACAAAGGGCTCATCCTTTTTTGTTGAACTGCTTTGAAGAGTGTCAAGACCAATTTGTTAAAATGAATCTAGGCATGGCACTCATTAAGGAAAGAATTGCTCATGAAAAGGGGCTGGAAGCTCTTTATCAAGGACTTAGCCAGAACAAAGAGAGGTGGATGTTAAAGGATTATCAAGTCTTTTCAGCCATCGCACCTAGCGATTTAAAGCATCAGCCAATGATCTCGAACTACCCTGAGGTGGCTAATCAACTTGTCCGATTAGATGTTATTAACACTCTGGCGATGATGAGGCATCCTGCGGCGAAAAACGCTTTACAAAGTTTTTTAAAAGAACGTTCCTGGGGGATTACAGGTTTAGCTGCCTCTACTCTCTTAACAGAAGGAGATGAGGCAGCCATCGAACTTGTTCAAGACTTGCTCAACGATAACCATCCTAAAATAAGAATTCAAGCGGCATTAGTCTTATCCTTATGGGGAGGCGACAGACGAGCGATCAACACACTCCAAAACGCTTACAGAACAGCCTCAAGAGAGCTAAAAGAGCAAATCCTTGAAGGTTTAGGTAGAATTGGCCAACACGAATGCCTCCCTTTCTTGGTTGATAAAATGGGTGAATCTTATCAGTCGCTTCGTATTATGGCGGCATCATCCATTCTCCAATGCCTGTATCATTAAGTCCATTGTCCTGTAGAGAGCCTAAAATGAACCGTCGCCGGAGTTGTGATCGACGTTCATTTCCTCGGTCTTTTAGCTTTTCTTATGTGCTATTGGTTTTAAAGAAAATGAATGTTCCTCTTTAAATCATAGAGATACTTTTTTACCTTTACGTCTTTTTTTTATCGGAAATGTTGCGAAGTTAGAGGTTTGACCCATATCTTTACAAGCAGAGCTAGGCAATATTCATCTTGTTTTTGCTGTTTTTGTAGTGTTATGTGCATTAAGCTTAGCGGGTATTTTTGGACGATGGTGATTGTTTGCTTAGCCATTTGGCTATTGGCAGACAATTTTATGTGACGATCAATTAGAATAACAATGCAGGTGTTCCTCCCTATACAGATATTATCGTTCCAGCTATATTGCTAAACATCTTACAATTTTATTTAAAACTCATCATATTTACATAGAAGACAAGCGTGACTAGAGCAAAAGTGGGAAATGAACTTTATAAGTGAAGTTGCAAAAGTACAAAAAAACCTTCAAAAAGAGCATGTTGATGGTTGGTTAATCTATGATTATAAAAGAAGTAACCCTCTAGCTTGTGAATTTTTGAAGATTCCTCAAGAAGAACTGTTAACAAGACGATTTTTTTACTGGATTGGTAAGAATGGCTCGATAAAAAAAATTGTCCATCGTATCGAAAACCCTTTAAGCCATCTTCCAGGAGAAACGTTTCTTTATAGTTCTTGGCAAGAACTCAATTTTTGTTTAAGCGATGTGCTTCTACAGGCTAAATCGGTTGCGATGGAATATTCTTCCGATGCTTCTATTCCAGAGATTTCTAAAGTTGATGGAGGCACCCTTGACCTGGTGCGTAAGTTTGGTGTGAACGTAGTGTCTTCTGCTGGTTTACTCCAAGAATTTATTGGCGTTTGGGATGACTATAAATTGCAATCTCATTATTTCGCTGCTTCCACATTAGAAAATATCTTTGAAAAAACTTGGTGCTTTATCCAAAAGCGCATAAAACAGAAAAAGCCTATTACTGAGTATGATGTCCAGCAGTTTGTAATAGCAGCTTATGAATCTGCTGGCTGTATAACTGAATGCCTTCCTATCTGTGCTGTTAATAATAACTCGGCCAATCCTCACTATATACCGAACCGAGAAAACGCAGCAGAGATAAAGAAAGGGGATGTTATCCTTCTTGATTTAGGCTGTAAAAAAAATGCTAAAAGATCAGTGTATGCTGATCTTACCAAAATGGCCCTTGTAGCGAAAAAACCAACAGAGCAGCAGGCTAAAGTTTTTTCTATAGTTAAATCGGCAAGAGACAAAACACTTAATTTCATTAAAGAAAAATATGGAAAAGGTGAGGTATTAAGAGGGTGTGACGTCGATGATTATTGCCGCGACATCATTAAACAAGCAGGGTTTGGAGATTGCTTTGTTCATCGCACAGGTCACAGCATTGATGAGAAAGAGCATGGTCCGGGGACCCACTTAGATAATCTTGAAACCCATGATTGGCGCAAGCTGATTCCTCATACCTGTTGTTCTATCGAGCCCGGAATTTACTTGCCGTCCCAGTTTGGAATCCGACTAGAATGCAATGTTGTTTTTCATACATCAGGGCAAATTGAGGTAACAGGTGGATTGCAGAATGAATGGCATTACCTTCTCGCTTAAATAATTATAGACCCAAATTAATTCTTCAGAGTTTTTTCTTCTTATATTATACTTTACTCCCATGCTTGTGAGTAGGTGATCATGTCACTTTCTTATTCCAGTAAGCAATTTTTAAAGTTTTATCATACCTAACAGGAAAAAATGACACTTAAACACAAACCCGGAAAAGGGACAGTTCTATCAGCGGCTTTTTTAGTAGGAGGTACCTGTATTGGAGGTGGCATGCTAGCCCTTCCTGTCGCTACAGGCCTCAGTGGATTTATGCCTTCAATTGTAATGATGGCGATTTGTTGGTTAGCAATGACATTAACAGCCTTGCTTTTTATGGAAATCAGCCTTTGGATGGAGGAAGGTGTTCATGTGATCACGATGTCTTCAAGGATACTAGGTCCTCTTGGTAAGGCAATTGCATGGATACTATACCTCTTCATATGTTATGCTTCTTTAGTCGCCTATACTGCTGGAGGGGGGATTCAAATTGCATCGACTGTTCATTCTTTTTTAGGAATCACTCTCTCGAAGGGGTGGAGTTGCGCCCTTTTTGTTCTGCTATTTGGCGGTATTATCTATTGCGGTCATGAAATTGTCGGAAGAATCAACTCCATCTTGTTTGTCGCTATGATTGGTGCTTATCTTGCATTAGTTGGCATTGGCTCAAGCGAAGTAAAGCCAGCTTTATTGGGATATAGTCATTGGAGGACTTCCTTACTGGCTGTTCCTTTACTTTTGACCTCTTTTAGCTTTCAAACAATGGTGCCAAGTTTAACTCCTTACTTAAAAAGGCACGCTCAGTCACTCCGTATAGCAATCGTGGCTGGAACTGTCATCGCGTTTATTGTTTATTTAATTTGGCAATTTTTAATTTTAGGGATTGTGCCGGTTGAAGGCTCAAATGGGTTAGCAGAAGCATTGGAAAGAGGTGCGCCGGCTACCCAGTTTTTAGGCAGCCATGTTAATGGTCATTGGGTTGCTAAGATTGCCGAATACTTTGCTTTTTTTGCGATTATTACCTCATTTTTAGGAATTGGATTTGGTTTATTCGACTTTCTTTCCGATGGTCTAAAAATCAAAGAAAAGGGCATTGGCAATCTCTCCTTAGCCATTCTTATCATTGTTCCGACCCTCTTTTTTGCTGTTTACTTTGAGCGAGCCTTTTTAGTGGCTCTTGAAACCTCAGGTGGATATGGCGATACCATTTTGAATGGGATTATGCCTGCTCTTATGGTTTGGTTAGGGAGATACAAAATGGGTTACACCGGTGACTTCAAGTTACCAGGGGGCAAACCTTTGTTATTCTTCATCATCGTGTTTTTCTCTATTGTTCTTTCCTATGAAGTTTTGTCTCAATTCAATCTAATGCCGTCGATTTTTAATCAACAGGGAGATGCAGTATGAAGTCTTTAATCGCTGCTTTTAAAGCTTTTATAAAAGTTTGGAAGAATCCTCAACTTCTTGATCAATTAGAGGGTGCTAGAAAAGATGATTCAAAAAAGGCGAAAAGCTATTCTCATTTGCAGCTGCTAACGATGCTACAACAAAACGGTCGTTTGATCGACTTCTTAAAAGAAGATATTAGCCAATTTAGCGATGAAGATATTGGAGCTTCTGTTAGAAAAATTCAACAAGATTGTGCTGAGGTTTTAGAAGCTAATGTAACGATTCGCCCCTTAATCGAAGAAAACGAAGGTGATTTTATAGAAATTCCCGCTGGCTATGACGTCACAAAATATAAGCTAGTAGGTAATGTCGTTGAAGCCCCCTTTAAAGGAACGGTGATTCATAAAGGGTGGAAAGCTCATAAATTATCATTACCTAAGCTTGCCGAAGCAAACCCAGATACTATTTATCCTGCTGAAATTGAAGTGAAATGATGACAAAACCAAATAAAATCATCGGGATTGACCTAGGAACCACTAATTGTACAATGGCCTTCACTGAGGCTGATAATAGCCAACCGGTTGTGCAATTTCCTATTTTACAAATGACAAAAAATGGTAAAGAAGAGATCTCTTCTCTACCCTCATTTCTCTATTTTCCGTTGCCTGAAGAAAGCAACAAGAAGGGCTTTGAGGAATTAGCAGACAATCAACTTTGCGTGGGTTCTTTCGCTAGAGATCGCGGGAGTGAGGTTCCCCATCGTCTGGTTTCTTCGGCAAAATCTTGGTTGTGCCACTCTGCGATCAATCGAAGAGAGAAAATTTTACCGCCTTTTGAGGAGGCCAGAAATTTTAAAATAAGTCCCCTTGAAGCAATTGCTGAAACTTTGAAACATTTGAGGAAGGCTTGGGATTTAAGAAATCCTGACGAATTGTTCAATGAGCAACAGATTTTAATCACAGTACCCGCATCTTTTGACCCAAGTGCCAGACAACTTGTATTAGAAGCGGCTCAATCGATCGACTATCCTGAAGTGATCCTTCTTGAAGAGCCGCAAGCTGCCTTCTACGCTTGGTTAGATAATCACAAAGATGAATGGCGTAAGATTTTAAAAGTGAATGACCAGATCCTAGTTGTCGATATTGGAGGAGGAACATCTGATTTTAGTATTATTGAAGTGGGGGAAGAAAACGGCTCTCTAATTTTAAATAGGAAAGCGGTAGGTAGCCATCTTTTACTTGGTGGAGATAACTTTGACTTAGCGTTGGCATACTTTGCAAGACAAAAACTAGAAGAGCAAGGCCGAAGCATTGATGAATGGCAGTTTAACTTTCTTACACATGCTTGTAGAAGAGCAAAAGAGCAGTTTCTTTCAGAAGATCCACCAGAGCAGATTGAACTTGTCATTCAAGGAAGAGGCAGCAAACTCATCGGTAACTCTGTAAAGGTTTCGCTAACCCTCGATGAGGTGTTAGAAAGAATCATCGAGAGCTTTGCTCCAATGATTCACCCTCAAGATTCTGCTCAACCTGAACGCCTTCAGGGACTTCAGCAAATTGGTTTGCCGTATGTTAAGGATGCACGGCTATCGGCTCAGTTGGCTAGGTTCTTATCGTTTTCGGATGCCACGGAAGCTACTTTAGGTCATTTTATCGTTCCTAATTTTATCCTGTTCAACGGGGGAACTCTTAAAGCTCATAAATTAAGAGAGCGATTAAGTGAATTATTAAATAGTTGGGCTAAGCTATTCAATCAGCCGGAAGTGAAAGTCCTTCCAGATGCAGATTTGGATTTCGCTGTAAGCCGCGGAGCTGTTGCCTATGGATTGGCTCGTGCAGGGCATTCTGTTCGAATAAAAGGGGGTACAAGCCATAGTTATTTTATTGGGGTAGAGGATGCCATGCCTGCTGTCCCAGGGATCGCTCCGCCTTTAAAAGCCTATTGTATTGCACCATTCGGAATGGAAGAGGGAACAGAGCGAGAACTAAAGGAATGCCAATTTAACCTCCTACTTGGAGAAAAGGCAGCATTTAGATTCTTTAGTTTACCGACTAAATCGTTATCCTCAGGGATAGAGCCCGATGTTGGTACAGTTGTCAAAAATTGGAAACAAGAGCTAACAGAGTTGCATCCTGTTGAGGTGATCCTTTCCAAAAATGGCCTTGAGCAATCGCTGATTAACGTTCACCTAAAATCGAAAGTGACAGAACTTGGTATTTTGGAGCTTTACTGTTTTAGTGAAGATGGTAATACTTGGAAGCTAGAATTTGATACAAGGGGTATGGAAACAAAATGAGTTTTTCAGAATTGGGGTTAGAGGAGCCTATTCTTAATGCCTTAAAAGAGATGAATTATTCAACCCCTTCTACTATTCAACAGCAAGCCATTCCTATTATCTTAGATAGAAAAGATTTGACCGCAAGGGCGCAGACAGGTTCAGGCAAAACCGCTGCTTGTGCTATACCCATTTGTCAGTTGATTAATCCTCGCTCATCACACATTCAAGTGCTGATTTTAGTGCCGACAAGGGAACTTGCTCTTCAGTATGCGACCGAGGCTCAAAAAATAGGGAAATACAAAGGAGTAAAAGCTTTTGCAATCTTTGGGGGAGAAGATGCAGCAATGCAAAAATCCAAACTGCAGAGTGGTGTGCAGCTTTTAATCGCTACTCCTGGACGTTTGATTGATTTTATTTACTCAAGAGAGATCGATCTCACGCAGGTAATGATTTTAGTCTTAGATGAAGCGGATAAGATGCTCAGTATGGGTTTTATCGAGGACATTGAATTCATTATTCAATGTTTGGTTCATGATCATCAGACATTACTATTTTCAGCAACAATGCCTAAGGCGGTCCATCATATCGCTGAGCAGTACATGCGTGAACCTGAAAATATTGCTTTGCAGCAAACTCATCCTGTTCAGATCGACCATCGATTTCTTTTTTGTAAGCATTACAATCGATTAAATGAACTTGTTCGCTTACTACAAGAGTGTACGCCTGTTCAATCCATTGTGTTTTGTACAACAAGGCATCAAACGGAGGAAGTCTGCCGTTACCTACAAAGCCATTTTCAAAATGTAGATATGCTTCATGCCGGGCTTTCTCAATCTTTACGAACAATGATTACCAATAAGTACCGCTCACAACGCATTCAAATTTTAGTAGCAACGGATGTAGCAGCTCGAGGTCTTGATTTCTCGAAAGTCAGCCATGTTTTTATTTTTGAGCTCTCTGATGATATTGATACTTACTTCCACCAGGCCGGTAGAACTGGTCGATTTGAAAAACAAGGAAGTGTTATTTCTCTGGTAACGCCAAGAGAGTTAGGGATTGTTGGTAAGTTGGAAACAAGATTGCAGCAAGAGCTTCAGTGGATTGGGGAGAAACCATCCATGTCTGTACGCCGGCATAAACCTAGAGCTTCGCGACGAAGAAAGCCAAGATAAGGCACTTTAAGCCCTTGGGTGAGTTCTATCGTAGACCTTCTTTTTAGTCTTCGCTGTCGCTTGAGTGTAAATCGTTGTCGTTGCAGGGGAGCTATGGCCAAGAAGGGCTTGAATCATTTTTAAATCCATGCCATTTTCTAGCCAATGAGTAGCGATGGTGTGTCTGATTGTATGGGGTGTTATTCGAGCAGAGAGTGAGCTTTGTTTTAAGTAAGCTTTAAAATTGCGATCAACAGATCTTGCAGATAGCCGTGTGCCATGCTTATTAAGGAAGATAGCCTTTTGATCTTCCTCAACTCTTTCCGGATGAGATAAATAAGCTTCGATCCATGTAGATGCATTTTTAGTGAGGGGAACAATTCTCTCCTTCTTTCCCTTGCCCCTAAGTTTGATCAGAAGGGACTCATGGTCGTAATCTTGTTTGTTTAGAGATACAAGCTCACTTAGTCGTAGTCCTGAACTATAAAATAGCTCCATGATGGTTCTATCTCGCAAGCCAAGGTAATGATCAATTTTTGGTTGGCTAAACAAGCGTTCCACTTGCTCATAAGTTAGGGAAGGAGGAATATATTTGCCTATTTTGGGGCGTTCTAAATCATCCGTTGGGTTACTCTCATACCATTTTTGAGTAAAGCCAAATTTAAAAAAGCTTTTCAAGCTTGAAAGCTTTCTGGCTATCGTGCGTTTACTTTTTCCCCGCTCATGTAATTGAGCAATAAATTCTCGTATGACCTTTCTATCTACCTCTCTATGGTGACAAAAAATAACAAATTCTTCTAGATCAATCGAGTAGTTTCTAATCGTATGTTCCGAAGCATCTTTGACATATTGCATGTAGTGCAAAAACTGATGAATAAGCTCTCGATTAATGATTGGGCCTGTCATTGTGTCTTTACATTTTTAGGAAATGTGAATACAAGCAAATCTTCCGCAACCTGAGTGTTGGGGAAGACTTCTCTCGCTTCCTTTTCAAATTCTTTCAAAAACATGTATCTAGCGGAAAAATGAGTTAGGATTAGCTCTTGGGCAGCTGCTTCTTTTGCAATTGTTGCTGCTTGTTTTGCCGTAAGATGGTAATGCTCTCTAGCAAGGTCTCGGTGTTCTTCTAAGTAGGTACTTTCGCATAGCAAAACACGAGCATTTCTAGCAATGTCAATCGCATTTTGACAATAACGAGTATCAATCACTACGGCCAGCGAATCGCCTGGGCGTATCCAACTGACATCTTCTAAAAAAACCCGTTGGTCGTCGACGAGCAAGTAGCCCTTTTTTTGGAGCTCACTCACTAAGGCACCTTTGATACCAAGCTGTTGAAGCTTTTGAGGATCAAATTTTCTTGTGTCCTTCTCGGTGATTCTCCATCCGATGTTGTCCACGCCATGCTCAAGGAAGGTAGCTTCTATTTTGAATTCACCTCCTTCTTCGACGACACCTGGCTTGCTAATCGGGTGTTCGATGACTTTTATGGTTTCGTGATACATTGTTCCGTAACGAAGCCTGTCAAAGTATTTCTTTCCGGAAGCAGGATAATAGCAATGGATGGGGTGAGTGACTTTGTCAAGATTTAAACGCATAAGAATAGATCCAAGCCCCAAGCAATGGTCACCGTGAAAATGGGAAACAAAAATGCGAGTAATGCATGTCGGTGGAACGTTTGCGTAGATAAATTGACGCTGTGTTCCTTCTCCAGGATCAAATAAAAAGCCCTCGCCATTCCAACGCACAATATAGGCTCCGTGGTTTCTAAATCTAGTTGGTTGTTGACTTGAACAGCCTAAAATAACAAGTTCTCTTGCGCTCATGTTTGTCTTGCAAATGTTGGGAGGTTTCCTAAAGTTAAACCGATCATTAACCCCGATAAATGTGCGGTATTAGCTATTGACACTCCCATGGAGTGGGTGGTGTATAGCTCTAGAGCAAAAGCCAATGATTGTAAAGTAAACATGCCAAAGACGAAAATAAGAATAAATAAAAACGTCGATCTTTGCAGTTGATAACCTTCCCAAGGTGCTCGCTTTTGACGAATCCAAATAAAGGTTAACATGGCACATAAAACGCCTGAGAATCCTAAAAAGTTCGGTCCTGTCATCAAGTATTGAGCTGTATTGGATAAACCAGCTGCAATGAGGATAAAGAGCACATACTTGGTAGGCCCGACCTTTTCTTCGATTTGCTTTCCCAAAACAAAGAGCCAAAGCATATTAAAGAGTAAATGTAGGATATCAGCGTGTAGTAGAATGGGCGAAAAAAGACGCCAGACTTCTCCTTGCTGGATTTTTTCGAAAAGAGGGGTGTTAAAGAGAGGGGATGGATTGTTTGACGCAGTGATTTCAATCATGCGGTCATAGAGACCTTGCCAATAGGGAGTATGTTGGATGTCTTGTAATAGTTCTTTAGCAGCTCGAGGCAACTCTTGATATTGTTGTAATGTTTCCATGCCATATTGGTTGGCAAAATCGGCAATTAATTCGTATGTTTTTGGCCAATCAAACATAAGGATGGAGTTGATCGGCGAAGAAACAAGAGCAGTTAGGGGCCAAGCAGGCAAGAAAGAGGGTGGCTTAGGAGAGGTTAGTTCTCCTATAAAATAGAGGAGTGCACAAAAAATAAGTAGATAGACTGTGATTAGTCTTTTTTGTGTGTAAATGGTGATTGGTTGCTCTTTTGGCTCTTCTTGCGTGCTCAAATTTTGAATAGGCTCGATAATCGCTGTGGTTAAGGTAGGGGGTGGAGGGGGGGCGGCTTGAAAGTTTTGATAAAGCTGCTCGGCTTTTTCAAATTGGTCTTCCTCGATCACCCAGATTGTTGAGATATTAGCGCCATAAGAGTCGCTGCCCCAGTCACGGTTAACTGCTATCTCTAGGTTATTAGCGATCTCGTTTTCATTAAGATATTGTGAAAGTTGAATGGCTTCTTGCTCATTCTCTAAGGTGCAAAGTAGTCGCATGATTAACCTTGTTGTGGAATCACTTGAATTTTTTTTATAATCTCAGTAGTGGATAGTCCCGGAACTAAAGATACAATATGGATTTTCCCTCCATGCTGTTTAACTGTCGGAGCTTCTAGGCAGCTTGATCCGTACTCTGATCCATTAACATGCACATCGGGTTTAATTTTGCTAAGCAACGACCGAGGATCCGTCTCCTCAAACCAAGTGACATAATCAACAAATGAGAGGGCTGCCATCATCTGAAGGCGATCATTGAGAGGGACCAAGGGGCGGTGAGCACTTTTATATTTTCTAATTGACGCATCACTATTCAAAGCAACAATCAGAACATCTGCCACCTGGGATGCTTCATAGATAATGTGCAAGTGACCTGCATGGAGAAGATCGAAGGATCCATTTAAAGTAGCAATTTGCTTGCCTGCATTCTTGAGTTTTAAAACGGTCTCTTCGATTAAGCCAGGCTCGATGAGCTTATGTTTAAAAGCCTGATGCCATGACTCCTTCATAGGGATCTCACAAATTCAATATGAGGAAAAGCGATGTGGAATACTTCATCGTAATGATCAACAAAATGGATGTCGATCCCTTTCTTAATATATTCTGGTAACTCGTCATAATCTCGCAGGTTTTCTTTGGGAAAGATGAGTGTTTTTAAACCCGATCTTCTTGCGGCAACAAGCTTTTCTTTGACTCCTCCTATGGGAAGTACTCTACCGGTAAGCGTTAACTCGCCCGTCATTCCTAAATCATCGAGCACAGGCGTATCGAGCAGAAGAGATAGCATAGCTGTGACCATTGTGATTCCTGCGGATGGACCATCTTTTGGAGTCGCTCCTTCAGGAATGTGGATATGCACCTGCGACTTTTCAAAAAAGGTGTATTCAGGAGCGTAAATATGCAATGCACCATGCAGATAGCTCCACGCAATTTCTGCTGATTCTTTCATGACTTGCCCTGCTTGGCCAGTCAACTTCATTTCAGTTTTTTCCGAAGCAACTTTGATGGTTTCGATGTAAAGAGTAGCCCCGCCCATCGCTGTCCATGCGAGTCCTGTCGCAACTCCTACAGGGGTTCTTTCGTAGAAGCGGTCACTTGTAAAAATGGGCTTCCCTAAATACTCCTTTAAACTGCTCGTCTTGATGAGGTGTTTTTTACTGAGCAGCTTCGGAAGTTCCTCCGATTTTTTACCTTTCTTGCGGGTAAGCTTCTTGCGCTCTTTTTCTAGCTCATCTTGCTCTCTAACAATTTTAATAGCAACTTTACGCAGGATTTTTTTTATGTGATTCTCAAGGCTTCTAACACCGGATTCTCTAGCATAGCCATTGATAATCGAACGCAAAGCATCTTTGCTAAACTCGATATCCGAGGCTTTTAGCCCCATTTGCTTGCGGTTATAAGGAATCAAGTACTTTTTAGCGATTTCGATTTTTTCTTGGCTGATATAGCCAGACAAACGCAAGATATCCATCCGATCTTTTAGAGGCTCAGGGATTGTATCTAACACATTTGCAGTGACTACGAAAAGGATGTCGGATAGATTACAGCGAACATCGAGGTAGTGGTCGAGGAAGTCGCAGTTTTGCTCAGGATCTAACACCTCTAAGAGGGCAGATGCTGGATCTCCTTGATAACTAGATCCCATCTTGTCAACTTCATCTAACATGATCACAGGATTCATCGTTTGGCAATATTTTAAAGCTTGAATGAGTTTGCCTGGCATGGCTCCAATGTAAGTGCGCCGGTGGCCTTTGATTTCAGCCTCATCTCGCATGCCTCCCACTGAAAAACGATAAAACTTGCGATTAAGGGAACGAGCAATGCTTTTTCCGATACTCGTTTTCCCAACTCCTGGAGGGCCTACTAGACAGATAATACTGCCTTTCACACCCCCAGAGAGTTTGCCGACACTGATAAACTCTAAAATCCGTTGCTTAATATCATCTAGACCATAATGGTCTGACTCTAAAATTTTTGAAGCTTTGTTTAAATCGTGGTTTTCCTTGCTGTGAATACCCCATGGAATAATTGTTAACCAATCAAGATAGCTTCTGCAAACGGCATATTCTGCAGATTGTGGCTCTAAAGAAGCCAATTTATCCATTTCTTCTTTGATGACATTTTGAATATCGGCAGGAACTTTACGGTTTTTTAAACGTTGCTCAAACTTCTCTCTTTCAATCGTTTTATCATCCCTTTCGATGCCAAGCTCTTTTTTTATCGTTTTGAGCTGCTCGCGCAAGAAAAAATCTTTTTGTCCTTTAGAAATCGTGGATTCGATTTTTTGGTTAATGCTGTTTTGTAGAATACTGAGGTCTAACTCTTTTTTTAGAAGAAGTAAAGCTTTGTCGATTCTACCTTGAACGTTGATGGTCTCCAGAACATCTTGAAGCTCTTCTCTTGAAGCTGTTGTCAGAGCCACTGCAAAGTCTGCAAGTTTTCCGGGTTCGGTAAAGTCGGAATGTCCTAAGAAAATCTGTAGCTCCTCTTTAAAAAGGGGGTTAAGTTTTAAAAGTTCTTTAATGGTTGAGATAATGCTGATAGCATAGGCTTTTAATTCTTTAGTATTCTCTACATGATCCTCTAGGTAAGTGATGCGCGCCTTTAACCCCTTTCTCTCTTGAAGCTTTTCGACAAGCTTGATCCTTTTTTCCATATTAAGGATTACTTGTGCTCCCCCTTGCTCCATTGGTATGATGCGCAAGATGCGAGCCATGACTCCTGTCGTGTAGAGATCATCCAGCTTAAGCGAGTAGGTATCCTTATCCTCTCTTTGGGAAAGGAAGAGACCAACGCACTTATCCTCTGAACGAGCAATGATTTTTAAGAGCTCATAGAAGGGGCCAGGTTCAATAACAATCGGCGCTGCCATGCCAGGGAAGAAGGGGCGTCTCGTGAGAGGGAAGACATAAAGCTCTTCAGGGAGTGTCGCTTTCTTAGGCGGATCCAATGTGGTTTCCTCTAGTGAATCTAAAACATTGTTTTCCAACTGTTCTTCGATGCTTTTAATGTCGTCCAAATTGATCCTCAAGAGTAAAGTTTAATTCAAATTATTGTAGCTGCTTCGGCTTAAACATTTCAAGGCGTCTTTTTAACTTCTGAACTAATTTATCATGCTTAACTTGCTTATAAAGCGGTTTGAGAATTTCCTTAATTTTTTCTTCGGAGACTGGGGCAATCAGATCATTATAAAGACGAAGTAAAATGAGCTTGCCCTTAGGATCTTGCCCAATATCTACCAGCTCCTTGTCAAGCCTTTTCGTATCTATCAATTCCTGGTTAGTTTCTGTATCTATCCACTTCTTTTGAGGTTCTTCTGTCAGTTGCTTTGATGCTAGGCTGCGTAGGTCATTTAGCAATTGTTCAGAAAAGATAGACTGGAAGTAGTCTCCTGTTGAGGAGCAGGGATCATAAAAGCCTTCTTTGTCTGGGTCTAGTGTGACGAGTCTTAACGTTTCATCATGCTTTGATTCTTTGGTTAAACGGTCGGCAATCCTCGAAAGACAGTCAGTAATAAACCCTAAGTCTAACTGACCTGTTTCAGCAGATTGATTCAGCAGTAAAGTAAATAGTTTCCCCCTTAACTCACTGCAAATGGTTTCATGCCTTTCGGTAAATTCCTCAAGATCGCAGTTGCTTCCCCGTTTGGGAATGGCTCTAATAAGAGATTTAGCAAGATCATAAATCTCAAGAGGTTGATCTGATAAGGGTTTTTTTAACGCAAGTAGGTAGGTTAAAAGTATGAAGTTTTCCTGGTTAAAAAGGTGCCATGGAAGAGGTTCGCGTTGGCTTACGGAAAAAAGAGCTGAGACCATTCTGCAGGGGATAGCGTTTTGATCATTGAGCATTGATGTTGGAAGAAGGTTCATTTGAAAAAAAGGTTTTATGTTCTCGAAAAAACTGCGCGTTGCCGGATTGTATTTTTTTGAAAGCAATTGACTAAGAGGGGTTGGTAAAGAGTTGATCAATGCTTGGTGACGCTCTGGGCAATTTTTAATAAAGGTTAAGGAGCAATCCTGTAGGGACAAGGGATAAAGCCTACCCTCTAATGTTTGAAATCCATTCTTTTCATGATACAGTCGGATACCAAACTCCTTTTCGAGTGTAAGAATACAGAGAAGATTGTTTGAGACCTGCTCTAAAGACGCTCGATCTTTATTTTTTTGAAGAAAGATGTGTAACTTTTCATAGGGTTGATTTCCTCCAGGTAAAATTGCCCAGCTGCCTTTTTTGCTAGCCTCGTCTATCTCTAAAATCTTGATGCCCAACGCTTCCCTCTCATCCACTGGTATAGGTGTATTAGGGAAAAAGGCAAGATATCTTGGTGGCTTTTCTTCTAACGCGTAGCATAGAGAATTGCAGGTTTCTTGCACAAATTTAAGATTGTAAACACTGCCATCGTTAAAAGTTCCTAATGCATATCTTTTTGTACGTGAAGGGGTTGTTGTAAAATAATTTTGGGGAAAAAGGATCGACATAACATTTCGCGCCTCCTGATCGATGCGTTCCCATATCTCGCGTCCTTCTTCCTGAAGGAGGGAAATTTGTCTAGTGATCTTCATCAAATTACAGAGCAACTGATCTTGATGTGAAGGGGCTTGCAAGCAAAAAAGAACCAACCTAGTAATCTCATTAGGTAGACCTTCACTAGAGTAGGTTCGATCCTTCAAGTCATGAATCAGCTTTTCGCTCATTTTAAGATGTGGATGGCTGCTGAAAGTATTGATATTCATTTTTACCTCGTTGCTATCTTTAAAAGAAATTAACACTTATTTTGTATAATGTTTTTTGTTTGTAAACTATTTTATTTTAAAAGGCTTTATGGGTTTGGTTTCTTCTAGTACACCTGGTTATAAAAAATATCTTTTTGTCACCCCGAAAGAGAGACCTGGAAGGCTGAACCGTCTTGTTAAAAACCTTCATGTTCTTTTGTATCGCATTTGCTATTTTTTTAAGCATGGTGAATGCCTCACCCGTAGCTTGATAGTCAAAAAATGGAATCCTAGTCTAAATGACAAAAAATCTGAAAGATCAATAACGGAAATAGGAAATTTGTTTCGGTCTTCAATATATGACCCACCAAAAGCTTTATCACAGGTCCAGGCCTCAATAAACGATGAAGATGAAAAAAGAGGATTGCTTGAGCAGCGTTTTCAAGAACTGTTTCAAAGTCCTGAGAAAGATGCAATCTTCAAACAGAAACTTGAGTTCATTCAGGAGCTTGATAGTGATCAAATTGTTGATCTTATTTCTAGACTCGTTGAGCCAAGTCAAGCGAACTCAATCTTTGCATTTTGTTTAAACAATCATGGGGCATTCGCTGAAAACCAACTCCAGGCATTTAAAAATAATATAGAAGGTATTGTTGCTTTGTTGAATTGCAATGCCTCTGACCATCAGTACCCTCAACAATTTGTAAATAGAGTTCTCAGCTACGTTATTGAAGAAGTAGATGTTATGTCATTGGAGATGTTTATTGCAGATCAATTATATAGAGCCTTACAGAGGCATAGAGCTCCTGAGGACTTCGCATTAATATTTTCTATTGAGCAGCTTGAGCAAATTTGTCTAAATCTTCCAGCACCAGAGCTTCTTCAGTTATCCGAGCAGTTGAGAGTCGCTTACAGCCAATTGCCATGGAGCGAACTCATTGACAGGCTAGAGAACAAGCGTGTCGACCAAAGAATTTACCAAAAAAAAGTTGAGAGTGCCTTTGTTAAAGAAGTGGAGGAGCTTTCCATTAAACAGACTGTTAATGTTTATCGCTTAATGGTCGGCGATGCACCTAACGTCATCGAATTCTGCAAAAAGCTGAATAATCAACAGTGCTATGCTCTCCTAGAAGCTGAACCTAGGGCTGCTAATGAAATCAGCTTTAATGAGCCTTTTATGGATGAAATGGCGGATCGTAATTGGGTTGCGATCCTTAGTGACTTGAAGGACCATAGCTCTCAACCTATTTTTTGCAGGCGGTTGCTAAAGAGAGCACTTGTAAATAAGGGATTAGAAGGCTTAGAATTTTCTCATCTTTTATTGGTGAGCAGTAAAATAGTTGAGCTAAAGCTTTCTAAAAAAATATTCAATCAGTTTCTTGCTTCCTTGCCATCAGGAATTAAACTGCAGTTTCTGAGTGATCAACAAATCCCACTTAAAGTGAAGTCGACAATTATTAAGAAAATGGTGTTTAACTCCTCTGAGGACATGGTAGAAGCCATCATTGAACTTAGGAAAGTAAATCAAAGCTTTGCAAATCTTGGCTCTTTAATATACAAGTATTTAGATAGATTCCCTGACGATCTAATCTCTGAACACTTGTTGCCAGAAGAAAAGGAAACTCTCAAAATCTATCGCTTGATTCAAACAAAGCCGGTTAAGAACTGGATTGAGGCCTTACCTAAATTAACCCTATCTACACACCAACAAGTCATTAATTATTTACTTGAGGGAAACTACTCGCTTAATTTAAAAACTTGGAAGTCAATTCTAGGAACGATTAAAGAAAGTAAGTACTTACATTCCCTGTTAAGTGAGTATCAGCTTGGTGAGATAGCACTAGAAGCCGTTTCTCACTGGGTCGTCCTTAAGCTGAAGGTTAGTTCTTGTCACTTAAATACGCTTGAACAGACAGATGCCTTGCGAACCAACATCAGCAATCTAGAAAAATCAGCTTCACCTATTGATCGTGCTCTTAGCCTGCTTTTAACAAACCAATCACAATTAATTGAAGAAAAAGCATCCCAGGGTATCCATCGCCTGGGTGTCGATGAAATCTACACGTTATCTGATGAGTGTGCACAGAAACTTTTAGCCAGTCAGCTAGAAGATTTGCAAAAGTTGGATTGGACACAACTCATTGCCTTCTTGCAGAAAGGGTTGCCCTTAAAATTAGATTTAGCAAAAGCTAACTTGGCTGCCTTGTTTAAAGCAAGGAAAATAGAGGATATTAATCTGCTAAGCTATGAACAAGCTAGGTACCTTTTTCAGATTTTGAACACGTTCAAAGGGGATCGCGTATTCGGGTTTTATGAGTTAAAATTAATTTTACTTAACCATCTTAAAGGAGAAATTTTTGCTCAGCTTGTCTCGAGAAGGGTTGTAAAATCAATGTCTTGGATAGACCTTTTGCCTTTATTGAGGAGGTTTCAACAAGATCTTGATCCTGAATCTGTTCTTGATTTGTTTAAAGAGAAAAAACTAATAGGGATCAGCCTGAGTAATAGGAAAATAGCAAACGAAATTCTAACCATCCTGAAAAAGCGCTTAGGCCAAGAAAAAGGGATTGAATGTGAGGGATTGATCAGCAAACTATCTTCGGTTTCATCAAAGTAAGGGGGAGGAGAGTGGGATCAATTAGTGGAATGACAATTCGGCAATGTGAAGGATTGCTTACAAAAGGGAAAGCGACACATCCCAACCGGCTATCCCGACTTTGGGAAAATTGCAAGGTTGCTGCTAGACGCATTTTTTATCTCCTTACTCAGTTTAACTGGGTATCAGACAAAAGATTAGCCCGCTGGACGATTTTCCATTTAGAAACTCCTCAACAACCGTTAGCAAATAAAGAGCAGCAAAAGGTAGTGGATTTTTTGTTTAAAGCCACTTCGCGAGCATGCCCAACAATCGATGTATCAAAAGTTAATTTTTTTGAAGAGGAGTTTGTCTGCGAACCCGATTGGACGGTTGATCAAAATCTAAACAATCTCCAGGAATTCGTTTTATCAAAAAAAACGCTTAATGCGTCTCAGCTTTTAAAGGTTCTTGTGTTTGCGGAAAATTTAAAAGATTTTGAACAGACAGATCCACAGAAGGAACGTTTATTTTCATTAATGAAACGAGCATTTTCAGAATGTTCCTTGAAGGAAGCTAGGGAATATTCGAAGGATCTCAATTTAAAAAGATATTTTTTGTTATTCCACTATGAATTTATCATGGAGCGCTTCTTAGCAAGCGAAACTTTAAATCTTTACCTGCTTCAAGCCGCAGATAACCTTAACCTTGAAAAAAGCCAGCAAGCCAAATCTAAGAGAAGAAAAAGGAAGCTTCGCAAGGAATTTTTACTTACCGCTCAGGCTAGAATATTTAGACATGAACAGTTGCCGCTACTAACTTTAACTGAAAAGCTCTATTACAAGAGGATTGTAAGACTTGCGCTGAAGTTCAATCAAGAGGAAAATTATACTCATTTCCTTGATTTAATAAAGGATCATCCTCAAACTGTTAGGGAAATTAGCAAGATCGTAGGAAACAAAAAGAAAGCGCTACTAACGAGTGAAGAGATAAAGTTAATTTTTGAAGAATTAAAAAAGTTACGGGATAAAAAAGTTGCTTCAAATGAATTTGAAGTTTATATGTTAGGTTTTAAAAGAAGTTTCAACAATAAACAATTTCGAAATTTTTTAGTCCAAAATAACCTAAAAGATTCAAATTGGTATTAAAATTGCATAGAAGAGTTTTATGAAGATACACGGCATTCCAGATTCCAAAGTTCCAAGCCTCTTAATAAAAAGCCATAAGGTTTGTAAAAACAAGGCAGAATGGGCTTTTCATAATTTAAAAGCTGTTATTAATCGTATTTATTACGACATCAAATGTCGTGTATGGATTACAAACAAGAAACTTGCAGATTGGAGCGTTACTAAGCTTGAGAGAAGCAACCTGACGGCACAGGAGCGGAACTCTTTAAATAAAACTTGTGCCCTCGCACTCAAGCATTTATCAGACCATGCTAAGCAACAGCCGTTGGTTCCCGGGGGTCCTACACTGCAACAGCGTTATGAAGACGCTCAAAGAAATCAATTTGCGAGAAGCTCTGAGGATGAAGATGCCTCTGAGACTGCAAGTCATTCTGAGTCAGAGTCAGAGCTAAACGATGCAGAAAATGGACCAGAGGAAGATCATGAGCCAAGGCAGCAGGATTCGTCAGGGTCAGGAAATTTACCTTGGAATCGCACTGCAACAAAAACGAATAGAACCTCTTCAGATGATGATTTACCAAAACACATGAATGACAACAAATCTGATCAATCTGATGCTATTCAAAAAGATCATGTTCTAAGAGATCCCGAAGATCAAGGAGCCGCTAGGCCCCAACCATGGCAAAGCGGCACAGAAGTTGAACAGGTGAAAGAGCCTGATCTACCAGAAGAAGGAAATTGGCCTGGAAGTAGAACGGCATCAACAAAACAAAGAGACGAAGAGAGTGAAATAACTTCAGACGCAGATCCTTCCCTAGATGCTGGATCTAGGCAAGTTTCACAAGAAGCGACGATCGATCTTCGCGGTGAGTTTGAGGACGTCATAGATCGCTTAGACCGAGAAATAGGTTCTGCTCGATTTGCTAATAACCCTCATCAGTTAGCAGCCTTAATTTTAGATTTACCAAGTCATTTAACTTATTCATTGAATGAAGAGCAGAGAAGCAAATTAGGTCAACTAAAGAAGAAATTATTTGACCATTTTCCTCAGCACCTTGTCAGTAATTTCGAGAGGGATTATCCAGAGCTTCGCTCCCAGCTTCCTGAAGCCTTACAAAGCCCTACCGGTAGTCCAGAGGATAGGTTAGCTGCATTTTTGGCTGATAATAGCGATGAAGAACCCATAGATCAAATAACTAGTCAAACTCCTGCAGCAGCGGAGGAAGAGATGGGTTCTGAAAAAAATGATGAGCAGCCACTTGATCAAACGATTGCCCAACGCCCAATGGTCGTAGATGAAGAAGAAGCTTCTGAAATCGTGGCTGATAATAACGATGAACAGCAAGTTGAACGGCCTATTATCCATGATTTTTTAAACTTTAACGTAGATCAACTAGAAGCTTTCTTGCTAGAAATTCTAGCTCAACCTCAGGAAAGTAATGAGCTAAGGAGTATTATCGTTCAGCTACCTCTAGAGAAAGTGGAAAGGCTAATTCAAAGACGTGATCAGTTAAGAGCTATATTCCTGCAGTTTCATCCTGAATATGCCAATGCTCGTATAGAAAATATGGTGCGCAAAAATAAGCGCAATTTAGCCCAGACTCGAAGAGCGCCGCGTCAAGTCGCATTGAGATTGAATTTTTTTAATGAGATTAACAAAGAATTAGATGAAATATTACAAAATGTTCCTTCAGTAAAGGATCATCCGTCATATGTTCATTTGGATGGCTTATCTAGAGAAATGCAAAAAAGATTTAATGCGAGACAATTTGTTACAACAGCTAAACGCGTGCTTCAAGACTTGAAAATACGTCGACGGCGGTTACCTCTGGCTCAATTAGAAACATGGGTTTCAGAACTTAAAAAAATAGAGCAGTTAAACTTCAGTCCAACAGAGGTTCGAAGATTGATTAAAGCCTTCGAACATATTCTAAGTACTACGAGGCCGACAGAGGAAGAAGAATTGGGAGATTCAATCCCTGGGACTTATGTTTACAAAGAAACGAATGCGTTTATTGCAAGATTACGAGCAGATTACACTAATACCGTTAATGAAATATCGACCCATTTATATGAGGAGCTTCATAAGGATTTAAGGTTTTTGTACGGTGAAGATCTGGTCGTAAATTTTGAAGCGCAAAAAGTCATCGTAAAAGATCCTAATTTGCTCTTATCCGTCTTTGAGCAAGCATTAAAACGATTCCCTGCCGTTTTTCAGAATGCCCAAAGCCCTGAAGAACAGGCTCTGGCTTCCTCAATCATTCAATCGGCCTTAGTTGGGAAAAAAATTCCTCCAACAAGTCCTTTTGCGCTTGGGGTGGAAGTACCTAATTCAGAGCATCCTCTAAGTTTAGAAAATATAACATTCCTTGATTATTTAATCGGTAACGACAATACAAAAGATAGGTTTATTGAAGGCTTTATCACGCTGTTTGTAAAAGACAATATCGATAGAAAGGGCGAGATTCGAGTCGGTGATAAGAAGTTCCTCTCCACGGACAAAGATTCCAACAAAAATTGGGCGGCTGTTTTCAAGTTAATTCGCAAACAGTTCCTAGCTAACCTTCAAACTGATAGAATTTCAGAAGAGCTCCAGAGATACGCTGTACCTCCTTTTAACTTTTTCACGAGTGACAATCCATTGCTAGAGGCCCTGGATTCGCATGGTCTTGCGATTGAAGACGAGAAGCAATCTCGGATTTATGAAATCTTTGCAGCTTCCGACTTGGATGCAAGAGACAAAGAAAAAGTTCAGGATTTAAGCCAGGCTGATCTTGATCGGCTGCGACGACTTATTCAATTAAAATTCCTTGAAGTCCTTATGGTGTTAAACCAAAAAGTGGGTGGACACCTATATGATAATGCTAAAGAGACCCTAATGGGTGATAATGACTTTATTAAGATTGGTGATGATGCCTATTATGAATTAGATCAAAATACCCTAAAGATTAATTATAAACAGGAAGCGTTTTTTAAAGATCGAGACACAGCTGAGCATTTAGCTAAAACAGAAATGTCGCTGTCAATTCCAAGCCTTTTTTCACCTGTCTCTGACGTTAAGGAAGATTTTACGCAGGGCAAGCTGTTTGTTAGTTTCTATCATCGCTCTTTGGTGATGGAGCTATTTGCTAGAGCCACCTCTAGAACGCCTAAGGTGATGGCGCTAGAAGCTACGATTGAAGAGCTTCATCAAGTTATTCAAGCTAATCATCAGGAAAGTGATTATATTGAGAAGCTTCAAAACAATCTTATAACCCTCCAAGCTGGGTTTGCAAGCATCAATTATGAAAACCCCGCCAAATTACGTTTGCTAAAAAATGATTTAAGGCAGGCTTTAAAAATTCTTGAAGAGATGCGAGAGGGTTTAATAGAGGAAAATGAGTTCGTCAGTCTTACTGATTCATTAAAAATAAGTGATGGTATTGAAAAGGTTGAAGAGCTATTAGATCTCGTACACAACATTAATGATCGTGTAAGCCGCGATTTAGATTTAAATGATGAATGGACTCTAGTTGCTTCTGAGGATCAAGAGGCTCTATCAGAAGAAGCTGCAAGACAGCCAACTTCAGGTCTGATGGGTTCTGTACCCATAAGAAATTTAAACGAGTTTCGGGAAGATGGTGATGTTAATAAAGTGAAAGCCTCTAAATACGATCACTTGCTCACAAATTTAGCAAATTCGTTAAACAAGCTAGACTCTATTCCTTACAGTTTACAAGATGCACGTGTGAGAGAAAGCCTGGATCGCGTGAGGCAAGCGAGTCGCCTGGTTAAGGCAGAGGGAGATGAAGCTAAGCTTACGATCGACTACCTCACACAAGTTCGAGATGGCTTTGAACTGATTGCCCTAGAGGCCTTAAGAAATGCCATCGAACTATGCGAGCAAACGGATGTATCAAATGAGATCAAGGAGCTGACCTATTTAACGGCTTTTAACCTTTATTCAGCCAATGATATGTCAAAAGCATCAGATGCACTTCTAAGCATGCTAACTCAGTATGATACAGATCAACGACAGTCATCTACACCACCGTCAACATCCTCTGCTCAACCGGGTTTTTTTGGTAGAATCGGCACGTGGTTGAGGGGTGCTCAAGGGGCATCATCTGTAAGAAAGACTGATCGGACAACACCTGAGAGAGAAAGCGTCAAAAAATATCAGCATGAATTTGTTGAAGAACTCCATCAAGTTACAGAAAAGGTGAGTCAAGCACCTGCCTCTTTGACAACAAGTGCTATTAATAGAGGCGCTCGTAGCATTAAAGATCATTTCTCGCTTAACTTTAGTCCTATTGGTGCTGGAAACCCAACTCAAAAAATGGGCGCATTAAAATGGGCAAGGAGAGATAGAGACCAAGAAATTAATATCATTGGCATGGGATCTCCGACGCTCCAACCATGGATGGTTGCTATTACAAAGCAGCAAGCTGTGATTGATCCTCTCTTCAGGGGTTATTTATATCATTTAGAAAAAGGAAGTCTATCTCACTTGTATGTCTCCTTGCAAAATATATCCAATGATGAGAATTTGAGGAATAGTGCTATTATGCAGCTGCAAATGAAAAGCCCTAGCCTTTATGCAATTACTTTAGCTAAAAATAGCCATTTTTATGAAGGTCACGGGCCAGACAATGCTGCGCAATTCTGTGCAGAGCTTCATAAGCAGTTTTTTGAACTTGATCCTAGAAAATCTGGATGTTACATCTCCGAAAAAATAAAAGGACAAATTGGGCGAATGAAGGGAAGGAGCCTCGAAGAAACCTCAAAAGAAATGATCAAGCTTATTCATGAAGAAGTCTTTGACCTTGAATCAACGCTCGATCACACACAGCGACGAGTGTTTATTGAAATCTATTACAACCTGCTCGTTACCCACATCTTAAGTACATTAGATATTGATTATGTAAACTTTACATGTAAAGATGGTATTGATAGGGGAATGGGGGCTTTAGCCTCATTTGAATACTTGTGGATGATTATGGAAAATAAAGAATTGGATCCTGCTTCGCAACAACGCTTAAAGGAAACAATTAATTTACGTGCTTACTGGGTGAGAAAAAGAGCTATCATCAAAGAAAGAAGTGATAGAGTCTACGAGACGATGGACTGGTTACTGACTCGCTTCAAAACTGAAGAAAATAAAGTAAAGTTTCAAAATTTAGTGAGACATGTAATACCTGAGGTTCAAGCTACTCAATTACTAAGCCCAAGCCACTCAACTAAAGATAATGACGTTATTTAAAAAAATTTGTGAGAATGCTATTGCAATCGAATCATCGGTTTTAAACTCTAAGGCGGCGTTTTCTAAAGATCATGTTCGATTAAAACATTTGGAAAGAGATCACAGACTTCCCTATAAGCGGGATGTAGACCGCATTCTTCATTCAAAAGCTTATTCAAGGTATGTTGACAAAACACAGGTGGTCTACCTTGTTGCGAATGATCATATTACCCATCGGGGTCTTCATGTCCAGCTTGTCAGCAATTTTTCAAGAGGGATTTCGGAGATCCTCAAGCTGAATACTGACTTGGTTGAAGCGATTGCTCTTGGTCATGATGTGGGACATCCCCCTTTTGGTCATGAGGGAGAAAGCTACCTGTCACAACTCGCCTATGAATTTCACCAGAAGCATTTTGCACACCCAGCGCAATCATGTCGTTTATTCACCCATATTGAGCCTCTCAATTTGGGTTTTGCTGTCTATGACGGCTTCTTATGCCATGATGGAGGAATGAGTGGATGCAGACTTGAGCCAAAGTTTGATAAAACCTGGGATGATCACTTTGCAGAGCTTAACGCAAAAAATGAGCACCCCAATAAAAACTTTATGCCCGCAACTCTAGAGGGCTGCCTGGTTAAACTTTGTGATACGATGAGTTACCTAGGGCGAGATATTGAAGATGCAATCAGCTTGGGGATTTTAGATCGTGATCAGGTGCCTGAAACGATGTTAGGGAATAGCAATAGTGAAATTTTAAGCCGTTTGGCTTGTGATCTTATTGAACAAAGCTATCAGAAAGAATACATTGCCCTATCCGAGGAGGCCTATCAAGCTTTGGTGACCTTGCGATTGTTTAACTTTAAACATATTTATCGCCACCCCAAGCTTAAAGGAGAATCTGCAAAAATTCGTAAAGGTTATCGACTTCTTTTTAGCTTGCTTCTTGAAGATTTGAAATGCGCTCAGGAAAAAAGCTATATTTGGAGCCATTATCTCTATAACAAGCCCGATGCTTACAAAGCTTCAATGGAGCCGGTACAAGCAGTTATCGATTTTATCTCCGGTATGACAGATAAATATTTTATAAGAACCCTTGAACAGCTTGTCGTTCCCCAACAAATAGAAATTAAATGATTAGCTTAATTTTGGATACAGCGACGGAAAGAGGTCTTGTTGCACTCTGCTCAGGCGAGCAGGTTTTATTAGAAAGACAGCTTCCTTTTGGTTTGCAGAATTCAAAAACGCTTTTTGTCGAATTAGAGCAAATCTTTCGTGAGACTGGGATAGCAAAGAATGAGCTCGAGCTGGTGATTTGTGGGCAGGGGCCTGGTTCATATACAGGTGTTCGGGTGGCAGCGGCCGCTGCAAAAACGATCAGCTTCGCATTACAGATTCCTCTTGTTGGTGTTCCAACAACCATGGGTTTTATCCCAGATGCAGAAGGGCCCTTTATTTCTTTGATTGATGCTAAAATCAGTGGCGCCTATATGCAGGAGGGAATTCATCAGGCTGGGCATGCTTTTTTTAAGACAGCTCCGAAAGTGATTTCTTTAGAAGATCTGACCTTATTCCTGACAGAGTCAATTACAATAGTAACGCCTAAAAAAGCCCAACTTCAGGTAAAAATAGAATCGTTTTTTGCGGCACCACTCAATTGGGAAGAGAAGGGGCTATGCGCTCAAACATTTTTGTTAGAGGGGATGAGGAAGTTTCAAAATCATCAAGTATCACTACAGCAAGAATTAGAATTACTATATTTAAGAAAAACACAAGCTGAAATAGAAAAAGAAAGAATCTCTCAAAATAATTAATTTGTTGTAACTATATTCTTTAACCTTTTTTTCTCAAGGGTTAAACGGTTGGTTCGCATGTGTAGCTCCTCTAACAAAAAAGAATTCTCTAAGAAAGCTTTAATCATTCGTGTAGCAGCCTTTGCTTTGGCAGGGGCTATTGCCACCTATAGCCCTCTCAAAACTTTTGTAGCTTTAGCAGTCATCTTTATGGTTTCGGCAATAATAGCTCTTCCTTTCTGGAGCCATTACTGGGGAGCAGCTAGATTGTTTGGATAAAGATCTAGGGCGTGTTCTCGCTGGTAAATAACTTGTTTTTGCTCAATCTTTAGTAGATGAGAGGAGGAGTGCAAAAGTAGAAACTACAATACCTGTGATTAATTAGCCCATCACACATTTGCTAGATGTTCGTGATGGGTCCAAGCTGAAGCTATTCTTGCGTTAGTTCAGTCAATTTCTCTGAAAGGAAGGCTTTAATATGACTGTTGCCATTCGACCACTTTCTTATCATTCCTACAAGGTTTATCTTCCAGTCTTCATCGTCCGGTAAAAGAGTATCAATGACCTTTAATTCATCATTCTTATCCCACATAAGATTTCCTGGATGCAAGTCGGCTATTAGCTCACGCTTCTCCGTGTAGTTTTTAGTTAACCAGAATTTAACGAAGGATAAGACCTGTTGATCCTTCTTAGAAAGTTGGTCATAGGATTGGCCGTTGCCCCAACCCTCTAGACTCACTTTCTCCTTCATTTTTTCAATCAGCCAAAACCCTCCATTATTAGGATTATCGGCATCGTAAAATTCATGAGGAGCTAGATAAACAATAGGAATAGGAATGTTATTTTCTCTACAGTGTTTAAGGATAGCATAGTCTGATGAGATAATTGTTTTCGCGTTTTTTACCCCTGCCAGAGGATTGCGTGTGCGTAACACGACCTCATCCAAATTGATTGATTTTTTTTCCCCCGTTTTCTGATTAACAACCGAGATGGTGCATGTATCCGTAAACCGAAAAACTCTATGGTGCTTTCCCTCTCCAATGACCTCGACCTGGTATCTATTTTTGCCTATAGAAAGATAGCCTCCACAGATTAGGGCCTCTTGGATTGGAGGGGACCTTCGTGCTGAGCGCAGTTGAACTCGGTAACCTGGATGAAAAGATCGATTGCCTAATGGCTGCTCCCTTAGGACGAAGTCATTCTCGGGCTTTTCGCTCCTGTCTGTTTTTCTCGCATCGTCTAACTCGCCTATCCTGGCTATTTTGTTGGCTCTATGCTCGTCTGGATTTAGTAAACCGACATCTAGATCTAATAGCCTTTTTTTGAAAGAATCTAATGCGGTCATTTGGATTGTTTTATCAACTGGGCGATTTGTTGGTGGAGCATTCTCATCTCTAGTTGGAGCCGGGGGCAGGGAGGAAGATAAAGGAGGAATAGACATAATTTATACCTAATAACTTTTTTTGATCTATTATCATATAGATTATTTGGTTAGATTTCTATGACAAAATCAATTAAATTAATTGTGCATATTATAAAATAATTTAAATAATTTTATTAGGCAGAGAGGAATTAAAGGAATCTTAGCGGCTTGCTCATAGCATAAAAAGAATTTTTTTGCTCTTGAATTAGTTCATTCAAGAAGCTTTTTGGATTGCTTAATAAATGATTTTGTGCTATTCTACCATCAACATATAGAGTAGTTGACAATTATCTAAACAACAGTGAACGTGTTTACACTGATTCGTTTGTGAATCTATAGCACCCACTAAACAAATTGAAAGGAATGATCTTCAATGGCATTTGTTAAAGTTCGAATTGGTGAGCCTCTTGATAAAGCTTTACGCGCTCTTAAGAAAAGACTAGACAAGGAGGGTGTGATGAAGGCAGTCAAAGCTCATCGATTTTATTCTAAGCCCTCTATTGCAAAACGTGCGAAGTCAAAAGCAGCTTTAAAATACAAAAAGCAACGTTAAATTTAATCTAAGCTTAAGTTGTAAACCGGACACTTTTTCTTAGTGTCCATCAATAAACCTCATAAACTCTCAACCTCAAACTTGGTATCATGAAGATGGCAGATTACTACGAAGTATTAGAAATTGCAAAAAATGCAAGCCAAGATGAGATTAAAAAGGCCTATCGTAAAAAAGCCCTGCAATTTCATCCCGATAAGAATCCAGGAGATACTGAGGCGGAAAAACGCTTTAAAGAAATCTCAGAGGCTTATGAAGTACTCAGTGATGATAATAAACGTTCGCTTTATGATCGTTACGGTAAAGACGGGCTTTCAGGAGCAGGAATGGGGGCTGGTGGCTATTCATCAATGGATGAGGCAATGCGGACATTTATGGGAGCCTTTGGTGGGGGTGGTGCAGATTCTATTTTCGAGGCTTTTTTCGGAGGAGGAGACTTCTCCGGAGCCACTGATAGAGGCTTTAGGATGCAACATCGCCAAGGCGCCAGCAAACGCGTTAATATGACGATTTCGTTTGAAGAGGCTGCTAAAGGAGTCGATAAAGAGCTGGTAGTAACAAACTATGTCAGTTGCAATGATTGCCACGGGAAGGGGTCAGCTTCTTCTAACGGAGTTAAAAAGTGTAATCGCTGTGGTGGCAGAGGGCAGGTGTTTGAGCAAAGAGGTTTCTTTAGCATGTCGATGACCTGTCCTCAGTGTCATGGAGAAGGAAAAGTGATCACAGATCCTTGCAAGACGTGCCATGGAGAAGGTTTAGTGAAGGAAAAGCAGCGAGTTAAAGTCCATATCCCTGCCGGTGTTGATAGCGGAATGCGTTTAAAAATGAGCGGGTATGGTGATGCTGGCCAAGGTGGTGGTCCTGCAGGAGATCTTTATGTCTTTATTAATGTCGAACCTCATGAATTTTTTGAAAGAGAGGGAAACGATATTATGTTAACGCTACCTATCAGTTTTTCGGAAGCTGCCCTAGGCTCTAAAAAGGAAGTGCCATCTCTTTATTCTCATACTTGCCGTATCACTATCCCTGAAGGTACACAAAACGACAAAATATTCAGGGTCAAAGGTGAAGGGTTTCCAAACGTTCACGGCCAGGGAAGAGGCGATTTATTAGTGAAGATTTTTGTTGAAACACCTACCCATCTTAGTGAAAGACAACGTCAACTCCTTAAAGAGTTTGGTGATTCAGAGAACGCTAGTAATCAACCGAAGAGTAAAGGCTTTCTTGATAAAATCAAAGGATTATTTCGATAAGCGATTGTCTGGATGGGAGGAAATTCCCATCTCTTGTTCAAAATATGATTGCCTTGCTAATTACCTCTTGAGTGGCACAGCTGATGTCTAAGCTAAGCTGCTTTTCGCTCAAAATTGCTTTAATTGTACTCAAGGCAACTTCTGGGGAGTTGCATTCACTAGATAAGTGGGCTAAATGCACATGCTTTAAATTGTTATGTGCTACGTCCGCTAACACCTTCCCACAATCTTCGTTAGAAAGGTGTCCGTTTCGGCTTAAGACACGTTGTTTGTAGATCATGGGTCTGGAGGAGGCATGAACCATTGATGGCTGGTGGTTTGCTTCTAAGTACAGGTAATCGCAGTTTTGAAGATGATTGCGTACTAAAGTCGTTGCAAAGCCTAAATCCGTGCAAAACCCTAGCTTCAAGGACCCTGTTCGTATTGTAAACGCTACAGGGTCCAGGGTGTCATGCTGGATGGTAAATGGGTGAATTTCTAAATCACCAAACTCAAATGTTTCCCCCGTTGAGAAAATTTTGAACTTTGGAACATCTCGAAAATGTTCGACAATGCCTTTTGCTGTTTCATGATTAGCAAAAACGGGAATCCCTTTCTTGTAAGCGAGAACCTTTAAACCTTGAATGTGATCAGTATGTTCATGGGTAATTAAAATGGCATCAATTTCACTGATGTCTACATTAATTGCATTTAACTTTTTTTCTATGTTACGTGCACTTAATCCGGCATCAATTAAGACTTTTGTCTGATTGGTGCCAAGGTAAATACTGTTGCCTTTAGATCCTGATGCAAGGGGGCAAAAGCCTTTCATTGTAATATCTCTGTAGTAACAAAACGAAGATGGAGTTTTTACCATAAATCAAGATTAAGAGCGAGTAAGAAGATTGACGATAATTTCTGGTTTAGTAAAATAAAATTTTATCAGAGAGATGCTGCATGACTAAGGCTTGTCTTTTTTTACAAGAGATCAACCGCCTTCTTGATGAACTCATAGAGGTTGCTCGATCATTAGAGTTGTTATCTCGCCATCAAATAACTGCGGAAGAAGAGAAGGAAATTAGCAGGTTGCAGTTCGAGCAGGATATGATTATCAATCAAATTCTAAAGCTAGATGAGCAGCTTAACCAAGAATTCCCCAACATAAAAAAGGAAAAAATTGAGGAAAGGGAATTGGTCCATCGAAAAATGACAGAATTTGAAAATTTGAATAGAAGGTTTATAGATAATATAGAGGGTCGATCAGGGCTGATAAAATTTGACTAAAGGTTTTTTTTGAAGCTAAAGCTAAACATTACTCTCTCGTCTGATGGCAGTAAAATCGTTAAAATTGATTTTTCGATCTACAAATGCTTCTAAAGTTCTAAAAAAAATATTTGACGCTTTTGGTTTTTTTTAATATAAATTCACCTTGTTTTAGTAAGGTGATTTATGAAACAGTATTTTTTAATCTTATTAGCTATTTGTAGTGTTGCTAAATTAAGGTCGATTGAAACACAAAGTATTCCTGATAGCAAAATCTATATCGATTCTAAAACGGTCCAAATTGCTAAAGAAGGCATTTTATACCAGACATCACAAGGAAATTATGAGGTAACCGATCAATTATTTTGTGATGATAGAGGTGTTTACGTACTTAAATTTTATCAATGCCCTGCATGTGGTAGGTGGAACAGGAGCGATTACTGCGTCAATCAATTTTGCCAGCTTTATGGCAAATAAGCTATTTTTTTTTTGATTAGGTGTTGCTTACATAGTCCTTAAGATTTAATTCTCTTCTGTAGGGCTAGGACGCTTGTTCACAAGAATTTTTCTAGGTTTGCTTCCTTCAGCGGGTCCCACGATTCCTCTGGATTCGAGTTGATCGATTAAACTCGCAGCTCTTGCATAACCTATTTTTAATTTGCGTTGTAAGAATGTAGTGGAAGCATTTCCTGTGCTTAAAATAATGTCTTTTGCATCCTCGTAAAGAGAATCTCGATTCTCATCCAATTCTGCAGTTTCTAATTCTGCTAGGTGTAATTGACTAAAAGATTGAATTAAATAGTTCGGAGGAGCTTGTTCGCATAAAGATTTAACAACATTAGAGATGTCTTCGTCCCGAATAAATGCTCCTTGCGCTCTCGTAAGATGCGAAGCTCCAGGGGGTAAAAATAACATGTCACCATTGCCAAGGAGGGATTCAGCTCCTACTTCATCCAAAACAATCTGACTGTTGATGCGGCTAGCAACCTTAAAGGAAATGCGTGTTGGGAAGTTGGCTTTTATTAAACCGGTGATCACTTCCCTGGATGGTCTTTGGGTTGCGAGTATGAGGTGAATGCCAACGGCTCTTGCCATTTGAGCGATACGAGCAATAGGGGTTTCAATATCACTACTCGCGACCATCATTAAGTCGGCTAATTCATCAATGATACCAACGATATAGGGTATTTTTTCTGGTATTTCGATATCTAAGGCGCTTTCAAGCTCTTGATTAATTTTTCTGTGGTTAAAAGATTCAATATTACGTGTCCCCGTTAGCTTTAGAATCTCATATCTTTTTTCCATCTCTTTAACAAGCCAATTCATAGCGGTACAAGCATCTTTTGGCTCAGTAATCACAGGAGCAAGCATATGTGGTAGCGAAGTATAGGGTGTTAATTCTACCTTCTTAGGGTCAACCATCACTAATCTTACCTCATCCGGTTTTAAGTTCATGACAATCGACATAACGATGGTGTTAATACATACGGACTTTCCAGATCCTGTCGCCCCAGCTATAATGCAATGTGGCCATTTTGTTAAATCACTCATGACGTAGTCGCCATTAACAGCTTTTCCAAGCAAAATAGGGATGCGTAATTTAGGGTCTTGCTGATAGTGAGCAAGCATTTCTTTAAAGCTAACTTCTTGTGGGTAGGGGTTTGGTACTTCAATACCGACAGCTGCCTTGCCAGGAATTGGGGCGATAATCCTAATTGATTTGGCCTCCATGTTCAAAGCAATGTCATTTTCTAATGTCTTAATTTTTTGAACTTTTACGCCTATGGCTGGATGTACTTCAAAAGAGGTAATTGTGGGGCCGCAATTAATTTGGCCAACTTTTGCTTCTATGCTAAAGCTCTGAAGGGTTTCTTCTAAAACTTCCGCCTGGCGTCTTAGATCCTTTTTTAATGAAGATTGATCTACTTTTTTAGCATTAGTAAGAAGGCTAGTGCTAGGTAGCTTAAAGTCATTAGTTAGATCGAGGCCATCTCTTTTTTCTTTCTTCCTTTGGCTTGCAACAGGGGCTTGGGGCAATTCCAGAATCGTTTTTTTGATGGAAGGCTCTTTTTCTTCAGGTAAAAAATCAATCACTTCTTTTTTGGAAATGGAGGGGCGTTGACGAAGATCTGTTTCAGGCTTAATCGCTAGGACTTCTTGCTGGGTCGCTGTTGAGCTTCTTAAGTTTACATAGCGCATAAAATCGCTCTCAGACTGGGCGTTAAATGGCTCTGATTTGAGGCTTTCCTTCTTTACAGTATTTGGAGTAGCCTTAATGGGGATTAGATTCTCTTCTTGCTCAGAAGGCAAGCTATTTTTAAAGCCTTGGTAAAAGACTTTTATCTGTGAAAGGATTTCAAAAAGGGAGACACCCGTTAATTTGGTCAAGCTGAATAGCCAAGCGATTGAGAAAAAACAAGACGCTCCTATCCAGTTAAGTATTTTTTGCATGTTAAGGATAGGCAGGTCTTGATAAAGATAGAAAAAAGGGGCACCTCCTAAATGGTAATGTAAGCGATAGCTTTTTAAAGAGGGATAAAAGAGTTCATTGAGTTCGCTTGCAAATTCTTGATCATAGCACTCAATAATGCATAACAACATAGACGTAGAAATGACAAAAATAGAAAAATAAAAGGCTCTTGCCCGTAGCATGGCGATGGATTTTGCCGTAAGAAGTTGCCATCCACACCAAGTTAGAAAGATACAAATAAAATAGCTGCTTAAGCCAAAAATAGCATGTATCAGCAGGCCAATTGAGTGCCCTACCAAGCCGAGTAAATTTGTGGATTCCCGGCCAAAAGCAAAGCTAATTAGGCTTAACAGTAGGAAAAATGCACAAAGCAGAAGGATTAACCCTTTAATTTCCGGGGGGGTTGGCTTAGGTTGTGCTTGAGGAACGGTTTTTTTTTTCGTCTTTTTTTTTGCCATTTTAATTAAATAGATATAAGGATACGAGGCCAATAGTTATACAGTACCAAATAAACACCCTAAATTTATCTTTTATGGCGATTCGAATCAAGAGTTTCAGGGCCAAATAACCAGCTAAAAATGCAGTAGTAAAACCAATGGCATAGGCAATTGGGGAAATGCCAATGGCATCGATCAGTTCGTTTGTAAAAAATGTTTTTGTTTCTAAGACGATACCTCCAAGAATCGCAGGAATACTTAATAAAAAAGAAAAGACTACAGCCTTTTCTCGGTGCCATCCAAGTATCCTCGCTCCCGATATTGTGGCTCCGCTTCTAGAGATTCCAGGGACGATGGCCAGTGCTTGCATGCAGCCAATTTTCAATGCATCTTTATAAGGGGACTTCGTTTCTATCATCCGGTTAGTTTTTCGTTCGCCTAAATAAAGGATAAAAGCAGTAGTGAGAAAGAAAAAGCCTAGCAGTTCGACTTGATTAAAAAGCTCCTTGATGGGGTGTAAAAGTAAAACTAGTGGGAATAATGGTAAAGTACCACATATGACCTGGAAAAGTTGATCTTTTCTTATAAAAGCCTGTTTAATTTCTTGGAAAAGTATTAATAAGATGGCTAAGAGAGTGCCTAAATGGCAGATAAGATCAAAAAGGATGAATTGTTCAAGGTCTTCAAAACCAAGTATTTTTTGAAATAAAATTAGGTGGCCAGAAGAGCTAACGGGAAGAAACTCTGTGACACCTTGGATTAACCCAAGGATAATCGCTTCAATCGAAGTCATAATTGAGATGGGAATAGGGTAAAAGCTGGGCGATCAACGGGACTCGAACCCGCGACTTCCGGAACCACAATCCGGCGCTCTAACCAACTGAGCTATGATCGCCATAGGTAAAAAATAGATAGCAAGGCGTTCGCTGCTTGTATTTGCTAAGTCGTCTATTTTACATGATCGCTATTTTTTTTCAAGCTGAAAAAACATGATTTTTATTTTTTGTGTAAATCGTTAAAAGCAATGGAAACTAGATGGAAATCGTTTGATCAAAATAGAGCCAACCCCTGTACGACAATTGCGTGTGAGGAGCTATTGCTAAGATAATAAGGGAAATCTATCAATGAATAGTTAGTTCTCTATTTAAATTATTGTTTGTAATTTTTTATTATGGCGATTGCTTAATAAGTAATAGATGTTATGCTTATTCTGCCACAAATTCCATGAATTACAATGTTTCTTTTGGGTCTATAAGTCAAAGTGCGTCTCTCTATACGCCCGAATAAAAACAGAGAGCCAAGATTTAATAGAATTTGAAAACAAAGGTCCTTAAGGAAGATTCATTCACAGGGCTTGCAGAAGAGGGTCGATTGGTTGGGAAAATCCTTTCAAGGTTTTTTTCGTCGTTGACAATCCGGCATTTCCCCGATTTCGTGGGATACACCGATATGATCACTTTTGTTAACTGAACAAGCAGTTTTAATCTTGTAAAAGGAGAGCTGAAACTTTCAAAAATAGGTTCGATTCGGATGAAGATGCATCGACCTATTCAGGGTACAATCATGATCTGCATCTTAAAACGCTCCCTCAAGTGAGCGGCATGTCTGCTTTGTTCTGCCAGACTTGGGCTAATTCTTTGTCTTTCCAAAGCCGAATCCGTAGGCATCGATAGGGGGCTTACCCATTCTGCGACATTATCAAATACAAAAAGATTGAAAATCCCGGCTTCTTTAAAAAGAGCGAAGAACTTACCAAAGCTCAACAGAAACTGGAAAAACACCCTAACGAAATCAAGGAAAAGCTCACGAAAAATCCGTAATCAGTGGAAAAATTTCTCGTTACATCTCTATCGAGAAATCGTCAACCGTTTCCAATATATTTACGCCGAAGATCTTATTATCAAGAAAATGTTGGAAGGATTTTTCCTTAAGTATAGCGGATGCTAGATGAAATCAATTTTCCTACGAAACGAAAGAAGCTAGCGGAAACCGGGATGGGTGAGCCCTGTCTACGCAAGAGCACAATCGACATGGACCTAGAGAAAAAGAAACTCGCTGATAGATAGCATCGTTGCTCTTAATGTCGGTATGGGACATCAAGAGAATTGCAACGCGGCTGAAAATATTTTGGCCCTCGGATTGCGTAGCCTGGGTTTTAAGCCTTGAAAGCTCTCGACTTTAGGTAAGAGGGCGGTCCCTCAATTTAACGGCGTTTGGTACGTGTACAATGATGAAATAGTGCAAAAGATCACAGAAGAGGGGCTGCTAATAGAGGATGTCTACACTTGCTAGTCCCTAGAAATTTAATTCTTTGGGTCAAATCTTGACCAAGTAAATGGGCTTATCTCTTCAAAGAAAGATGCCTCCGGCTAATTATTATTCTTGTTTCTGTAAAGAAGAGCTAGTACAATACGGAGGATTGATTTTGTAAGCTAGCAGCCATTTCATAAGTAAAAACCTATTCACTGTTTAGTGGTTAAAGCTGATTTACTAAACAGGGTAAATAGATACTGGGTAAAAGTTAAAATAAAGTTTGGTAGATATGGATCGTCACTTAAAGGATTTTTACCAGTCTTCCCCAGAAGGAAGCTCAAGAGGCTGTTTTCATAAGGTTCTTGCCTTACATGATGGATGTCAGCATCGCTGGGAGGACCTTTCAACATTGTCTCCAAGCCTCCCAAAGGGGTGGTTTGAGCTAGTTCATCTTAGCTCAGAAGATAGAATCAGTTTTGTAAAGGAATTTTGGCTTTCAAAGTTCTCTTCAAATCCAGGATTTAAAGATCATTTTTTTACTCAGTTGGATGATATCTGTGTTTTTCTTGTGCAAAAAAAATTTGATGATCCATTTGACTGCCATATGGTTTACAGCTTAAAGGACAATGGCGGCTATTTTAAAGGGTTGCCTCCTGCTAAAGAGCAGGATATACAAAGAATTCGCAACGCCTTTATAGAATTTATTTTGCCTGAGGATTTTTACCAATTTTTAACCATTCATGATGGCTTCTCTAAAGCTACGGATACAGGAATTATTAAAAGCTCAGAATTGGAACAATCCTATCAATCTTTTCAAGAGATGCTTGCTAAAGAAGATTCAATCACAACCAGCTTAGGTTACACGGTTAACCCAAACACATTAATTCCTTTTTATGAGTCATTTGGTATGCCGTTTTTTCAATGTTTCTGGGCAGAGTGGTATCCTGATAGTGAAATGGGTAATGTTTATTTCTCTGGCCTTACAAAAACAATTTCAAACGTGAAATGTGCTGATCCTACCAGTGAAAACATGGCTTTCCCAACATTTATTGCATGGCTAAATTTTTACTTAGAAACCGTTGAGTAATGCCTCTAATCTATGTATACCGTCGAAAAATTGTTTAAGCACTATGGCAAACAGTTAGGCTTAGAATTACTTGCCGGTAAGGCAGGAGTTAAAAGAAGGATTCGATTACCTGAAGTTCAAAGACCTGGTCTAAGTTTAGCAGGTTACTTAAAAAACCATGTGCATAAGAGAATTTTAATTTTTGGTAGGGTAGAAATTGAGTACCTTAAAGACCTATCCCACGAAGAACGGATTAATCGACTTAAACCATTGCTAAAGACGCAGACGCCGGCTATTATTATTGCTAGGGGATATCGGCCCTTGAAAGAGTTGAGCACATTATGTGATGAATTAGCGTTACCACTTTTTCGCACATCAACTTCAACGATGAGCATTATTGGAAAACTAACACTTGTGCTCAATGATGAATTTTCCCCCACTATGACCTGTCACGGAACATTAGTCGAAGTGTTTGGCGTAGGGGTATTAATCCAAGGAGACTCATCAGTAGGAAAGAGTGAGACTGCTCTCGGATTGATTGAAAGAGGCCATCGACTCATTTCAGACGATATTGTTCATGTGAAAAAGAAAGAAGATCGTTCATTAGAAGGCTTTGGTGCAGAACTAACCAAACATCACATGGAAATAAGAGGAATCGGAATTATTAATGTCGCAAATCTCTATGGTATCGTTTGCGTTAGGGAATACAAAAACATAGAAATTGTTGTCAGGCTAGAAGAGTGGGACGATGGGCACTTTTATGACCGCGTGGGAATTGAAGAAAAATTTTGCGAAATTCTTGGTGTTAAACTCCCATTTCACCTACTGCCTTTAAAACCAGGAAGAGATGTTGTATTGCTACTTGAAACAGTTGCGCTCAATCATCGTCTCAAGGTCATGGGCTATAATTCGGCTAAGGAGTTTCATACCAAGCTGACTGAGACCATAAGTAGCAAGGGAAGCCTAAACAGATTTAATAGCTATAACAGAATAGTGCAAAGTCAAAAAACATGAAAATCTCGTCACAGCTGATTGTTAAAAATGAAATGGGCTTACATGCTCGTCCGGCTACACAAATTGTAAAGTTGCTACTGACGTGTCAAAGTGAAGTGACTTTTATTCACGGTATGATGAAAATAAATGCCAAAAACATTTTAAGTATTTTAATGTTGGCAGCTACCAAAGACACAATTCTGACAGTTGAAGTGTGTGGAGAGGACGCTGCCGAAACTTTAGAAAAGTTAAGATGTGCCTTTGAAGAAAAATTTGGGGAATAGATGTCTACAACGATTCTGGCAGGTTCTGAAGAAATCATCATTAAGGGGACTCCCATATGCCGAGGGATTGCGATGGGGCAATTGTTTTTTATGGGAGCTATTGACGATGATATTCCGCATTTTTCTATACCTTTATCCGGGATTGAAAATGAGATTCGCCGTTTTAGGGATGCCTTAAAAAGGGCAAGAGATGATATCAAACGGCTGCGTTCTCAGTTGGAACGAGAGGCGGTTCCAGAAGCAGCAGCTATATTAGAAGCTCACCTTCTTATGATGCGAGACCCATCGTTGTCGACCGATATTGAGGAAAAGATTCGCCTACATGGTAAAAATGCTGAGTCTATCCTTTACAAAATGATCAAGGAGTGTCGCGAAAAATTTAGCTCTCTTTCGGATCCCTATTTTAGAGAAAGAAGTAAAGATATTGAAGATATCTCTTGGCGAATTATGAGTTACTTATGCGAAAAAAAGCAAATTGGCTTATCTGAAATTCCTTCCGGCTCTGTTGTGTTTGCTCATGATCTTACGGCCTCGCTTGTAGCTAGTGCAAATCGCGGGAAAGTAGCTGCTTTGGTCACGGAAGCCGGAGGTGTAACAGCACATGCTGCTATTGTAGCTAGAGCTAAAGGGATTCCATATGTGTCAAGTGTCCCTTTTGATCAACTCAAAGATGCTCAAAATGAATGCGTGATTGTTGATGGTAGAACAGGACTTGTGATTCTTAACCCTGATGAACGCTCAAAAGAGAAGTATGTCAAAAGCCTTGAAAAACTTGTGGCTCAGGCTGATGCCTTAGATAAGATGGGCTCTCTTGAAGCTGAGACTTATGACGGATTTCAAATTGGCCTCTGCGCTAATATTGACATGGATAATGAACTCGAAATGCTACATCAGTATGGTGGAAAGGGTGTAGGCTTGTATCGGTCTGAATTTGTATTTCATGCATTTCAACGCTTTCCCACAGAAGAAGAGCAATACGAAATCTACCATAATGTCGTCCAAAAAATGCATGGCTTACCTATTGTGATCAGAACTTTTGACGTAGGTGGTGATAAATACTTAATGGACCATCAACCTCCACCGCATGAAGGAAACCCGTTTCTAGGCTGCCGTGCTATCCGTTTTCTTTTGAAAGAAAAAATTATCTTTAAAGCTCAAATACGTGCGATTCTAAGAGCAGCTGTTCACGGGAGAGTCAGTATTATGTTTCCCATGGTGGCTGGGCTCACAGAGTTGCAAGAAGCTAAATTTTTGATTGAAGAAGTTAAAAAAGATCTAGATAAGGAAGGGGTCTCCTACGGTAAAAACGTAAGAATTGGCTGTATGATTGAAGTGCCATCTGCAGCTATCATTTCAGATTTACTTGCTGCGGAATGCGACTTTCTCTCAATAGGTACGAATGACCTCGTACAGTATTCATTAGCGGTGGATAGGGCCAATCACGCCATGAGTTGTTTCTATACTCCCACGCACCCCGGTATTATTCGTTTAATTAAGATGGTAGTAGCGGCAGCTAATAAACATGGCATTCCCGTCACTGTATGTGGGGAAGTTGCGGCTGACCCTCGATTTACACCCTTATTGCTAGGGTTAGGTGTTCATGAATTGTCTGTGGCTTCTCTTTACCTTCCCATCATCAAAAATGCTATTCGCAATACAAGTATTGTGAGGGCAACTTACCTTGCTGAAGAGGCCTTGAAGCTCACCACGTCTCAAGAGATTCAAGACCTTCTCGATAAAGAGTATCAAGAGATGATGCCAGAGGATTCGTTTTATCATTGTTAAGTAGCATTTTTGTTGGTAACTTCTCTATCAATAGTTTGATGAATAATGGTTTGAACAGCATTAATAATTAACTCAGGCTGTTCCCAATGAATCATATGGCCACTCTTTTCAGCTATGATCATTTGTCCTCGTTTAGATTCGTTGGCAAGTTTTTGCTGTAGAGAAGTCCAAATGTTCAGAAATAGATCCATCGTTTTTTGATCAAAACCTGGGACTGGATCGACTTTCCCAGCAGAAAGAACATAAAGTGGGGTATCAAGAAGATGATGAGCCTTGTTCTTAATTTGCTTAAGGCTTTCCGCAAAATCTCTCAATTCAGCATAAGCTGTACGTATCGTTTTATTTTGGCATTGTTTTGCTTTTCTAATTTCTCTTTGCTCGTGAGGATAGGTTTTTAAGTCGTTACCAAAAATATAAGGGATTAGCCAGCGATGACTTCCAAAGGGGGCAAAAAGGGAAAGAGCATGTAAAATTTCTTTGTAAGTGTTGTATGGGATAAAAGGCATGACTTCAATTTGATCTTCGTGGGAAGCATCGACTAAGACTAGCCCTAGTACATCCTTGGGGTATTCTGTCGCATACATCCTAACATTTAACCCGCCAAAAGAATGCCCCACAAAGACGCATGGACGCGGTAAATTCAATTTTTCTAATAAATCATGCAATTCTTTCGCGATTTGATGACTCGTCCTTGGTTCTGGCCCTGGATCGCTCCAGCCGTAGCCTGCTCGATCAAATGTTAAAACTCTGGCAAATTTAGAAAGCTCAGGAACAACAAGAGCCCAGTCGAGGCTATTACAGCCCATGCCTGCGTCTAATACAACAACTGGTCCATTGTCGCCGGTCAGCTGAAAATGAATTTTGTATCCACCAAGGTCTATGAACTGCCCAGGTGCAGGATAGCGGTTTTCGTCGATCGTTGTCACTGCAAACTGATACACAAAACTTAGGGATGAGAGTGATAAAACTAACACACAAGAGACGATAAAAGTTTGCTTAAGGATAGATTTGAACATAAGTTGTAGCTAAATTTTTTTTATCTTATCTAGAGACATATTTTATGTCATGAACTTATAAAAAAATTTAGCTACAAGAAAAGAGAGAAGGCGGTATTAGATTTGAAAAGGGAGGTTTGGCATGCCAGGTAATCCCTTCATAGCTGTAGAAGATTGAGAATCTAATTTTTTTTTGGCGTCCATGAAAGCTGCCTTAACTAAGTCCTGTAAACCTTCTGTGTCCTCGGGGTCAACACACTCAGGCTTGATCTTAACTTGTTTTACTGTATAGTCGCCCGTCATTGTAATTGTTACTAGATCTTGGCTAGAAGCTCCAACAACTTCTGCGCTTTCCATATCTGCTTGCATTTTACTCAGCTGTGCTTGGAGTGCTTTAGCTTCTTTTTTTCTTTTAGAAAAACCTGTTCCCATATTTCCTCGTTATTTTTTTTGTATTCTTCCTTCTAATTCTACGGAAGCAAATTGTAAAATTGTATCATATTTTGCTTGTTGCAGCTTTGAGATCTTCTCTTGAGGCTTATTGAGAGAGGGGCGCGCGGTGGAGGCGTGGGCAGGGAGAGTCCTTTCGGTTGGGATGGTTTTAGACTTTATCATTCCCTTAATATCCTCAAAGGAAGGTGTGGGGTCTATGCTGACGTTGCGTTCACTAGATTGAGTTCCTGCTTCCAGACTGGTACTTGGCTTTGGGTTTGTGTGGAAGACTTCTTGACTCGCTATTTTTTGGGGGGGTATAGCGGGCGGCTGGGAAGACCCCGGTATTTCTGCTAACAGCTGGGCTTGCTGCTCTAAGGCGGCTAGTCGTTCGACAATGTGTTCCAAAGGTATTTTATAGTGGCTTCTTACAATTCTAAGCAGTAATGATTCTACGGCAATACGCATTGATGGTGCATGACGGATTTGCTGATGTGCCTCCAGGCAAACATCCAAAATCGTCAATAGTTGATCTTTGGAGTAAAGCGAAGAGGAAGTTTCGTAACGCGTCATCTCTTCTGGGGTTAGGTTCAAGAAGGTTGATTTCTGGCCTGACAATTTGATAATGCTGAGTGTTCTAAAATGTTCCAACAGCCCTTCAATGAAGAAGGGTAGATCTTTTCCTTCAGAAAATATCTGATAGGAAAGTTGAAAGGCGATTCCTAGGTTGCCTTTCTTGCCTTCTTGGTCTAAGGTAAAGAAGAGGTCTTTTGGAACTATACCAAGAGCCGATGTCACAACTTCCTCATCAATGAGGCCATCATGATAGGCTAGGATTTGATCAAGAATAGATTCTGCATCCCTTAAGCCTCCTTCTGCCTTTAAAGCAATTTGGCGTAATGCTTGATCTGAGATTCGTCTTTCTAGGGTTTGAGCAACTAGCTTTAATTTTGCAATAATGCAATCTAAAGAGATACGTTTAAGATTAAAACGTTGGCATCTACTTAAAATGGTTGGCAACACTTTATGCGGTTCTGTAGTGGCGAAAAAAAACTTCACCTTAGGAGGGGGTTCTTCTAAAGTTTTTAAAAGAGCGTTAAATGCTTCTTTAGTCAACATATGCACTTCATCTATAATATAGATTTTATATTTTCCTCCTGCTGTTGCGTAGCCTACATTATCGTTAATCTTTCGAATGTCATCAATGCTGCGGTTGGAAGCCCCATCAATCTCTAAAACGTCCAAAGAGCTGCCTGATAAAATTCCTTTGCAGGAGGAGCATTGATTGCATGGCTCTTGGGATTGGAGTGGAGCTAAGCAGTTAAGTGCTTTGGCAAAAATACGAGCAAGTGTCGTTTTTCCCGTTCCGCGCGAACCGCAAAAAAGATAGGCATGAGCCATCCTTTGATGTTTGATAGCATTTTTTAACGTCGTTACAATCACTTCCTGACCTAAAACTTCATCGAATGTTTGTGGTCGGAACTTTCTGGCAATGCCTTGATAATCGTTCATATTAATAGTATCTTGCTTTCCATGCATGTTCAATGATAGTTGATAATTCTGGATAGCGAGGGATCCAGTTTAGCTCTTGCTGGGCTTTGTTAGCGTCAGCAAGAAGTGTAGGAGGATCACCGGGTCTTCTGGCCCCTTCAATGACTACCACTTTTCGGCCTGTGACTTTCTCCGTCATGTCAATAACTTCACGGACACTAAATCCTTGGCCATTTCCAAGATTATAACAGGATTCTCCTCCTTTTTTGAAGAGTTTTTCCATCGCTAAAATATGGGCTTCAGATAAATCGGCCAGATGGATGTAGTCTCTGACGCATGTTCCATCCTTTGTAGGGTAATCTGTACCATTGATGGTGAGAGGTGTAGAATCGAGGATGCTGTTAAGGGCTAGAGGAATGAGATTTCCTTCCTTGCGTCTAAACGCTTTTATAAATCCATTTGGATCCCCGCCAGCTGCGTTAAAGTAACGTAGCGTAGTGTAATTTAAATCATAAGCCTTATGGTAGTCATGTAAAATGTTTTCTACCATTCGCTTCGTATGTCCATATGGGTTAATAGGCAAGCAAGGATCGGTTTCAACAAGCTTGCCTTTTGCTGGAACACCATAAACCGCTGCTGATGACGAAAAAATAAAATGGTTAACTTGATTGTTTACCATAGCATCCAGTAAATTTAAAGTAGAGCAAACGTTATTGTGGTAGTATTTCGATGGGGTTGATACCGATTCGCCAACATGGGTAAAGGCAGCAAAATGCATCACGGCTTTGATAGATTCTTTTTTAAAAATGGAGTCGAGTAGTTTGAGGTTAGAAATGCTGCCCTGGATTAATTGTCCTCGTATAACTGTATTTGGGTTGCCTGAGCTTAAATCATCCAACACGATTGTCTCATAGCCTCGTTCATTAAGCTGGTAATTAACCTGAGAGCCAATAAACCCTGCCCCTCCCGTAATGAGGATCTTATCTTTTTTCATGTGTAATAGTTCCGAAGGATTTTTCTTTAAGATTGTGATTTAAATAAGGAATCTTTTTCTAGTGAAATTATTTTCAGTACTTGAATTTCAACTTAATTGCCTTGAAGAACAAGACAGGTTGCTTAAATTCGGTCAAATCAGCAAAATTAAGAAATGATGAATCATTAATCCGGTGTAATGAACGATAAAACAAGCAAACTGCTAAACGATACGGAACTAAAGTTTTCGCGGGAGCAGGGATTTTTTGACAAGAATTTTGGTGTAACCTGTCTAATCGCTCTTTTGTTCTGCAGCACTCTTTTCTTGATTTTACATTTTAGAGAGGTGCGCCTGGAGGTTCTGGAACTTAACAGCATGGCTCCTGGTTATATTGTGGCCCAGGTCGACACCGATTTTTACGATGAGGAAGCTACGTTTCTTCTTCGTCAAGCAGCTGTGAGAGACCTAGGGCCTATCTATAGGATTTCAAAAGATCAAATTACACAACGAGCGATCGAATTTGAAAATTTCCTTATCTATAATCCCGAATGGAGTAAAAATTTAGAAAGAAAAGCGCTAGAAGACATGTATGACGGGTTAAGTAAAATTAACGCGGTCATGGAAAGTATTCGATTTACAGATGCAAGAACACTGCAAAAAATAAAAGAGACGGGGTTTGACACCAGTAACTTTCAAATTTTTTCTCCTGAGAATACCTTCAAAGAGGAAAAGATCCCTAAGGCAATTTGGGATCATATTTTTTACCAAGCTTTCCCCCCTTACGGATTACCTGATCCTAAAGAAGAGGTTGTCCTTCAATTTTTAGATTCTAAGGAGTGGCAATTTGAAGAAGATGTTTTGATGCAACGACCCATCAGAAGAATCATTCAAGCAAATGTTCCAGAGAAGTATGCGCATATTAGTACAGGAAGCAGAATTATTGCCCAAGGGGAGAGAGTCACAACTAGGCATCTAGCGATGATGCAGGCAATTGAGAAGGCGTTAAGCGAGCAGCGGCAATTGTGGAATCCTTTTACATTTTTAGGCAGCTTAATCATGAGCTTGCTTTTGACGGCTATCTGCGGAACCTATTTTGCACTTAACTATCCCCAAGTCATCGCTTCGAATAGAAAGCTTTTTCTTGTTGTCTCTGTGGCGATTCTAACCTTGGGGTTAGCAAAAGCGACCGAGTTTTTTGTTCTAACATCAAGCTCGAGATTCATTCAGTCCATTCATTATCCCGTGTTTGTTCCTTTTGCAGCCATTCTCCTATCTAGCCTTGTTAATGTTGGGGTTGCCACTTTTACAACTGGTTTTTTGGTTATTGTCCTAACGATGACATTGGTTTTTGAGCCTCAAGGGTTCATGTTATTGAACCTCACAACGAGTGTGGTTGCTATCCTAACCACAAAAAGTTTTAGGCGTAGGAAAGAGATTTTTGTCGTCTGCTTGAAGGCATGGCTTGCTTGTCTTCTTGTCTTTATTTCGCTAAATCTTTATACGGGTTCTCTTTGGAATCTTGCGATTATTGTTGATGCATTAAGCACCGGAATGTTTTTGCTTCTTATTGCCATCTTAGTCGTTGGGATGCTTCCGCTTTTAGAATCCTCATTTAAGGTGATGACGGACGCCACGCTTATGGAGTACATGGATCCTAATAATGAAATTTTAAGGAAGTTAGCGATCGAAGCTCCAGGAACATACCAACACTCTGTTGTTGTTGGTAACTTAGCCGAAACAGCGGCTTTGGCGATTGGTGCTAATGGATTGTTTTGTAGAGTGGCAACTCTTTTTCATGACATTGGTAAAATGGCGACACCACAATACTTCACAGAGAATCAGCAAGGCGGGATGAATGTGCATCAACTTCTAACACCTCTTGAATCTGCGCAGGTAATCATTGCTCATGTTCCTGAGGGAGTGGCAATAGCTAGAAAAGCAGGGCTTCCTGAGCAATTTATTGATGTCATCAAGGAACATCATGGAACGACTATTGTCTACTATTTTTATAGGAAATTTCTTGATCTTGGGGGAGATAATGAACTAGCCGATCAGTTTAGGTACTCTGGGCCAAAACCAAGAAGCAAGGAGTCTGCGATTATTATGATCGCTGATACTTTGGAAGCGGCTTCAAGAAGTCTAGATCATATGGATGAAGAGTCTTTAACCGAGCTTGCGAGTCGCTTAATTAGAGAAAAGGCAGAGGACGGACAGTTTGACGATTGCCTTCTGACATTTGAGGAGTTGGCGATTGTGAAATCCACTTTGATCAAAACGCTGATTGCATTTGGTCACACGCGTATTAAATATCCTAAGCGAGAAGTAGAAAAAATGAACATGGCAAGCCATGACTAAGCAGCAATTTCAACGGGTTTTAATTACCGGTGCGACATCTGGATTAGGTGAAGGCTTAGCTTGCTTCTTGGCTCACAAAAAATTTTCTTTACTCCTTACAGGAAGAAACGATGAAAAGCTTATCCAGCTTAAGCATTTCTTATCAAAAGAGGCTCTGGTCCATACATTAAAAGGAGATCTGGGAAATCAAGTAGATCGAGATCGTTTGATTAAAAAGATAGGCGAGTGGCAGCCGGACCTTGTGATTAATAATGCAGGTTATGGACTATATGGTAATGCTCTCGATTTTCCTCTGCCGCGACAAGTAGGTATGTTAGAAGTTAACGGGCGTGCTTGCCTAGAGATTACTCTGGCGACAATTAGAACACTCTTGGATGCGAATAAGGAAGGTGTTATTTTGAATGTTTCTTCTGTAGCTGGGTTTATGACCTTTCCTGGGTTTAGCATTTACGCAGCAAGCAAAGCGTTTGTAACTTCATTTTCACAGTCACTTGATTATGAATATAGGGGTAAGGGGGTCCGAGTGCTGACGGCATGTCCTGGGCCAATTAAGACATCTTTTGCAGTACGAGCAGCCGATGGGGCTTTAGCCAAGAATAATCTCGGAGGCATCTCTGTTGAGCAAGCCGTTTTGCAAATTTGGGCTCAAATTACTTCAGGCCAGTCATTGAAGATTTTTGACTGGAGGTATCATGTAGCCTCCTTGTTTTCTCGTTGCCTTCCAAGCCGTTTTATCACTCCTTTCCTTTATAGAAATGTACTTTCAAGAAAAGGTGGTCATTGAGTTAATAGTAGTTTAAGAGCCTCTTGTTTCATCTTTAGGTGAATGCTGTAAAGACCGTTGGCTCTATTCGGTGTGAGGCTAGCGCTAATTCCAATTTCTTCTAGGTAGGTAGGAGGGCACTTGAGGATAGTTTCTGCATTTTCACCGCTGTAAACCTGAAGAAGTAAGGCTGCAAGGCCAGCCGAGATTAATGCGTCGGACTCCGCCTCATAGAAAATCTGGTCACCTTGTCGGTAAGCTCTTAAATACATTGTGCTCTGACATCCTGGAACCCGGTTGCTTTCCGTTTTGTATTCCCTGCTTAAAGGTTGGAGCTGTTTCCCTAATTCAATAATTTTAGAGTATCTTTCTTCTTCAGAAATCGAGGAAAAGAGCTGCTTTACTTTACTTTGCTTTTGGATGCAAGACTCAAACATTTTTCGCTTTTAACTAATTTGTTTAATGTAACTATAACATACACCCATATTTGGGTCGATTGTTAAGAATGTTTTGAAGTAATATTAATAATACCCTATAGTTATTTTAATCTCTAGCGCCCCTCCCTGGAGGATTCATTCTAGGTATTTTCATTCTTAGTTTGGATTTTCATTGACATTTATTTCTTAAATAATAAATTATTGTCTCAAAATCGCTCGCTCAAGCCATTTTTAAAATCCCCAACAAAGATGTATGTTTACTGATCATTGTCTTAATAAGGTGGACAGGCTTTGAGTAGATGAATTCAAATCTCAATTAAGAGAACAATGACAAAAGAAGACACTATTAAGCTTGATGGAGTTGTAGAAGAACTTCTCCCAAATATGACATTTCGCGTGACCTTGCAGAATGGTCTCATGGTAATGGCTCATCTCTGCGGAAAGATGCGCATGAAAAACATTCGTGTTTTGGTGGGGGATACAGTGACTGTAGAGATGTCACCTTACGATCTGACTAAAGCTAGGATTATTTTTCGCCAAAAATAAATGGCAAAAATTGATTTGGGTTGATTTTATTTTATAAAAGTTCTACACTAACAAGCTTTTGAGCCGCGTGTGTTCAATTGCAAGGTGAATTGCAAAAGAATTTTGCCCAGATAGCTCAGTGGTAGAGCACTTGCATGGTAAGCAAGTGGTCGAAGGTTCAATTCCTTTTCTGGGCAAGAACCTAAAAAATTGAAAACCAGCATACTGGAGCCTAACGGAGGGAAACCAAAAATGGCAAAAGAAACATTTCAGCGTAACAAGCCGCACGTTAATATCGGCACCATTGGACACGTTGACCATGGTAAGACAACGCTCACTGCCGCTATTACAAAAGTTTTAGCTAAAGGCGGGGGAGCCAAATTTCGTGACTATTCTTCTATCGACAATACACCAGAAGAAAAGGCACGTGGTATCACGATTAACTCATCTCACGTTGAGTATGAAACTGACAACCGTCACTACGCGCACGTTGACTGCCCAGGTCACGCCGACTACGTAAAAAACATGATCACCGGTGCGGCACAAATGGACGGAGCTATTCTCGTTGTTGCAGCAACAGATGGTGCAATGCCTCAAACACGTGAGCACATTCTTCTTGCGCGTCAAATGCAGGTGCCTGCTATTGTTGTTTTCCTCAACAAAGTGGATATGCTCGGTGAAAGCGATCAAGAGCTCTTAGATCTTGTTGAAATGGAACTACACGAGTTGTTAGAGTCAAAAGGTTATAAAGATTCTCCAATCATTCGCGGTTCAGCGTTGAAAGCTCTAGAAGGCGATGAGAAGTACGAAGAAGCAGTTAGACAATTAATGGCTATTGTGGATGAAAAGATCCCAACTCCTCAAAGGGAAGTAGATAAGCCATTTCTGATGCCTATCGAAGACGTTTTCTCTATTTCAGGTCGTGGAACCGTAGCAACCGGAAGAGTAGAGCGTGGGATCGTTAAGCTTAACGACAAGCTTCAACTCGTTGGTTTAGGTGAAACAAGAGATACAGTGGCAACTGGCCTTGAAATGTTTAATAAAACACTCGATGAAGCTCGTGCAGGCGAAAACGTTGGGATCCTGCTCAGAGGTATCGATAAGAAAGATATCGAGCGTGGTATGGTGCTAGCAGCTCCTGGTACATGTACTCCGCATACTGAGTTTAAAGGGCCTGTTTACGTGCTGACTAAAGAAGAAGGCGGAAGACATAAGCCGTTCTTTACAGGCTATCGCCCACAGTTATATTTCAGAACAACAGACGTAACAGGTACTGTAGAGTTGCCGCAAGGAACAGAAATGGTAATGCCTGGTGATAACGTTGAAATCAGCGTTAAGTTGATCGCTCCTGTTGCGATGGAAAAAGGTATGAGATTCGCAATCCGTGAAGGTGGTCGTACAATCGGTGCTGGAACAGTATCTGAAATCATCAAATAAATAGAAGAGTTTGGGGCAGTTTTTGCCCCTTTATGGGTGTGTAGCTCAGTTGGCAGAGCAGCGGTCTCCAAAGCCGCAGGTCGGGGGTTCGAGGCCCTCCGCACTCGCAATAATATTTGTGATAAAACGGGTGCCTAACTGGAAAAGGTGAAGTGTGGTAACGGATGTTAAGTCGATGGAATTAAAAAAAGATGGGCAACACTCACGTGCAGTTAGTGAAGGAATGAAGAAAAAGTATAGACTGCGCGACTATATAGAAGAAGTAAAGCGAGAGCTTAATGGCATCAATTGGACGAGCCGAGACGAGCTTAAGACCTATACGCAGATTGTTGTAAGTGCTACATTTGTGTTTGGAATGGGAGTGTATCTAGTGGATCTCACAATTCAAACAACACTTAATCTGTTAACCTGGTTTACTCATTTGATATTTGGCTAAACAAAGCAAAACAAGGCAGTAAGTCAAAAATGCAAAAGTGGTATGTAGTACAAGTTTTTTCTTCCCAAGAGAAAAAAGTTAAAAAAGCTCTCGAAGAGCACCGAGAAAAAAAAGGGATGGCGGATTTTATTGAAGAAATTCTTCTGCCGACTGAAAATGTATCAGAAGTAAAGAAGGGTCAGCAGCATGTTGTTGAGAAACGACTTTGGCCTGGCTATCTTCTTTTAAAAATGTCTTTAAATGATGACTCCTGGCAATACGTAAAAAATACAGCTGGTGTAATCGATTTTTTAGGTGGAGAGAAGCCCACAGCCTTAACTGATGCAGAAGTTGGAGATATCCTGAGAGATCTTGAAGATAAAAAGCAGAAAATTACCCAAAAACACAAATTTGCTGTTGGTGATCGAGTAAAAATCACAGATGGTGTTTTCGTTAACTTTGCCGGTACCGTTACAGAAGTATTCCATGAAAAAGGTCGTCTTAGCGTGATCGTTTCTATTTTCGGCCGTGACACACGAGTCGATGATCTTGAGTTTTCACAAGTTGAGGAAGTTTCTGAGGAGACTGAAAGTTAATCTTAAGTTCGTTTAAATCTTTGCCAGCCTCTAAGATTTAAACATAATTGGTATTTAAAAATAGGCATTTACTTATGTCCAAGAAAGTTGTTAAAATTATTAAGCTGCAAATTCCTGCAGGAAAAGCGAATCCAGCGCCTCCAATTGGTCCGGCTCTTGGTGCAGCTGGCGTCAATATTATGGCGTTTTGTAAGGAATTTAACGCTAAAACGCAGAGTATGGCAGGCGATATCTTACCAGTTGTAATTACTGTGTATCATGATAAGAGCTTTACATTTATCTGCAAGCAGCCTCCTGTTGCTGAAATGCTAAAAAAGCAACTAGGTCTGGCAAAAGGATCAGCTGTACCTAACAGAGACAAGGTAGGAAAAATTAAGAGGAGCGAAGCAAGAAAAATTGCTGAAGCTAAGCTGCAGGATATGAATGCTGCTGATCTTGATGCTGCTACTGAGTGCGTTTTAGGTACTGCAAGATCAATGGGAATTGAACTCGTAAGTGAATAAGAGAAAATAATATATGGGTCATCCAAGTAAAAGAATTCGGGAGATAGCTAAAGCGTATGATTTTTCTAAGATCTATTCGCTTAGTGAGGCTATCGATATTTTAAAGAAATGCCCACCGATTAAATTTGATCAATCGGTAGAAGTTTCTTTAAAGATGGGTGTTGACCCTCGTAAATCAGACCAGCAAGTTAGAGGCACTGTATCATTACCGAATGGTACAGGAAAAAAAACAAGAATTCTTGTTTTTGCTGAAGGCGATAAAGTGCAAGAAGCTTTAGATGCTGGTGCAGATTATGCGGGCAATGAAGAACTTTTAGAAAAAGTTAACGGGGGTTGGACAGATTTTGATGCTGTGATTACAACTCCAGGCATGATGCGTCATGTAGGAAAACTAGGTAAAGTTTTAGGGCCGAGGGGTTTAATGCCTACGCCTAAAGCAGGAACTGTGACTACAGAAGTTGCAAAAGCGATCCAAGAGCTTAAAGCTGGTAAAATAGAGTTTAAACTAGATCGACACGGTATGATCAACAGTGCAATAGGTAAACTCTCTTTCGAAATCGAAAAGATAGCTGAAAACATCAGTGCATTTCTTGCAGCAGTGCAAAAGGCTAAACCAGCTGGTGCTAAGGGACATTACTTAAGATCAATGGTCATTTCGTCGACGATGGGACCAGGCCTTAAGATTGATCTTCGCGAAATTCAAGCAGATTAGTGGAGAGATAGATGAGACAAGAAAAGCAGTACCTTTTAGATGAAGTAAAAGGTGAATTGGACCGGTATGGCACATTTGTCATTATGCAATATGAAGGCCTTACTGCCAATGCAGCCCATCAGTTTCGCCGCGAAGTTGCAAAGCTTGGTGGTAATGTTAAAGTAATGCGTAAACGCATTCTTAAAAAAGCCGCTGAGGCTGTAGGGCATAAGTTAGAGCTTGCTGAATTACCCGGACATATAGGGGTTGTTTTTGCTGGCGAAGATTTTATCGAAACCACAAAGCTAGTTTTTAAATACCGCCAACAAACAGAGAAAGCAATTAATGTTTTAGGTGGATGCTTTGAAGGTAAGTTGTATAACAGTCAAGATGTTGAAAAGCTATCAAAACTCCCAAGCCGAGATGCAATGAGATCAGAGCTCTTAGCTACTCTCGAAGCTCCAATGTCTCAAACATTGGCGGTTATGGAAGCATTGCTATCCAGTGTCATCTACTGTTTGGATAACAAAAGCAAGGAAGAAGCAGCACCGAATGAAACTGCAGCATCCTAAATTTTATCAAAAAGTTTTAAGTAATTAGAGGTTAATACCGTGAGCAACAAAACAGAAGAATTAGTTAAGGCCCTCAGTGAATTGAGCGTCCTCGAAATGTCAGAGTTAAAAACAGCATTGGAAGAGAAGTGGGGCGTTAAGGCCGCAGCCGCAGCAGTAGCAGTAGCAGCACCGGCGGCAGCAGCTGCAGCACCAGAAGCTGAAGCAACTGATTTCCAAGTTACTCTAGAGTCAGTTCCTCAAGACAAAAAAATTGGAGTGATCAAAGTAGTTAGAGAGATCACAGGTCTTGGCTTAAAAGAAGCTAAAGATCTCGTTGACGGAGCTCCAAAAGTTCTTAAGGAATCTTCCCCAAAAGAAGAAGCTAATTCAATCAAGAAAAAGGTTGAAGAGGCAGGCGCGAAAGTATCGCTTAAAGGTCTGTAATTTTTTTGAGGCACACTTATGAGTGTGCCTCATTTTAAAGCATTAAGAGTTGAGGATAAAATAAGGCAATTTTTTTTGTTTTTTATTTTTTTTATCCTTTTTTCTTTATCCTTTAAAACCCAAGGAGACCTTATTCATGTTGCAAAGGCCGCCGCATCGTGTTAGCATTCTCGAAAAGGAAGAAATTATTGATCTTCCAAACCTCATCGAGATTCAGGTCAAATCTTATAACCAATTTTTACAGTCTGATAAATTTCCGGAGGAGCGAGAAAATTTTGGGCTGCAAGAAGTGTTTACTGAGATATTTCCGATTAAGTCCTACGACGAAAAAACTATTCTAGAGTTTCTTTCCTATAGCTTGGGAGTTCCTAAATATTCTCCGGAGGAGAGTATTAGAAGAGGGATTACTTATAGCGTTACATTAAAGGTGAAATTCCGCCTCACTGATGAAACTGGTATTAAAGAGGAAGAGGTCTATATGGGAACTCTTCCTATCATGACTGACAAGGGAACCTTTATCATCAATGGTGCCGAAAGAGTTGTCGTCTCTCAGTTGCATCGTTCGCCAGGTATTTGCTTTGAACAAGAAAGACATAGTCGTGGTAACATGATTTATTCTTTCCGCATTATTCCTTACCGTGGAAGTTGGCTTGAAGGAGCCTTTGACTCTAATGATTTGATTCATATCTATATCGATCGCAAGAAAAGACGTCGTAAAATTCTTGCAACCACTTTTATTAGAGCGCTAGGATATTCGAGTAACACAGACATTATTGAAGAATTTTTCCAAGTTAAAAAGGTCAAGTTTAAGTCTGAAAAAGATTTTGACAAGCTAATTGGACGCATTTTAGCATCTGATATCACAGATGAAAATAATGGATTGGTATTTGGTAGGGCTGGTGAAAAATTAACAACGGCAATGCTAAAACGCATTTATGACGCAGGTGTCGATACCGTCCGCATTGCTGAGGATGCCGATGAGACTAGCCCAATCATTAAAATGCTTGCAAAAGACTCTACGGATTCATACGAGTCTGCTTTAAAAGATTTTTATCGCAAAATTCGACCAGGGGAGCCCGTAACTTTATCTAATGCTAGATCAGCGATTATGAGGCTTTTCTTTGACCCCAAACGCTATAATTTAGGAAGGGTAGGTCGCTACAAGCTGAACTCCAAACTTCGTTTTGAAGTGAATGACGAAACACTACAAACGGTCACTTTAACAAAAGAAGATGTCATTGGCGCATTAAAGTACTTGATTCGCCTTAAAAAGGGTGATGATGATGTCTCAATTGACGATATTGATCATCTAGGTAATCGACGTGTACGGTCTGTGGGAGAGTTAATCCAAAATCAATGCCGTATAGGCTTGGCAAGGATGGAAAAAATCATTCGGGAGAGAATGAATTTATTCGATTTTTCATCCGATACCTTAACTCCTGGAAAAATTGTCTCTGCAAAAGGATTAGCTGGTGTTTTAAAAGACTTTTTTGGTCGCTCACAGTTATCACAATTTATGGATCAGGCCAACCCTGTTGCGGAGTTAACACATAAGCGCCGCCTATCATCTCTTGGACCGGGAGGTTTGAATAGAGATCGTGCAGGCTTTGAAGTCCGTGACGTTCATCCAAGCCATTATGGAAGGATTTGTCCTATCGAGACACCTGAAGGGCCGAACATTGGTTTGATCACTTCATTGTCAGCTTATGCTAAAATTAATGAATTCGGTTTTATTGAAACACCCTACCGTATTGTGCGTGATGGAATTGTGACTGATGAAATTGAATACATGACAGCTGATCAAGAGGAAAGATGTGTGATTGCACAGGCTTCTGCTCCTCTCGATGAGTTCAACATGTTCAAGGAGCCAATTTGCTGGGCACGCTATCGAGGTGAGCAATTTGAAATTGAATCATCGCGCGCCACTCATATGGACGTTTCACCAAAACAGCTTGTTTCTATTGTCACGGGCCTGATTCCCTTTTTAGAGCATGATGACGCCAACCGTGCCTTGATGGGATCAAATATGCAGCGCCAAGGTGTTCCCCTCTTAAGGCCACAAGCTCCTATTGTAGGGACTGGGCTTGAAGCTAGAGCAGCAAAAGACTCCGGCGCGGTAGTAATTGCTCAAGAAGATGGTATTGTTGACTTTGTCGATGGATTTAAAATCGTCATTTCACCTAAAGATAACCGTCTTGAGAGAAAGGTCTATCAGCTTAAGAAATTTATGAGGTCTAACTCTGGGACCTGCATCAATCAAAGGCCTCTTTGCAATGTCGGTGATGAGATAAAAGCTGGAGATGTTATTGCCGATGGACCTGCAACAGATAAAGGTGAGGTAGCATTAGGAAGAAACGTATTAGTTGCGTTCATGCCATGGTATGGATACAACTTTGAGGATGCGATCATCATTTCAGAGAAGTTGCTGCGTGAAGATGCTTATACCTCTATCTACATTGAAGAGTTTGAGCTAACAGCGCGAGACACAAAGTTAGGAAAAGAGGAAATTACAAGAGATATTCCAAATGTGCCCGAAGAAGCTTTGGTCAATCTTGGTGATGATGGAATTATCCGTATCGGTGCTGAGGTGAAACCAGGGGACATTCTTGTGGGTAAGATCACTCCTAAATCCGAAACTGAACTTGCACCTGAAGAGCGCCTACTTAGGGCTATTTTCGGTGAGAAAGCTGCCGATGTAAAAGATGCCTCTTTGACGGCACCACCGGGAACGGAAGGCGTTGTTATGGATGTTAAGGTTTTTAGTAGAAGAGATCGTTTATCTAAGAGTGATGATGAACTAGTAGAAGAGGCTTCTCGCTTAAAAGATATCCAGCGCGAGTTTAAGCAAAAGCAGAATGAGTTAAGGATTGAGAAGCGTGAAAAAATCGGTGCCCTACTGCTTAATGAAATTGCTCCTGGAACGATTGTACATCGAAAGTCAGCAGAGGTGCTAGTAGCTGAAGGGGATCTAATTACACAGGATACTCTGGAGATGTTAGACCGGGAAGACGTTGAAGATCTTTTGATGCCACAGAATGAGATTTATGACACTCTTAAAGAGATGTTACATCATTATTCGATAGCTATGCAGACTGTAGAGACCCAACATAAAACAGAGATTGAGTTTTTGAGAAAGGGTGACACGGATCTTGATCCAGGCATTATTCGTCAGGTTAAGGTTTATGTGGCTTCTAAAAGGAAGTTACAAGTCGGTGATAAGATGGCAGGTCGACATGGTAACAAAGGGGTTGTTTCAAAAATCGTCCCCGAGGCTGATATGCCGTTCATATCCAATGGACAAGCCATTGAAATTATATTAAACCCGCTTGGCGTGCCTTCACGACTAAATATGGGGCAGTTGTTTGAGACCCATTTAGGTATTGCTGCAAAAAAAGCAGGTATTGCAGTGAAGAGTCCAGTGTTTGAAGGATTCCCGGAAGAAAAAATTTGGGATATGATGAGAGAACAAAATCTCCCTGATGATGGTAAATTCTATCTATATGATGGGTGCACGGGCGAGCGTTATGATAACCCAACTGTTGTTGGATATATCTATATGCTAAAACTGAGTCACCTTGTTGCTGATAAGATTCACGCAAGGGCTGTTGGTCCTTACTCTCTTGTTACACAACAACCCCTTGGAGGTAAGGCTCAGATGGGTGGTCAAAGATTCGGTGAGATGGAAGTGTGGGCAGCTGAGGCCTATGGCGCGGCACACCTATTGCAAGAGCTATTAACGGTAAAGTCAGACGACGTATCGGGTCGCACAAGAATTTATGAGTCAATCGTGAAGGGTGATAATCTACTCAAATCCGGAACGCCAGAATCGTTTAATGTTCTTATTAAGGAGATGCAAGGGCTAGGTCTTGATATTCGTACAGAAGCAGTATCGGAATAAGCCATGAATGAGTCCGGCTCACGAGAGCCGGACTTTGTTGTTCGGCCTTGCTTTTTTACATAGCAAGTCTTAGCATATAAGCAGTCATAAAAGTTTAAAGTCTTGAAGTTAGGGAGACGTTCATGTCAGAACACAATCAGCAAGAAGCGCAATTTGATAAGTTAACCATCAAGATTGCCTCTGATGATGTTATTCGTAACCAGTGGTCCCGTGGTGAAATTAAAAAGCCTGAAACAATTAACTACCGTACATTCAAACCAGAAAAAGGTGGGCTTTTTTGTGAAAAAATATTTGGACCGACTCGCGATTGGGAATGTGCCTGCGGGAAGTATAAAAAAATCAAGCACAAGGGTATCATCTGTGATCGGTGTGGAGTTGAAGTCACAGTCTCAAAAGTAAGACGTGAACGGATGGCTCATATCGAACTAGCTGTTCCCGTTGTCCACATTTGGTTTTTTAAGACGATGCCCTCACGCATCGGTAATGTCCTGGGGATGTCTTCCACAGATTTAGAGCGCATTATTTACTATGAAGAATACGTGGTTATTGACCCAGGCCAGACAGATTTAGAAAAAAAACAGCTTTTAAATGACATCGAATATCGTGAAGCACAGGAGCGATGGGGGCGAGATTCTTTTGTTGCCAAAATGGGTGGGGAAGCCATCCATGACCTCCTAGCATCAGAAGATTTGCAATCTCTTCTGATCGATCTTAAAGACAAGCTGCGCAAAACGAAATCTCAGCAAGCTAGAATGAAGTTAGCTAAAAGGTTGAAAATTATTGAGAGCTTCGTTTCCTCAAGCAACCGACCAGAGTGGATGGTTATGTCTGTTGTGCCTGTCATTCCACCTGACTTAAGACCTTTGGTTCCTCTTGATGGTGGGCGCTTTGCTACGTCAGATCTCAATGACCTATACCGACGGGTGATTAACCGCAATAACCGTTTAAAAGCCATCCTTAAGTTAAAGACACCAGAAGTAATTGTTCGCAATGAAAAGAGGATGTTGCAAGAAGCTGTCGATGCCCTTTATGACAATGGCCGACATGGGCATCCGGTCATGGGCGCTGGCAACAGACCATTGAAGTCCTTATCAGAAATGCTGAAAGGAAAACAAGGACGCTTCCGTCAAAACTTACTAGGTAAACGTGTTGACTACTCTGGTCGTTCTGTAATTATTGTAGGTCCAGAACTTAAATTTAACCAATGCGGGTTGCCAAAGTTAATGGCTCTTGAGTTGTTTGAGCCATTTATTGTTAAAAGGCTTAAAGACTTAGGTTATGTCTATACAATTCGTTCAGCCAAGAAAATGATTCAACGGCATGCTCCTGAGGTCTGGGACGTCTTAGACGAAATTATCAAGGGCCATCCTGTCCTTCTCAACAGAGCACCTACACTTCACCGTTTAGGTATCCAAGCCTTTGAACCAGTGCTTATTGAAGGTAAAGCGATTCGTATCCATCCTTTAGTTTGTGCTGCGTTTAACGCTGACTTCGACGGTGACCAAATGGCTGTCTATGTGCCTCTTTCACTAGAAGCACAGTTAGAAGCGAAGCTGCTCATGATGGCTCCAGATAACATTTTCTTGCCTTCTTCTGGAAAGCCAGTTGCAGTGCCATCTCAGGATATGACACTAGGGTTGTACTATTTGATGCACGATCCGTTGTATATCCCAGAAAAACATGGTAAAAAAACTCGTGTTTTTAGAGATACTAGTGAAGTTCTAACAGCTTTACAAGCAAGTGGTAGCTATAACTGGTACGAAGGCAATAGCTTAGAATCCAACACCCACTATAATAGAGGCTTGCGTATTCATGAGCTGATTAAATTACGCACCCCGAACGGGATTATTGAGACAACACCGGGGCGTGTCATTTTTAACTCAATTGTTCCGAAAGAGCTCGGTTTCCAAAACTATAGTCTTCCGAAGAAAAAGATGAGTGATCTTGTCATGGAGTGCTATAAGACTGTTGGCCTAGAGAAAACGGTGAAGTTTTTAGATAATCTAAAAGCCCTTGGTTTTGCAGAAGCAACTAAAGCTGCTTTATCCATGGGTGTATGCGATGTTAAAATTCCTCTTAACAAGCAGAAAATGATCAAAGAGGGCCATGGAAAGATTGCTCTTGTTAAAAAGCAGAATGAAGATGGTATCATCACGGACGGCGAAAGACACTCCAAAACAATTAGCATCTGGACTGAGGTTTCAGATCGATTGTCTGAGGAGTTATTTGATTTAATTGGGGAAATGTCTTACGACAAGCTGAACCCTATCGATCTAATGATGAATTCAGGAGCCCGTGGTAACAAAACTCAGATTAAGCAGCTAGGTGCGCTTCGTGGATTAATGGCTAAACCCTCGGGTGAAATCATTGAGTCACCAATTACATCTAACTTCCGTGAAGGATTAACTGTTCTTGAGTACTTTATTTCCTCTCACGGTGCTCGAAAGGGTTTGTCAGATACAGCGTTAAAAACTGCTGACTCTGGATACTTGACAAGAAGACTTGTTGACGTTGCGCAAGATGTGATCATAACAGAGGAAGATTGTGGTACATTAAATGGGATTGAAGTTTCGGCGATCAAGCAGGGGCAAGAAGAGTTGTTGCCTCTAAAAGATCGTATTTTCGGTCGAACGGTTTGTGACGATGTCTACCTACCTGGCGATAGTACAAAGCTATTAGCAAAACTAGGTGATATCTTGACGATTAGACAAGCAGAGGCTATTGATGATTCAGGGATTGAAACCGTAAAAATTAGATCTGTTTTAACCTGTGAAACACGCCGTGGTGTGTGTGCCAAGTGCTATGGGGTAAACTTGGCAAATGGGCGCAAGGTGAGCCAGGGTGAGGCAGTTGGTATTATTGCTGCTCAGTCTATTGGTGAACCAGGAACACAGTTAACGATGCGTACTTTTCACTTAGGCGGTATCGCATCTGCGAGCGTCAGTCCAGAACTTGTTGCTGAGCATGAAGGTCTTTTAATCTACAAGGATCTGCGTGTTGTTCAAAACGACGACGGTCAATGGGTCGCTCTTAACAAGAATGGCTGTCTCGTTATTGTAAGAGATGAGGGGCGTTCTTTAGATGAATATAAGAAGCTTCTGAGTACAAAGTCGATTGAGCCACTTCAAACATTTAACATTGAATTAGGAACCAAAATCCTAAGAGAGGATGGAGCTTCTGTTAAACTAAGTGAGAAGATTGCCGTCTGGGAACAGCATAATATTCCAATTATCTGTGATAGACCAGGTTATGTGAAGTATGAGGATTTAGTCGAAGGGCTTTCAACCGATAAAGATGTTAACAAGCAAACAGGGCAGGTTGAAATCATCGTTAAGCAGCACCGCGGCGAGCTTCATCCACAGATCTGTATATATGCAGATAAGAATTATGAAGAATTGGTAGGTACATACCCTATACCTTCAGGCGCAATTATTTCTGTGAATGAAGGCGAGTATGCATCAGCGGGAAGATTACTAGCTAGATTACCTCGCGGTGCTATGAAAACAAAAGATATTACCGGTGGTCTTCCACGTGTTGCTGAGCTTTTTGAGGCTCGCAAACCTAAGGATTCTGCTGAAATCGCTAAGATTGATGGTGTTGTTGACTTTAGGGGAGTGCAAAAGAACAAACGTATAGTTGTTGTTCGCGATGAAACCTCAGGCATGGAGGAGGAACACCTCATCCCTCACACGAAGCACTTGATCGTTCAGCGGGGTGATCATGTAAGTAAGGGACAGCAGTTAACAGACGGTGTGGTCATACCACATGAAATCTTAGAAATTTGTGGGGTAAGAGAGCTGCAAAAGTACCTAGTCAACCAGGTGCAAGAAGTGTATCGCCTTCAAGGGGTAGATATTAATGACAAGCATATTGAGATAATTGTGCGTCAAATGCTTAAGAAGGTAAGGGTGATTGACCCAGGCGATACGAGCATGCTCTACGGGGAAGAAGTTGACCGAAAGGAATTTGAAATTGAGAATATCAAAGTCACTAAAGAGGGTGGTAAAGCGGCACAGGCAGCTCCTGTATTGTTAGGTATTACCAAATCATCCTTGAGTACTGAGTCCTTTATCTCTGCGGCTTCCTTCCAAGATACAACAAGAGTACTTACTGAGGCAGCTTGTGCAGGTAAGACAGATTACTTACTTGGGTTCAAAGAGAACGTTATTATGGGTCATATTATTCCTGGTGGTACAGGTTTTGATTTGCATAAGCGTGTTAAGAAGTTCGTCGATCGAGAACACGAAGAAGAGTTGGACTTCAATTTTGAAGATATCCCATTAGTAGGATAATCAATTAAAGGCGAACCTTAATTGGTTCGCCTTTTTGCTATTAGTGTTCGAGTAGAGCACTTTCAATGTTTTCATAAATGTCAAATACTTTATTAAGTAGCACTAACTCTATGACTCTCTTAACTGGTGATGTCAGATTAGCAAACTTTAAACTTCCTTTTTTCTTTCTTAGATCTTTCCATAAGCTTAAAAAGCAAACCAGTCCAGCACTGTCAATGAATTCAATATTTTGAAGGTCAAGGATTAAATCATTAATTTTTGTTTTTTCAGTTATAGCTAGGGTTTCTTCCTTAAGATTGAAACAAGAAATCACGTCGAATCTCTTTTCTAATATTTTTACAATTAAATAATTATCTTGAACTTTATATTGTAACTGCATAAAAATCCAATTATTCATCCCTAATTTATTTTTACGAAATAAATTAATAATTTTAAATTGTTAATTTATAAACAAAGATTTTTGGTGTTAACTAATATGAGAAGCGAGAACATTTCAGAAGGGAAGTGATTTTCCCAGTTTGGATGCTGTATTAAAAGATAGCGAGTTGATCAACTCGCTATTTAAACTAGATTCGATAATCTTGAATAATTTGCTTTTCTAGGGCAGCTGCATCTCTAGCAAAATTACGAATTCCCTCAGCTAGCTTATCGACGGCCATTGCATTTTCATTAAACATCCAACGGAATGTTTTTTCATCTAAAGAAATTTTTTCAATATCTAAGCTGGAGGCATATTCAGGGCTGAGCTTTCTATCAATCTTTCCAGTTACCTCTAATTCTTTAAGCAGATGAGGGGAAATCGTCAATAAGTCACATCCGGCAAGTTCAATAATCTCGCCAGTGTTTCTGAAACTTGCTCCCATTACTTGGGTTTGGTATCCAAACTTTTTAAAGTAATGGTAGATCTGCATGACGGAATGAACCCCAGGATCTTCAGTCGCAGGGTAGCTATCTTTACCTTCATGTTTTTTATACCAGTCGAGAATTCTGCCAACAAATGGAGAGATAAGGGTTGCTGATGCTTCAGCACACGCAATTGCTTGGGGAAGGCTAAAAAGGAGTGTCATGTTACAATGAATGGACTCTTTTTCTAATACAGAAGCTGCTTGAATCCCTTCCCATGTAGAGGCAAGCTTAATCAAGATTCTTTCGCGGGGGACACCCATTGATTCATATAACTTGATGAGTGAGCGTGCTTTATGAATGCTTCCTTCAGTATCAAACGACAGTCTTGCATCAACCTCAGTGGAAACTCTCCCCGGTATAATTTTAAGGATAGCGGCTCCAAAATTAACAAAGAGCTTGTCCATTAATAACCCTCTTAGGTGATCAGAGGTCTTTGCATTTTCTTTTGCATATCGAACTGCTTCATCAATTAGGGTTTTATAAGCATCATTTTTAGAAGCTTGAGCAATTAATGTAGGGTTGGTTGTAGCATCGGTAGGTTTAAAGTTTTCAATAGCGTGAATATCGCCAGTATCTACAACGATGGTAGTCATAGACCGTAATTGTTCAAGAATGCTTGTCATAGTTTAATCCTTGGTAACGATTTTATAGGACTATCTTTCAAGGGTTCCAAACGAAAAGCGATTGTTAGTGGTTGATCACCTAGGGTAAGGTTTAGGTAGGAGCTCAGTCTTGTTAAAAGCAGTTTAAAAGGGATTTTAACATTCTTATCACCAACATCAACCCCTATTCCCGCATTACCTAAAATTTCTTCAGATTCTCTGATTTGAATGCAGAGGGATTCAAATTTCTTAAGTTGTCTTATCAGTATCTCATCTTGAATTAGATATTTTTTTGAGCAGGTAGGGCAACTGATGTCCTGTCTGCGCTCTAGCTCAAAAATAGAAAAAGGAACTGCTTTTTGGCATTTTTGGCATTGGAATTCTAGAGTTTGGCCACGCTGCATATCATCCTATCAATTTGACTGATTACAGAGGTAGATTAGCATAATTTACCACCACGAGGCAATCAAAAGTTGCTTGGGCTTACTATGTAAAAATGCGTTAAAAACTATTAAAATGCATTCTTTAAAAATTGTAACTCATATATTAAATAATAATATAAGAGAGTTTTATTTTTAATAAACAAGCCTGAGAAAATCATGTTTTTACACGCTAATTTAATAAGAAATCCTTTTGAATGCCCCGTTGAAGAAATTGTAAGCTTTTTGAAATACCAACACCTAGAATTCCTAGAGTCAATATTTTCTTTCTTTGATTCAGGTGATCAAGCGCATGGCGGGCAAATTTCATTCCAAGAACTTTTGTGCGCTGTAGGCGGAGAGCAAAAGAAGGAGAAGGGGCAGTTACTGCATTTCAGACATTCTTCAACCCTTAACAAAGAAATATGGAGATATTTAGAGCTGATAGAGGGAAATATTGTTGAGTTGTTTGTGCAGCTAGAAATGATAGATATAAATTTATGGAATGAATCTTTGTGTGAAAGCTTATCTTTTATAACGATTGAATTAAGGACTTATTTAGATGAATTGCTTATCCTGATAAGGAGTCTTGAGCATTGTCTATCCGAACAAAAAGTCCTTTACTATACCAAGAAAATGCCCTTTCACTGGCTAATTCGCTCTCTTCTTAGACAAAGCCACTCTATTGATCCACAGATAAAGCTGAATATAGAAAATTCAAAAAGCTATCTGGATACACAATTTTGTTCCCTTCATAAAAAAATGAATAGAGTTATCGGGGAAAAATATAAAATTGCCAAGGAAGCAAAGTCTTTAAAAAGTTTAATCGGTCTTTATCAGCTGGACAAACGAGAACGAGAGTATTTTCTACAATTTTATAGAAGTTTAATGCTCCGGAGCTTTGCGATCCAGGAAAAGATTATTTCTAAAAATGATTTTTGGAAATACTTTGATTTTACCTATTCGCCGACAAAGCTTATTGAGCTATTTTCAAAGTATTATGAAGTGCTTCTTAGGACATTTTATCGCCTATGCCACGATTGGAGAGAAACTCATCATCAAAAGATTGTCGAGGATATCGAGTCTCTTGGAAAGGAGAAGATACATTTAGAGGGTGTTTTGCGTAAGTATCGGTCACTGCTTCTTGTGTTGAATCCTAACCCTTATGTCAGCACCAAGCTAGGCTTTTCTGAGTCTGTGGTTGGTCCTGAGCCGACATACTCTTTGCAATTAAAGGAACTCTTGTTTGCTCTTACAAGTTTAAATAAATTAATAGGTCGATTTAGCGATAGCATCGTTTTAAACAAATTCGAGGATGCTGATTCGAAGCTAAAAAGGGTAAAGACAGCCATTGAACTCTTATCTCATCAGATGGGCCAGCCATTAATATCGCGTAAACAGATGGTAAATTTGATGGAGAGGATGGTAACACTCTTAGAGGAACTTGATGAATTGGGAGGCTCAGTCGGTGATGTTAGTGAGATCATAACAACAGCATTGTTAACCCTGCTAAATTATGACTGGTACCATCAAATTCTTCAAGGAAACGAAAAATTTAAAGAGGTGTATGACATCCATTTGCAAGTAGAGAAAAAAGCGCAAAACCTAGCACATGAACATCGCTTGGTCAAGATGGAAGATAGCTTGTTTAGATTGAAATCGTTGCTTGGCTTTCAAGATCCCTTCAAAGTAATTAACGATGCTGAATCTGATTTGACTGAAATCAATGCGCTACTTCAAGAATTGTTTTACTCAACAAAAAGGTTATGGGAAAATACGAATGAAGCGGATAAATTCACTCTGGCAGGTAGACTGAAATTAGAAGTTTTAGAATATTACCAGCTTTTTTCTAGCTTTTTGGTTCCCTTAAACAAGGAAGAACCAAATGGCAAATTGCTTTTAAACTCTTTTTTTTCCGTGAAACAATACCTTGATGCCACACTTCAAGTGATCAATTCAAAAAGCATTCAATGTCAATGAGAGTGCCCTCCATGATCGGCCTCACACTGATCGACAATAAAAGCAATAGCACCGGCTAGGGCAGCGGCTCCCAAGGGAATAATGATAGGCAATAAGCTTCTCTGCCTGACTTCAGCGTAACCCCAACCATTCGCATCTGTTGTTTGATTGAAAGCATTTATTGTTGTGGTTGAAAAGATTAATAAAAGAGCTAAAAACCTAAAAAATTTATTCACATTACTTCCTTATGTTTTGCAAGCGCGTAGGTTAATGAGCGTGTGAGCTTGAACCTTTGCTATCTTCTAGCACGATTGCATAAATGCCAGCGAAGACGGCTGCGCCTGTTGCAAGACTTACTATTAAACAGCAGGCGCGTCGGCAATCGTAATAGCCGTATGCGTCGTAATCGCAGTACTCGCGGGGTGTAGAGAGTGCGCTCAGTTTGCTTGTGCTAAGGACCATTGTGGCAAGAAGCAGTTTTAAAACAAAATTTTTTACTTTCATTATTTAAATGGACTTCATCAATTTGTAATATTTTTTACAAAAACCCTCTGTGGGAATGTTAGTGTAGTAATTGCCAACATGGATGGCGACCGCTTTTTCGTTCAATAAACAATTGATCAACGATTGGCTACATGATTCTGGTAGCAGAATCTTTTGGTTACCGAATAAAATATTAGCTTGAATGACTTCTTTTCTGTCAGGAAATAAAATAGTAACAGCTACATTACCTTCATTAACAAGGCTAGATGGAATTGGGCAGCCATAAAGGTTCAGATATAATCTCAAACCAATTTGAGAGTTATAGTTGATCTCTACTTCAGGTTCTACAAAAAAGTTATTAACGCAAGAAGAGATCTTTGCGCTATGAAAACAGGGGTCGTGGCTGTAAATGCTTTCGTATTGCCAGTTGGAACATGGAGTACATGCAGTTAAAATAAAAAAGGCGCTTAGTAGCGCCTTAGTACTTAAAGAAGTAATCTTCTTCATCAAGCCTTACTGGTTGTGGGCATGGTTATGGCTGCTTGAGCAGTCTTGTAGCGCTACTGCAACGATGGCTACTAATGCAACAGTACCTAATGCAATCGCTGGTGCAAGTGCTGGAGTTTGACGTGTTTCGCTGTAGCCACATCCGCCTAAATTAGATGCAAAGAAATCGTCAGCTTGTAGGCTGTGGCTTGAAAGAGCTACCATTGCCATTGCTGTTGTTGCAGCAATGATTCTTTTGAATGCTTTCATGAAAGAATCTCCTTAGTCCTTAAATATTGTTAACGTTTTAAAGTCTTTTTTTGCGCTTACCACATGTATGTCATAAAAAGCAAATTTTGTGCAAATTTTTTCTCTCATCAATTAAAAATCTTTCTGCTTTTTTTAAGAGACAAGAAAGTGATGGATGGATATGACCATCGGTTCGCACTATGCTCTCAGCCATATTTATTTGTACTACTCATCTAATCAAACAATAACTGTTTTATAAAATTAATTAGTAGAAAAAATTATAAAAAGCTACAACTATTTTTTTTGTTTCTGAAGAATGAGTTTTAAATGAATTGCAAAATTTGTTTGTTGATAGTAATGATTTTTTTGTTCATCCTTTATAAAAGGAAACTAAACTGTCAGGTTAAATGGCTTTTGAAAAGCAAATTTTCAAAAGCCACTCCTCTAAGAGGAAGCTTCATTTGTGAAATGAAGAGATTCAAAAGATTTAAAAAAATCTTGATAGAACCTGAAGAATTCTTCTTTTAAAGCAGATGCTGTGAGAATGTAGGCAATCCCATCTTGTAACAGGATAGCGTGCATTTGACGTACTTCTCCCCAAGGTGTTTTTTCATCAAACTGGCATAAGCTAGCAGTGCCGGCTTTTGTGTTGATTGTTCCTAGATCTTTTAGAATACATCCTTGCGAGGCATTGATGTCTTTGATTAATTTTAAATATTCTTTAATCGTGCCATTGAAATGGTCATAGCCTAGGTTAATAGAGGGGGGATAATCGTGGGCTCCTCTACCCACGACCATGACTAGAACATGCTTGGGTAGACTAATTTTATCTGCCAGACGCCATCCACGAGGAGGTGTGAATGCAACTGCCTGAGAATCCTTTTTGTCTTGTTCAGTGCCTGTGAGAAGGTTGCTAAACGACAGAAATCCGCATAAAAAAAGCAAGAAAAGCGTTTTATTATTGAAGAGTTTATTCATAGAAGATAACCTCATTAGGTAACCTGGTTGAATTTAGGCTATGCATATCAATCTCTTGAGATGATAAGCATAATTAACTTGAAGTTCATATCAGGATTAATAATTTTGTACGATTGTTTTTTTATTTTAAGTCCCTTGTAGGGCTTCAAATAAAAAACGATAAGTAGGCTATGTGGGCAAGCATTGTAAATCTGAGGGTTGCCATTTGAGGGCTCAAGGATCCAGTTACAGTTTGTTCCTATTTAGCAGTTTTACTACTTGCATTGTACCTTTCTGATACAAGAAAGTTAGGCAAGTTTTCATCTTGCAGTCATTTTCAAACCAATATCGGGTGAGCTATGAAACACTTAGAAACAAGTCAAGACAAGATTGCAAAAATATGCGAGACGCTGCGTAATGAAACCATTGAACCTGCCAAAAAAGATGCTGCTAATCTCATTGAAGAAGCTAAGCAAGAAGCAGAGCGAATCGTTCATGAAGCCAGGCTAGAAGCGAAAAAAATTAAGGCCCATGCTCTAGAAGAAATTGAACAAGAGCGTAAAGTTTTTCAATCTTCTCTGCTGCAGGCATCCAAGCAAAGTCTTGAGCACTTAAGGCAAGAGATCGAACATAAACTGTTTAATCAGCAACTTGACCAGCTGCTCGAAGAGCAGCTGAAAAATCCGGAGATTGTTGCTTCATTAATTAACGCTATTGTAAAGGCGGTTGAGGATCAGGGGCTTAGTGCTAATTTGGAAGCGATCATAGCAAAACAAGTTTCTCCACATGATGTCAATAAACTCTTATTGCAGGGAGTGTTAGAGCGCTTAAAGGCTCATTCCGTCGCTGTAGGAGCATTCAAAGGTGGGGCTCAAGTAAAATTAGTCGATCGCAAGATGGTCATCGATGTCAGTGAGGAACCTTTAAAAGAGCTTTTAGCATCATTCGTTCGTAAGGATTTCAGGAAACTGATTTTTAACGCCTAAGGAATTTCTGCATGAATCATTATTACTTTCTTGCAACAGCCTTACCCAGATTAACGATAGGTAATCCACCGGAAATTTCATTTGCTGAAATGGCTTTTCTATACGAGCAAAATTTAAGTCGAGAAGATATAAAGAAAATCCAAAGCCTACGGTTACTTTATGATATAGAAAATATCAGAACTTACTGGTTAAAGGAGCCCTTAGATCGACATGGAAATTTTGATGAAAATCAACTAGAAGAGGCCCTAGTCTCTTTTAGTGGGTTTCCGGATTATGTCTATGATTTCTTACATCAGTACAGCGAGCTAGAAGAACGCCTTAGGTTTTTTTCAAAGCTAATCGCTATCTACTACAGAGAACAATTAACGCAGGTAACTGGTTTTTTTAAAAAATATTTTTCTTTTGAGCGAAATCTACGCTTAATCCTTGTCGCCTTACGCGCAAAAAAGCTTAACAGGGATATTTTAGCGGAGTTGCAATTCGAAAGTCCTGAAGATCCCTTAGTATCACAAATATTAAGTCAAAAAGACGCTAAAAACTATGACCCCCCCGAAGAATATCAAGGAGTGAAGCTCATTTATAATGAGCAATCGAATGAACCTGCAGCATTAAATAAAGCTTTAGCAGAATATCGTTTTCAAAAAATTAATGAGTTGGTTGGCCTTCAAGTCTTTTCTCTAGATGTGCTAGTAGCCTATTTTATAAAATTTATCATCGTAGAAAAGTGGCAAGAACAAGATGCTGAAAAAGGCAACCAGTTAATAAAAAAAATAATTCAGGAGCCCTAATGACAAGCACAATAGAAGATAAAAACATGCATGCTGAAGGTGTTGTAACTAAAGCATTTGGGAACTTGCTACAAGTACAGTTTAACGGTAGTGTGAGGCAGGGTGAAGTCGCTTACGTGCAAGTCGGGGATACCAAACTTAAAGCAGAAGTGATTGAGATTGTAGGAGATGAAGTAAAAATCCAGGTTTTTGAAGATACAAGAGGGGTCGCTTTTAACACGAAAGTCGAATTTACAGGGGAACTTTTAGAAGCAGAACTAGGACCTGGGTTATTGTCTTCTATTTATGATGGCCTTCAAAACCCATTAGAAGACGTCGCAGATGTTGCTGGATTCTTCTTACCAAGAGGCGTTTATCTCCCTCCTTTAGACCGCGAACGAAAATGGGAATTCGAACCGATAGCAGAAGTGGGCCAAGTCTTAGAAAGAGGGGATATCTTGGGCCGAACAACTGAAGGTCGTTTCCCGCATCTAATCATGCTGCCTTTTTCCCATTATGGACAATACACGATCACATGGGTATCATCGCCAGGTTCTTTCAATATTGATACTGTGATTGCTAAAGCGATTGATGAGCAGGGGAAGGAGCACTCGTTTACAATGGTCCAAAAATGGCCTATAAAAAATGCGATGCTTCACGGTGAAAAAGTTAGTCCCCAGAAAATGATGGACACAGGTTTACGTATTATTGATACTCAATTTCCCGTAATGAAAGGAGGTACTTTTTGCACTCCAGGGCCATTCGGAGCAGGAAAGACGGTGATTCAGCATCATTTGTCGAAATACTCCTCAGTGGATATTGTGGTGGTGGTAGCGTGTGGGGAAAGAGCAGGCGAAGTTGTAGAAATTTTAAGGGAATTTCCGCACTTGACAGACCCTCATACAGGGGAAACTTTGATGAAGCGTACAGTCATTATCTGCAATACTTCTTCAATGCCCGTAGCTGCTAGAGAGTCTTCGATCTATATGGGGATTACGATTGGAGAGTATTATCGACAAATGGGGCTAGACGTATTAGTTTTGGCAGATTCTACCTCTCGATGGGCTCAAGCTCTACGTGAAATTTCTGGTCGTCTGGAAGAAATTCCAGGCGAAGAAGCGTTCCCTGCCTACTTAGCTTTTAGGATCGCTGAGTTTTATGAGCGCTCCGGTGTTTTGTCATTAAAAGGCGGAAAACAAGGCTCTGTGACGATTTGCGGCGCCGTATCGCCTGCCGGTGGAAACTTCGAGGAGCCTGTTACGCAAGCTACTTTAGCTGTCGTAGGTGCTTTCTTAGGGCTTTCAAGAGAACGTTCAGATTCAAGAAGATATCCTGCCATTGACCCATTAATTTCCTGGTCTAAGTATATAGATAGCGTGGGAAAAGAGCTAGAGTCAAAAATGCCTGGCTGGGCAGAAATGGTCAAAAAGGCTGATCGCATTCTTCGACAAGGCTCAGAGATAGGAAAGAGAATGGAAGTGGTTGGAGAAGAAGGGACTGCTTTAGAAGACATGGTGATTTTTCACAAAGCAGAGTTATACGACTTTAGTTATCTGCAACAGAATGCATTTGATAAAGAGGATGCTTATTGTCCCTTGGATAGGCAAATTGCTTTGTTTGCTTTAATCAATCGCATTTTTGAGAAAAAGTTTTCGTTTACTACTCACGATCAGGCAAGAGAGTTTTTCTTAAGCCTTCAGAATCAAATCAAAAATATGAACTTTATGGAGTTTAATTCTGAACGGTATAGACATGCTTTTGCAAAAATTGAAGAAATGCTTGAAGCCGCTAAGTAAAAAGTAATGGGGGTAAATTTAACATGAAAACAGTGTATGAAAGAATAAAAAACATGAGAGGAAACCTCATTACAGTTAATGCTGAAGGGGTTTCCCTAGGTGAGCTAGCTAGAATTGAATTAAAAAATGGCCGAAGCATTTATGCCTCTGTGTTAAAAATTAATGGCGATGAAGTCACCCTGCAGGTTTTCAAGAGTTCACGCGGAATTTCAACACAAGACAGGGTGATCTTCTTAAAAAAAGAAATGCAGGCGATTTTTGGCCCTTCTCTTCTAGGAAGAAGGTTGAATGGTGCAGGGGAGCCAATCGATGGAGGACCAAATGTGGTGGGAGAAGCCATTAACATTGGGGCGACTTCGTTTAACCCTGTTCGACGTGTAATCCCTAGAGAACTCGTTCGAACCAATATTCCCATGATTGACGTCTTTAATTGTCTTGTTAAGTCTCAGAAAATCCCTATTTTTTCTATCCCTGGCGAGCCATACAATGCGCTTTTGATGCGTATAGCCAATCAAACAGATGCTGATGTCGTGGTGCTTGGAGGTATGGGGCTAACCTTTAAGGAGTATCAAGCCTTTATTGATAACGCGGAGGAATCTGGCTCGATGAATAAAACAGTAATGTTTGTGCATCGAGCAACAGATCCAGCCGTGGAATGTATGCTTGTTCCTGACATGGCTTTAGCTTGTGCTGAAAAATTCGCATTGGAAGGTAAAAGCGTTTTGGTTCTTCTTACCGATATGACTGCTTTTGCTGATGCTAACAAGGAAATCGCAATCACCATGGATCAGGTGCCTTCTAATAGAGGATACCCGGGTTCTTTATATTCAGATTTAGCATCCCGATATGAAAAAGCTGTTCTCATCGAGGGCAGTGGTTCTATCACAGTTGTTGCTGTCACAACCATGCCTGGTGATGACGTCACTCATCCGGTCCCTGATAACACAGGGTACATAACGGAAGGGCAATTTTATCTTCATGGAGGAAGAATTGATCCTTTTGGCTCTCTTTCTCGTCTAAAGCAATTAGTCATTGGCAAAAAGACGCGAGAGGATCATGGAGACCTTGCTAACGCGATGATAAGACTCTATGCGGAATCAAAAAAAGCACGAGAAAGGCAATCAATGGGCTTTAGGCTTTCCAAATGGGACGAAAAGCTCCTACATTACTCAAAACTATTTGAAAACCGCATGATGAAACTTGAGGTGAACTATACTCTTGAGCAAGCATTAGATTTAGGTTGGGAGACTTTGGCAGAGTGCTTTGAGCCTAATGAGGTAGGCATTAAACAATCCATGATTGAAAAATATTGGCCGGTAGAACAGGTGATTCGTTAGTATGGCTGAGATCAAATTAACTAAAAATGAACTTAGGGCCCAGCAGACCCATCTGGGGCAACTACAAAAATATTTGCCTACGTTGCAGTTAAAAAAAGCAATGCTACAAGTGGAGGTTAATGATTCTCGATCTGAAATTGCACAATTAGAACAAAAATATGAGAAGTTTTACAGCTGGGTGAAAAGCTTTAGCGATGTGCTTAGTTTGACGACAGTTATTGACTTTAAAAAAGCGATTGAAATTGAGTCAATCAAAAAGCGTTATGAGAATATAGCAGGTGTCGAGGTACCCTACCTTGATGAAGTTCACTTTAGGCCGGTCGAATATAGTCTTTTTGAAACCCCCGCCTGGTTAGATAGTGCAATTCATGGTTTAAGAAACTTAGCAGAATCTAAAGTAAGGATTAATGTTGCTTATGACAAAAAAGCAGCATTAGAAAATGAGCTTAGGGAAGTCTCTATCAGAGTTAATCTGTTTGAGAAAGTGTTAATCCCCAGAGCAGAACAAAACATTCGCAAGATTAAGGTTTTTTTAGGAGATCAACAACTTGCGGCAGTCTCTCAAGCGAAGGTAGCGAAAGCTAAAATTGTGGAGAAGCAAAGCGATGCGCTATGATGTCAAAAAATTTGTTTTTGTAGGATTGCAGGAAGATAAAAGCTCTTTTTTCAAAGAAGCTCAATCTGTGGGCATTATTCATTTTATTAACCTAGACCCCACAAAATTAAAAGAGCCTCCAGAAGTTTTTCAGGATACTCTCAAAGCGATTAAAGTTTTGCGTTCACTTCCACCGGTTGAGCAAGAGGAAAACTTTGAGTCTTTACAAGTTGCTTTTTTAACAAAAAAAATTTTGAGTCATAAGCATCACTTGGAAAAGCTTGAAGAGGAAGCTCGTGTATTAAAATTAGAATGTGCTCGTGTTGAAGTCTTTGGATCTTTCTCCCTAAACGATATTGAATACGTTAGGAAAGAGGGACATCAATATGTTCAGTTTTTTTCGGCGAGGCAAGGTTTTTCAGAAAAGGTTGCTAATGAACCAAATCTCATCTTTATTGGTTCACAGCATAGTTTAGATTACTTTGTCTCTTTAAATAGTGAGCCAACAAGTTATGAAGGAATGATCGAAATGCGCATCGAACATCCCATCAATGAACTTCAGGAGCGGCTTGTTAAAGTAGAAAAAGAGATCAAGCTGGAGGAAGCCCAGTTAAAAGAATACGCGAAATATAATCATTTTCTTCACGCAGAAGTCATCCGTCAGTCGAACTTCTTTAATCTAGAAAATGCCCAAAATGCCACTAAATCTGAACTTGACGATGCCATCTTCATTGCTTCAGGTTGGGTTCCTGTAAATAAATTAGATCAGTTGGCTACGATAGCTAAGGATAAAGCGGTCCAAATGGACGAGATTGCTATTGAAGATCATGATCAAGTGCCAACTTTTTTGGAAAACCATGGCATGGCTAGATTAGGTGAAGACCTGATTGGTATTTATGATACCCCATCAACAACAGATAAGGATCCATCGCTTTGGGTACTATTATTCTTTGCGCTATTTTTTGCCTTTATCGTTGGCGATGGTGGCTACGGGGCTGTGTTTTTTGGCATTACACTGTATTTCCGCTACAAATATCCTTCTCTAGTAGGTTTAAAGAAGCGATTACTGAATTTAGTCACTATCTTAAGTGTTGCATGTATGCTATGGGGACTAATCATTAATTCTTTTTTTGGATTAGGAATTGAACCTCAAAATCCCATCAGAGGTTTTTCTTTAGTGAATTGGTTAGCCGAAGAAAAAGCGGAGTACCATATTAGGATTAAAGATAAATCGTATCGTGAAACGATTGCAAAAATCCCTCGTTTGCAGAAGATTTCCGATCCTAAAGAGTTCCTCTACCAGGGATACACTTTAACAAAAACTGGTGATCAGAACTACGAGGTTCTGAATGGTTATTCAGATGCGATTTTGTTGGAGCTAGCTCTTTTAATTGGGGTTCTGCACTTAAGTTTTGGTTTGGTAAGGTACGCAAAGCGAAATTGGAGTGCTTTAGGATGGGTGGCTTTTTTAATAGGAGGTTACCTGTACTTCCCTTTTTACCTGGGAGTTCCAAATATGCTTACATATGCTTTTGGGCTTGATTTTGAAAAAAGTGCTCAAGCTGGTTTAACCCTAATGGGACTAGGGGTTCCTTTCGCTGTCATTTTTGCGATTTTCAAAACAGGTATTTTGGGCTTAGCTGAGGTTATGAGTGTCATTCAAGTATTTGCAGATGCTTTATCATATTTGCGTCTCTATGCTTTAGGACTAGCGGGCTCTATTGTTTCCGGTACAATTAATCAAATGGCCGAAACAATGCCATTTGTGATTGCTGTATTGCTGATCATTATTGCTCATCTAGTCAACATGAGTTTGGGTATTGTCGGTGGGCTTATTCACGGTTTACGTTTGAACTTTTTAGAGTGGTACCATTATTCCTTTGAGGGTGGGGGTAAACCTTTTAAAGCCTTGAAATTAATCAAACCCGAGTAAATTGAATTAGAATTTAGAATACTGAAGGAGATAGAAATGAATTTTAACTTCGATATGGTGGGACCTGCGTTGGCCTTGGGTTTCTCCGCAATTGGATGTGCAGTAGGTTGTGGAATTGCCGGTATGGCATCACACGCTGCAATGAGCAGAACAGAAGAAGGGCATGGTAAATTCATTGGTTTAGCTTCTGCGCCCTCTTCTCAAATCATTTATGGTTTTATTTTAATGCTGTTGATGAGTCAACGAATAGAGGCAGGCTCACTTGCACCTTTATCAGGGATTGCTATCGGATTGGCAAGTGGTACTGCCATCGGTTTTTCGGCCGTCTATCAGGGCAAAGTGTGTGCTTCTGGTATTGAAGCAACATTAAGGCAGCCATCAGTGTTTGGTAAATGCTTTGCGGCAGTGGGTATCATTGAATCTTTCGCCTTATTTGCTTTTGTATTTGCTCTTCTGATTATGTAAGAGGTAAGGGAGGTTTCTCCCTTGCCAATGTTTAGTGAATTATTTGTTTTCAATTAAGTGTGCAATCAGCTCAGCCTCCTCCAAGAGGTTGAGCTGTTGTTTGACAAGAAGGAAGTTTTCTAAGCCATTCTTAGAGATTGTATTGAAAAGAAAAAGATTTCTTTTGAAAAGGTCATTTGCTTGTTCCCAATTGCCGCATTTGACTTTCACGCATGCTGCATCACACAAGCATTTCGAGGTTAAATATTCAGGATAGGAAGCAATGGCGTGGCTAAAAAATGAATCGGCTTCCGACCATTTTTGAAGTTGCATTTTGTTCAAAGCTCTCTGACATAGAAAAGCACAAACGATGTGCCTGGACTCAGAGGGATGGATGGGCATTAATCGAAAAGCACGCTCAAAAAGAACCTCTGCTAGATCCCATTTGTCGCCTCTCATTTTTAAGTAGGCAGCCACGAAAAGTGCTTTATACGAAAATGGGCGTTGAACGGTAATCTCGTCAAAAAGATCTTCGGCTCTATCATATTTTTGTTCTTTTAAAGCGTGAAAAGCCTTTATCTCTAAAGTTTCTGATGTTGGCTGGTTGGAATAAAGAGAGTCCCAATGCTGAAACTGTTCTTGAAGTTGAGCTGTTGGTTCCACTAATAACGTATTAATCAATATTGTTCGTAGGCTAGGATCAAGCTGCAAGGCTTTCTCATAAAGTTGCTTAGCTTCAACTTGTTTATTTTTTGAAAACTTCACTAAGGCTATCTCACTTAACAAGGAAACATCTTCTTGAAAGTAAGGTAAAATTTTCTCATAAAGAATTTCCGCAGGGTCCCACAAGCGCACTTTGGCTTTTACTAGGGCTGCAGCTCTGTAATCAACAGGAGTCAACGTTTTTTCATCAACCTCTTCTTCCATCTCCAATGCAGCGTTATAGTGGATGTTAGCTTCTCGCCACTTCCTACATTCCATCAAAGCTAAGCCAAACTTGCAAAGGTCAAATGGAGTAAAGTAATCATAGTCGATATCTGCAGCTTTTTGATAAGCGGCTATCGCTTCTTCAAACCTTTGGTAGGCTAGGGGGAAATTTTGCATTTGTTTAAGCTGAAGCGCATGCTCTACTTTGTGTAAACCATAGTTCGCATATATTTCTGCTCTTGTATCTTCAGTAACTGAATGAAAGTATTGCTTAAAGATAGCTGCTGCTTCATCATACTTTCTTAAGCCAGATTTCGCTAACGCACCATAGTACAGCACTTGGGGTACCGTTGGATAAACTTGGGAAAATCGATCAAAAATTCTTTCGGCCTCTTCCCACTTGTAGACTTGAGCTTTTATTGATAAAATTTGACTGACGGCTTCTGGATAATACCCTCGCGGACAATGTTCTATAAGGGCGTTAAATGCCTCTTCTGCCTCGGCGTAGTAATTGGTATCTTGCGCGGTAAGTTCAGCTTTTAGCTTAAACATAAAAAAATAGTAGAAAGGAGTTTCTTTCCCTTTATAAATTTCTAAGGCTTGATCTTCCAGCATCTGTATATTGTTTTGGTCGGCTAAGCTAGTTAGTCCTTTATATAAAGCATGAGCGGGGAAAGTAGGTGACAGCTGGGTGAGTTGATCATAATTTTCTGCCTTTTCTTCCATAATTAATGTTTCCATACACTCTTGATCGCTTGAACATAGTGTAAAGAATGTGGAGGTGGAAAGGAGATGGCGGGCAAAGAAGGCCACTCGTTGAGCTGACACACGCTGCATCAGGTCTTTAAGGAGATCGAGCCCCCGATTGTGTAGATCACTTGCTTGAAGTTCGGATTCTGAGGATTGGGTCATTTTTAATTTCGAATAGGCTAAAAGCAATCCCTCTCCTGTATATTGCTTTGCTTCCTCTAATGACGCAACTACTTGCGGATTTGTCAAAAACAGACATTCAAGAATTTCTTTAACAACAGAAAACCTATTAATCAAAAACTCGTAATAATTTTTTGCATCGTTTAAGTTTTTCGTTTTTCCAAAAACCTCAAACACTAACTTATCGATAAAATAATTCGCACGATGGATATTTGAATACTCTTCGGATGCCCTAAAGAAAAGACCGGCTTTTTTTTCATTTAATTTTTTCCATGAAAATGAGGTTAAATTCAAATGAAGCTTCGATGCCAGTTCAAAGTTAAGTAAACTTTTTAAATCTAAAAAAATGGCAATATGAGAAATGAGATCGGGGGGCAACCATGGTGTCAAAGCAAGTTCATCATCCTCACATGCATTCTTCGGTTTCTTTTGTGGCGGTGGGGTCTTCGCTGAGTGTTCTGAAGAGCGTTTTCCTAAAAAAGTTATTTCATTCATCCTTTTTACACTTTGACTTTAAAAATCGAACAGGTTAAATTTTTTTCTATTATTTGTAAACAGGAAAAAAAATTTACCCATTAAATTTAATTTTTTAGATTCTTCTATTTAATAATAAAATTTAAATTAAGTGAATAAAAAATATTTGTTTTTTATTTATAAAGAAAGTTTTTTTCGGAGGAAAGCTAGTTGCTTGCTTGAAAAAAGTTAAAAAGAAACTGGTGAAGAGCTAATACGCTCTTTAGTTGGCAGATGGGATGACATCATCCGAAAAGAGGATCCTTTCAGCCCAAATTTGATGGGTCCAGTGATCTAACAGACGATCATCACTAAATAATTCGACTCTATAGGTGAGGATTCCATCTTTAACTAAATATTCTTCATTTAAGAGGGGGTAGATATATAAGCCTTGAAGACGATCGATAGGAAAGCTTAAACAGCTCTCTTCGCGGTTTTTAAATCTGACTTTAAGCTTAATATGCAAATGAGGGTAGGATTGAATCGTTGGGGGAATATTCCATGAAAGGATTAAACGTTGACCTATCATTGGGTTAGCAAGACGGGGATCGGGGGTACCTATTTTGTAGCTTGGCAAGTCCTCATGGCTTAAATATTCCGTTCTTACCATGAGTGTTTGTTGGGCACATCCAGATAAAAGGAGCAAAACCAGCACTAAACTGTGGCGCATTTTAAGGAACTGCTTATGTTTTGATTGTCGATATGTAATGAATTTTCTGCCCACAGGAGCAAGTTTTCAGTCTGCTCCCAGCTTAAGCACTCATCTGTGATTGAAACGCCATACTGGAGTGCTTGTTGAAGAGGTTGGTTTTTGGGGAGAAGATAGCTTTCAAGCATAGCGCCTCGAACCCCAGCGTTTCCTTCTCCTACTTGTTGGATGACCGAGGAGAACACCATAGGCTGCTGATCGGCTTTTTTAGCAGAGTTATCATGAGAACAATCGATAATAACGCGCTGGGGCAGATCCATTTTTTCTAAAAGATTAAAAGCTAAAGAAACATGAGCAGTGGCGTAGTTTGGTCCCTGCTGACTCCCTCGGAGGACTAAATGTGAATAAGGATTTCCCTCAGAGCGTTGAATAGCGATCTTTCCGTCATCATTTATTCCTAAAAAAGTTTGTGGTTGGCAAGCTGTTGCAATTGCATTGATTGCCGCCTCTATGCTTCCCTCTGGCGTATTCTTAAAGCCAACTGGCATATCTAATTGAGAGGCTAACTGGCGATGAATCTGAGAGGTTACTGTTCTTGCGCCTATGCATCCCCAGGAAATGAGATCACTCATATAACGGGCAAACGCAGGCTCTAAAAATTCACAGGCAGCTGGTATCTCCTGGTTAGCTAAATCAATTAAAAAGCGTCTTGTGAGGCGTAGGCCTTCTTCAACTTGATGAGTACCATCCAAGAAAGGGTCGTAAAGCAGGCCTTTCCATCCGAAAGAAGACCGTGCTTTTTCAAAATAAGTGCGCATCACTAAAAATAGTGAAGGGCATGACGATTGCAGGTTTTTAAGACGTTTTGCATACTCCAAAGCTCCTTTAACATCATGGATGGAGCAAGGACCTACAATCAGCAAAAGTCGTCGGTCCTGCCCGCTTAAAATATTTCTGATCGTCTGTCTGGTTTCTTGTAAAAAGAGACGATTCTTTTTACTTTGTGGGAGTCGCTCGATTAAGACGTTCGGTGTTGCTATCATGGCGGTAAACAAATGCTTAAAGGCTAAGCTTATCATGAATAAAGTTGTCAATCAAGGTCTTCATATAGCAGATGAGGGAAAATCTAAAAAGTGATTTCTTGACCTTATGCACCTGAAAACTTGATGGCGAGAAATAATTAAAAAGAATATAATTATTCTATTTGTTAGTAAACGAATCTGCCGTTTAAGTAGATTAATTGGCTACGGAGAGAGTCCTTTTTAAGGATAGTTAGCCGTTGTTTATCAAACACTTTTTAGGATTCTATGGAACAACTGATTATAAATCTTCGACTTCTCCGTGACTTTATATGGGGGCCACCACTTCTCACCCTCCTTTTGGGGACGGGTCTCTACCTTACCTTTTTACTCAAAGGAGTCCAATTTAAGTATCTCTTCTATGCCTTTAAGCAAATTTACGCTGAACAAAAGAAGAATGCCAAAGGCGATATTAATCCCTATGAAGCTTTAATGACATCATTAGCCGGTGCGATAGGTACGGGATCGATTGTTGGAGTGTCAACGGCTATTTTTGTTGGAGGAGTTGGTTCATTATTTTGGATGTGGGTAACAGCCCTTCTAGGGATGGCAACCAAATATGCAGAATCTCTTTTAGCGATCAAATATCGGAATGTAGATGCAAGAGGAGAGATGATCGGTGGACCAATGGAGTACATCGAAAAAGGGCTGAGAGTAAAATGGCTTGCCAGTTTGTTCGCTCTGTTTGGATTCTTCGCAGCTCTTGGGACAGGGAACCTTGTTCAGGTAAATTCTATTGCAGAGGCTCTTAACAGCGTCTATGATCTCAATCCGTGGATATCGGGCATCATCCTTGCAGCGTTAACTTGCTCAGTGATTATTGGAGGCATTCGTCCAATCGGGTATATTGCGGGCATCATTGTTCCCTTTATGGCTTTATTCTATGTGGGCGGGGGGATATTCATCTTGGTGGTTCATGCCAAGTTAATCCCGGGAGCTTTGTCTCAAATTGTTAGTAATGCCTTTGATTTTAAATCCTTTAGCGGTGGATTTTTAGGTTCATCGATGATGATGGCCGTAAAAGCTGGAGTTTCACGTAGTGTCTTTTCTAATGAAGCGGGTCTTGGCATTTCTTCAATTGCATCAGCCGCTGCTAGGACTGATAGTGCCGGCCGGCAAGCGATGATCACAATGACAGGCGCTCTACTTTCTACAATTGTTGTTTGTACAATTACTGGGCTAGTTTTGATAGTGACTGGCGTTTTGGGGACTGCCTCGCAGGGAGGGGGAGTTAACGTGACCATCGCAGCTTTTAACTCAACAATCTCAGGTGGACAATATATTGTGACCTACGGCCTTATTCTATTCGCTTTTACCACTGTACTCGCATGGGCATACTATGGTGAAAAATGCTTTGAGTATTTTTTTGGAGCAAAGGCCGTCTTTTTCTTCCGTATTTTATTTTGTCTCCTCGTTATTCCTGGAGCAGCCCTCAAATTGGAAGTGGCATGGTGTTTAGCCGATATAGCAAATGGCTTAATGGCAATTCCAAATCTAGTAGCCTTAATAGGGCTGTCTAAGATCCTGGTGAATGAAACACGTGTTTTTTTAGGCCTAGTTGCTCAAGAAAGACTGATAGCCGATTAACGATCTAAACAAGAAAAAGGTTTTTATTCTATGACAGGTGATGGGTATTTCTTTGCTATGAATATGCTGGATTGCATTTATAGTTTTGTATGGGGGATGCCGCTGCTAATCTTAATTGTTGGTATTGGCTTATACTTAACGATCATGTTAAGGGGGTTACAATTCCGTTATTTATGGTATGCATTAAAATTAGCTTTTGGTCCACAGCAGAATACGCAAGGCAAAGGAGACATTTCACACTTCCAATCTTTGATGACAGCATTAGCTGCGACAGTGGGTATCGGTAATATTGCTGGTGTAGCAACGGCGATGACAGTGGGAGGAAAAGGAGCCTTGTTTTGGATGTGGGTGTGCGCGCTAATCGGTATGGCTACAAAATATGCAGAAGCAATTTTAGCGGTCAAGTATCGCATAGTAGATAAAAAGGGCGAGATGTGCGGTGGCCCAATGTATTTTATTGAGCATGGATTAGGCTGGCGTTGGCTTGCTTCTAGTTTTGCTCTGTTTGGTGCCATAGCCGCACTTGGTGGCGGGAATATGATTCAAGCTAATTCAGTATCTGATGTCCTGGCTAAAACGTTTGACTTCTCGCCACTATTCTCTGGGATTACTTTGTCCTTTTTAACGGCCCTTACTATCCTTGGAGGTATTAAAAGCATTGGCAAAGTGGCTTCTCTTCTGGTTCCTTTCATGGCCACCCTTTATATAGGAGGCGGTTTATATATCGTCATCCTCAACTATTACCTTGTTCCAGATGCTTTATTTTCTATCATTTATCATGCATTTAATGGACAAGCCGCTTTTGGAGCCTTTTTAGGATCAAGTGTGATGATGGCCATTCAAGTAGGTGTAAGTCGTGGATTAATGACGAGTGAAGCTGGTTTAGGAACAGCATCAATCGCAGCGGCAGCAGCTAAAACTGATCTTCCTGGCCGACAGGCGTTGGTATCTATGACAGGTAGTTTTTTGGCTACTATCGTTATGTGTACCGTGACAGGGCTTGTATTAGGGGTGACTGATGTTTTTGGGTCCACGGATCCATCGGGTAAAATCTTAAACGGTGCATCTATGACATTGGCTGCTTTTGAGTCAACTTTTGCATGGGGAGGATATGTAGTTACAGTAGGTTTGCTCTTATTTGCCTTCACCACTTTACTGGGCTGGGCTTACTATGGAGAAAAATGTGTCGAGTATCTTTTTGGAGAGAGGTGGATTGCATTATATCGCTTTTTATTTATCATATGCATTATCCCCGGTGCTGTGCTTCAGTTAGAAATTGTGTGGAAAATTTCAGATATCACCAATGGCTTAATGGCTTTTCCTAACTTGCTCGGTTTATGCGCGCTTACAAAAGTTGTATCTAGTGAGACCAAGGAGCTTTTAAAGATTGTCAAGCAAGAGAAGCAACAGGCATTCCTCTCAGAAGCTTAAAGCTGAGAAGATCAAATCTTTTTTAACCCTTTAGTTGTAAATTGGTTTTTAACAATTCCTAATCAAATTTTTTGCCATGTCAAATTAAAAATTTGCATATAGGGCCTTCTCATTGTAGAATGACTTTTTTACCAGTGAGGTGAAGATGACAACCCCGTCAAAGGCCGCTAAAGTTTTGGGTTTAGGAGAATTGACTTTTTCTTATCCAAAGCCATCTCAAGAGTATAGGGGAATGCTCTTTTATTTTACAGGCCGTGTAAATGAAATTGGCTTTGGTCAAGAAGGTGAGAAAAATTTTAAATTGGCTAAAGTCGCGCTAGCAATCGTAGGTTTCCCATTAAAAGATTTAGATGATAGCGGTATCAGGAAAGTTTTGGATGAGAAAATGGTGATCTATGTTTCAAAAAAGGGAAATGTTCGAATCGATAAGAGGTGGCTAAATACTTTTAAAAAGCTGAATGCTTTAGATATCGTATTTAAAATTGATAATCAATACGTTCATCCAACTCCTTTAAATATTAATCCTTTAAAAACAAGTAGGCTAGATAAGCTAAGAAAACGAATAGATGGGTAATCAAGTTCGCCGCGAAGGCAACTTAAATCCCGTCTTTGATTTTGATCGTCAAATTATCTATACGCACCTTAAAGCTAGTTAATGATTTGAAGAGCTGACGATTAAAATAAGACATTTTAGAGATATCGATTGGTAGCTTTGCAACACCCTTAATACCTTCACAAGGGGTTAGCTTTAGCCTAACCAGTGATTGTTATCCATGATTCCTTAATGGATAACAAGCATTCTTTGTTACTTCTGCAACTTAAAGTCTCTCATCCCAAAAAGGCATCGACAATGACTAAGCTTGGTCCTCCATAGTGCGGTACCATTGACTGCTGTTATGGTTCCATTGAAGTGGAGAGCCAAAGCATACAATATGGATAGCTAGCCAATAAATTCAAAAAATAAATTGATTTCTTAATAGGAATCAAAAGGTTTACAAATATTTTTTTATCGCCTATGTAAAGTTAGAAAGAGAAGAATGTGGTAAGTATGGACGAGATAGTGCCATTTCAAATTAAAAATTGCTCAATAGCTACGATGGCTACAGGCGAGCGAGCAGCCTCGTTAGCTGAGTTGCGTGATAAAATCCAGACCATCAATCTTGATAGTATCTATTATCATTTTTGGAGTAGGCGCCTTTCTTCACAATTTACACATCCTGAGTTCCCTAATGATTTTTCATTATGGGCTCATATTTACTTGCATGATGAAATTTTAGCAGAAAGATTGAGTATCTTGGATCCTACCGACTATGAGAGCTTAGAAGATCTGCGTGCTGAGTTGGTGGAAATTATTGAACAGCGCCTAGAGGAAGGACCTGCAGTTTCATGGGTTCAAAAAGATCCTTTTAATTTCATACGCTCTTGTCTTATTATTTTTGAAACTCCTTTAAAAATTAATTCTCCTTTTGAGTTAGCCGATCGTATTACAAAAATGTCTCCGAGCAATATTTTTTATCATTTTATAGATGCTCGTTCTCGCACCCCTCAGAAGAAGGATGACTTTAGTACATGGCTAAGACATTTTGGAGAAGAGTATTATCCATTAGCAGATAAAATTGAATCCATAGATCCCTATTTCCTATCTTTGGTCGATATTAGCAATCAGCTTGTAAAGATTGTTAATGATTTTCTTAAAACCAAGCAAGGTTAGAAAAATGGCTATCGAAATTTTAGAAAAATACGAAGCAGCAATCGGATCCGAAAAGATCAATGAGCTAAGACAAATTGCGCATCTGCTGAGTGGCAAGAAGATCCTCCACATCAATTCCACAAAGCAAGGAGGCGGCGTTGCTGAAATTTTAGAAATGATGGTCCAGTTGACCAATGCACTTGGGATAAAAACAGATTGGGAAATCATTCAAGGAACATCAGATTTTTTTAGATGCACTAAATTTTTTCATAATGGTTTACAAGGTACAAGAGATGTTGTTGTCGATACGAACCTGCTGAAGGTTTATGAAGATGTTAATATCGAGAATGCGAAAAGGCTGGCATCACGTATTGAAGAGGCTGACATCGTATTTATTCACGATCCGCAACCTGCAGCTCTCATACAATCATTTCCTAAACGAAAAAATAAATGGATTTGGCGTTGCCATATTGACCTATCATCTCCACACCGCCAAATATGGAAATATTTACGTCACTTTGTTAAGCAATTTGATGCTAGCATTTTTTCGCTAAAGGATTTTGCCCAACCGCTTCCGCATCCTGTCTACCTAATTCCCCCAAGTATCGACCCTTTGAGCGAAAAAAATCGTGATTTATCACGAAAGGAAATTGATCAAGTTTACAACCGATTTAATTTAGATCCAAAACGGCCATTGGCATTGCAGGTATCACGCTTTGATTATTTCAAAGACCCTTTAGGGGTTATTAAATCATTTCAGCTAGCAAAAAAATTCAAACACGATTTGCAATTAATTTTAGCTGGGGGTGGAGCACCTGATGACCCAGAGGGGGAAATTGTTTTAGAAGCTGTGCAAAAAGAAGCTGCTAAGGATCCAGATATTCACATCCTATTCCTACCAGCCGATTCGCATCTTACCATTAATGCACTGCAAAGAGCCGCAACATTTATTATGCAAAAATCTGTGAGGGAAGGATTTGGGCTTACAGTTACTGAGGCATTGTGGAAAAGCAAACCCGTGATAGGCGGTAATACGGGAGGTATCCGCTTACAGGTTGTTAATAACTACAATGGTTTTTTGGTCAATACTCCTGAGGGAGCAGCTCTGAGAATGAGGTTTTTACTTCAAAATCCTCATTTAATTAATGAAATGGGAGTGAATGGTTATCGTTTTGTTTATAATAACTTCCTTATTACTAGGCATTTAAGAGATTACCTGAGCGTTATCATTGCCTTATTAAATCCCCATGATGGAAGAATTGATCTTTCCATAATGGGGAATTCCTGAACTAGCTTTGAAGGGTTTGTAGCTTTGCTTCAATTTCACGCAGCTCTTTGCGTGAATTCTCCAATTGATCCCTCAATCTAAGAATAAGAGCGGATGGCGCTTTTGCAACAAAAGAGGGATTCTCCAGTTGGATCATTGTTTTCTCTAAAAGCAAAGCCGCTTTATCCCTTTCTTTTATCAATCTCATCTCTTCTTGTTTAAGGCTTTCCGGCGGCAATGGAACCATGATTTTAATGCCGTTGACAATAGCAATAGAATTAAAACCTAGAAGAGGCTCAGAAAGATGAAATTGAAGATGGGCAATTTTAACTAAAGCTAATAGGATTGCCTGGTTGTGTTCAATGAGTCGAAAGTCTTCTTTTTGCTCTTGGTCGATGAGGTGTACATCGATAGCAACACCTGGTGAGAGCTTCATCTCCCCCCTTAGGTTCCTGATCGCATAGACGACTTCTTCTATTTTCCTAAATTCCCCTTCAATTTTTTGATCGATAATACCATCTTCTAAAACGATGGGATAGGGGGCAATAATACAAGCGCTGCTTTGTAGTGCCCGGACGGCCTCTTTGGTGTAGGCATCACCATTCGTACCCGCAGAGGAAATAGAATATTTTTTCTTTAATATCTGGAAAAGTTCTTCTGTGATAAAAGGTGCCATCGGGTGTAAAAGCCTGATAGCCTGGGTTAAAATCACTAGAAGCATTTTTTGCTTATTTTTCCTTTCAGCAGGTGAGCCTTGTTTACCAAATAAAACAGGTTTGGCTATTTCAACGTAAGAAGAACAAAAATCTTTCCAGAAAAAGTTGTAGGCTTCCATAGCGGCTTGGTCGAATGTGTATTCAGACAGTTTTTGATTAACATTCTTTACTGTTTTAGAGAGCACGGATAGGATCCAGTGGTCTTCCAATCTCAATAAATTTTTATCAATGCCAGAACTCAACTCCTCGGGTGTCAGAGGGGATTCATCGCTGCAAAGGTTCATGAAAACAAAACGAGCACCGTTCCAAATTTTATTAGCGAAATTGCGGAATTCTTCAAAGCGTCTTCTTTCGAGATCAATCTCTCTGGCATGACTTACACTCGAGCAAAGAGCCATTCTCATAGCATCGGTGCCATATTCTTCAATAATCTCAATCGGATCAATCACATTACCTTTAGACTTAGACATTTTTTCCCATTTAAATTGAACACCCTTAGGTAGAGGGGCTCCGAGATCATATTCTAAGCGTTCTTTGCCAGTAATATATTGAACGCTTCCTGCGTTAGAGGTTTTCCAGTAAGATTTACCGAAGATAAGACCATGCAGAAACGCTTCAGGGAACGGGGGAGTTTCCTTAATGGTATGACCCATTAACATCATGCGAGCAACCCAGAAAAATAGAATGTCATTACCGGTTACAAGTGTTGAGTTGGGATAGAATTTTTCTAGCAGCGGTGTTTCTTCTGGCCAGCCTAGGGTTGAGAAGGGCCAAAGAGAAGATGAAAACCAGGTGTCTAGAACATCTTCATCTTGATACCAGTCGTTTGGATTCTTTTGAACTTCTGCAGGCTCTCCTTCTCCTTCAAAACAGATCATTTTATTTGGATCGTGTTTGGAATACCAAATAGGGATACGATGTCCCCACCATAACTGACGGCTAATGCACCAGTCCCGTAGATTGTTAATCCAGTGGTTGTAGGTGTTTACCCAGTTTTCAGGGATGAGCCGTACTTGCTTACTATTAACAATCTCTTTTAAAGCAGGGGCAAAAAAACCCATTTTTACGAACCATTGTTTAGAGAGGTAGGGTTCGATAGTGGCTTTAGATCGGTAAGAAACCCCGACGCGGTTAACGTGGGGGGCGATTTTGGTGACTAGGCCAAGCCGTTTCATCTCCTGAACGACCGCTTGGCGAGCCTCCTCCATGCTTAAGCCTTCAAAGGCTCCTCCGTTAGCATTAATTTTCCCGTCAGGTGTCATTACATTGATAAAAGGGAGTTGGTGAGTCAGGCCTATTTGGTAGTCATTAGGATCGTGGGCTGGGGTGACTTTTACAGCGCCTGTACCAAATTCTGGATCGACAAGATGATCGGCAATAATGGGTATCTGGCGATTAGCTAGGGGGAGCTGTATCAACTTACCGATAAAAGAGCGATATCGCTCATCTTTTGGAGAGACGGCTACAGCTGTGTCACCGAGCATCGTCTCAGGCCGGGTTGTTGCTATAGAGATATGCCCACTTCCATCTACTAGTGGATAGTTAAAGTACCAAAGATGGGATTGTCTTTCCTCATGTTCCACTTCATCATCGGCCAGTGCAGTCATTGTAACCGGATCCCAATTTACTAAATAATCACCTCGATAAATGAGACCTTGATCAAATAGTTTTTTAAAGACTGTTCGAACGGCTTTGTTGTTACCTTCATCCATGGTGAAGCGGAGTTTGCTCCAATCACAGGATGCGCCTAATCTTTTTAGCTGGTTAAGAATTTTACTCTGGTTCTCTTCTTTCCAAGCCCATACGTGTTTTAAGAAATCTTCTCTTGCAAAATCAACTCTTTTTTTATTCTGGGTCTGAATGAGATAGCGTTCTACGACGGTTTGTGTAGAAATGCCTGCATGATCCGTACCAGGGATCCAAAGAACTTCAAAACCGCTCATTCGTTTCCATCGAATCAGAATATCTTGTAGGGTCATATTTAAAGCATGTCCCATGTGTAGCGCACCTGTGACATTAGGAGGAGGCATTACCATTGAGTAAGCTGGTTTAGAGGAGTTCGTATTAGCCTCAAAGAATCGATGATCTACCCAATACTGGTACCATTTTTTATCAACTACATTTGCTTCATAGGACTTGGAGAGTAACTTTTCTGTATCGTCATCTATTGAAAAGTGCATGAACGTTCCTTAAGGGATTAAATTTATTCAATAAGCCAAAATTCTAGCAAAATAGGGAATTTTCTGCCGTTTTTAGGTCATAATTTTCCTATGAAATAACGATAAAAAAGATGCTTACCTGGGGAAATGAGTGGCATTTAAGTTGCTCATTACTTATGAAACTCAGTTTTTTTTAATTTTTTACTCATTTTTTTGCCTACTACCTTAGAAGACGGAGGTAATCGCTATGCATTGCCTACTAAAAGACTTTTCCAGCATTCTTAATGTTTTAAAACGTAAACAATTTGTTTCCATCAGCGAGGATGGTCAGTGGCAGATAGAAAGCCTTTGGTGGAGCAAGATTAAACAAATTTGGCCTTTTCAAAGTTCGTATAAGCGAACAGTTTGTCATTTTTCTCGCCAACTAGATTCTCTAGAAAAAAAGCCCCTTTTTGTTAATGAAGCCAATGAGCAGCATCATCAAATGCTCCTACTAGGCGAAGCTCTTTTGGCTGCTTTTGAGCACCCTCTTCGTTCTTGTGATGAAATTCACGACCTTAAGTTACGTCTCCTTTCCCTAAAGTACCGCTTAGAATCAGCCCCTTTACATTTTTCACGATCCTTGTTCCTTAAGCTTAAAGCAGAAGCAGAACAGTGGAAAAAGCGACAGCCTTTAATCTTAATCAAACAATTAACAATCAATGATTTGAAGGAACTTAAAAAAGTGGCAAGGCATCGTGAATTTATAGAAGTGATTTTGAAAAGTCAAAAACATAAGGAGCTTTTTTTTGAATGGTCAATTAGAGATCAAAATAACGCACTTGCTTTTATCCAGTTCCCTGCTCTAGTCGAAAGACTCATCGAGTGCCAGTTAAATGGTCGCATTTCATGTCATAAAGAGAATGCTTTAAAAATTCAAAAGTTTAACGTTAAGGGCCAACTACAAAAAGTTGTGACGCTTCCTTTCGAGGGGAAAGACAGAAGCATCTTAGACGAAAATGAGATCGTTGCTTTTAGAGGAAGTGTGAAGGCAACTATTTTTGAAATTTTTGAGGTATTTAAAAATAAAGATCATCATGTTGGTTATTTTGAATTTATGAAGGAAGGAATTATTAATTGGAATATTCATCATCTTGGTTATTGGGATGCTACAAAAAATGAATATCAGAAAATTAACATAGAGCTTGATGAATGGTGGCGTCAACTTCCCTTATTCGAGGTTTTAACGAAAGAAGAGGTAACTTTGCGTTATAGCTGGAGTCTCAAGGGTAAGGAATGGATTGCTGCAGCATCTGCTACACGAGGTCTTGCATCACTTAGTTACGAAAAGACACATGCCTTTTTGGAGTTGGCAATTCCTATTGGAAAGGGTGTTTATGGTATTTATGATTTTGGTAAACTAGCCTACCAATATCCTTGCTCAATGTGGGAAACATTGGATATGTTTTGTAGAAATGTCCACTCAACGATTGCCTATCCTGATGAAAATGTGTTTTGTTCTCAAAGACAGCATGCCCTTCATCCTTTTAAGTTAACAGCAAAGCAAGGCCTTGCGCTTATGGAGTTGATCAAGCAAGACATGCTGAGAGCACGAGCTTATAACTTAGTCTATCAGATTGAGTCGGAAAATTGTGCTAAGTGGGTTCAAACAAAATTAGAGGCGGCCCTTGGAGAGGGGAAAGTCCCTAACCTTTATAAAATGCAATTGCTTGATACTGAACCTGAGAGTGCAGTATCGAAGATTTTTGCTTTGATTAAAAAGCTACCCCATCAATGGCAAGTACCGATGTTGAGTGCTTTGCACCTGCCCATTGGAGCTGCTAAAAAAACGTGGATCATAGAAAATGGAAGATTGGTGGCTAAATCTCTAGTGGAGCATCACTTTTTCTCTACAGGGCAAGTGTATCTGCCAGCATTTATGCATCACCAGTTAATTAAAGGCATTTTAAAGGGGCCTCATAGGATGCAAAAACTTTACTTTGCTGTAGGCTTGCTTTGCGATAAGCATAAATTTGGATTTTTAATTTTTAGGGAAATGCTTCAAAAAGCATGGAGCAACAACGAGTTACCTAGCCAAGCATTTAATGAAGGCTCGCCTCGAGTGTCTATGAGGTTACTCTTGAAAGTCGCGCTTTTAGAGTGAGTGCGACATTTTCCAATCATTCCAATATTTCATCGTGGTGTTGGATATAGAATTAGGGTGCTTTCTTTTAATTTTCATTAAAGCTAAAAAGAGACTATTGGCTTCTTGATCTAAGCCAAACAAGGAGAGTGAGGTCAGAATGCGGGTTAGCCTTAGGTGGTTATGATTTCCCGGCGTTAACCACACTTTGCGTCTTTCTCGAAATTGACCCGTCACCCTCACAATCTTTCCATCGCTTTTTAATTTCAAACCATAAAAGTTCAGCATACTTTTTAGGGATTTTCTTAAATTTTCGATGACAATTGGATCTTCTTTTAATTGGTCGATCAGCTCCTGGTTTAAAGTCGGGGCGCTTGAATTAAAACGAGAAGATTCGTTTAATGGAAATAGCCATTGAATATAGTCATGTTTTGCTTCCTTTTCTCTATGAGAGAATTGCCACATATCTTCAAGCTTTCTACCGCAGATATCTTTTCCCTCATTTCGATAGAAAGAAATTAGTTGTTGGTTCGTGAGGATCTTTTTCTTAGGAGCCTGTGTTTTTCTAATCGCCTTGTGCTTTGATGAGCCAGCCTTCTTCTTTCCTAGTTGAGGCTTCGGCTTTGTCTTCACCGGAGAGCTTGCTTCTGGTAAAGAAGCGTTAGCTAAGGGGGCTATTTTAGGTATAAAGAAAAGTTTTTTTCGATTGAACTCTTTAATCTGCTGATCGATTTGATTCAGATTTTCTTGAAGGTAAATATTGTTTCCTAGATCCTGAAAAGCCTTAGAGTTGGATAATTGGCTAAATTTACGAAGTTCTAATCCTAAGCGGTCGCTAAAAAATTTATAGATTTTTTCGCTTTTTTTTAATTCTCTAACTTCTTGGGTAATAATGCTTACAGTCCCTAACCGACTTTTAATTTTCACAAATACATGAGTGTCTTTCCTAAAAACATTTTTTTTAAAGAATGCCTTGGAATAATCTATTTTCATATAATCAATATACTATTTATTCATAGTTATTATAAAGATAATTTTTAATCTAAGGTTAATATGAAAATTAGAATAAAACAGGCAATAGCTTATTTAGATAGATTAGAAAGAAAAGAAATCAAGCTCACTTCTAAAGAGCAACGGGTTGAAATTGCTGCAAGAAAGCGTTTTTTGAGCAAAATGAGAAATGGTAACGAGAAAGAAGAACTTAAAAGACGTTTGATTGCAGCTGAATACCGCTTAAACTTAACAAAGAAGGAGGCATTGGTCAATCAATTGAACGAAGAGATTCTAGAAGATGCATCCGATTGGAAGAAGAAGCAAGTTTTCTCTCAAGAACAGGCTCTTAGTAGTTGTGAGAGAAAACGGATAGAAAGGGCTTGTCGCTACATAAAATTTGTCCACCTGATAAAAGCAAACCGTCCATTGAGAGATCGTTTTTTTAAATGGACAATACAGAATCGGTTAAACCCCACTATTTTTATTTTATATCCACACCTCGCCAACAGGATTCGCTCTGCATTACTAGAAGGTAGATTAGGGACAACGAAGGCCCTTATCCATGATAAAGCTAATCGTGATGTTTTAGTCCGTACAGAAGAAGGCAGAAGATTTAGCCTGCTAAAAGGCTCAAATGTCATTCGCTTTAAAAGCCATGATCACGTTACCGTGGATAAGTTTTTTAGAATCTTTCAGAAAAAAAATGTGAAAGAGGGACGCTTAACCTTTTTAAAACAAGGGGTTAGCAATTGGGATCCTCACTGTTTTGGCCGAAGAAATGGAAAGACAGGTGAGACAGAACAGATTGATATGCAAAGTACGGGATGGTTTCACCAATTGGCTTATGAAGAAGTCCTGACAAAAAAAGAAGCGTCGGAAAAGTTTGGCCATCCTTGCGATGGAGAGAATTGGGTGATTACCATTGCTGCCACCCGGCAGACAGAGCAAGTGACCATTAAGGGATCACATGCTTATTTAAAAATCGCAGTTCCGGATGATCAAGGTAACTACCACTGTAGTTATGGCTTTGGCCTATTTCCTAAAAAGTATCCCAAAGGTGTGTTGGATGTCCTGCAGTCACTATCTTGTTATGTCCCGGCAACATTGGAATATCCTGATAATAATCACTTCTATTCACATAGAGAGACAAAAATGTGCCATTTTCCTTGCTCTAAAGAAGAAGGACTTGAATTAATGAATTCGATTAGGGAAGATTTTCTCAGAGCTCAAAAAAATAATCTTCCTTTTCAATTTATTATTGATAACTGTACTCACTGGATTATACGTAAGGTGAAAAAGTATTATCCGGAGGCAGAAATGCTTTTTCATGAGCAATTTGAAGATATAAAAGCATCAGGCATCCTGGGGACACTTGTTAAAATTTGTAAAAAAACACCTGCATGGTTTAGCACTGCTTTCTTGTATTCGGTCTCTTTTCTTCTGGGAGGGTGGCGGAAAAAAAAATTTATCATTGATGGGAAAAAAGAAAAGCTGTCTTTATTAAATAAAGCCCCTTGGAGAAATAAAAGCTTTATTCATCCGAGTGTTATTTTTGAAAAGATTTAGTTGTTATTGTATTTTTTTAATAAAAGATTAGTTATGATATTGTTTGTTAGATTATATAATATAAGGTTAATAGAATGGGTATAGGTGCAGGTGAAGGAATTGTTCTTCCCCCTAGTCAAATTCCTCGTGTAGGCCCCGCTGCAGCAAAAGGTGATCAGGAAGGATCTTCCCCATCTATGTCGAATGTGGAAGGTAGCACTTTTGTGGGTGCAGCCATCCTGTCCCAAACTAATGAACCAAAGAAGGGTAAAAAATTCAAAATCGCTGCTCTTAAAGTTGCTAATATTACCCTTGTAATTAAAGAAACAACGGAATTTGCATTGGGGATGACATCCTTAATGATCGAGCAAGCAAGGGCCATTCATGAGATTTCCAAAGCCTTTTTTGAACCCCTTCAGGTTTTGGATAAGATTTTCTTACCTCTAAGATTTGTTGGATGGGCTCATGCGCCCTTCGTTGTTTTTAATTTAGGTAGTGACATCGTCGATTTTTTTGCAACACCTAGCTGGCGAAAAATTTTACCCGCGATTAAAACCGTTGTAGATATTGCAGTCATTGCAGAAATGGCTGCAAATGCAGCCCTTTTGCTTCAACGCATCGGTGTAGTAGCGGCCCAGAATGTTCACATTTGGGCATTCCCGATGGGGGTAGGCGCACTAGGGATACAGAGTTTGGGTTTAGTCGTGAATAGCTGGGGCTTTGTAGAAGTGACGCGTTCATTAAAAAAATTCAATAAAGAATTTAAAGAGGGGATGCCTCAGCAAAATTATAAAGAAGCGGTCACATTTTTAACAAAACAGCCTGAAACCCGTGCTGAAAAGTTTAGAAAAAAATTCTTTAAAGTTATTTCATCCAAGCAGCAAGGGAAGCTTCAATCGATTTATGAAAAATCGAAACTCGGTGAGTTAGATAAACCAGCCGTAGAAAAAGCTTTGCGTGCTATCAAGCATCATTTCCATCTAAAACAATTCACCTATGCCTTATCAATTACAGCAGCAATAACAGGGATGATAGGGGTGGTGATTTTGCTAACAGTACCAGCTCCAATAGCGCCGGTTGGTTGGTTTTTCATTGCTATGAGTGCGGCAATGTCCATTACTCTTGTAGGCGTCTCCATCTATGCTAGTAAACGGCTGGATAAAGAATTGTCAGCTATTGATCCTGAGCCAAGATTACAACAGCCATTTTACCAGCGAGCTTATCGAAGAATACGCAGAAAATTTAGAAGGACAAGTGATGGTTCTTTTGACCCAATAATTGTTAACTAATTATTATTAATTATTTTTAAATCCCCGAGGAGCGCTTGCTGCCGCTTTAGCTGTTGTTTTTCCCAGGTAAAGGCCTTTAGAAACCAGGCTTTTGTTAACTTACCATTAAAAAAATGGCTTCCTAAGGTAAACGTTCTCGGGTAAGGGACATCCAGAACACCACTGAAATGTACTGTGGCGATCTCCTTTCCTTCAGCTGCAAAGAGCCAGCAACCATAAAGAAAATATAAAATAGTAGATTCTCGACTCAGAAATTCAATAGAAAATGTTTGTAGAAGGGCAGCTGCCGCTTGGAGTTGATGATCAATGAGAAAAGCCCATATGCGAAAGGTTTTATAAGAGGCTTCATGTTTAGATGATGCATAATTATGTATTAAGCCTGTTTTCTTGCGATCAATAGCAAGATTAAGCAAATACTTTAGTGCTCTTTCCTTATCCTCTCCCTCCTCCTTCTGACTAATAAGTTCAAAGGAGTCTTTTAATGAGCCCTTAGCACAGTTAATGATTTGAAGAAAGGTAAAAGGCCCTTGAGACAGGGATACTTTGTTTAACAGCATTTCTACTAATTCATGGTGACCAAGTTCGACTAGGCAGTAAATTGCGTTGGCAATCGAATTTACTGGAAGAGGATCCATTTTTAGTAACTCGAAAATAATCTCCTCGAGGATATATGTTTTATCTAACCAAAAAGCAAGGGAGATGGCTAAAGGCAATGTGCTTGTGCTTGGCAACCTAGGGTCGTTGATTAAAAAGGTAAGGGGTTCCCAATGCTTTTTCAAACTCATAATCAGTTTCTGGACTTGATTCGAATGTAAATGTCGATCAATAAAACGCAAAGTGAGCAGTAAAAAATTATAAGTAGCTTTGCGATCTGTCCTAGAACTTTCTTGTAATCTAAAAATTGCTTGATCTTCAAGAACGTTTAATAAGGGATGTTTTTTATATCGTCGCGCAGCAAGCTCAAAACATTTAATTTCTTCTTCATCATCCTTCATAAACTGGTAGACAAGCGCTTTTCCTAAGTACTCTAGAGGAGCTCCTGCTGTGCTATGTAATTTTTCAAATTCATTTAAGCTTGCATCTAGAAGCTCTTCTGCTTTGATCAGGTCTGAGGTATTTTTTGCCTGCTCTAAAAGAGTAATTCCTGCCCGCAAAATAGCCTCTCTTCCCTCAGCTCGTCCCGGAAAGGCATAACCGATCCGTCTATATTCAGAAAGTGCTGTTTGGTAATCTTTGTGGGCAAGAAAAGCGTCAGGGACAGCTAGACAATTAACAGTGATATTTTGGCTGCCAATAGAAATGAAAAAATCTTTAATTTGGAAGTCGGCGTCCCTTGCTAAAAGGCCAACATGAGTTCCGACTAGAGGCATACGACCAATATAGGAAAATTGCAAAATGTCATTCAAATAGAAGTGAATGGTGTTATCAACTTTTTCTATTTTAACACGATACCATTCATTTCTTTGTAGAAAAATTTCTTCAGTTTGGAGAACTTCTAAAGATGATTTTAGTAAACGCGTCGATTTATTTTGATCGGTTCCTATCCAAAGACAATAACCGTCATTAATATGCTTTCTCTCAGAAAACTCGGGTACATTTAAAAGGAAACCCAGCCCCACGCAGTGGGTGCCAAAGCAAATTGATGCTTCAATGCGAATATTATCAGCAAAAGAAGCTTTTGAAATCATTAAACTAACCCATTCAGAAATTTCAGTGTTTCTTGTAATGGCCGTATGCTCAGCAATAAGGATATTTTCTTGGAACTCCCAGTCGTGCTTATTATGGATATCAAGTTTGGCAATTTGGAACCACTCAGTCCGTCCTTCGATATAGTTCTCTAAGTCACGAATGAGCTCATCGACATAAGAATAGCGTTGCAGGGGGTTTGTAGCAAGACAGCGGGTGGCAATCGTAGCAAGAATTTTGGGAACGTCTCTGTAGGGGGCAACTTCCACAGGGTCTTGTAGAGTTTCTTTATGCATCTTTTCGCGAAATTCCTTTAAAGAACCTCGTTTAAAGGGGAGCCGTAGGGTCAGCATTTGATATAGAATAACGCCAAGAGAGTAAATATCTGTTTGTATAGTAGCAGGTTGACCAAGGCCTCTTTCAGGCGCCATATACGAGACAGTACCCACCACTTTACCGATCCTAGTAAGATGATGCCAACTCTCCGAGGCCCTTGTTTCTTCTTCAGTAAATTGATTGTTATCCGATAGATCCTGTAGTAGTTTTGCAAGCCCCCAGTCAAGAATCATGACTTCGCCATATTTACCAATAATGATGTTTTCAGGTTTAAGATCGCGATGCAACACTCCTTTTGAATGGGCGTAACCAACAGCTTGGCAGATAGTGATAAAAATGCGAATAAGCGCAGGGATCGATCCACCCACATGGTCGAGCCTCTCACCTCGTTTCTCCTGAATCCTAGTTTTTCGAAGAATCTGTTTTAAGGTCTCTCCCTCTACATAAGGCATGGTATAGTAGGCTAAATTCTTTTCTTTGTGGATGCTGTAGATAGGGATGATTGCAGGGTGGGTGAGCTGGCACGTGATGCGAGCTTCTTTTAGAAATCGGTTGTGAATATTTCCTAATGAAATCAGATCCTTGCGTATGGTTTTTAAAGCAATCTTGCGGCCACAAATCGTGTCATAGGCTAAAAGAACCTCTCCCATCCCCCCCTTGCCAATGCTATTAATAATTTGGTAGGAGCCAAGCGAGTACTGGATATTTTCCTTTTGAGGTGCATGTCCCTGTACTAGGGTAATATAATCAGTGTTCTCATCATGAGTTAATTGAGTATCTTTTATTTCCTCGTTGGTTAACGATTTTCCGCAAGAAGGGCAATAAAGCAGAGGTTGAGCCTTAGGGAGAAGTAATTTTGAGGCGCAGTGAGGACAGCAGAAGCTCAAAAAATTTTGTGATGATGGATTAGCCATTTTATAGAAATTTTAGAAGAAGTTCAATCTACCTATATAAAAACGACATACTATAAAGAATACAAGTTTAAAACCCAAGCGATGATCCATCTTTATGCTTTGGCCTGGAAAGAATGCCTGATTGATAATGGACGGCTAGGTTGCCAAGATCATCATGAAATAGATCAGGTAAAAGATAATTATCTATTGTGTTAATCAGTTGCTTTCGGATAAAAGTCCAAAATAAAGCAACAGATTTTCTAGCTTTTTCAGCCTTTGTTGGATCCATAAATTTTAGATCCCACAACTTTACTTTTAAATAACAAAAATGTTTTCTTCTAAGCTTTTCTTCATGCTTTCTCTGTCCTTTAAAGATGCCTTCTCGGTCAAAAATACCCTGTATTAGAGGCGAGTAGTAGGTGCAGTAGTAATCGGAGGGTTTGGATAAATGAGCTGCGATCTCTTTCTGAGTTTTGCTGAACCTTCCTACCTCTTTTTCCAAAAATTTAATCGTGTTTTGGCTGATGGGTTTTTTCTGTGCAAACGTTCGTCTCACAGACTTTTCTACATGCCTATATCTTTTGATTATTTTTTCTTGATTTTCAATGGTTAGGCAACAGCGTATGTTTTTTAAAAAAGTGCGCAATTGACGTCGATTTAAAGGAGAACTTGCTAGATCGAGACATGATTGAAGATAGACTTGCTGTTGCTTTCTCTTTTTCTGGATTTGCGCCAGTTCTTTGCGGCAGTAAAAGGTGTTGATCTTAACACCGTCCAAAAAACGCGTTTCATGAGCTGTTCTTGGTAAAGCGATGGGAAAGTGTGTTGATTGAGGATGTCTTTTTAGTATAGCGGCATCAAACCTTAACCATTGCTTCGTCTGATCTTCTTCTTCTTTGCTATAGACTGTCCCTAAATGTTCTTCGCCAGCGGTGACAATAATATCACCAGCTTCTTGCCTTCTTATGATCTCAAATTTTATATCGTGGTTGTTGAATAAGGATGTATGCTGAGCACCCCATCGTATAAATCGACGATTATCTCTTTTATTAATAGCTGGTTCATCGAAAACATAGGCCGAACAGGTTGACCCAGGCAAAGGTATCCGTTCTTTATTTGTTAGCCAATGAACAAGGTGAGATTGAGCGCAAGCTCCACCTAGACTGTGGCCGCAAAAAACAAGGCCTGTATCTATTTTTTCCTCTAAGAGCTCGTTACGCTCAGTAGCAAGTCTGTTTAAATCTCGTAGCCAAAATTTGAGTTGTTTTTTTGTAAAATGAGAAGAGGCTTGCTTCTCGTAGGCAAAAGCTTTTCTTTGTTTTAGCTCGAGTTGTTTTTTTTCTCTTTGGCGTATCGCTTCGTCTGATAGGAGATGGTGGTCAATATCATGGATAAGTGCATCAATTTGAAAGCCATGTTTAGGAAGATGATTGTCAGCACGTATATCTAATAAGATGCCTTTTAATAACTCCGCATCATTTTGGGGATCTTTAAGCTTGACTTTCTTTTTTAAGATATACTTAGACACAAGATACTGGTAGATTCTGGGAAATCCATTCTTGTATGAAGAAAGATACGAATGATATTTAAAAAAAAGTTCGTTTAAAATAGCATCATGATCTTTTAAAACTTGTTTAAAGTTTTTCACAGGGTAGTTTAATTCTATTTCAGAGCGAAGAGCAGCATTTGCTTGTTGTAAAGAATGGTATGCTAGATGATAGTCTTGTTGTTTATTTTTATTGGAAGCTTTTCTTGCTTCGTTTAGTGCTTCTTTTGCTTGCAATGCGTAACCTAGCCATACAGGGATCGTTCTTTTTTTTACAAATTCTTCCTCATAACTGTCAGTTCGCCCAATTCCTTGATAGCCGGGAGAGTTGAAATTGTTAAAATCATTTGTTAAGGAGGATTTAGAATGGAGAGCATAGCGAGATGAGGCGGTACTTCTGTATAACTTGATAGCTGGTAAACTCTGATCCTCAGACGCAGCTTCTAGAGTAAAACTAAAAATGCCATAGCCATTGCTGACGCAGCTTGTAACTTGATACCATCTGGTAGGGCCGCCTTTCTGCAGGGGAGGAGCAGGAATCAAGGCTCCTAGGCGGAGTCCATCTTCGGGGTGTTCCTTTGTCAAATGAATCTTAGATATAACATGAGCTAGCTTTTCGTAGTAAGAAGTTAAATTCAAGCTGTTAATGAGCTCAGGATAGAATTGAGTCAGCTGGTGTTGATCTACCCATGGCTTGTATTGGCCAAGATCTGCGGTGGAATAACCGCTTCGAATGAAGCCAAAAATTTTCCTACCCGTCAGAGCTAGTTCTCGCTCCTCTTGAGAAAACCCTGTCATAGAAACAAGGTCATTATAAAGAGCAGGATTTAGTTTGGGGCTGCTGAGGTGCAATCGTTGCACCCCTTTTAACCACTTAGCAAAGGCTTTTGTAGGATCATGACGTGAAGAGTAAGATTTAAAAAACCTCTCTACGCTAATTGCTTGAAACCTTGTAAACCCTTGATTGAGTAAGAATCGTCTCAGATTTTTTACCCTGGGCGAGGGGGGCTTCGCGGCATTGAATTTAGTCAGCAAGTGATCCACGTCACGGTAATCTAAGTCTGTTAAACAAACGTTAATGCGGTAGACATGTTCAGGGGTAATGGCGGCAGCCTCTTTTAGTTTAAAACCGCATAAATGTTCAATAGCACTGATTTTATCAGCTCCAAACCTCATGATTAGATAATTAATATAGAGCCTTTTTGCCGCTTCAGCATGCTTGAAATCGATCGAAGAGCTGCTATGCACAAGTTTTAAGTGACCATCCTCGTTAATAATTCTATAATCAGCATGATCCGGAGTAAAATCATCCTTAGACGTAAATTCTTTCTCTAGTCTCTGAAAAGCAGTTGTCGCTAGCTTCGTAAAGGAGTCCTCAAAGAACGTGGGGGAGTTAAGTCTTAGGTCTCTTCGATTTGTTTTGATGACGTCCCTTTGTCCAAGTTTGTAATTAGAAGCTATACTTTCACTAAATGAGAGGTTGGTCCTTTTTAAAAAGTATTTAAAATTAGCGCGTTCAATAGGATTTTTAAATAACACTTTAATGTTTTTTTTGTGCAACGTTAGTTCGGTGCTAGCTGATTTCTTTTTCCTGCCCTTGAAAAATGAGGGACCGATTTTGTAACGAATAATATTGTCCTCACCAGGAGGATGGAAAAAATTAAAAATCTTTGCTAAAAAAACAAGTAAGATATGCTGTTTGCCCTTACGTTGTAGTTTCCAGTTGCGATGTCCTAGGCGAAATCTCTTTGTTGAGACGCATTGGGGTTGCTGAAAAAAACTTTCTGCTGCCTTAAAAGCTAAGTTATATCTAAATTCAGGATCATACTTTGTATGAACGGAAATGGAAATGACTTTATTATCTTTATTAATAAAATTGAACGTATGATCATTAATTCTTTCTAGATACATAGGAATGAATTTTTTCAAAATTTTAGCATAAAACTATTTATTTGAGGAGCGCTTAATTCTATTTGGAGAAACTATTTTACTCTAAAGTTTTAATTATTAAAATGATTTATTTTAAAAGGTGGTTATTTTGAACAAAAGAAAGGCTGATGCTTTAGCGAATGGTATTTTTTTAGTTTGCCTTGGGATTCTTTTTTATACTGGATTTTGGTGGCCTGGTATTTTGCTGGCTCTTCTAGTGAATTTAGTTATTCGCCAGTATCTGACTCATCGATTTTTTGACCTAACTGTATCAACAATCCTCCTCTTAGGACTCTTTTGTTTATCTTTTTTCAGGTTATCTTGGGACGTTTTAATGCCCATCCTTTTTATCTTTGGTGGCTTTTATATTATTTTTAAAGAATACTTTTACAATAAAGGTCATGAAGAAGATCATGAGATCTGAAATTATTCATATTGGAAGAATTAATCATCGAAAGATGCTACTGCTAAGGAAAATATCAGATGAGCAGTATGGTTGGTTTGAAGAAAGCGAGGATAAGCCTAGAGTTGTTGGAACGACGGTTGAGGAAGCGATTCGCTTGGCGAAGCAGCATTGGAAAATGAATTCTTTCTGTTTGCTGCCGTGCGGGTATCGCTTCACCTTACCTGAGAGAGATGAGCATGGGATGAATGCTTTATTTTGGCAAGCCGTCAGGTCCTTCGATTCGGTAAATGGAATTTATTATGATGAGGATTTAGGACATAATTGCATCGTCCATCAAATTCCACTGGAAACACAGAAATTAATTAGACATTACTTGAAGGGTGAGCGACTCTAACATTTCTAGGCACTGGGCAATAGAATATCTTTTTCTAGGATTTGGATTTAACATGCCAGCTATTAACTCTGACCAAGGATCTGATGATTGAAGAAGCCCTTCTCTTAAAGAGGTTACTTCTTTAAGCAAAAAGTTATAGATATGTTTTTTATTCATTTTTCGTATCTCGTGCCTTTTGCTCAAGTCTAATCCTTCTTCCTGTTTTTTTAGGTTATTGACTAAATCGGTTAATGGTTGGTAATAAGGCACTCGTTTATCGTAATAAATCCTATAGAGCATAACACCTAAAGACCAAACATCAATTTTATAGGGATCTTTTTCTAAATATCCTAGCACCTCAGGTGCCATATAGGGATAAGTGCCGCTCCTTTGCATTAAAACCTTTTTTTCAGTAGCTTTGCAAGAGAGGCCAAAGTCTGCAATTTTAAATTCCAACTTTCCATTTTTTTTATGCCTATAAAGGATATTCTCAAATTTCAAGTCTCGATGGATGATTTTTTTTTGATGTAATAATGCAACCCCTTTAATTACCTGCGTGAAAGCGGCCAGATTATCCTCTAGACTTGCTGATGATAATAATGAAAGCCAGTTATTTTCGTAGCGTTTCATGACAGAGATAAATAGAGCTGGTTCAACTTCGATATTCTCTGGACGCGCACTACACTTAATGCCTAGTACTTGCGGGATATCTTTACACATTTTGATGATCTCTTCTTCGTTTTCTGCACTCAGCAGTGCTGTATGGTCAGTTATTTCTTGCACACTCACAGCGATATTGGGTTTCTGCTTATCCCAATTGTAGAATGGGTAGACTGTTTTAAACTTACCTTTACCAATTGAAGTGGCGGCTTGAGGGGTTGGGCAAAGATCGATGTAAATATGCAGGTCACTCTCACGGTCCTTATGAACAATCATTTTTCTTCCATCAGGCATAGAGGTAACAATTGTTTTATTATCATTTATCCAGCAACTCCAGGCTGAGATATTTTCCTGAATGAAGGAGTTAATTTGAAGGGCGGTTTTATGACAAGCAGAAGAGGAAGCGGAGCCTGCAGCATCTAACAGGGCCACACTTAGGGAAGAAAGACTTTGTTGTTTATCAAGAAGTATTTCTAAGGATCGAGGAGTTGGGGAATTTAGAATGTCATTTAAAAAGATTTTAGAACACTTAGTTCTTTTAATAAAGCTGTTTTTGTTAATAAGAAAGTCGCCTTGTGTGGTGGCTAAAGCAAAATGGCGTTTAGTGTCTTGAAACTTTTTAGACGTTTTAATGGCGATAGAAAATGTGCCTTGGGATGTCCTTATTCTCATTCTTTTTTGTAGGCAAAAGCATAAGAATTTTCTTTTTGTTATCTCAAAATCATAAATAACAGTTTTTTTATAAATTGAATTTATCAATTCTTATCCTTTTTTTAAGAAGAATAATAATATAATTACACAGGAGCATTAAGAATCAATAAAGGCTATTACTCTTTAAGGTAGTGACCAGTATGAGACGCTTCATTTGAGGCGATTTGTTCCGGTGTTCCTTGAGCTACGATTTCTCCACCATTTAAACCTGCTTCAGGGCCAATATCAATGACAAAGTCAGCATTTTTAATCATATCAATATGGTGTTCGATCATGATAATCGTATTACCTTTATCAATGAGTCGGTGGAGGATTTGTAGCAACTTAGCAATATCATCGCTGTGTAAACCTGTCGTAGGTTCATCCAGGAGATAAAGTGTTTTCCCTCTTGAACGCTTAGAGAGCTCTCGACTTAATTTGATTCGTTGAGCCTCTCCCCCTGATAGGGATACCATTTCTTGCCCCAGCTTTAAATATCCCAAACCTACAGCAATTAAAGTGTCTAGAACACGCACTATTCTTGGGTGGTTAGCAAAAAAGATGCTTAGTTCGTCAATAGTATAGTTAAGAAGCTGGCCAAGGCTCTTTTCCTTAAAAAGGACGCTTAGGCTTAGTTGATTTAAACGTAAACCCCCACACTCTTCGCAAGTCACTTTTACGGAAGGTAGAAAATGCATGGACACTTTTTTGAAGCCTAATCCCCAACAGTGCGTGCACATCCCTCTTCGATGATTATAGCTAAAGTGTTTGGGTTGTAACCCCCTTGCTTTTGCTTCAGGTAGTGAAGCAAAGAGTTCTCGAATCGGTCCGAGGATCTCAGTATAGGTTGCAATGTCGGAACGAATTGTATGACCTATCGGATTTTGATCGATAAATAAGAGTTTTTCAAAATGGCCGATCCCAGACACATCGCCGACGTCTTTGATTGAAATAGAATCATTTTCCAATATTCCTTTCTGGACGGCTTTAAAGATGACATCATGAAGAAGCGTTGATTTTCCTGATCCTGAAACTCCCGTAAGGCAAGTTAATACGCCTATAGGAATGTCTGTCGAAATATTCTTTAGGTTATTGGCTTGAGCATTTCTAATCGATAACCAACCTCGGCCAGTCCTTCTCATTTGAGGGATAGGAATTAGGGATTTTTTAGAAAGATAGCGGCCTGTTAAAGAATGTGGATTTTTTAAAATTTGCTTATATGTGCCTTTGGCCGTGATATGACCACCATGAAGACCGGAAGCTGGTCCAAAATCTAAAATATAGTCGGCATGCTCAATGGTTAATGGATCATGTTCTACCAGTAGAAGGGTATTGTTCAAATCTTTCAACTTAGTGAGTGAATGATTTAATTTAGCCGTATCTCTTGGATGAAGACCAATTGTGGGTTCATCGAGGACATACAGAACACCCGTAAGCCCACTACCAAGCTGCCTAGCAAGACGGATCCTCTGAGCCTCACCCCCACTTAAGGTCGGAGCTTTGCGGTCTAGAGAAATGTAATCAAGGCCAACTTCATTTAAAAATTGCAAGCGATGGCACAATTGCTTTTGTACATCCTGAAGAAGGCGGTTTTGATCATCAACAATGATTTCCCTTATGATCTTTAAACTTTGATCAACGGGCAACCGACAGATTTGACCAATTGTGTGTTCTGACAAAGTCACATGTCTCGCGAGCGGATTTAGCCGATCTCCTTCACATGCTAAGCATGTTTTTTCATCTAGAAGGGGTAGGATTCTTTCTTTTACCTCGTTAAAAGCGTTTCTACCAGCTTTGATTAATGCGTTATTAATGCCTTGCCATTTTAATTTTAGGCCTTCTTTCAAAAGAATTTCTTCCGATGAACCATTTAAAAAAAGTTGTAGTTGTTTTTGAGTGAGCTCTTTTAAAGGAAGGTGAGGGTCAATGTCAAGTTGCTCAAGAATTTTCAAAGAGGGCTGATGCCAGTGAGAGTCTTCAGTCCAAAGAAAGCGCAATAAGCTTAGAGCTGAAAGATTTAAAAGCTCTGATTTTCCAAGTAGGTTAGCACCATAGGTATAGCCTAGCCCTAAACATTCAAGGCACATTCCCTCTGCCTTGTTAAAAGCAAAGGTGTGAGGAGTGATTTCAGGAAATGATTTGCCGGTACTGGCCACCGCAAAGGCTAAGTTAAAAAATAGATCAGCCTCTGTTTCTCTAGCTATGATAAGTTTGTTGTTACCAAGATCAGAGGCTGTTTGAATGGCTTCTAGTAATCTTTGATAAATTGTAGGCGAGATTTTTAAGCGATCAACCACTAAGAGGAGCTCATTTTTTCGCTTACGATCGAAAATGTTATCTGGAAGAGGTTCATCTAAATGGTAGTATTCCCCATTTAAACGAATCCGTAAAAAACCTTGCCGACTGAGGCGTGTGATAGCATCATTAAATTTTTCATTTTTCTTAAGTTCTATTGGGGCTAGAATTTGTATTTTTTCATCGCTGGGAAACTCTAGAACCTTTTCTGCCACATAATTTTTATTAATCGATTGAATAATTTCACCTGTGTCAGGGTCGTGAGGGATTCCTAACCTAGCATAAAGTAGTCTTAGGTAATCATAAATCTCTGTCATTGTGCCAACGGTCGATCTCGGATTGCCTGCATGAGCTTTTTGCTCTATAGAAATAGCAGGAGATAATCCTTCGACAAGACCCACTTTTGGCTTGGACATCTGCTTCACAAATTGCCGTGCATAGGGAGAGAGGGATTCAATATAACGTCGTTGTCCTTCTGCATAGATGGTGTCAAAGGCAAACGAAGTTTTACCAGATCCCGAAGGTCCCGTACAAATGGTTATTTTTTGTCTGGGGATTTGAGCATTGATATGCTTTAAATTGTTTTGCTCTGCACCTTTAACTGTAATTTCTTTAATTGGCTGATGAGAGGAATGGACAACATGTTTACTAAAATCTTGATCCCTCAAGTGTGCTGACCCGTGTAAGGCTTCTTTGACTGCATAGCCGGTCGGTGAGTTCATGGTAGCTATTTTTTCAGGAGGGCCTTCGCCTGTAAGGGTACCGCCTTCTATGCCGCCTTCTGGCCCGAGATCAATAATCCAGTCAGAAGTTTTGACTAGATCCATATTATGTTCGATGACAACAACGGAGTTGCCAAGCTCAACCAGTTTATGAAGCACCTTTAAAAGATGATGGATATCATGAAAATGTAAGCCAGTCGTAGGCTCGTCTAGAATATAAAGAGTTTTTCCCGTTGAGGGGCGCACAAGCTCTTTGGCTAGTTTGATTCTTTGTGCCTCTCCCCCCGAAAGGGTTGTCGAGGGTTGGCCAATTTTTAAATATCCAAGACCAACTTCTTTAAGGGTTTCAAGTTTCTTCTTGATGGAAGGAATATTGGCAAAAAAATCAGCGGCTTGATCCACATCCAACTCGAGAATGTCATAAATATTTTTGCCTTTATAGTAAATGGAAAGCGTTTCGGGATCAAAACGTTGGTTTTCACAAAGCGGACAGTCAACCCAGGCATCTTCTAAAAAGTCCATATCAATTTTGATTTGCCCCATACCTTGACATTCAGTGCAAGATCCTTCACGAACATTAAAGCTAAATCGGCCAGGAGAAAAACCTTTGGCTTGACTTTCAGGTAGTTGGCTAAGTAAGACTCTGATTTCATCTAAGAGCTTAATATAAGTCGCGGGATTCGAGCGAGGATTTCTGCCAATAGGAGATTGATCAATCGCAATAATCTTGTCTATAAACTCCTTGCCTTTGATGCTTTGATGCTTGCCGACAGCTAACTCAGAGCCATGTAAATGGTTAGATAGAGCGGGATAAAGAGTATCCGAGATCAAAGATGATTTTCCTGATCCAGAGACCCCTGTGATTGAGACAAATAATCCTAGAGGGATGGTCACATCAACATTTTTTAAATTGTGGTGAGAAGCGTGAATAATTTTTAATTTTTCCTTACCTGGCTTCTTCCTTTTTTGTGGGATTGGAATTTCTCGTTTCCCAGATAGGTAGGCACCAGTCAAGGATGATTTTGCCTTTAACAGACCTTCAATCGACCCTTGATAAACTACCTCGCCACCTTCTTTTCCTGCCCCAGGGCCAAAATCAACGATATGATCGCTATTCCATAAGGTTTCTTCATCGTGCTCAACGACAATCACCGTATTGCCAATATCACGAAGATGCTTTAAGGTTGCGAGAAGTTTTTTGTTATCTCGCGGATGTAACCCAATAGATGGTTCATCAAGAACATAGGTGATACCGACAAGACCTGAACCAATTTGCGAGGCAAGGCGCACTCGTTGAGCTTCTCCTCCGGATAGAGTAGGGGAGCCGCGGTCGAGAGTGAGGTAGTGAAGGCCAACTTCTAATAAAAATTTCAGTCTTTCCGTAATTTCTTTTAAAAGCTCTTCGGCAATCTTAAACTCAACATCAGGCAAGCGGATGCTTTCAAAAAACTCAAGACACTCCTTAATGGTTACTTGAGTAATTTCATGTATTTTTTTGCCACAAAATTGCGCTGCTGAAGGGTAGGGCTTTAGCTTTGAGCCTTGGCATTCAGGGCATGTCTGCTCGCTCATCACCTTAAGCATTTTGTTTCTATAGCCTTCACTTTTGGCTTCGGCTAAACGTGTTTTAGCTTCATGCAGGACGCCCTTCCATTGGATGTGGTCGATCCATGTTGCCCCGGTGATAGGATGGACAAAGTGCATTTTGGTCCATTTTTTATCGTTGCCTTTTAGAAATATGTTTTGTGCTTCGGAGGATAGTTTTGTCCAGGGAGTATCAACGCTAAAATTATATAATTCGGCTAGGTTACGGTAAATATTGCCATAGCGAACGGTCTGATAGGAGCTCCCAATGGAACAACAGTCTTGAGCAATGCTTTTGTTTGGATCGATAATCTTTTCTAAATCAAATTCTTGGATTATTCCTAACCCATGACACTCATCACACATTCCGGAAGGACTGTTAAACGAGAAATCTTGAGGTTCGAGTGGGGGATAGGATAGGCCTGATTTGGGCGAATAAGCATGCATCGAATACAACTTTTCTTCTTGCGTATCGGCATAATAGAAAATGACTAACCCTTTACCAAAGTCTAGAGCCATGGTGATGGATTCTGCTAAGCGAGAAAAGTTTTCTGGCTTTACAGTAATCCTATCAATCACGATATCGATGTCATGGGCGAGGTTGCCATCTAATTCTAGCCCTTCATCCAACTGAACAACCTTTCCATCGACACGGGCTCTCATGAAGCCCTTTCTTAAAAATTCTTGGAAATCATCTTTGAACTCGCCTTTCCTGCCTTTGGCGAAGGGAGCAAGAATAAGTAGCTTTGTCCCCTCGGGTAACACTTCGGCTAATTTAATAATTCGCTCTCTACTTTGAGGGGTGACAGGCTCTCCGCTAACAGGACAAAATGCTGTCCCTACTCTTGCGAAGAGAACGCGCATGTAATCATAAACTTCTGTTAGCGTACCGACGGTCGAGCGGGGATTACGTCCTGCTGTTTTTTGCTCGATCGAAATGGTAGGAGAAATACCAGAGGCATGTTCTAGATCGGGTTTAGAAAGTTCGTTAAGTTGTCTTCGAGCAAAGGTAGATAAAGATTCTACATAGCGTCTTTGACCTTCAGCAAAAATGGTATCAAAAGCCATTGATGACTTACCCGACCCTGAAACCCCCGAAAAGACAATCAATTGGTTAGGCTCAAGGGTTAGATCAACCGACTTGAGATTATGGACTTTGACTTTTTTAAGAACGATCTTTTGATTCACAGCACGAAAAAATGTTTTTAAACATTATAATCCCTTCTTTTCTTATTATTCAAATAAATCTAAAGGTGAGGCTGTGGCTTTTGAAGGGGCGTTTAAAGTTTTTTCAAAAAAATGTAGATCCAATTGAGCTGTGTTGAATAATTAAATTTATTGAATGCCAGTAACAGCAATCTATAATCATTCAGAAATTAACCATGACACATTCGATTGATAAGTAAACATCTTAATCTGTTCTCAACCATTTGACGTTCAAGGCTTTTTGAGTAA
>JBPQHD010000002.1:0-13156 GCA_051384485.1 Parachlamydiaceae bacterium
AAACTGAGCAATCTCTCTTAGATAAGCATCTGGATGCTCTTTCAGATAAGCCTTAAGCTTCTCATTTTCTATTTTATGAGGCTTGCGCTCTCTTCTCTTACTCGGTGCTAAACAGCCTATCTTCTTACGTTTGATCCAATTGAAGAGAGTTCTGATTGTAACTCCAAAAATGCGGCTCGCTTCTTCCTTTGAACCACCTTGCTCAATATAATCTAACGCTTTTTTTCTTAAGTCAGTTGAATATGCCATTCACATAGTCTACTCAATAAACATGAAAAATTAAATAGAAATTACTATATCATGGAACTTTATGATACTAGTGACCGTGAACTTAATGTTCTGCTTTTGAAAAAAGCGATGGAATGCTTTGAATGCCCCTTGCCGCAATTACATCAAGACACCTTCATCACAACTTCTAAAGCATATTTAGACGCTTATAAATTTATACAGCAAGATGATGTGGTTGATTGCATTCCTTGTGTTGAGATCAATAAAAAAATGTACAAAAGCCAAACACCGGATTTTGAATTCATTAAGGAAAATATCCATGGTTAATCTACTAATAAAATTCTGTTTGGGTGCCTTTGTTTTAGCCAGTGTAGCTAGTTGCAACCGCTATGCTACACACTTTAATTGCCAGCCCAGTGAGGGGATACCTTGCACGCCTGTTCACGAGATAGAAAAGCTGCTAGTTGAAACACAAGAGGGGCCTGATATTCTTTTGCCGCAGAGAAGCAATACAGGCGTTACAATTTCTAAGGATCGATGCGGACACCTTATTCTAGAAAAAAGAGTGGTTTGGGTTGCTCCAAGAATAAATGAAAATGGCGAATTAATAGGTGGATGTTATGTCCCATTACCTGAGACGACTCGATGAACTTTTTAAATCAGCTTGGAACTAAAATTGCTAATATTTTTGGCGAACCTTCGCAAGGTATAAGAGATGCTACCAGAGCACAGAAAGCTAAACGTTTGATTTTTGATACAACATCTATAGCGGACATTTTGCCTTATGAATCCTTTGATGTCGAGAATGGGCTATTCATTAACCAAAATTCCCTTGGATTTGTCATAGAGCTATTTCCTATTTTTTCAGGAGACACATCCATATTAAAAATTCTTCAAGGTGTAATACAAGAAATACTAGAAGAAGGATCCTCGATACAATGTTTGTTATGGGCAGATCATAGGATTGATGCTCTTTTAAAACCTTGGGAAAACTCATTTAAAAAAACTGCTGTCAAAGAAATAGCGGAGCTTAGATCAAATCATTTCAAGCAGCCCAGTGAATATCCCAAAAGGATGTTTAAGATCATTTTTTCATATAGTCTTCCCCGCAATACCAAGACAGACAATGAAGATAGACTGCGATTAGCAGAAGTAAAAAGCAAACTTTTAAGAACGTTATCACCAATTACTTTAGTGTACCAATGGGGGCCAACAGCCTTTCTAGAGAACATAGGAGGGATCATTAATTATTCCATAAATACAGAAGTTGTATCGAAAAAATGGAATCCCTGTGAAACGTTATCTGACCAATTAGTTAGCGGTCAAAAAGTGGAAGTTGATGAGCATTATTTGACATGGAAACATTATAATGAACCCAACGTCATCTTTAAATCTTTTAAGGTTTATGAAACCCCTGATCGCTGGCCTTTCTACAAAATGTCATCTTTGATAGGGGATGCATTTAAGAATTATCTACAGATTAAAAGCCCCTTTTTCATTCATTACGGAATCCATTGCCCTTCGCAATCCAAGGCAGAAGCCTTATTTTCTAAAAACTCTTTTTTTATTGAGAACCAAGGAAAATCACCTGCACTCCTTCGGTTTATACCCGAATTGGCTTCTGAGCTAAGAGAATGTGATTATGTGAGGAGGTCTCTGAAACAAGGAGCTAAGTTTGTCTGGACGCAAATGTCCACTGGCTTCTGGGCGGAAGACAGCAAAATGGTTGAAGCTGAGCAGTCGATAAAGGGGCTATACCGCTCAAATGAATTTAAATTGATGGAGACAACAAATATCCAATTGCCTCACTTTTTATCCATACTCCCTATGACTTGGGGCGAATATGTTGAAGATTTAAAAATGCTAAAATTACTCAAAACAACTCTAACAGATGAATGCCCAAACTTCATGCCTATACAAGGTGAGTGGATAGGCGGTGCTACTTCAGGAATGTTACTTACTGGAAGGAGGGGGCAAATTATAAACTGGAACCAATTTATGGCAGGTTCGCTTAATTATAATTGTGCCATTCTTGGGGGTAGCGGGGGTGGTAAGTCTGTATTTATGCAAGAGCTGTTGTTCCTTTCGTATGGCTTAGAAAGAAACGTTTTTATTCTAGATGTTGGAAGAAGCTATGAAAAAATGTGTGAGCTTCTTTCTGGTCAATATCTTGAGTTTAAGCAAGGAATAAATTTATGCCTCAATCCGTTCACTCATGTTCCTACCGATGCCGAATTTAAGCAGTCTTTTTCTTTCCTCCTTACAATCATCTTTTGCATGGTGTCTCCTGATGAAAAACTGAACTACTACGATCAGGTACTTATCGCCAGGGCTATAAAGGACGTTTGGAAAAGGAAAAAAAACAAAGCAACCATAACGGACGTTGCTAATAGGTTAAAAAAGGATGAAAGCGAAGATGCTAGACGGCTAGGAGTGATGCTCACTCCCTACACAAAAGAGGGGATATACAGCGAATTTTTTGAGGGAGAAAATAACGTAGACTTTTCAAATCCTCTAGTTCTGATTGAGTTAGAAGAGCTAAAAGCACAAAAAGATTTACAGGCTGTTGTTTTGCAAATTTTCATCATGACAATCGTTAATAAGTCATTGATGGGTAACCGAGAAAAGCAATTTATCATTTGCATTGATGAGGCGTGGGAATTACTAGCTGCTGAGGCGATGGGGGATTTTATTCGTACCTTAGCTAAACGAGTTCGTAAGTATGGTGGATCTCTGATGACAGGTACCCAAGAGATAGACGATTACTTTTCTCGACCTGGTTCAAAGGCGGCCTATACAAACAGCTATTGGAAAATCTTCCTCCCCACGGGAGGAGATGAGATACAGAAGCAAATTAATAGTGGTAACTTGCTAATGGATAATTACAAGTTAGAGCTATACAAGAGCTTAAAAACAGTTCCAGGATCGTATAGTGAAATTCTTATTACAAACGATTCCGGTGTTTATGGAGTCGTTCGCCTTTTTTTAGATAGATTTTCAGGTCTACTCTATAGCACTAAATCAGATGATTTTCAGAAAATTAGAAAGCTGAAAGATCAAGGGATTACGACTATTGATGCGATAAAAAGAATTATCAACGACACTTAGCATGCCCAGTAAGACACAAATTTTAAAGATTATGACACGGCTATACTACTTATGTGCTGCTGTTTTGGGCATGTTTTTTCTCATCTTATATTGTTTTGACTGCAAAGTTAGAATCAATTTGTCAAACAGCCTTACAAATCGAGTGTTGATTGGGAAAAAGGCAAACGAGTTTTTTAAGGGGGATATCGTATCTTTCAAGCATCCATTATTTAAAGGTAGTCTAGCGAAAATAATTCTAGGAGTGGAAGGAGACATAATCAAAGTACAAGACTTAATGGTCACTATAAATGACAACGAATGTATCGTTTGCAGACCCCATATGCATCATGGTGAATTACTCACTCCCATTCAATCATTAACAATACCTAAGGATCATTATTTTGTTGTTGGTACGCATGAATTGAGCTTTGATTCTAGGTATTCTTACTTTGACCTTGTGAAAAAGCAATGGATAGAGGAAAAGCTGTGGCCTATTTTCTAATGATTGCTTTCTTCTTTTCACCTTTCCTAAATGCTAAAGATTTAGGAGTTCAGGGGCATTGCTTTGATATTTCTGAATCTAGTTTACTCGAATATCTTCTATGCCGAACAAAAAGCCTCACTGATGACGAAATAGAAGAGATAAACCTTGAAATCCAAAGCCAATATGCTAGCCTTTTAAAAAGGCCAAAACCTACTGAGCTACCAAAAAGAGAAACTTATCACAAATTTCTCTTTGATCCTTCAATAGTATGCCAAAACGAGATCAAAGACCTTCAGGGGAAGGTAATCATCCCTAAAGGGACAAGATATAATCCCTTGGATCATGTTAAACTTGCAGAGGATTTATTGCTGTTTGACGGTGATGACTCTTACCAAATTAATTGGGCTAAGAAACAAAAAGGGAAGTGGATATTAACGAATGGCAGTCCTGTAGAGATCGAAAAACAGGAAGCAAGGCCAGTTTATTTTGATCAAAATGGAGTGATCATTAGCAAGTTTGGTATCGATTCTGTACCGGCCAGGGTTTCCCAAAAGGGAAAACTCTTACTCATAGAGCTTGTTGCAAAGGAAGAATTCGAATGCTTATAAGATTGCTATTTTCTTTCTTTGCTTGCATGAGTCTAGCAGCTGACGATTCTCAAGATCAATTAAGCAAACAAGCAAGCCAGATTATTTCGGTATCATCCATAGATGCAAATGAATTTGATCCATCTTCTAATGAACAGTTAAAAGAAACATATGAGCAGGCTAAAGCTTTTTCAGAGAAAGTATTAAATAAGAAGGAACTAAAACAAAAAATTTTAGATCAGCTAGAAGTTCCTGAAAAACGAGTATCTCTTAGTTCTTCAGGAAAATGTCATGTGAATGTTTCTAACGAAAAAGAGCATGAGCTGCTAATTTTCTTATCTTTTTCAGCGCCCAATGATGTTTGGTTAAGGGTTTCAAAAGAAATTGAAAAGTATGGGGGCATAATCGTCTTGCGAGGTCTGCCAAATAACAGCTTTTTAGAATTATCTAAAAGAATTCAGGCTTTGACAAAGCTTGGGGTAACGGCTCCGATACAAATTAACCCCATTTTGTTTGATAGATATAAGGTTCAGGCGGTGCCTTGTTATGTTGTGAAGAATGAGATCGCTTTCGATAAAGTCTCTGGCAACGCTTCATTAGCATATGCCCTAGAAGAAATGTCTAGGAATGGTGAAACGGGAATAGCTAACCGAATTTTGCACAATAGGTTATCTCCGTGAAAGCATTCATTTATCTTGCTATTCTCTTTCATGCTTCGATCTATGGTGCTTTTATTAACCCTATAACGGATGTATGCTGGGAATGTTTATTTCCAATCACTGTTTCTGGGGTCAACGTTACACCTGGGGAAAAAGACTTTGCAAAGTATAACCAGCATATTTGTTCATGTGCAGGGAGACCACCTATAGTAGGGATTCCTCTTTCATTTTGGGAACCTCTTAAAATGGTGGATGTTACTATGGACCCCTATAAGCTGGTTGGATTAGGAGGAATTACCTTAGGAAATTCCCTGTCAAAGAATCGTGGTTACATTAGCTATAGAAGTGAAACTAATACTCAGGGCAGCTTTTATCATGTCCACTTCTATCAGTATCCTTTGTTATCAATGCTTAATCTATTGACAGATTTTCTATGCGTTGAAAAAGGAGGATTGGATGTCGCTTATATGAGTGAGTATGATCCCTCATGGAATGACTCAACCCTTTCTTTGATCTTAGAGCCAGAAGGAGCATTATTTTCTAGCCCTCTTGCACAGTTGAGTTGTACTGCTGATTGTACAATGGCAAGCTTTAACAAAGTAGAAAATTCTTTATTCTGGTGTGCTGGATGCCAAGGCAGTCTTTATCCTTTTCAGGGAACGGTTGAACATCATGTAAGCCCATTACAAGCTAGCTCCTTGTTAGTCCACCGTGTGATAGCTAAGTTGCATCGATGTGGATTTATAAAAGGCTACCATGAGTCTGAGTTTTGCTCACCTTCCTATATGCCTATCATTAAAAAAAGCCTTTATAAAACTCAGCTTGTTCATCCAATTCCACAAACTAAAGGACCATGCCAACCATTAGGAAAAAGTGATGTGTTATGGGGATTTGGCAAAAATGATCCGTTTGGAGGAAGAGAGTTTGTGTACTTAGTATGGGTGAAAAAGCAATGTTGCCTTGATGCTGTTAAACCTTTAGTCCTGCCTACGGTTGCTAAATGATTAAGTTTTTCTTTTTAACAACTCTAGCCATAAGTTCTCTTTTCTCAGAGGATGGCTTGGAGATGTTCAAAACAATAGGAAAGAAGTTTGCAAAGGAAGAGATCAAAAAAATAGATGGCTATTCAAATGCTGTTTCTATCGAAGACTTAAAGAGAAAGGAAGATAGAGGCAGAGACTTTAATGGAAAAGCAGCTGAAGAGTTGGTTTCAGAACAAAGCATTCCGAGAAACGAGATAACGGACTTTCTGGTTAGCAAAGAAGTCGTACAAAACAGCTCTAAAGAACGAATTGAGAGTATCGAATCGTTTCTTAAACGAATAGACGAGATCATTTCTGATCCTAACAAATACGTAACGAACATTGAAGCAGTTGAGAATGAATACGTTTTTGAAAAGTGCCAAGTGAGGGATGCGCCCTTTTACATTTCTTATGATAGAAAATTGGATGTAAGTATCACCAAGGAACCAGAAGTAAAGAAACTAATTAAAACTTGCAAGGGACATAGCGATAGTGAAATTCATACGCTCTACCGTATAGCTAAAGAAAAAAAGAAGAAGCTACAGCAGAAATTTGCTCAGGACCCCTTCATCAAAACAAGCGAGATAGAAATCACAGATGGAAACTTGATTAAAGATTATAAAGTTAGATGGGAATGGGTTCATTTTGACGATGTAGAACTTTGTGATCACTATGAATTGCATGAGAGAATAATCAAATCCGAAGTTATTACAGAAGAGGATGAATGGCAAAATATTGGCTATAATAGCTTGGTAGAAAGCCCTCAATGTACGTTTGTCAAAGTTGAGTGTTTAGACAATAAATCAAGGTCAATAGATGGCGTTGATGCGAACAGGCCATGTTGGTTAGAAAAAATGCACTATGCCTGTCGTTTTGATAATGATAATTCTTGTGGCTTTCTTGCCGATAAACAATGTGTGTTTGTATCTAAGAAGTGCGTGCAACAGGGGATTGAAGGCTGTGCGTTATGGGAGCTGACCTATAAATGCATTAGCAGGCAAACAAGAGGGTATAAACCAAGCGGACAAGAGATTAACTACCATGTCTTTAGCGAAACAATAGAGGTAGAGCCCAACACTTCCTTTTCTGGAATAGCTACCACTTTATCCATATTTGATGCTCTTAAGAAAGATTTAGAAAATTCTCAAGCAATCGATGCAAGCCAAGTTCAGTTATTTCAAGGAAAACAACAAGGATGTGCTAAGAGCGTGCTTAATAACATCCTGTACGACTGTTGTTTTTCATACAGCGGACTAGCTAATGACCTGAAACTAAGTAAATGTTCTTCAGATGAGTTAGCTTTAGCTGATTTACGTGAGCGAGGGCTTTGCCATTATGTAGGGAAGCACAAAGAAAAGTTTTTGAATGCTTGGGATAGTCGAACTGAACATGTTTATTGTTGTTTCCCATCTAAACTAGCTAGAGTTTTTCACGAACAAGCAAGAAAGCAACTTGGAATTGATTGGGGAACCTCAAGAAAACCAAATTGTAGGGGATTCACAAGCGATGAAATAGCGCTAATTGATTTTTCAAAAATTGATTTATCAGAAATACTTACTCCACCGGATAATCTTCATTTTGAGGAATACGAAAAAAAGCCAGAAACACAAGAAAAGCTCGATTGCCTTGAAGAAGCCATTAAGCAACGAATGAATGCTATGCGAGGCAATCCATGATCAGGATAGTTCTATTAATGGTTTGCTCATCTTACCTGCCATTAAATGCATCTTGGCTAGATAATCGTATGGAAGGATGGGCATGGTATGAAGATAGAAAAGAAAATGATTCAAAAGAGGAAGAGAGAGTAGAGGAAAAACAAGCTCCGGTTAAATCAGCTAAAGAGAGACTAGACGAAGTAAAACGTGACTTGGATGAAAAACTTGCTTTGGCCGTCTTAGAACCAACGCCTGAAAATGTCTATGCCTATCAATTAGCCCAACAAAAATGGCTCAAGAATAGTGAGCATTTTTCAGAGGTATGGACCTACTTGGTATTGAACCATCCAGAGCTTAATCCAACGATTGAGCACCCTATCTCTCAATATGGAAACAAGGTGATGAAAGCTTTAGATGCTGAGAAAAAAGAAAATATGATCAAAGCTGTAGCTGAAAAATATGGCGTTTTTTTCTTTTACGAAGGGAATAATAAGGTCTCTCAAGCTGTAGTACCAACTGTGGAATACTTAGAATCTCACTATGGCTTTAAGGTAATAGCAGTTAGTGCTGATGGATATCATATCGAGAAGCTTAAGAATAAGAGAACGGATACAGGTATTATAAAAAATCTCAATATAACGGTTTATCCTTCTCTCTATTTGGTTAATCCAGTCGATGGCAAGTTTTTGCCAATTTCTGCAGGGATACAGTCATTTGATCAAATAGAATCTAACATAATTACTCAACATTTGCGGGAGAAGAAATGAGAAAGTTTTTGCTTACAATTTGCTTATGCATGATCCAAGTTTGTTCAATTAATGCTTGGACGTTCAGCCCAAAGTCATTCTTAACATCAGGGAACTTAGATGACCTATTTCAACCAACTGTCTTACCTCACCACCAACAAGTCATAAATGCTGTTTTTGAGGTCGTGAACGTGGGTAAGGATAAATGGGTGTTAGAGAATGAACCAAAAGATTATGACAATCAATTCATAATAACATTTATACCTTCAGATCATCAGACCAGATTTTATGAGGAACAAATTGTGTTCTCTAAAGTAATAAACCAATATCGTCGGGGCGATCAGGGGCCGGAATTAACATGGGAAACGCTAAAAGATGCTTTTGGATACCCCAAAGAATGTTGCTCACTTATTAAGCAAAATAACGAAGATGATTTTGAATTTAAAATGGCATTGAACCTTCCAAGATTTAAAGATACCAGGGTTGGCAAATCAATCCTTCGTGATAATGGTGATCAGCTAACAGTATCTTATTACATAAAAGGAAGAGTTCTAAGTGATGAGGAAATTTCATCCCAATTAGCAAAATTAAATAAAATCATAGGGATGATCCCATGAAATTTATTCTTTTTTTGCTTCTCCCTTTAGGTTCTTTGTTGGCTTTAGATAATAGCCTATTGTTGCAACAGCTAGACGATGTTTTAAACTCATTTAGTGGTTCAGTAAATGTTTCATCAGCTGAGATATATAATTCTCAAAGAGCTGGATATGCAACAGGTGGAAGCATCAGCATTCGAAATAATGTCTATGACACGAAAGTAGCAAATATAACTTTGCCAAAAATTGATGCTGGATGTGGTGGAATAGATATCTATAGTGGTGGAATTTCTTTTGTGAGCAGTGATCAGCTTGTGGCAACATTACAAAATGTAGCACAAGCTGCACGAGGATATGCTTTTTTAATTGGTTTGGAGGCTGTTTCGCCAATAGCTGCCAGCAATATGGTGAAATTGCAAAGTTGGGCAAATACGATTAACTCAATTGGAATTAATAGCTGTGAACATGCTCAAGGTCTTGTTGGATCAATTTTGCCAAGAAATGACGCCTATAGCCAACACATTTGTAACTCACTATCAACTACAAATCATATTTATGGTGATTATATCAGCGCTCGTCACCAATGCGCAGTAGATAAAACGAGTTCAAAAAAATTTAGAGGTTCTTCATCTTCTCCAGATGTTCTTTTAGATTACAACGTCGTGTGGGAAGCGATAAAAAAGCATCCTTCTTTGGCCAAAGATTCCTTTAAAGCAAACCTGATCATGAGTCTAACCGGAACAATCATTGTTCGCAAAAATGAGAAGGATGAAAGGCAGGTCACTGTTTATCCATCTAGAATTAATGATGAGAACTTCTTATACAAGTTAATGCATGGAGGGGACATTCATATTTTATCTTGTCAGAATGACAATGAAAATAAGTGCCTTCTAGTTAGAGATACTATAACAAAGATCTCAGTAGAAGATAGCTGGGTGAAGACGATCGAAAACAAATTAAGAACTATCATGCATAAGGCAATACATGACGAAGAGCTACTGAAAGAAGAAAGGGATATCATTCTCAGATCTCGTCTTCCTATCTATAGGGCTATTTGCATTCTAGCAGCCAAAAAGGGACAACATGCTTCAATAGATCTATTACATTTATCCGAGCATATTGCTAAGGACGTCTTATTATCCTATTTGAGAGAAGTCATAAATCTAGTCAAGGCAGGATGCGAAGAAGTGATGGCAAAGCAGTTCTTTGAGGGTGAATTTAATGAGTTCATCAAAAAATTAGAATTTATTGAAACCAAGTTAATGCATCACGAGCTAATTGCCAAAACGCCATCTGCCGTGGAAGTTGAATTTATAAGAAATATCAACTTTTTAGAGGAACAGATGCATTTAGATCTCTCACTTAGTGATTAAAGGGTAATGCATGTCTATCTATACATACGGTGATAGCGAAATTCTATTTGAGCTATTCAATGCAATAGCTCATGTTTTTAACAATCCATTATTGACTATTTTATCACTGATCGTAGGGTTTTTCACTGTTGTTTTTGCTGTAGCTAAGCTGTTTTTTGGTGCCAATTTTGAGGAGCTCATTTTTAAGTACGCTATTCAAGTTTTCTGTATAGTGGCTCTTTATTTCTTAGTCCCTACGCAAACTGTTCGAATAGAGGACGTGGTCACCGGTAGATATCATAAAGTTGACAATGTTCCTAGCTGCTTAGCAATAGTTGCTCAAACCTCTAGTACAATTGGTTATTCGTTAACTAAAGCTTTCGAGGGCATTTTTCATGGTCCTAAGGACCCTACTTATAATAGAACAGGCATGATTTTTGGATCCGATGCCTACATCGACTCTTCGAAATATAAAATCAAAAACGGTGATCTCGCTAGAAATTTAAAAGCTATAGTCAAGCATTGTGTAGTACCTGATTTATGGATGGGAAGATACTCAATTAGTGAGCTACAGAAAACAAATGACATTTGGGCATTCTTAAAAAACCGCTCTTCAAAGAATACAAATCTGGTGCCTATAAAGAAACTAGACTTACAAAAGCATAAAAATGTTTTCCATGAAGATGACACTCCGTTAATGACGTGCAAGGAAGCTCTGGATTATCTTACGCCATTTTTTAAACAAGAAGTTCAATACTATGCAAAGGCTGACATCATTAGTAGTCTTCCTTTAACCTTACAAGTTCTTAGAGATCTACAGGCAGAAAAACAATCATTAACAAATGAGCAAATTGTCGGCGCTGCCACAGGAGTTGATGAACAGTTTGCATCTCAGCAATTAATGATTTCATTACTTTCTAATGAGCTTAACGGAAAGAACTTTGCTGTAGTAAAGTCAAAGGAACATTACTTAAACAATTTATTTCTCTCTGGCCAACTGGGCGTTAAGTCTCTGTATTATTTAAGAATGGTCGCTCAATGTCTGGTATACATCATCTTTATACCTGTGATACCCATCTCTTTTTTAATGGGAGGAATTAAAACCCTTTTCAGCTGGTTTAAGTTGGTCATTTGGATTCAGCTTTGGCCGCCACTGTACGCTTGTTTACATTATGTTTTGTATGTTTTGACCAAGCTTTCTCTAAATGATTTGACATCGGGAGGTCTTAATTTATTTAATCTGGTAGAACTAGAAAATACTCAAATGTTTGTTGGGGGAATAACATCTTCTTTCGTCGTTCTGATTCCGACGATCTCATACTACATACTTAATGGCAGTTTAAACTCTATAGTTAGTGCTATTGGATCTCCAATTAGTTCTTCTACTCTATCGCAAGCTTCCAATGGACCATCAGCAGAACTGACGAATGGTAATTATTCGTACGGGAACACTAGTATGTTGCAAACTAGCTATGCAAATACGACTTTGATGCATCAAAATGCAGCTCCCACTCTGACCCAGGGATATTATCAGATAAATGAAGCTGGTCACACAATTACATATGGTAGCTCCAGTAATGATCTGTATATGGATCAAAAAAGATCCAATCTTAATCCTTCGATTTCTACTGATAAATCAATTGTACACAGTACCCAAGAAGCTTATCAAAACTCTTTGAATGCTGCTCAATCAGAAAGAAATAGTTTTTCTGAGAGTATATCGGATCATTCAAGATCACTTTACGATTTATCCAATCATATCGGTAACTCGACGAGCTTTTCTGAAGGGTTTTCTAGCAGGGAAGCAGCAGATTATCAAGCAAGCGCGAGATCTTTACTTAATGAATGCTCGACTTTTGGCGAAGCTCACAATATGAATACAAAAGAGGCTATGAGTTTTATCATGTCTGCTAAAGCTGGACTTGGTGGGTCTCTAAGTTCGTTTTTTAGTGCTGATGTTGGTCTTAGTAAAAATACAGATACCTCAACAGAGGAAGCTTATAATTCTGCATTAAGTATAGCAAATAGCCAAGAATTCCAAGAAAACTATCAAAAGGTGAATGATTTTGCTAAAAACAATCACTTTGGAATAAATGATGATGAGGGTAGAAGGCTTGCTAATAGCTATTCTTCTTCCTTGGATAAAATGCATTCTTCTCAACAAAGTTATGAATCTGCTTTTTCTAGAAGTGAGCAGCTGTCTGAAAATCTGTCTTATTTGAATAGTGATAGCCTTCATGAAAAATATACTTTAGATAAGCAATTTGCAGAATGGGGATCTATCAAATTTTCATCCCCTCATGCCTTTTTGAGATTTTTAGATAATTCAAACGAATCTGAAAGAAGCAATTTGGTTAATGACTTCTTTACTGACTTTTCTTTACATCACCCGAATAAGCTAGGTGTTCAAGGAGACTACCAAGAACCTAATATTTATGAGTCTTTTCAAAAGTACTCTCTGGATCTTCCATCTGTTAATCATCAAGAAGAATTTAACGAGCTATCCACCAATCTTGTTAGTGAAGCTAATACCATTGGTTTGAACAGGGATGCAATTTCTTCGAGAGGGGACGCGTTAGTTGAAAGTGTTAACGGAATCAATCAAGCATCAGTGGATTTTGCTTTTAAAAAGGAAAAGCTTTCTTTTGACAGAGCAAACATTCAAAAAGAACATGATCGAGAGGGCAATGTAGTTTGGTCTTCTAAGTTGTGGAATGGCCCATCTAGGCATGAAAACATA
>JBPQHD010000020.1:0-23199 GCA_051384485.1 Parachlamydiaceae bacterium
TCTTGTTTATCTAGCGAGGCAACGTGCGTTAATCATTTGGCCCCATCTTGATGCTGCAGGAAGACTAGGGCGTCAGGGGCCAGAAGGTAAATTTAAATATGGGGATGGGTTAGATGGTAATAGGAAAAACATTTTCAAGCCTGGGACACTTACCGATGCAAAAAGAGTAAACGAGGGCGGCAAGCCTCTTACTTGGCAGCAAATAAAGGGAGGAGAGCGATATAATCACAAAGCTGGTCAGCCGATAGACCATCTTAAGAAAGTTCAACAAGAACAACAGTCACTTGAAAAGATCATTTTTAGGGAAAGAGCCAAGCTCAAGCGCAGAGATCTTACCCCTCAAGAGCGCAATAAATCAGAAATTCTGCTAGGAAAAGCAAGTAAATTATTAGATTACACTAGAAAATATGTTCCTTTTGATGCAGAAAAGCTTCGTAAGCAGCAAGATTATGATGGCGATGATCCTGGTCCTAGCTCGGGCGGAGGAAAGCCTCCTTCAACCCCTCCTTCAACGCCTGGTAAAGAGAATTTTAACCAAATCGTAAGGACAAAAGGATTAACGGATTCGTTCAACGCCTCTCATCCCGATAATCCTATTTCTAAAGGAGCTGGAAGCGGCGAAATAGGTGGAGTAGGATGTAGTGTTAAGTTAATTAAAGGCCTTTTTGACGTCCCTGAATCATTATTTGAAACCCAGCACTCTTTCTTTATTCCAGCATTCGAAGGGGAGCAAGTGCCTTTTACAGACCAAGAAATGTGCCAAATCCTCCAAGAGCTTGCAAGAGGAATATACATATACGGTACCGTTCCTTTTTTTAGTCTTCATTTCAATCAAAAAGCGAATTTATATCCGGTCATTCATCCTGCTTATGAAAACACCTTGGTTGGTCAAGTTTTTAGTATGCTAGACTATTTTATGAAAGGGTATCTTAATGGAGGTGTCTTTAAAGAACCCTTTCTCCAGCAATGGCATCAGAAGCCTTACAAAATCGAGGCGAATGATTCTATTTTAGGTGAGTTAATTAATTTTAAAAGTTATGCAGAAATGCATCTTCAAGGAGAAGATAAAAATTATCTTCCAGCAAGAGAGCTGCTTAAAAAAATAGAAGCAAGTACAGCGGATCAATTTGAACGAAGAGTTGAAGATTTACTCGCGGAAATGGTAGATAAAAATCACTTAGGAGAAAACCCTCTTTTTAATGACTATACTAAATTCACCAATTCATTTCGGATCATTGCCAAGCAAAAAGGGGTTCATAAGGCAGAAAACTTACTCGTGATCGATTCAGATTTTGATGTCTTATATACAATCGAACCAGACCCTGAGTATAAAAGAGCTCTCGAAGAGTATTACAAATTTCATGGAACTTTTCCCGAAGCTTACCTTAATTTGGTAAGAACCTATGAACTCATGAGGATGCAAATTCATGATCATATGGTAAAAATGCCCTTTTGCAAAAAATACTTTGCTTTACTTGGCATCATCAACTTTTTCTCTTATTATCTCACCACTTTAAAAAAGTATCATAAAGCCCCTCTCCTTCCCAAAGTAGTCCTTCAAGAGGCTAAATGCCCCTCTCTTTTTCCTGCCCTGCCTATTTTAAATACGCGTAGAGAAGAGTTGAAAGTTAATTTATATCTAATCTTGAAGAATTTGAGTAAGAAGTATCGGCCTTTTTTTAGAAATTTTCTTAATAATGAGGCGACTTCGACTCAAATTAACCAGGTAAACAAAGCAATTGAGCAACTCATTTGGAGCCAGGCTTTTTACTATGCATCCGGCCCACTTAAAAGGCATATGGAGAGCAATAGGGATAAATGCCTAGAAGTTTGTGGAGAATGGGCTAGAGAATTAGATTTCTTAAGTCTGATAAAATCTCAATTTGACAAGTTGGACGAATCGACCAAATTCATGTTGGACGAATCGACCGAATTCATATTGGACGAATCGACCGAATTCATATTGGACGAATCGACCGAATTCATGTTGGACGAATCGACCGAATTCATGTCCAATCGGAGACCTTATAACAAAATCATTGACATTTTCATCAAACAGATGCCGAAATTATTCGAAGACAAAAATGCTCCGACTACATTTGTTTTGCTGGATTTAGAGGTATTTGCGCTGCCTTCAGAGCAAACTACAGAGGAACTTGAAACTAGCAAAAAAATTGTAGGAGGATGCGGAATGGATATGGCTCCTCTCAAGCTACAATTGTCATCCGCTGGTTATGCAATTTTGGATAACGTTTGGAATACTATTCAAGAAGCCCCTCTAGGCGAGTTGCGTGCTGTTCAAACGGACGAAGCAGCGGTTCCAAAAGGCATGGTATTTACCCTTCCATTCATGGATATTCCTTGGGGTTACCTCGAAAGTAGTACCGATATGGAAATGCTGCTTACACCTGTGGACGATGATAATGAAATTTTATTTGCTCAAATCTACCCATTGATCAGGTCTATCTCCCATGGTCATCAGGATGAATTTAAACGCTTACTCAACCAAGTCTCAGCTAAAGAGATGATCGATCGAGGACGTCGCTCTCTACTTCATCACAGTGCTATGGTGGAAGATATTTCCTTTACAGTCGAATTGTTAAAAAAAGGCCTTTCAGTTACTTTCAAAGATGAAAAAGATTACCTGCCTATTCATTATGCTGCCATGTGCGGCCATGTTTCCCAGTTAGAGCTCTTGATTAAAAAAAACAAAAAAACAGTCCGGGCTGTAAGTAATCAAGGAGCGACACCCTTAATTGTAGCTATTCAGCATGGTCAGTATGCCGCAGCTGAGTATTTACTAGCTAAGGGGGGAAACGGAGATGAAAAATTAAATGATGGATACACCGTTCTGCACTCCGCAGTCCATCGTGGAGATATCAATCTGGTTCGTCTGCTTTTAGAGAACTCAAAGAAAGCAATGAGCACAATAAATGCAATGACCAATGAGGGAGTAACCCCATTAATGATTGCTTGCCAGCTGGGCTCATTCCCCTTAGCGACATACCTCATCAAGATGGGAGCTGATCCTCAAATTATGGCAAAAAATGGAACGACCCCTTTAGAAATTGCTGTTAAAAAAGATCATCTGGATTTATGCCGACTACTAGCCCCTAAAACTTCACTCAACCCTACAACCATTGAAACAGCCATCAAGAAAAGTTCATTAGAGATCAATCAAATCTTAGCTAGTTTGCCTGGCTACCTTTCCTATGTTAATGCGTTGAAAGAAACTCCCCTACTGATGGCAATTCGGTATGCTAATATCCCGCTAGCCATGCATCTGTTAAGCTTAATTCAAGATGTGTCTTATTTAAATGTGAAAAATCGCTTAGGGGAATCTGCTGTAGCACTGGCTATTGATGGCAAGTTTTATCCTCTCCTTGAGTCCCTATTAAAGCAAGGAGCACGGATAAATTCCTTGAAGCTATTTAAACGTTTATTGCTTGCAGGCTATCAAGGGCAATATCTCTTTCTGAATGAATTGCTTAAGAAATCTTTAAGCCAAAGTAAATTAGCTAAGCTCTTGTTGATCGCAGCTCAAGCAGGAAATCATGTGGCTATTTCAAAATTGTTACTTCCCAGAGAGGTAGATTTATCTGTAGTAAAAGGAGAGAAAGGATGGACAATCGATCATTATCTCGCAAAATCAGATGGAATTTTCCTATTTAGAATAAGATACCATAAAACAAAAGACCCTCTACAGCCATTAGAACAAGAAAATGGAAAAACCCTAGCCTATATTGCTGGTGAAAATGGAAGCTGGCGCGTCTTGGAATTTCTTATCGACCGGCTGAAGGCTAATCATGTCTCTTTAAAGAAGCATTATAAGGATAGGCATCTTTTCTATAGCGTATTAGAAAGAGGGGAATTTGAATATATTCGCCTATTTGTGGAAAAAGTAGGTGATCCACAGATACTTCAAGAACCTCTCGATGATAGAGGTACATTCGCTATGCATCTAGCTGCAAAAAATTGCTCTAGAGAAGTTGTAGAATATTTATACAGCTGCGGTGCCCATCTGAATGAGACAGATAAGCAAGGACATTATCCACTATTTTATGCTATTCTTAGAAAAGAAGAAGAGCTTATTAAGTTTTTTATCAATGATAAACATTCCAATGCCATAACTGCTGATTCTATCTATGTGGCGGCTTCTTTTAAAAAAGATATGCCATTAGAGGCCCTTTTAAGGGCTGGGGCTAATGTCGATGAATCAAGCAATTCAGAGAAAAATACGGCCCTTTTCATGGCCATTAAACAACACGATAACCGTGCCTTTCTAAAGCTTGTCCAGCATGGTGCATCGACAACCTTTATAAATCGAGCAGGCTGGACGCCTTTATTACTGGCAGCTGATGAGGGACAAGTTGAAATGGTGAGAACAATTTTATCTCAAAATAGCCAAGCTGCTCAAGAAAAAATTAACGGAAATAATGCTTTACACTTGGCTTGTCAAAAGGGACATGAAGATTGTGCTAGTCTTTTAATCAATAAAGGATTTTCTATTAAGCAACCGAATGACCTGGGACAAACACCGATTGAGCTCTCACGTACTCATTATTCTGTGAAGGCTTTAGTGGGCACAAAACTTGAGCTACAAATATATCAAGACTTTGCTCGTAAGCTTGAAGCAGCCGTTACAAAAAGAGAACTTTCTCCCATTTTGCATTCCATGCAAACTTGGCCAGTTAATGCCTATTTTACATTTAATATACAGGGCAAAGCCGTTCGAGGGACTGTTCTACACATTGCCTTGCATTTGTGCGGTACATGTGCAGGAATTGGTAGGCTAGTAAAAGAAATTACGCAAAAAAAAGAATTTGATAAAAACCTTAGAGATCACAAGGGTAATTCATACGCTCACTTACTGGTCAGAAATCAAATTGATCCTACTTCCTTTAACATTTTTGATTTAGAAGCAGCCAATCATCAGGGGCAAACACCTCTTCATAATGCGGCAATTGAAAGTAATATTAATTGCTTGGAAAGCCTAATTAAGCAATTAGGTATATCAAAGCTCAATCCTGTTGATTGCAATGGAAAAACGCCTCTCTTTTATGCAATAAGTGCAAACCAACCTCAAAATGTCAAGCTTCTTGCACTAAACGGCGCTCATCTTGAGCACCGAGATCATGCTGGCTTGACACCATTGATTAGAGCTTGCAAGAATGGAAATTATCCCATTATTAGAATTCTACTTAAGTGTGGAGCAGACATCAACCAGAGAAGTGTTGGTGGGTTAACGCCCCTTTCAGCCTCTTTATTAACCAAAGGAGAAGACATCTCCCTCTACCTCCTATTTAAAGGGGCAAAATTAAATAGTGCTAATCTTGAAGGCAAGCAGATTGGGCACCTGGCAGCTTTACAAGGAAAAAACTGTATTCTGCGTTTTCTTGCTGAGCAGGGACTTTCTTTAGCATCTCTTGATAATGAAGGAATTCAACCTATCCATTATGCTGCCTTAGCAGGCAAAGTCAAAAGTATGGAGCTTCTGACTTCGCAAGGAATTTCTATAGAGACTCCCGTTGTGGATATCGATGCTTCAAAGAAAGAAAATGTGCTAACAAGGGAGGCTACTCCTCTTCTTATGGCCTCCCAGCAGGGGACCGTAAAAGCTGTCAAGTGGCTGATCGAGCATGGCGCTAATCCAGAAAAAAAGACTTCAGCTGGCTTGAATATCTTACAAGCAGTACTAAAAAACACTTTAGGAAATAGTCAGGAATTAATTCAACTCTTTAAAGAATACCTCTTGACAAATGATTTAGAGCAAATCCTACCAGCCATCTCGATAGCAATTGTGAAAGATTATGTGGAGCCTTTGAAGCTGCTTTATGATATGGTTATTCCTCTCCATTCCAGGCTCGATTGTGGATTGACAGGTTTGCATTATGCTTGTAAATATGGATCTCTTGCAGCCACAGAATTTCTTTTAACTTGCGGGGCACCTTGGGAAGTGTTCGCTGAATCAGGAGAAACTCCTATCGAAATGGCTGCCCAAAACCAATCTCCTGAGCAGTTTCGATTGATGCTTAGGTTTACAGAACCTCCTTTAGATCGTCAGAATACAAAAGGAGAAACATTAATGCACCTAGCTTCACGAGCAGGAAATCTATCTCATGTAATGTTATTGTTAGATCGAGGTGCAGATTTTGATATTCAAGATGCTCAGGGCTACACACCCCTCCATATTGCTGCGGAAAAGGGATTTAAGGACATTGTTACACTTTTAATGATTAGCGGAGCAAACCCAAATTTAAAAACTTTTTTTAATTCTTACCTTCCTGAAGATATAGCAAATACAGGAATAAAAGAGCTGATAGATAGCTTACATATGTTAAGAGACCAGGCTCCTATAGGAAGTACTCCTTTACATATTGCTGCAATGGCTAACCACCTGTTAAGCCTTCGCTTAGCTGTGCGTCATGCGAATGTAAATGAAAAAAATTATTTGGGTAGGACTGCTTTACATGAAGCGGTCTCTGCTGGATCTTTAGCTAGCATTAGAGTTTTATTAAATGAAGGAGCTGATGTAAATGAGCCGGATCATAAAGGAGTGACACCTCTACAAATTGCCATAGCAGCTGCAAACCCAAGTATTATTCAATTTCTGAAAGGCTAGCTTTCAGGAGAAAGAGGAAGAAGCAATGCATTCATGAAAGATTGCAATCATAAAAGGAGCATAGATGAATAATCCCTTAGAAATAGATTATACTGATTTTCTTCCTCTATCTCATCAAGCCATTTTTAATCAACTCCAGGGACGATTAAAAGACATAGTGGATAGTTTATTGCTCGATACCAACAACAGAGCAAAACTTGAGATTGCGATGATTGCCCTCGAGATTATTGGCCAATGCTCCAATAATGAAGAGGCTTTTCAAAAAAAGAGAGAAAAATTTCTTGCAGCTTTATTAACTGAAGTTAATTTGTGCATTAAGACGACTGCAGATAAAGCTTTGTTGATTGCTCAGCGAGGTTTTTTTAAGGATCTTATTGCTAATATTGATACCAAGAAAAAACAATACCACTCGGCTAAAGACCTTATCACTCTTGTTGATCATTTTCACTCTCAAATTTTACCTATTCTAATTAAGCAAGAAGCAGATAAAAAACTACTAGCCACCATTCAAAAACATTCGAGGAGCATACCTTCTGTGATTCAAGCTTATGATAACCTCATGGCTTGTCGAACTTATTTTACTTTACCGAAATGTATTCATGAATTTTTAGCTTTATTACAAACAGATCAAAAATGGAAACAAGAGACGTATGACTGCTTTTTTAATCTGCTTAATGTGCAGCACGCTACAGATTTTACCGATTTTGAAAAAACAGAGCTTTCCAAGGCTGTTTTCCGTTTGCATTCACCTCTAAGTAAAAAGTCATTTGAGCAATGTTCTGAATATGACATCAAGGAATTTGTAAAATGCTGTTTCCAGCTGAAACATTATGGTGGCGAGGAGGTTTTAGAGTTTTATTTTTCTGCTCTCAGCCGAAAACAATCTTCTCATTTAGACGAAATGATACGAGTGCTTAATTTGTTATTAATGCGCTTAAAAGAAGAGGATTGTTGCGAGACTATCAGCCAATGGATTAGGCAAGAGCTAAATTGGAAGCAATTATTAGAAAATATTGAAAGGGATTATATTAGTCCAAAGCTAGATAAGCATGGTTTTCAAGAAGATATGGCAGCTTACTCGGCGAGATTTAAAGATGACGGTGCTGTAACCCATCCATTAGCGGATGAAGATCTCAAGTTAATATTTAGACAGTACAGGATTATTGAGGATCTATGTGCCGAGCGCAGCCACTGGGGATTTAACCAGCTGATGAATCAGGCTCATCAAATTCGTCAAATCGCTAATAAAGGGTCTTTAGAAGAACTTCATCGATTAGAACTTATTGCGATCGGCCGTCTTGCCATTCGCATTGAGTTCAGCATCTATCCTTATAGCACTCAGATCCTTGCTCTGTTAGGTCTTTTTGCCAGCGGAAAGAGCCGCCAAGCCCAAGTTAAAACCGGGGAGGGAAAATCTATAATTGTGGCTCTTTGGGCTTTTGTCATGGCGATGGAATGTAGAGCTGTTGATATTATTACTTCTGCACGTTATTTAGCTGTTCGTGATTATAATAAGTTCGCACAATTCTTCCAAAGGTGTGGGATAACAACCAGCCATATTTGCTATGATGACCAAATTCCTAGACATTTCAAAGCTCAGATCTTATATGCTCCAGCTTTTGATTTTGAATTTGCTTGGATGAAAGATTTAGTGGGAGGGGAAAACTTGTTTCAGGAGCGGCTAAAAGTTCCTTATGTATCACGTAACTTTGATGTAGTTTGTGTGGATGAATCAGATAACCTGCTTATAGATAATTCTAGGAATGGAGCAAGACTAGCATATCCTGCTGATGAGTCGTATGATTGGGTATATGCTCGTATCCTATCTTTTGTTCGTGAAAACAAAAACCATCCTAAACATGAATTAGATATTCTAATTGCGCGACTACGTGATTATCTTTCACAATGCACTACGGGACAAGAGCTAAGAACCTGCCAGCAATTTCCTGACGAGAGGCTGAGAATTTGGATCGAATCGGCCTATCACGCCTTATTTGAATTAATCGAAAATAAGGATTATGTAATCAAAATCGAGAGAAACGAGAAAAATAGTATCTCAAGAAGAGTGCAAATTGTAGATCTTCAAACCGGAAGAATCTCACAAAATAGTAGATGGTCTAATGGTATCCATGAGTTCTTGGAAGTCAAGCATGACATTATCGTTGAAAAAGAAAGCTTAACCCCTATCTCATTATCACACGCCGTTTTTTATCAATTTTATAAAACTATTTACGCACTGACAGGGACTGCTGAAAGATTTCAAACCCGAGAAATTTATCAAATTGACTCTTTTGATATTCCTCCTCATAACCGATTGCAAAGAAAAGATCTTCCTCCAATGATAGCGGAGACTTATATCGAAAGCCTTAAGCTCATTATGGAAAGCACTCGAGCCTGCATTCAAGCGGGACGCCCCATTTTGATTTTATGTGCCACTATTTATGAGACACAACGCTTAGCAGAATATATGAATACAGAGAAAATTAGCTTTCAAATGTTGAATGAGATTCAAGATGAGCCAGAGCATGCTATTCTCTCTCATGCAGGAGCCCCTGGAAAAGTTACTATAGCTACCAACACGGCTGGAAGAGGGACTGATATTATTTTATCTCCAGAAAGCTTAAGAAATGGAGGGCTACACGTTCTTCTCACATTTTATCCTGATTCCAAAAGGGTTGAAGATCAGGCAATTGGGCGTGCAGGGCGCCAAGGACAGCCCGGTTCATCCCAAATTGTTATAAATAAGAAAGATCCTCAGATTGAGAATTTGATTAGAGAGCACAAAGCCTCGCTGGAAGAAGACGCACTCATTGAATTACTAAATAAACAAAGAGAGTTAAGAGAAAAATCTCAGGCTAGCATACACTTAGCACGCGCTAATTTCGAACGATTCTTGGCTCAAAAAACACACTTCTTTTTTGAATGTTTTCAAAAATGGGTCTGCGTTGTTGAGCAAGATATAAAGCTAGAGTCCTTTGCTGAAAAATTATCTTCTATCAGACTTTCTCCTAAAAAGAAACTCAACTTTGGGCACCTTGGAAATGCCGATTTGATGATTGCTGAGGAATGTAAACGCTTGTTGACGGTTAATTCAAAAATGCTGAGCTGGAAGGTCTTTTTGCAAAAAGTCGTTGAAAGAATGAAAAGAAAGATAATCACCGATTGGGTTCATATTTTTTTTGAGCCGGCCGAAAAGCAATTGATGGCAACTGGGCTTGCCATTAGCGCTCTCCGAGCGCAATTGGAGAGCCTTTTTAGAAACTATAAAAAATATAAAAATCAAGATGGGTATGAAATATATAATCATATTTCTAACCAGTTTACCTCTGATCTTGAACAGATTATGCAATCTACTCAGGCTGATATAAATCATAAATTTGACGACTTCCGCCCGCAGCGAGAGAAGTTAATGGCAATCGATGGCTCCGGGATATTTGTTTACTTGAAAGAAATCACAACTATTAACTTGCTGCCTACCATACTAAGATAAATGATTAGTGTAGAGGAGAGAGGATGTAGGGAGAAAAATAAAAGGAATAGATTCTCCAAACTACATGTGAGCGAAGCGATAACGATCGTGGTAATGGGAAGCAGGAAATGAACCCATCTAGGCAAGAAATCAGGAAAAATTTTTTGATTGCGACTCTTTAGCCTCTCACCAAGAAGAAGTTCATACCTGGCCTCTATCTGGGCTGCCAAAGAGTTGAGTCAACCAAGAGGAATTTTTTAAGTAAGGACGGTTTATGCTTTGCTTTCTTTTGATGCGATTCATTTGAGAAGCCTTGCTTGAAAGGCACTCCAAAGCCGATATCCAAAGTTCCGCTACCAGAACTTGCCATAGTATTCGATCTATCCTCTAAGAATGGATTTATATCGATAGGCAAGTTTCTTTTCACTATTCTCTGTTCCTCGATGAATCCGCCAGTTTTTGGTCGTTTTTGCTATCTTGGTTATCGCTTTCTTGGAAGTTCCAGGCATGCATTTTTTAAAAAGCTTTCCTCACAGATTGCTTTAAAGATATATCTGTAATCATCTCATCTAGCCAAAATAAATCTCCCTTTTCTATTGAGAATCTGATGGCATACGGCTATCCATTCTTTCAGCAATTTTTAAACCCTGATAAATGGCAGCCACTAACCATGATGATCCAGAGTGATTGTTTGGATTTCCCTTTCTGAGACTCCTGTCATAACATGTCCTTTTGTTAAAAAGATATTCTAACAGATCGCCTAGCTTATTAAAAAAATTTAACTCACAACCCTGAAAATGTAGGAATTAAGGACATCACCATGTCACTACGTATTCCATCTAATGCGAGTAGGGTAGGCGTGCTTTCTATACTTAGGTCATGTTGGCTTGCGTAGATCTTATCTTTAAAAACCATCGCTGAAATTGATGATAAGCAAAATAATGGTCCGATGTTAAGGGAAAAAGGGGATGGAGAACCATCCCCTGGAATATTGACGCCGTTTTTAGCCGCTGCAGCTTAGACAGCCTGGTTCCATCGAGCAAGCGACGGGAGCTTCTTCTTCCTCTTCAGTGGGTGGCTTGGCTTTTGGAACGGGTACTTTTTGATACGACTGATCCACAGTAAACTTAATGGCTTCTGCAGCCGCTTTTGTGCGTAAATAATACATGCCTGTTTTTAAGCCCTGCTTCCACCCATAAAAATGCATAGACGTCAACTTAGCAAAGTTAGGATTTTCCATGAATAGGTTGAGGGACTGTGATTGGCAAATGAAAGCTCCACGGTCCCTTGCCATGTCAATAAGAACCTTCTGCTTGATTTCCCAGACTGTTTTGTACAGCATGCGAATATCTTCCGGGATCTCTTCAATTCCTTGAATAGAGCCGTTAGCAGCAATGATCTTATTTTTCATCCTATCATTCCACATACCGAGCTTAGCCAAGTCTTTCATCAAATGTTTATTCACAACAATAAACTCTCCGGAAAGAACTCGTCTCGTATAGAGGTTGGTTGTGTAAGGCTCAAAACACTCGTTATTGCCTAGAATTTGCGATGTAGAAGCCGTTGGCATTGGTGCAACCAGTAAAGAGTTGCGGACACCATAACGAGCAACTTCAGCCTTTAAGCCAGCCCAATCCCATCGAGGGCTTGGAACCATGTCCCACATGTCATATTGGAAGATTCCACGTGAAACAGGAGAGCCAGCATAAGTATCGTAAGTTCCCTCCTCCTTAGCAAGTTCCATGGAAGCCGTCATTGCTGCAAAGTAGATCGTTTCAAAGATCTCCTTATTAAGCTGCTGGGCGTTCTCAGAATCAAAGGGATGCCTTAGCATGATGAAGGTATCAGCTAATCCTTGGACACCAATACCGATCGGGCGGTGACGCATATTAGAAACATACGCTTCCTCAACAGGATAAGCATTGCTGTCAATCAAGCGGTTAAGATTCTTAGCCACTGTTTTGGTGACCTCATAAAGGCGTTGATGATCAAACGCACCATCAATGACAAAACGTGGTAACGCAATCGAAGCTAAGTTACATACAGCGACCTCTTCAGGAGAAGTGAATTGAACAATCTCCGTACATAAGTTACTTGATTTGATCGTCCCCAAATTCTGCTGATTGGATTTCCTGTTGCAAGCATCCTTATAAAGCATGTAAGGATTACCCGTCTCGATTTGCGACTCCAAGATTTTAAACCAAAGGTCCTGCGCTTTGATCGATTTGCGCGCACGGCCCTCGTTCTCATAGCGTTGATAAAGTTCTTCGAATTGCTCTCCCCAACAGTCGGAAAGGCCTGGTGCTTCGTTTGGACAGAAAAGAGACCATTCCCCATTTTCTTCTACCCTTTGCATGAAAAGATCTGGAATCCATAAGGCTGTAAACAGATCTCTTGCTCTCACCTCTTCCTTACCATGGTTTTTCTTAATATCTAAAAATTGGTAAATATCGGCGTGCCATGGCTCTAAGTAAATGGCAAACGACCCTTTACGCTTACCCCCGCCCTGGTCGATATAGCGAGCGGTGTCATTATAAACGCGTAACATCGGGATAATCCCATTAGAAGTGCCGCCTGTTCCACGAATATAAGAGCCTGTTGCGCGGACATTATGGATGCTAAGACCGATGCCGCCAGCAGATTGTGAGATCTTGGCACAGTTTTTCAGCGTGTCAAAAATGCCATCAATGCTGTCATCTTTGGTTTGGAGGAGAAAGCAAGAAGACATCTGCGGGTTTGGTGTGCCTGCATTAAAAAGAGTTGGGGTCGCATGGGTAAACCATCGTTCACTCATAAGATTATAAGTGTTGATGGCATCAGCAATGTTTTCCTTGTGAATCCCAACAGATACACGCATCAGCATATGCTGAGGACGCTCCGCTACTTTTCCGTTCATTTTTAAAAGGTAAGAACGTTCTAACGTCTTAAAGCCAAAAAAGTCATAGCCAAAGTCGCGGTCATAAATAATTGCCGAATCCAAAGCTTCCTCATGTTTCTGAATGATCGAATGGATCTCTTCTGAAATAAGGGGTGCTTTACGACCTGTTTTAGGATCGACGTAGTGGAAAAGAGCATCCATCGTTTGGCTAAACGATTTTTTGGTGTTTTTCTGCAAATTAGAAATAGCGATTCTAGAAGCTAACAGGGCATAATCGGGGTGCCGTGTTGTCAAAGTAGCAGCAACTTCTGCAGCCAAATTGTCAAGCTCGCTTGTCGTAACGCCATCATAAATTCCTTCAATAACACGCATCGCCACTAAAATAGGCTCAACATGAACAGGATCTAGACCGTAGCACAATTTCTGGATGCGCGCGGTAATCTTGTCAAATTTTACATCTTGTTGTCTTCCATCACGTTTGATGACATACATGGGTTCTTAACTCCTTAAAAATCTTCTGCGAGGGTAAATACATTGTCTTCTTTAGAGGCCATCACCCCTGACTTTTGATATTCGGAAACACGTCTTTCAAAGAAATTGGTCTTTCCGGGCAGGGAAATAAGATCCATGAAATCAAAAGGATTAGTGACATTATAAACTTTTGGGGACCCTAGGGCGACCAATAGTCGATCGGCAACAAACTCAATATATTGGCACATCAAGTTAGCATTCATTCCAATAAGGCGTACAGGAAGAGCATCCTTTACAAAGTCTTTCTCAATCTCTACGGCATCGGTAATGATCTTTTGTAACGTTTCTACCGGAAGCTTATTTTGTAGCTGTGAGTAGAGCAAGCAGGCAAAGTCGCAATGAAGGCCTTCGTCTCGAGAAATCAATTCATTAGCAAAGCTAAGGCCCGGCATTAAACCACGTTTTTTGAGCCAGAAGATGGAACAAAAGCTACCTGAAAAGAAAATCCCTTCTACGGCTGCAAAAGCCACTAACCTTTCGCTAAAGCTTCCCTGCTCAATCCAGCGTAGCGCCCACTCCGCTTTTTGGGTGACGCAAGGCAGTGTTTCTAGAGCGTGGAAGAGGTTATGTTTTTCTAAAGGGTCTTTAATGTAAGTGTCAATTAACAGGGAATAAGTCTCTGAGTGAATATTTTCAATCATGATTTGGAAGCCATAGAAGCAACGAGCTTCAGGATACTGCACTTCTCTCATGAAGTTAACAGCCAGGTTTTCATTGACAATGCCATCACTAGCAGCAAAAAAGGCTAAGACATGTTTGATAAAATGCTTTTCATCTTCGTTTAATCTTCTGTCCCAATCTTGAAGATCTGATGAAAGATCGATTTCTTCTGCTGTCCAAAAGCTAGCTTCGGCTTTTTTATACATTTCCCATATCTCTCTATGGGTAATAGGGAAAAGAACAAATCGGTCTTTGTTTTCTTCCAAAATGGGTTCTTGTTGGGACATAAGAACAAACTCCTTTGAATTAAACGTTAGATTAGACACTTCAAGATACGTCGTTTTTGGCATTAAGCTAACACCTCTTTCGTTAGTCAAGATGCTCCACTCATCTCCTAAAGAAGTTGTTGCTTACAAAGCCAAAAAACTCCAAGTAAGATGCTAAATGGGCTATAGGAATATTAGCAATAAAAACCCAAAAAAAGAGCAAAAACACAATATATTGTGTTTTCCCCTACTACCTATTGTATCAGACAGCTGTTATCTATACAATTTTAATGCAATCGAGGTCAATCTTTTTTAGTGAAAAAAAGCTGTTCGAAAGGGATCTCCTTGGAAACGAAGAAGTGGAGAATGTTGATTGTTTTGTCACGAGCGTTTCGGCCGAAAAGACTATACACTATTCGCTATTTTCACAGGCAGAGAATCCTCCCCCTAAAGCTTTGGATAGAGAGATGTAGTTGAACAGGAGATTGGCTTGTTCTTGAACGAATTGATCCTCAGCTGCAAGATGGGAACGATTAAGGACCAAAAACTCGAGATAGCTTTTAAAACCTTTTTCGTAAAGGTCCTTCATCAGCGCTAATGCCTTTTCGCTTGATTCTAGAGCAAGCAATAAGCGATGGCATCGCTCCTTGCCATATTTGAATGTGGCAATGCTATTTTCAGCCTCTTCTAAAGCGTTTAGAACCGTTTTTTGGTACTCAAAGCAGGCTGCTTGAGCTTTAATTCTGTTGTACTCAACATCTTGTTTTAACATCCGGCTATTAAAAACAGGTGCGAGTAATTGAGGAGCGATGAGAAAGGCGAGACTTTCTGGCCTAAAAAGCGAAGGTAGGTGGGAATGGATGTTGCCAACAAAGCCTTTTAGGGAAAAAGAGGGAAAGAGCGATGCTACGGCACTACCGACATGCTCTGTTGCTGCGGCGAGATTTCTCTCTGCTCTTCGGATGTCGGGCCTTCTTCTCAAAAGATCTGATGGAATACCTATAGGAGTGCAGAAAGGCAATTGAGGTAAAGGACAGGCTCTGCAAAGTTCATCGAATAAGCTTCCCGGGGTCTTCCCTAGAAGAGTTGAAAGGTGGTGGATGCTGGTAACTTGAGCAAGCTCTAGAGCTGAAAGCTTTGCTTTTAGAAGGCCTAGCTGCTCTTCAGCCTGGCGTAGATCAATAGTGTCTAAAAACCCAGCTCTCACTAATTCTTGGGTGAGTATAACTGTTTCTTCCTGCGAAAAAATATGGGCTTCTAAAAGTTCTAAGCGCTTCTGTGCTAGCCGTAATTCAATATAATTTCGGGCAATCTCTGCGGATAAAGTCACCCAGACTCCACAGAGTTCTTCTTCGGACGCCTCTACTTTTGCATCTAACGCTTTAATTTCATGCGCTGTTTTGCCAAAAAAATCAATTTCCCAATCCACATCAAAACCGAACTCAAAGAAGTTGATATTTCGGTTGTGAGAATCCAGATCTAAAAACTGATTGAGCAATGCTTTTTTATTATGATAAAAATGCCCTCCCATCAAGGAAGCATCAACGTGGGGAAGGTAATCACCCTTTTTAGCTTTGCGCTCAATCCTAGCCTGTAAAATCCTTAAAATAGCTAAATGCAGGTCAATATTGCGTTCACTTGCCTGTTCGATTAATGAGTTGAGAATGGGGTCTTGGAGAGACTCCCACCAGTTTAAATGATCAGAAGGCATTTGAGTATCCAGCCCTTCATCCGGAGCGGTATGCCATTGGCACGGCATTTCAATAGGGGGAGGAGTGTAAGCGGGGCCGACGCGGCAGCCTGTAAGAAGAGAGCCGAAAACAAGGATAGAGAGCAAACTAAAGTTTTTCATGGGCTATAGCGCTACTTCGTCTTTTATAAATACATCCATTTGTTGACCTACAAAAACCCCTCTTGTGTTCGTTTTGAACCGATAAGTAACTTTTAGTACACGAGTATCGACACGTTCTTGGATGTCGTTTGTAAAATCTTGTTTATTAACAAGATAGGGGTCTAAGCTTACAAACTCTAATTCAAATGCACGTTTCGGATCTCCCTGCAGAAAGGCGACGGCAGGAGAATCTGGTTTAAAATAAGGGGCATTAAACTGGTTAATACTGACCTCTAAGTGCTTTTCATCGGTATTTCCTACGACCATAATAGGGTTTTTTGAGGTGTCTAAAGGAGGGAATTCTCCTTCGTGGATTTTGATTTGTAGAACTTTGCCATCAATGGGTGAGCGGATAAGCGTTCTTTGTATCTCCGTTCGAACCTTCTGAACCTCAGCTTGTGCTTGCCGAACTTCCAATTCTGCAATTTCTAGATCCGGTTGCCATGTGCCGGAACGAATTTTTGCCAATCGTGCTTGTGCTTCTTTCCGTCTAGCTTCTGCTTGTTCCATGTTAGTTTTACGGCGATTAATCTCTTCTTGGCTTAAAGCTCGGAGGTCTTGCAGTTGTTGAGTCATTTCATACTGTGTTTTTGCTTGTTCGTAATCCGATTCACTAGCAATTAAAGCAGCTTCTGCTGAAATAACATCTTCTTGACGAGGCATTGATTTTAGTCGGTCCAGTTTAGCGACAGCAATCTCATAGGCCACTTGTCTTGTCGCAAGCTCGGCCTCTAAATCTCTTGCTTCTAACTGCAGCAGGACTTCTCCTTTTTTTATTTTGGAACCTACTTTGACCATCACTTTTTCAACAATGCGGTTTAGGGGTGTACCTATAAAGATGTTTTCACTACCTGCTTCAACAATACCAACACCAGTAATATAGGATTTATAAGGAGCAATTGGATAGAGGGTGGGAGGTGGAGTGTGGGGACTTTTGCTCGCTTCTTGCCATTTATAAAATATAATAAATAACAAAGAGAGAGTTGCTAACCCAAGAATAACGTAAAAATAGATTCTATTCATGCTCGTCACTCACTGATATAATCTGGCCATCATTCATTTTTATAATTCGATCGGCAAACGGAAACAGGCGAAGGTCGTGAGTAATGACGAGTACAGCCCGCGATGAGTGTTCCGTGAGTGCTCGAAGTAAAGTCATCACTTCAGTCCCGGTTGCCTGATCTAATGAGCTTGTTGGTTCATCGCAAAGAATCACTTGGGAGTCGTTAATCATCGCTCTTGCAATGGCAACACGCTGCTGCTGGCCTTTTGATAGCTCTGTCGGAACAGCATTGGCTCTTTTTTCAATATGCATGGCTTTCAAGAGGACGTTTGCTTTATCTAATGCTACAGATTCCTCCTGTCCGGCAACAATTAAAGGAAGGGCTACGTTTTCAGCTACCGTTAAAGTGGGAATCAAAAAAAAAGATTGAAAGACAATCCCAAGATAATCTCTTCTAAAAACCGATTTTTCCGCTTCTGTCATTTTACTGACCTCGTGATCCAATAAAAAAAGTTGTCCATGATCGGAGGTTAGTATTGTGGCAATGATCGATAGAAGTGTAGATTTGCCTGATCCTGAGGGGCCCACAAGCAGGGTGAGTTGACCCTTGTAAATATCTAAATTAACATCCTTTAAAGCCATGATTTTATTTTCGCCTTGGCCATAACTTTTTTTTAGATTTTTGCATTGGACTGCTATGCGGCTCATCTTAAGTTCCCATCAACATTTTCGGATCGACCCGAAAAACTTTTCGAATGCTAAGAACGGCTGCCGAAGCGCAAATACCTAGGATAATCAGCCCTGTGAGAAATAGGAGTTGCCAAGGTAGCAAAAAGGCCAGCGTTGTCCCTGCTGTAGCGACACCCCATAAAAAAGTGGCTCCAATTCCAAGCAAAAACCCCAGGACTCCTACAATTAAAGCTTGTAAGGCTATCATTTGCAGAATCATCTTTTGTGTTCCACCAACTGCCTTTATTAAAGCAAAGTACATTAAATTTTCTACTGTCATGTTATAAAAAATTTGGCCGGCGATAGAAAAACCGATAATGATTCCCAAGGCAACGGAAAGGCCAAAGTTGATCAGAATCCCTGTCTTTAAAAAGGATTCTACGATTCTCCACTTAAATTGATCGCTTGTTAATCCTTGCAGGCCAGGATGAGCATTGATCTCTTTGAGTATTTCATTAATGTTGGCTTTTGTCGAGCTCTTAGCAGCAATAAATGAGAGTTGGTTTGGTGACATTGCAGAGAAGTTTAAAAAATCTTGATAGGCTGTAAAAAAAATAGGCTGTGGGTAAAAGCCCGGGGTGATCTTGCAAATTCCTACAATAATGGCTCGTTTCTCATTAATTTCTAGCTCGTCACCGATTTTTAAGGGAAGTTTGGAGCCATCAGGTAATGTCTTAGCTAGAATGCCTGTTGCCGAATAGACATCGACAATCACGCCACCTTCTCTTCTCAAATCCCTGACATCTCCTTCGATCATGACTTGAGGGGCACCGATCAAGGTAGCATCATCAATGCCATACAGTTTACAAATATCAAAAATCCCACCGTTAGTCACAACGGGGAGACTGGCAACGCTAATGGGAACGGCCCATTCAATATTAGGCACGCTCCTCACGACGTCTAAGTAATTATGTGGCATACTGCGAATTTTATCTTCACTTTCTGTGGCCGGGTCCATCACCCAAATATTAGGAGCATGTATATCTGTTACCATTCGGTAAGACCTTGCAACAAGCCCTAAAAAAATCGCTGATTGTTGGGATATGAGAAGGGTCGCTAAAAAGATGCCAAAAATTACCCCTAGGAAAGAACTCTTATTCCCAATAAGCATTTTAATCGCATAACCAAGCATAGACGTTCTAATCCCTAAAAAAATTGCACTCTATCAAAGTTGAAAGAGAATGCCAAATTGTTTTTTCTGGGTGATTAGTTTTAAGAAAGAAGAAAGTAAATGAAGTGACGATGGCTCGGCAAAGCCGAGCCACCAATAAATTAACCTGAGAAAGGACAGTCCAAAGGACCTAGGCAGCCCCCTTCCTTATCGTAAGGATGCTGATTAGGGCATTTACCGTAAATGAATGCATCAAAATGAGGCTGGTCCAAAGTTGTAGAAGCGAAGTTTGCTTCTAGCTGAGGTTCACCAAAAATTTTGACTTGGTAATTACCATCTTCTGCTAATTGGATGGCTTGCACTTTATACAGTTGGTTATTAACAACTACGCCAATACTGTTGTTAAAAAAAACAAAACGACCAGGAGGGATAACAACAAGGTCGGGTAATCCGTAAAACTTTAGGGAATCAGGATTACATGGTATGTAGCAAGAAGCTGTGCTTGCATAAAACATAAAAAATGGGATAGCTAATGATACTAGTAAGTTTTTGATTTTTGACATATTGTCTCCTTTGTTCTCTTTTTTGTCTCGTTCGGACAGATCTTGTGTAAATATGAGACAGTTTTAAGAATTTTTTCAATAAAAAATTTGTTAAAATTAAAAATTTTTTTTCTTTCTAAGGGTTTGAGAGTAAATTTTTTGAATAGACCAGCGTTTTTCTTAGAGGCGATGATAGGAAAAAACAGTTGACATGAGAATTTAGAAAAGGTCTAAACAAAGGAGTATAAAGATAAGGGATACGAGGTGCCTTCACGTCTTCCTTGCTGAGATTTGATCTTAACTACCTTATTTGCCAAAATCCTAGTGATTTAGATAGATAAGGGTGCTTCCTATCTTTGAATCAATAATCGTTTTTATTAATTGTGAAGCCCTCCACATCAATATAGTTCCTTGCCTTCCAAATCCTGAAAAGATGTTCTGTTAGCCAGTCTTATTCTGGGAAAGCCTAGGGGGGCGTTCGGATAGTTAGATGCTTCATTTGTGTGCAACAGTTGCAGTGCGATGGACATAAAATTTAAGGTGCCATGCCGTAAAATTTATCGATGATACTGAAGCGAATGATTGATTAAAGAGTTATCAAAGCCACCAAAGTGACAACTATATCTAAAGGCTAAATCACTCTTCATCCATTCTGCGGTATAGCTCTATCGCTGCAGGATCTACAAAAGCAATGACAAATAGATCAGTAAACTAAAGCTTCATTAGTGCTTTATATGCTTCTGCGATGATTTTAAATTGTTCTTCATGCATTCGTTTTCTTTTATCGAATTCATCTTCGCTTTCATTTTGACTCCTCACTGCTTTATCAGGATGATATTTCAGTGCGAGCTTCATGTATGCTTTCTTAATTTCCCCTTTAGAAGCCGTAGATTCTAACCCTAAAACCGAATAATAACGGGCGTATCTAGATTCGTATAGCGAACGAAAATACTCCTTGTTTGATGAAGAATAGGTTCTCGAAGATTTGGGTCTAGTGTATGACTGTTTTAGATTGCAGAAACGTTGTAGGGTAATGGGACTTATAGAGGCTTTCTTTATTTCCAGAATGATCGCTTGAGCCTCTTTATTAATAAAATACCCTTTTGTTTTAACGAAACAATCTTTTGCCAAGCGAGTAAAAAAGGCCTCTACATTATTCTCTTTGATTACCTTATCATAAATATTGGACATTCCTTTTGCAATCATCTTGTTCTTAAGTGATTCTTGAGCCATCTCTTTAATGACTTCAATAACTCCTCTCTCATCATTCTCTGAAAAAAGTGATTGGGCAAGTTGAATTAGAAGGGCAAATTTTTCCTGTGTGTCACGATGATAGATATCAATAAGGAAGAGAGCTCTATTTAGGTGGCCTTCTTTATGGAAAGAGAGAGCTATTTTTATTATAAAGGCATCTCTAGCCTCAGGGTCTTCATAAAGTTGTGAGATTGTTAAGAGGGCATTCTCTCGATCGCCTTTATTAAAATAACCTTTTGCAACATCGATTAAAAAGGTTTTCTTAACTTGGCTATCGTAAACTTTGGCTATTGTCTGTAAAGCTTTAACGAGGTTGTCTTCTTCATTGTAGGAATGAGCTATTTTTGCTATAAAGGCCTCTCTCTCAGAATCTCTAGGGAAAAGTTTTTGGATTACTTTAAGAGCATTCTCTCGATCGCCTTGATCAAAATAATCTTCTGCAATATTGACTATAAAGGTTTTCTTAAACTCATTATCGTAAAATTTGGTTATTGTCTTTAAAGCTTTAACTAGATCGCCTTCTTCATAGTAGGATGTTGCCACTTCTGCTATAAGAGTATCTCTAAATTCGAGGTCTCCAACAAACTGTAGGATTGCTTTGAAAGCATTCTCTCGGTCGCCCTTATTTAAATAATCATCTTTGATCATGACTATGCACGCTTGCTGAATTCTGTGGTGATAAATTAGATTGATGGCCTTGATAGCATTATCTAGATCACCTTTTTCATGGTAAGAAAGAGCGATTCTTGCTTTAAAAATACTTCTAAAATCGGATTTTCTATTAGGAAGTTCTTTAAGAGTTTCGAAAAATTTATCTAAATTATCTTTATGGAAGTAAGCTTCAGCGATATCAGCTATAAAATTTCCTTTAACCTTATAGCTATTGTCAGAAAGCTCTTTAATTGTTGTGAGAGCTGCATCTAGATTGCCTTTATTGAAATAGGCTTTTGCTGTCTTGGTTATGAACGCATCTTTATTCTTGTAACCTTTGTCAGAAATTTCTCTAATGGTTTCTAGAGCTTTATCTAAATGACCTTTTTTATAGTAAAAACGAGCTATTCTTTCTATAAAACCATCTTTAAAATTGCTTTCTTTAGAAATTTTTTTGATTGCTTTGAAAGCATTCTCTCGATTGCCTATTTTGTAATAGGCGACAGCTAACTTAGCAAAACGCTCCTCTTTTTTTGCAGTATTCTTTAAGCGGTTTATTTTCTCGAACCTTTTATCGAGATTTCCTTGAGTAGACCAGTTATAGCAGGTCTTGTGAAATCCACTTTCCTGGATATGATACTGCCCATATCTGTCGTTAAAGAAAGAAATTAGCCAACCAATTGATTCTTGAAAATCTCTTCCAACATAAAAAAGTTGTGCTTTAAAATATTTTCTACCATCGGAAGATCCTTTTACCGAGCCGATAATGATTGCTTTGGCTAAGTGATAGGTCGTCTTAACAGTTCCCGACCAAAGTGCTGCGGGTAGAGCAATCACTTTGCGCCCAAACCACCATCCTTCTGAGTATTTTTTATTAAATTTTTTAAAACTAACATCAACATATTTAAACTGTAATTTGTCGTTCGCGTGATGGGAAATTTTTTTAAGATTTTTATTTTTTTTTACAGCCTGTAGGTAATGGGTTTTTTCAAAATCAATACTCATTTTGTTAAACACCTTACTGAATTAAGTAATGATATCATATCATAATTAGATTAACGTCTTATTAAGCTTTAAAGGAAAATCAAGACAATCGTAACCTGCAAAAGGGCTTTAGTGAGCTCGGCGATAAAAACTTATGCGGTGAGTCGTGAATGATTGATTAAGTACCCCAAACTAGGGCTGTGTTGAATAATTCCCAGTGGAACCTTCAAGAATGCGACAAAATGTCAGTCAAGACGTTGCTAGCTAAAAAATGTTTGATGAAAATAGATATAGTAGTTTCTATTTAATTTTTCACTAGACACAAACCTTCAAAAAGGATTGATCAATCGCTTCAGTAAGAGTCGAATACAAGCTTAAAACTTCTTTCACATTTCTCTTAAAATTAGCCCAAAACTTCTCAATCCGGTTCAAATCAGGAGAGTATGGTGGTAAAAATAAAACCTCACATCTTGCCTTCTGGATGATTTCTAAACTCGCTTTGGATTTATGGAAACTAGCATTATCTAGTATAATGACTTGTCCTGGCTTTAGTTGAGGAACAAGGATTTGTTCTAACCAAGTATTAAATAAACTTATATCACATGTCC
>JBPQHD010000021.1:0-2757 GCA_051384485.1 Parachlamydiaceae bacterium
TCTTGTTTATCTAGCGAGGCAACGTGCGTTAATCATTTGGCCCCATCTTGATGCTGCAGGAAGACTAGGGCGTCAGGGGCCAGAAGGTAAATTTAAATATGGGGATGGGTTAGATGGTAATAGGAAAAACATTTTCAAGCCCGGGACGCTTACCGATGCAAAAAGAGTAAACAAGGGTGGCAAGCCGCTTATTTGGCAACAAATAAAGGGAGGAGAGAGATTTAATCACAAAGCTGGTCGGCCAATGGGCCATCTATAAAGCCCTCTTGGCTCGCTTCTTGTAGGTTTGCCTTAAGGTAATGTGGCTACATTCCGCCATCTTGAAAAGGGTCGGTGGACAAAGAAAATAATCATAGAATTATTTATTAACCTTTTGATAAGGTTCAACTCAAACATCTCATCATGAGCGGAAAATTGTTTTAAGAAATTTGTAGGCTATAAGCATTAAAAAAATCCTCTTGAGTACACCTAAGCTTGGGTTATAAAACTATAACGTTTGCAAGTGTTTAATAACGTTTAAATTCTCAGATCATTTAAATTGTAAGGAGCTCTTAATGATAGTCACTCCGGTTACTACTAAAAAAGTATACTTAAATCCTGAACTTGCTGCTAGCCAGGCTGATTTAAATCGTTTATGGGAGGACGCACCTTGGCACGTTCAATCCACACACGCTGAAGAAGCAGAAAAGGTTCTTGCGCTACTCAATAGCTCCGAGCTCACTAAACCCTCGGCTTTAGCCGGGTTATCAAAAAGCTCAGTTCGAGAATGCGCAATTATTGCGCTTATCGACGAAGCATTTGATCAAGCAATAAAAGAATACAGGCAAGCTCTAGCTAATGCTATGCTGGCAGATCAAGGAATCTTAATGGCTCGAAAAGTTAATTCGCATGATTTTGCAATGGCTGTAGCAACCGGAGCTGCACAATTAATAGCAAAGGCACCCAATATCACCATAGTAAAACAAATTGCAACCCCGCTCTTAGCTTCCATTGGCGCAATTTATGGAATGGTGAAAAAGAAAAGCATTGTTGCAAAAATAAAAAAAGCTGAATCGAGTATTAACCGGAATAGATGGTTTTCTGAGGTATCGATCAAAGAGGAACTAAGAGTAAAAAATGCTGTGAACCTAATCAACCAAAGAGTAAAAAAATTAAAAAAAGATATTGAAGATATAGGTCCCGATCTTAGAGATGACAAACTGATTGGGGAAATGAGATCATTAAAAACTCTTATGGAGTTTTTGTCCCCTGAAACTCCTTTTGAAGCGGATAGGCAATGGCTTCAGCAATATGGAATTGAGGATAGCGAAGAGGAGGAGCTTTCGCCTGATGAGGAAACGTCCATCCGATTCTCCTGTACATCTGATAGCACGTCTAGTGAGAGTCTGGATGCCTGAAATTGGGCTTTTTATAAATCTAAAACATAAGAGAAGATTTAAAAAATATTAACTCTATTCTTAAAGGAAAAATTATCCTATGCAAGTGGAATCTACAAGCCAAACTCCCCAGCTAACTAGCAATATCAATTCTAAACCAACTAGCTCTAAGGCTAGCGCCTTGAGCTCATTATTTTTCTCTATTTGGGGAGGCACTGCCCGAGCTTTAAAAAGAATGCTCAGCACTTCCACTTTTAAAAAAATTTACTTCAATAGCAGAAATAAAATAATTAAACTTATCAATCGCTTATCTTGCTGCAAATTGACCCGCCACAAGCCATATCAATCAAGTGGAGATCGGGTCGAAAGGAGCGAAGAGGAAAAAAGAGTGATTAATCAGACTAGAGATCTTAGGGTAAAAAATGACATAGTAGCTGCTCGCGTTGAAAAAATTCAATCCTTTGTTAGTAATGATCCCGATTTAGCACGTGTTTTTGCTGATTGTTTACGCGAAACAAAAGATTTCTTGGTGTCCCTACCAAGAAAAGATAATTCTCCTCCTAATCCTAATGAATTATTGGAGGCTTTGAGACAAGAGCTGCAGCGTGCGATCTACTTGGCTAGTGTGAAATCTTTTATAAAGGATTTCTTAGATAACAATCCTGCTTTTTGCAGAATTCTTCAAGAAAAATTAGAACAAAGTAGTTTATTAATCTAAGCTGGCAATTGATTGGCTTTGGTTAATCGCTATTTTTAATTGTGGAAGAAGTGATGATGCTGCTAAATATTTCTAAGACAAAGCATAGAATTCTTTATCTTAATAGGCATGCAGAGGGAGTTTCTTCTCATTGTTTTGCCTTAAGTTTTTCCTTTCCAAAAGAGGATTTTTCTTTCACGCCAGGAACGCGTTCGAACTCACTTAAGAATATAAGATTTCTTAAAATCGAAGAAATTACGCGAGAAAGGAAAAGTTGCCAAGTGAATTTTTTGCTATCCCTGCTACAATTCAATCAAAAAGCAGCTTTATCATACGCATTTATAAAATGCGTTATAGCAGGAAGATTATTGATTCTGCCTCAACCATGGCTTGAGTCTTCACCAATTTCGAAGTTAAGAAGGCTTTTGAAGGAAAATGGCAAGGCAAACAGCAACACAAGAGTTTAAATTGATTCTTAAAAATTTAAATAAGATGCATATGCGCATATCTAGATCAATTTTTTGATCATAGCGCAATAACCCAGAGCAGGAGGTAGTTATCTAGTATGAGAATAAATATGAGCGAAATGCTAGACAAAGCGGAAAGAGGTAAAATTTCTGATGCAGAGTTAAAAGAAGTCGTGTATCGAATTAATAATCTTACAGATAAACCTAATCTGGAAGT